>NZ_CP076019.1:1838109-2450812 GCF_018623055.1 Halorubrum sp. 2020YC2
CCAGCTCCCGGTACCGCTCGACGTCGTCGTCGGTGAGCGGCTGCCGGAGCCGGCTCCCGTCGACGGTCTCGAACCCGGGCACGTCGAAGTCGGCGGCCGCAGGGGCGGGCGACCGATCCGCGACCGCCCCGGCGAGGGAGTCTGCGTACCACGGGAACGACTCGACCGCGAACGCGTCCGGAAGCTCCTCGGCCGCGAGCCGGTCCGCCTCGATGTCGTCGGTGATCACGCGGAGGCCGCCGCCGTCGTAGCCGGCGGCGGCGACGCCCGTCGTCGCGTCGCCGTCGACGACGTTATCGCCGCCGGTGAGCCACGCGAAGCCGTTGGGGCGCGCGAACCAGACCGCCTCGAGGCCGCGCTCGTCGAGGTACGCGTCGAGCCTGTCGGTGCGGGCGGCAATGTCGACCATACGGGGGGACTCTCGTCGAACGGGTAAAACCGGTCGAAAAACGCCGACGCGCGGACGCCGGCGGCGGCGGGCGCTTGGCCGGTGCCCCGACGGGATCCGAGGTCGTCACGGCGCCGTCTTCCGATCGGCTCGTCCGACCCCGCCGACCCGAAACCCGAAACGAAAGGTTCAATTACGTTCCACGGAAACGACGAGATGCGTCAGTAAGCCCCTTCGGGTTGGTAGTCTAGTCCGGTTATGACACCTCCTTGACATGGAGGAGGCCGGCGGTTCAAATCCGCCCCAACCCATTTTTGTTGACACCACAACCGTGAGCGACAGCGAGCGGTCCGTGTCGACAAAGTGGTGTCGCGGATTCGAACCCAGAGGACGAGCGGAGCGAAGTCCTCGCGGTTCAAATCCGCCCCAACCCATTTTTCTTGACACCACAACCGTGAGAGATAGCGAGCGGTCCGTGTCGACAAAGTGGTGTCGCGGATTCGAACCCAGAGGACGAGCGGAGCGAAGTCCTCGCGGTTCAAATCCGCCCCAACCCGTTTCTGATTCCTCGCAGCGACGAGCGACGCGAGGAGTCCGCGGAATCGATTTTCGGACTCGGGACGGTAGCGGATACCAACGTATATCCCGACGGGTAATGGACTCCGATCATGGAGGACAGGACCCGGAGAGCCGTCATCAAGGTCGGGGCGACCGGACTGGTCACCGGCGTCGCCGGGTGTAGCGGAGCGCTTCCGGAAGACGTCACCCGGCGGGCGGTCTCCGGAAACGAGTCGGAACCGGAGCCGCCGGAGCCCGCGGAACTCTCGGAGGCGGAACTCGACCGCGCCGGCGCGCTGGGGGAAGAGGTCCGGGCGGCGGTCGCGGTGATCAGGGGCGAGAGCGGAGAGGGCGGGACCGCGTGGTTCCTCGACGGTGGCGGTCTCCTCACGAACAGCCACGTCGTCGACCGCAGCGAGGAGTTCGAGGCGTGGTCGATCGGCGGCGAGAAGTTCGAGCCGGAACTCGTCGGGGCGTCGGAGTACCTGGACAACCCGTACCACGACGTGGCCGTCCTCGAAACGGAGTTTTCCCCGAGCAACCGACTCTCGCTCGGGGACTCGACGTCGGTCGAGACGGGGCAGCCGCTCGTTCAGGTCGGCCATCCGTTCGGGATCGGCAACTGGGCGGTGTCGATCGGGCGGTACGTCGAGCGCGGGCACGGGGAGACGCTGCTCACCTCCGTCCCCTCGCTGAGCGGGAACAGCGGCGGTCCCCTGCTCACGCTCGACGGGGAGGTCGTCGGGATCACGACCGGCGGCGTGCCGCGCGAGCGGGGCGGTTCCACGCCGCCCGAGCCGGTCGAACCGACGGTTCACGAGGAGTTCACCGACTACGAGTGGACGACCCACGATGACACCTCGGTCATCGAGCGGTACGTCGAGGAGTTCTAGACCGGCGGGAGAGGAGCGCTGGCGGCGCCAGTCGCGGGATGGCCAATAGGAAGTTTCTTTTGTCTCACCCCGGAGGATACGGATAGATGAGTGACCGAGGCGGTCGGGCGCCGGACCGGGGCGAATCGACGATTTCGAACCGCGACACGGCCGATTCTCTCGCGCCGACGGCGTCGGACTCGGCCGCCGTGACCGGCGACGACGAGGCGTCGACCGGGCGCTTGGTGGTCGTCTGCGGACTCCCCGGCGTCGGCAAGACGACCGTCGCCGAGCGGATCGCCGACCACGTCGACGGCCGGATCCGCCGGACCGACGTGATTCGAAAGGAACTGTTCGACGACCCGGAGTACACCGACGCCGAGACGGAGGCCGTCTACGTCGAACTCCTCTCCCGCGCCCGCAACGATGTCGACGCCGGGGACGCGGTCGTCCTCGACGCGACGTTCGCGGACGACCGGTTCCGGACGGATGCCCGCGAGACGGCCGCCGAGGCCGGCGCCGAGTTCGACCTCGTCGAGGTCGCCTGCGACGAGGACGTCGTCGAGCGACGGATCGAGCGCCGAGACGGGATCAGCGACGCGGACTTCGACATCCACCTCCACTTCAAGCAACTGTTCGACGAGGTCGCGACCGACCACGTCGTTGTCGACAACTCCGGCACGGAGCCGGAGACGTTCGCGCAGGTCGACGCCGCGTTCGCTGACGACGCGCTCGTCGATCGCGGGGAGCGGTCCGCCGCGGTCACCGACGCCGAGTGAGACGGTCGGGAGCGAGGAGGGAGATACCGCCGGGGAGGAGGCGGCCGCCGGGCGTACCGCGGGTCGGCGCCGTCGTGCGAACGGATGGCGCGCCGAACGCACACACGCGTCTCCAATCACTTATACGGGCGAGCGCACAACGGGAGGTATGAGCGAAGAATCCGGGCGGAAGAACCTCCGAATGCCCAACGACGACGAAGTGTTCGCCGTGGTGACGGAACACCTCGGCGGCAACCACGTTCAGCTGCGCTGCGCCGACGGCGAGGAGCGACTCGGCCGGATCCCCGGGCGAATGAAGTACCGCACGTGGATCAGCGAGGGCGACGTGGTCCTCGCGGAGCCGTGGGACTGGCAGGACGAGAAGGCGAACGTCGAGTGGCGGTACTCGGACGAGGACGCCGACCAGCTCCGCCGCGAAGGCCACATTCAGTAATCGAGCAGCGCGGGGCGCCGCGGTCGACGCGGTCCTCGCCCACCGATCTCCCGCCGTCTCTCCCCCCTCTCCGACGCGGTCCGTTCCGGCGCCGTACGCCCGACGGCTGCGTGATTCTCGACGCCGACAGCGACCGCTGCGGGCCGCCTCGCGGCGGGACCGGACCGATTCGGGACGCTATCACGCGTAGTATTGTAAATTTTATCCAAAACCGTTATCACGGCGAGGGGCGTATCTATGAGTATGAGTTCAACAGAAGCCGCTCCCGCGGAGCCGATCCAGCTGGCCGACACGGACGCGTTCGACGCGCACGTCGACGACCACGACGTCGTGCTCGTCGACTTCTACGCCGACTGGTGCGGCCCGTGTCAGATGATGGAGCCGGCCGTCGAGGCGGTCGCGGCGGACACCGAGGCGGCGGTGCTGAAGGTCGACGTGGACGAGCACCAGTCGCTGGCCGGTGAGTACGGCGTTCAGGGGATCCCGACGCTGCTCGTGTTCGCTGACGGCGAACTCGTCGAGCAGATGGTCGGCGCACAGACCGAGGAGGCGCTGACCGAGGCGGTCGCCGGACCGTCAGCCTGACCCGACCCGAGCCGCACCGCCTTCGACAGACGACCGCCGGACCGCCAGAACCGACACCATGAGAACGATCGAAACCGACGACGACGGTATGACCCCGAGAGAGCTCCGCGCGGACGTCCCGGCGCTTGGCGACGCGGCGTACTTCAACTTCGGCGCGCACGGCCCCAGTCCGGAGTACGTCGTCGAAGCGGCCGCGTCCTTCGTCGAGGACCACGAGTACGGCTCCGCGACGACCGACCCCTACGAGCACGCCTTCGGGACCTACGAGGAGGTACGCGAGCGGATCGCGGCGTTCGTCGGCGCCGACCCCGAAGAGATCGCGCTGACCGAGAGCACGAGCGACGGGATCGCCCGCGTCGCCGGCGCGATCGACTGGGAGCCGGGCGACGTCGTCGTCCGGACCGACCTCGAACACCCGGCCGGCGTCCTCCCGTGGAAGCGGCTCGAACGCGAGGGCGTGGAGGTGCGCGTCCTAGAGACCGAGGACGGCCGCGTCGACCGCGACGAGTACGCGGAGGCGGTCGCGGACGCCCGGCTCGTCTGCTTCAGCGCGATCACGTGGACCCACGGCACGCGCCTCCCGGTCGCGGACCTCGTCGAGGTCGCGAACGACGCCGGCGCGTTCACCCTCGTCGACGCGGTCCAGTCGCCCGGGCAGGTCGAGATGGACGTGGCCGAGTGGGGCGCCGACGCGGTCGCGGCCGCCGGACACAAGTGGACGCTCGGCCCGTGGGGCGCCGGCTTCCTCTACGTCGACCGCGACGCCGCGGCCGACCTCGCGCCGCGCGCGGTCGGCTACCGGAGCGTCGAGGACCCGACCGGCGACGAGATCGAGTTCAAGCCGGCGGCCGGGCGCTTCGAGGTCGGGACGACGACGGCCGCGGCCCACGTCGGCCTCGTCGAGGCGCTCGACGCGATCGACGCGGTCGGCCTCGACGTCATCGAGTCGCGGATCGAGTCGCTCACCGACCGGCTGAAAGCGGGCGTCCCCGACGATCGGCTGCTCAGTCCGGAGGCGTACGAGTCCGGGCTCGTCACGGTCGACGTCGACGACCCGGAAGCGACCGTCGAGCGACTGGCCGACGACGACATCGTCGTCCGGTCGCTGCCGGATCCGAACGGGATCCGCGCGTCGATTCACGCCGTTTCGACGGAGGCGGAGGTCGACAGGCTCCTCGACGCGCTAGCGCGGGAGTGGTGAACCGCGGGCGGGGTCGCTCGCTCCCGAGTCGGACGCGGCCGCGCGCGGCTCGACCGGACGCGTTTTAGCGCTCGACGCACAAGACCGCGCATGGGATTCCACACGTTCGACGCCGATCAGGCGGACCGACTGGAGCGCCCCGACCGCTACCGCTGGGTGTCCGCGGAGGAGCTGGTCGGTCCGCTGGCCGAGTCCGGCGCCGAGGTCGTGGCCGACCTCGGCAGCGGCACCGGGTTCTACACCGACGACGTGGCGGCCCGCGTCGGGACCGTCTACGGCGTCGACATCCAGCCCGAGATGCACGACCGGTACCGCGAGAAGGGGACGCCGGCGAACGTCGAACTCGTCGCGAGCGACGTCGCGGACCTCCCGTTCGCGGACGGCGAGCTCGACGGCGCCGTCTCCACGATGACCTACCACGAGTTCGCGAGCGACGCCGCGATAGCGGAGGTCGCGCGCGTCGTGGGGTCCGGGGGCGTCGTCGCGACGTTCGACTGGGCCGGCGACGGCGCCGGCGAGCAGGGGCCGCCCGTCGACGAGCGGTTCGCCGCCGCCGAGGCGGTCGCGGCGCTGGAGGCCGCGGGCTTCGAGGTCGTCTCGGCCGCCACCCGGACGGAGACGTTCGGCGTCGTCGCCCGGGCGCCGTAGGCGACCGAGTTCGAATTCCCGAAACGGACGCCTCAGAGTCGCATCCGAACGTTCGTGAAGAAATACCGTTAGGTGTGTCCGGCCCGTACGTGAGGTATGTCCGTTCGTCTCCGGTCGGCCGCCGTCGCCGCGTTCGCCCTGTTCGCGACGCTCGCCGCGCGGCCGGTCGCGGCCCACGTCGACTACGTCACCGAGGACCCGAGCGACCCGCTCGACGCGGTCGGGTTCGTCGCGGAGGTGCTTTCGGACCCGTTCAACGCGGCGATTTTCGCCGGGTCAGGGCTGCTCGGAGTCGCCGGGCTGGCCGTCTACCTCTGGATACGTCCCACCATCGTCGACGTCGTGGTCCTACGCGAGAAGCTCGCCGGCTACGGCGACCTCGTCCCGTGGATGCTGCGGCTCGCCGTCGGGCTCCCCCTCGTCGGCGCGGGCTTCCAGGGGTACCTGTTCGCGCCGACGCTCTCGTTCGACACCGCCGCGAGCCCGCTCCTCCGAGTGCTCTTCATCGGGCTCGGCTTCTTCGTCCTCTTCGGGCTGGCGACGCGTATCGTCTCCGTCGTCGGACTGGTGACGTACGCGTGGGTGCTCGCCGCCGTCGACCCCCTCGTCGTCCTCGCGGTGGAGTACGTCCCGGTGTTCGTCGCGCTGGCGGTCCTCGGCGGGGGCCGGCCGAGCGCCGACGACATGCTCCTCGAGGTCGCGAGCACGCCGGGGTCGTACTACGGCCGGATCGACCCCGTCCACCACCTGAAGTCGTTCCTCGACGAGGCGACCGCCCCGCTGCGGCGCTACGTCCCGACGGTGCTCCGGGTCGGGATGGGCGTCTCGTTCGTCTACCTCGGACTGATCCAGAAGCTCGCTGACCCCGGCAGCGCGCTGCTCGTCGTCGAGAAGTACGACCTCACGTCGGTCGTCCCCGTCGATCCGGGACTGTGGGTCGTCGGCGCCGGCGTGACCGAGGTCGCCGTCGGCCTCGCGCTCATCGCGGGTTTTTTCACCCGCGGCGCGGCCGCGCTCTCGTTCGTCCTGTTCACGACGACGCTGTTCGGCCTCCCCGACGACCCCGTCCTCGCTCACGTGGCGCTGTTCGGCCTCGCGTCGGCCGTCTTCACGCTCGGGTCCGGCCCGCTCTCACTCGACCGGCTGATCGGTCGCCCCGCGCTCGACGACGAGGAGCCGGTCGCGGCGGCCGACTGAGCCCGGTCGCTCGCGGCGCGTTCGGGCCGCCCGCCGCCCCGCCGACGCGGGGGGCGTCCCCCGTCGGCGGTTTTTAAGTCGCTCTCCCGCGGTGAGTGATGTATGCGAGTGGACCTCGGCAACGCCCTCGGGACGACCCCGGGGCTGACGACGGCGACGCTGGACAGGCTCGACGACCGTGTCGCGGCCGCACACGAGCGGATCGCGGCCGGGATGGCGGACGACGAGTTCGGGTACGCCGCCCTGAACCTCCCGGAGACCGCGGACCCGGACGAGATCCGCGCCGCGGTCGACGGCTTCGACCGCCCCGAGGCGGTGCTGACGGTCGGTATCGGCGGGAGCGCGCTCGGCGCGGCGACGCTGTCGGAGGCCCTCGACAGCGACGTGGACGCGTACGTCCTCGACAACGTCGACCCCGACGACACGCGGCGGCTGCTCGACGGCCTCCCGCTCGAGGAGACGGTCGTCAACGTCGTCTCGAAGTCGGGGACGACCGCGGAGACGCTCGCGAACTTCCTCGTCGTCCGCGAGGCGATGACCGACGCGGGCGTCGACTGGACCGAACGCACCCTCGTCACGACGGGCGAAGAAGGGAATCTCCGCGACCTCGCGGACCGCCACGACCTGCCCTCGCTCCCGGTCCCCGACGGCGTTCCGGGGCGGTTCTCGGTGCTGTCGACGGTCGGCCTCGCGGTCGCCGCAGTTCAGGGCCACGACGTCGAGGCCGTCCTCGCGGGCGGCCGCGACGGGATGGACGCGCTCTCCGGGTCGCTGTACGAGTCGCCCGCCTACGCCTACGGGGCGGCGGCGTACGCGCTCGCGGAGCGCGGCGCGCTCACCAACGCCGTGATGCCGTACGCGGAGTCGTTAGAGACGTTCGCGGAGTGGTTCGCCCAGCTGTGGGCCGAGAGCCTCGGAAAGGACGGGCTGGGACAGACGCCGGCGCGCGCGCTCGGCGCGACCGACCAGCACTCTCAGCTCCAGTTGTACCGCGCCGGGCCGCCGGACAAGCTGGTGACGCTCGTGCGCCCGACCGAGCGCGCCGGAGTGACGATTCCGGAGACGGACCTCGACGGGCTGGCGTACCTCGGCGGCTCGTCGCTCGGCGGGCTGCTCGACGCCGAGTTCGAGGCGACGGAGGCGAGCCTCGCGGCCGCCGGCGTCCCCAACGTGCGCGTCGAGATCGACCGCGTCGACGAACGGGCGCTCGGGGAGCTCCTGTTCGGGATGGAGGCGGCCTGCGTGCTGTACGGCGAGCTGGCGAGCGTCTCGACGTTCACGCAGCCCGCCGTCGAGTGGGGGAAGAAGGCGGCTCGCGGGCTGCTCGGCGGCGGCGACTTCGCGGAGGCCGAGGCGGTCGCGGAGAAGCGCGAGCTGCGGATCGACTGACGCCGCGGAGCCGAGTCCCGGGAGCGGCGTCTCTCCCCTTCCGGTGCGTCTAAACCCCCGTGCGCCGTACAGCCGACGATGAGCGACGACCCCCTCGCGGGCGTGATCGGCCGGCGACTGTTCCGCGTCGCGAGCGCGCTGTTCGCGATCGTGTTCGCGTTCCTCGTCGCGGGCGCGATCTCCGCGCCGGGAGCGGACCTGGCCGCCTCCCTCGGGCTGGTGGCGGAGGGATCGACCGGCTACCAGCTGACCCAGACGGTGCTCCAGTTCGTCGGGTTCGTCGTCGCGGTCGCGGGGTACCTCGCGATCACGGACGAGTGGGGGCTCGTCCGCCTCTCGCGGCCGACCGCCCGCGAGGCGGCGATCATCGTCGGCGGCGGTATCGTCCTCTTCGGGTTCCAGTACGGCGCCCTGTTCGCGCTCGATCAGGTCGGGCTCTCGACCGGACAGAACCAGGCGGTCGTCCCCGCCGGCGACCCCGTGGTCTACTACCTCGCGATGATCGCGGTGTCGCTCGCGGTGGTCGGACCCGTAGAGGAACTGCTGTTCCGCGGCGTGGTTCAGGGCGGAATCCGGCGCGCGTTCGACGCCGTCCCCGCGGTGCTGGTCGCGAGCCTCGCGTTCGGCCTGATCCACCTCCCGGCGGTCTCCGGGACCCCGGTCGAGCGGTGGGCGTACGTCGGCGTCGTCGTCGTCCTCGGCTCGGTCCTCGGCGCGCTCTACGAGTGGACGGACAACGTGCTGGTGCCGGGGCTGGTCCACGGCATCTACAACGCGGTCACCTACGTCGTGCTGCTGGCGCAGGCGATCTGAGGGGGACGCTGCTGTTCTGAAACGCTATTACTCCAACGAAGCCTCTGCGGTGGCGCGTGCCGACGAGCGCCCGATAGGGCGCGATGTCGCACGCGCAAGGGAGTGGTGCGGAGCAGGGCGGGACTCAAAGGGCCAGCCGTGAGAACGGCGCTCGTGACCATTAGGACGCGGATCCTCGGGGTCGACATCGTCGCCCGTCCGTGTTTCCTCGCTGGGTCAGGCGTTCGCCTTGCGCCCCTGTCCCGACCCGGTCGTGAGCGGGATGTCAGCGTCGATCTCGTCGTACCACACGACCGGCCGCTTGGCCCGGCCATCCTCTTCGAGTTCGAGGAGGCCGTAGTCGGCCAACTCGTTCACGTTTTCGAGAACTTCTGGCGGGTTCCGGTCGACGAGGCGCGCGAGTTCGCGGATGCTCCCTGGCTCGTGTTCGACGATTGCTTCTAAGAGTTCGAGGTTGGTCGAGCGGAAGACGCGGCCGAACGTCTCGAGGTTCTCGATCGAGAGCGTCGGCTCGCTGGGTTCGACGTCCTCGCCGGCATCGATCGCTTCGAGGCGCTCTTCGAGGTCGCTACGGTCGGCGGACTTGATCCGAACGTGGAGTGTCTGAGTCATGGGTAGTGTGGGGTCGTCGGTTGGAGTTGGTCGCGGCCAGTACGTCGGTCACCGTGCTCGAACGCGCTACCAGTCGTCGCGCTTCTCCTCTGGGAGCGCCGCCCGCCACGCGCGGAAGATCTCCGCAAGGCCGGGGTAGTCGATCTCGGAGGTCTCGCCCCCGAGGTGGAGTTCGTGGACGCCGTGGTGGTTGTCGAACCGGATGATCGGCTCGCGCCGGCTTCGCCGTAGTGGTAGGCGTACTTGATCCCGTCCTCGAACCGATCCGAGGTTGGGACCGAGAGCACGCGAACCCGCGCAACAGTGCCGTCGGCATAGGCCTCGATCTCGTCTTCGAGTACGGTGACATCATCGCTCATCCACACGTGTGTCGACGCACCCTGCTCCGATAAGTGTTAGGGAAAATACTAACAAAGAACGGGCAGTACCTTTCCGAACTCCTGAGGAAAAGGCGCTGTTGAAATCCTTAGAAAATGATACGAACTGCGTGCGAGATACAGAGGATGTAGTCAGCACCTGAACAATGTTATTTTCTCCGTCTATGTCCTGAATCAGGCGGTAGAATTCGCTTACTTATCAAAAAATTTATAGAAACGATTAATAATTGTTCTATGGCTGATACTCGGATTATTCAGTTAGCAACCCTCTGGTTCGCTGTCCTCATCTACATACAGACAGGCTCTGGTGGCGGTGGCGCAGTTAATCTGGCTGTCGGGGTCATAGCTATTCTCCTCGCGTATATTCTCCCGCTTACCCTCGTTATATTCGTCACGCTACAACTCGTCGATAGATAGGCCACCTGTACAGAACGACTCGTGAGTCCTCTGAGTTGATCGGAACCGAGGTAGAACGTTCTCTCTCTGAGTATTTCAACAGAGACGAATATTCATATCCGAGCGGCCGGTGCTTTCGAGAGGTTCGCCGCCAATTTGGTATCAGCCGCTTATGAGCGATCAGCGGGTCAGTACGTCTCCTTGCCCCACCGCAGGTCGTCGTACGTCGCCTGCTGGTCGCTGCCGAGCCGCTCCTCGAACTTCCGGCGGAGCGCCGCCTTCTCGGTGGCCGAGATGCGCGCAAGCTCGTCCGCCTTCGAGACCGGCTCCGGCGGGCCGCGCGTCGCCGCCACCTCCGCGACGACCTGTCGGGTGAGCCGCTCGCGGGTCGCGGCGTCGCGGGTGAACGCGTACGGCGCCTCCAGCTTGTAGGTCACGTCGGTCCGGGGGTCGTAGACGATCATGAACGTCGGTTCGTACAGCTCCGGGTCAAGTTCGCGCTCGACGCCGAGCGCGTCGCCGTCGGCGGCCATCGGCGCGTCCGCGCCGCCGCGGCTGCGGAACCACGTGGTGAACGTGAGGTCGTCGTCGAGGCGGGCGCCGCGGTCGGCGTCGGGGTCGCCGTCGGTGACTCCGCCGGTACCGCCCCCGTCCGGCTCGCGCCGCTCCAGCAGCCGGGTGAACAGCGCGGTGTCGTCGGGCCACGGCGACTCGACGCCGGCGCGCGCAAGCGCCCGGACGGCGGTGCCGCTGGCGGGATTTTTGACGAAGCCGGCCAGCGGCACGTCGCGCTCGACGAACCGTTCGACGAGGCGGACGTACTTCTCGATCACCGCGCGGGGCTTCGCCTCGCGGGCGAGCGCGCCGAGCTCGGGGTCGCGGTCGGCCCAGTTGAACAGCTCCTTTGGGTAGACGGGCCCGTCGAGGACGAGCAGGTCGTCGACGCGGTCCGCGTGGTCGAGCGCGTGGGTCCCCTCCGCGAGGTACAAGGCGAGCGCGTGGACGACCCGCTCGGCGTAGCGGTTCACCCGCGGGACGTGGAGCACGCGCTGGCGGGTGTGCCCCTCGTCGCGGCGGGTCCACTCGCTGTCGAAGCCCGCGGTCGAGTCGCCCGCGTGGACGGTGGCGACGATGGTCCGGTCGCGGTGGAGGTCCAGATCCGTGGGCGAACTCGCCATCGCCGCGTGCGCGACGTCGACGACGAGCCCGTTTTTAAACGTCGTCGGGTTGATCGTTCCCGAATCGAGGCCGTGGACCGTCTCGAACGGGCGCTCGGCGAGCGCGATGTCGTCGATGGCGGCCCGCCGGCGCTCGTGGTCCCCGAGCGCCTCGACCACGACCCGGCCCTCGCGACGAAGCTCGGGGAGCCACTCGTGCCACACGCGCTCCGCGAGGTCGTCGTGGTCGGTCGCGTCCACGTCGCCGCCGATGCCGTACGCGAGTTGCGCGATGTTCTCGACGTGGATCGGATCGAGCGTCACGACCGTACGGCGGGCCGGACGAATATAAAAGTCGTCGGCCGCGCGGTCGCCGCCGCTCGTCGAGCGGTCGCAGTTGGGGGACCGAACCGGGCTGTTTGACGAACGGATTCGACTTCCATCGAAGAAGCAGCAAAACCGGCTGATTGCGAGCCGGCGAGCGAATAGCGGGGGACGGGTTATTCTCACGGGTCTAAGCGCCTAAACGACGGTATCAGCGATAATACTCGGAGGCGATGTACTTTTATCGCATACGACAATCGACGGCCATGGTAGAGACTGCGACCGGGGTAGACGCAGGTGGATCGGGAGGGCTGGCGGAGAGCGTCCGGGAGGTGATCCGGTACATTCCGGACGGCACCTCTATGCCGGAGGAGATGTGGAAGCCGCGGCACCGGAACATCCTGATCGCTACCGTGATTCAGGTGCCGGTGCTGATCGCGATGGGGCTGTACAGCGGGACCGAGTCGATCACCGGGGCGCAGATCCCCGCGACGCCGCCGTGGATGCTCGGCGGGTTCGTCGCCGTCATTCTCGGCACCGCCGCGCTGGCGAACTGGTCGGGGCTCGGCCGTCGCCAGCGGACGGTGCTCACGGCGTTCAGCCTCATGACCGTCTCGATGGCGCTGGTGAAGCTGTCGGGCGGGTACATCGAGGCGCACTTCAGCTTCTTCGTGTTCGTCGGGGTGCTCGCGCTGTACGAGGACTGGCTCCCGTTCGCCGTCGGCGTCGGGTACGTGGCGGTCGGTCACGGGGCGTTCAGCATCATCGACTCGAGTCTCGTCTACAACCACGCCGCGGCGATCGAGAACCCGGTTATCTGGGGCGGCATTCACGCGTTCTTCGTCCTCGCGCTCGTCGGCGCGCTGATGGTCAACTGGTATTCGATCGAGAAGTCGCGCGAGGCGGCGCGCGAGCAGGTCGAACTGGCCGAGCGGAAGCAGTCGGAGATACAGGACGTCGAGGCGGCGAAGGCGAAGGTCGAACAGCGCCGCGAGGAGGTCGAGCGGCTGAACAGCCACCTAGAGAAGAAGGCGGACGACTACAGCGCCGCGATGGACCGGGCGGCCGACGGCGACCTGACCGTCCGGCTCGACGCGGAGAGCGAGAGCGACGCGATGGCGCAGATCGGCGCGGCGTTCAACGGCATGATGGACGACATCGACGAGGCGATGGGCGAGGTCCGCTCGTTCGCCCGGGACGTGTCGACCGCGAGCGAGAACACGGTCCGCGGCGTCGAGACCGCGGCCGACCAGAGCGAGGTCGTCAGCCATTCGGTCGAGGAGATCGCGGAGGGCGCGGACGAGCAGCGCGAGATGCTCCGGCAGGTGTCCGATGAAATGAACGACCTCTCCGCGACGATCGAGGAGGTCGCCTCCTCGACGCAGACCGTCGTCGAGGTCGCGGAGCAGACGGCCGACATCGCGGACGACGGAGAGGAGACCGCCGAGACCGCGATCGACCGCGTCGAGGAGTCCCGCGAGTCGCTTGACGACGCGGCCGAGACCGTCCAGCAGCTCGACGACCGGATGGAGGACATCGGGGAGATCGTCGACCTCATCGGGGACATCGCGGAGCAGACGAATCTGCTCGCCCTGAACGCGAACATCGAGGCCGCCCGCGCCGGCGGGAGCGGGGGCGGGAGCGACGGGTTCGCGGTCGTTGCCGACGAGGTGAAACAGCTCGCGGAGGAGACCCAAGACGCCGCCACGGAGATCGAGGAGCTGATCGGCGCCACGCAGTCGCAGACCGAGGGGACGGTGAAGGCGGTCCGGAGCGCCGAAGAGAACATCGCCGCGGGCGCCGACGCGGTCGACGACGCCGCGGACGCGTTCGCGCGAGTGTCGGAGAACGCCGCGGAGTCCGGTGAGGGGATCCGCGAGATCAGCCGCGCGACCGACGACCAGGCGGCCAGCACGGAGGAGACCGTCTCGATGGCCGAAGAGGTCGCGGAGATCAGTCAGTCGACTGCCGAGGAGGCCGACGCGGTCGCGGAGGCCGCGGACGAGCAGCTGACCGCGATGGACGAGGCGACGACCGAGGCCGGGTCGCTGGCCGAGCGCGCGGAGCGGCTCGGGTCGCTCGTCCGCGACTTCGACGTCACCGGCGACGACGTCGACCCCGCCGCGGGCCCCGGGCAGAACGTCGCGGTCGGTGACGGCGGGCAGCCCGAATAGGACTCGGTACGGCCGAGGCGTCTTTCCTCTTCCGCGATCCGACGCCGAGCGGCGGCGCTCGGAGCGGTCCGGTGCGGTCAGTCGGCGCCCGGTTCGCCTCGGAGCGCTTCCAGCACCGTCAGCGCGCGCTTCACTTGCGCCCCGTCCTCGACGAACACCAGCGTCCGGGGCGGGCGCACGGCCTTCGGGCGGACGCGGAGGTCCGCCTCGGCCGCCGCGGTCGCGGCCGCCTCGGGGGCGCCGATCGCCTCGATCCGCGCGCGGTCCGGCTGGACGTACACCTCGGCCAGCGCCGCGCCGGGGGCCGCGTCGGCGGCGGCCGCGTCTCCGCCCTCCGGCGTCTCGCGCGCGATCCGGTACGCCAGCGCGCCGTCGGTGGTCGCCTCGACGTCGGTGTCGGCGTCGACGACGGTCAGCCCGCGGAGGGCGCTCTCGTTGCCCGTCACCTCGGAAGCGAGCAGCTGGGCGATCCGGACGCCGTCGTCGAGGCGGTCCGCGACCATCTCAGGCCGCCCCCGGGTCGTCGGTCGGCTCGTCCGCGCCGGTCGCTTCCCCCGTCTCGGTCGCCTCTTCCGCCTCGGTCGCGAGTTCCTCGCGCACGTCGGCGGCGAGGCGGTCGACCGCGGCGCCCTGCTCGCGGGCGTAGAGGACCGCCGCGGCCTCGATGGTGATCGCCAGCGCGCGCTGGCGCTCGTTTATCGCGGCGACCGCGCGCTGCTTTGCGACGCCCGCGGCGACGATGGCGTCGAGCGCGCTCTCGAAGGTGGACTGCTCGCGGAGGACCGACTCGTCCGGGGTAAACCCCTCGGGGACGGTCACCTCGGCCGGGTCGAACTGCGGGACGAGGTCGCCGTCGTCGGACGCCAACAGCCCGCGACCCACCGCGACGTCGACGAGCCGCTTCGCCTGGTCGGGAGAGAACCACTCCCGCTCAAGGGATAGCGCGACGACGAACTCCCCCTGTCCGAGCCGGTCCCGGGCCCGGGCCTTGAACGGGGCGGCGACGGCGACCTCCAGACTCATGTACAACGGACGGCGCGGCGGGCGCGTAAACGTGTCGAACGCCAGGTCCCCCTCGGCGCTCAGTCGTCGCCGCCGGGGGTCGGGGCGGAAGCCTCCGCCGGGTCGGCGTCGGTCGGCGTCGGGTCGGCGTCGATCGTGTACCCGGTCGCGGCCATGGCGAAGAGCACGAGCGGCGAGAGGAATGCGAACAGGTAGTACGGCGCGTACTCCAGGGTCGGCACGCCGGTAACGCCAGCCATGTAGACGGCGCCCGCGTGCCACGGGAACAGCGCGCCGGTCGGAGTCCCGGCGGCCTCCACCGCCCGGGAGAGCTGATCGGTGTCCAGCCCGAACTCGTCGTAGGTGTTCCGGAGCGTGACGCCCGGGAGGACGATGCTCATGTACTGCTGGGAGGTGAGCGCGTTGATGACGATCGCGGAGACGCCGGTCCCGGCGACGAGCGCGCCCGGACTCCGCACGGACGAGGTGAACGCGTGAGCGATCACCGCGAGGACGCCGGTGCGCTCCAAGATGCCGCCGAGCGACAGCGCGGCGACGACGACCGTGATCGTCCACGCGGAGCCGGTGAGTCCCCCGGTCGCGAGGAGTTCGTTCACCGTCGTGGAGGCCGACTCCGGCGCGGTCCCGTACATGAAGATCTCCCACGCGGCGACGAAGCCGGTCCCCTGGAGGAGGATCGTCGTGAACGCGCCGGCGAACACGCCGGCGACGAGCGTCGGGAGCGCCGCGTAGCCGCGCAGCGCCAGCCCGAAGGTGACGACGAGCGGGACGAAGGCGACGAGGGTGATCGCGTACGTCTCGGTGAGTCCGCCCTGAATCGCCGCGATCTCGCCGGCCGGGATGTCGCCGCTCGTACGCAGGCCGAGCGCGGCGAAGCCGAGGACCGCCAGCCCGAAGGCGATCGCGGTGCCGGTCCGCATCCGGCGGATGTGCGCGTACAGGTCGGTGTTGGTGACGCCGGCCGCGAGGTTCGTGGTGTCGGAGAGCGGCGACTGCTTGTCGCCGGCGTACGCGCCGGAGAGGACGGCGCCGACCGTCATCGGGGCGGGGACGCCGAGTCCGGCGCCGATGCCGACGAAGGCGACGCCGAGCGTCCCGACCGTGGTCCACGAGGAGCCGATCGCGAACGCGACGACCGCGGCGAGGACCGCGGCCGCGGGGAGGAATATCGTCGGCGAGAGGAACTCCAGCCCGTAGTACATCAGGCTCGGAATGGTGCCGGCGCTGACCCACGTGGCGATCAGCCCGTAGATTGTGAAGATGATGAGGATCGCCTGTAACCCCATCACGAGTCCGTTCGCGATGCCGTCGAACAGGTCGTCCCAGTCGTAGCCGAGCCACAGGCCGAACGCGCCGACGAAGGCGATACTCCAGAGCAGCGGCGGGTGCGGGTCGAGACCGAGGACGGCCGAGCCGATACCGAGGAACGCCACGACGGCGAGGACCGGGACCAGCGCCGCCGCCAGGCTCGGGCGACGGTCCGGGTCGAGGTCGTCGTACGCCGTGGGCGTGAACGAGCGTGCCATGTCCCCGCGTATTCCTTTGAAGCATAAGAACGCCTCGAAATATGCGTGGAAAAGATAACGATAGTGCATCTCCCTCGGCGCCCGGCGGCGTGGCGGCGGGAGGCGCTCCCCGGCACCCGCCGCGTCCGACCGTGTGCCGCCGTGTCGCGGCGGTCCGCGAACGGACGGTCTTATACGCGTCGGCGGCGAAGCCGGGGTAACATGATATTTGAGGGCCTCCCGACGACTCCGCGCGCGGAGGAACTCGTCGACAAGGCGTTCTCGCGGGCGGCGCGGGCCGGGCGCGCGAAGCGCGGCCACGAGGCGCAGGAGTCGATGCTGCGGACCGCCGGCAACGTGCTCTCGGACAACTTGGAGAACGTCGTCACCTCGTGGCCCGACTTCGGCTTCGACGTCGACCCGTTCTACTACGAGCTGGCCGACGCCATCGTCGACGTCGACCGCCTCCGACAGGCGCTCTCGCAGGTGATGTGGGCCAGCCGCCAGATCGAGGACCTCCGCGACGAGTACACGACGAAGATCCGCAACTCCGACGTCGACACCGCGCGGAAACACCGGAAGCAGGCGTTCGCGCGCATGGCCGACGTGATGGACCAGATCGAAGACGACCTGCGCTACATCGGGGACTCGCGGGACCAGCTGAAGGTCCTCCCGACATCCGGCCCGATGAGCCGGCCATCGTCGTCGCCGGCTACCCGAACGTCGGGAAGTCCTCGTTCGTCAACCGCGTCACCCGCGCGTCGAACCAGATCGCGGAGTACCCGTTCACGACCAAGGGCGTCCAGATCGGGCACTTCGAGCGGAACCACGTCCGGTACCAGATCGTCGACACCCCCGGTCTGCTCGACCGCCCGGAAGACGAGCGCAACGACATCGAGCGGCAGGCGGTGAGCGCCCTCGAACACCTCGCTGACGCCGTCGTCTTCGTCATCGACCCCTCCGGCGACTGCGGCTACCCGCTCGACGTCCAGTTAGAGCTCCGCGAGGAGATCCGCGAGCTGTTCGGCGCGGACGTGCCGCTGCTCACGGTGGCGAACAAACACGACCGCTTCGAGGCGGTGAAAGCCGAGTCCGTCGACGCGACGATGAGCGTCACGGAAGACGAGAACGTCGAGGACGTCCTCGACATGGCGGTCGACGCGGTCGGCTACGAGCCCGACCTCCCCACCCGAGACGGGGAGTAGTCACGGGAGTAGGTATCGCAGATCGCCGGCCGCGAGGTCGTATTTAAATAACCGTGAGCGGCGGCGGCGGTCGCTTATAAAGAACTCTGCTGTGGCGCGCCCCGGTGAGCGGCCGTCAGGCCGCGAACCGACGGTGCGAGGGAGTCGCTGGCGGCGCCAGCCGCCAGCGACGAGGCTGGGGAGGCGTGAGGTGCGGTTGCGGTGCGGTGGGTGGGACCCAAAGGGGCAGCAGCGAGGCGGGCGTAGGCGACGCAAGCACCGCAGCGAAGGAACGGAGTGACTGAGCGAGGAGCGTGGTTCGAGAGAGCGAAGCTCTCTCGTCATCCCGAAAATCTCCGATTTTCGGGCGACAGCGAGCGTACGGCCGCCTCGCGGCTGGGGCTTTGATGGTTTTCGCCGTCGATCCACAATCAATCATTTATAAGAGAGGAGTTGAGGCTTTGGAGGTCCTCACCGCAGTAGTGTCGGTTACTTATAAACAGCCGACAGCAACACCGCTATTTTCCTTATAAACAACTGCGCCATCACACTGAGCGACGTACTCCCGCACTCGAGCAAGAAGCAACGCTCATCAGCCGGCTGTTTCAGGCGAAACCCGTCTGAAAACGGGTTTCAACGGCGCCCCGAGATCGATACGTCCCCGTTCGGCCGTCAGGCCGGAACCGCTTCGTAGACGACGTTCACCGAGACGCGCACGCTCACGTCGCCGGTCTCGACGCTGGTCGAGGCGCCGCCGGCCGCGTCGCCGCCGGCCGCCGCGTCGTAGCTCTCGGCCACGTACGGCTGCGACCCCGACTCGCTCGTCGACACCTCGTAGACGCCCGAGACCTCCAGCCCGCTCGCGTTGGCCAGCGCGGCCGCGTCGGCGTCGGCGTTCGACATGGCCTTCCCGATCGCCTCCTCGCGGACCTCGCGTTCGGTCTCCTCGGTCAGTCCGAACTCGATCCGCTGGACCTCGTCCGCCCCGGCGTCGACCGCGACGTCGATAACCTCCCCGACGGCGTCGACGTCGTCGAGTTCGACCGCGTACCGGTGGACGCCCTCGTAGCGCGTCCGGTTCGGGTCGTCGCGGGTCTCGTAGCTCTCGCGGACGTCGTACTGCTCGGTCCGGATCGCGTCGTCACCGAGCCCCCACTCCGTCAGGGCCCCCCGGAGCTCCTCGTCGCCGGCGTCGAGTTCGTCGCGGACGGCCTCGGCGTCGGGGCCGGTCGCCGTCACCGCGACCCGGAGCGTGGCGCGGTCGGGCGCCGACGTCGCCTCGCCCGCGGCCGTCACCTCGATGCTCCGTTCCAGTTGCGCCTCGTCGCCGTCGGCCGGGGTCGCGGTGCCCGCGAACCCGGAGCAGCCGGCCAGCGCGACGAGCGCCGCGATACCGATGAGTGCCGTCAGTCGCCTGTTCATATCCGCCCGATCGATCGGGGAGGCATATAAAACGCCGATAGCGCAAAGAGCCGTTTTCGCTATCGGTCGTCGCGCTCGGCGGCCGCGTCGTCGTCGGCTGCCTCCTCGGCGGCCTCCTCGTCCGCGTCGTCGTGGTCCACGACGTACGTGTCGTCGAGGTGCGGCTGTTCGTCCTCGGGGGAGTGCCCGCTGTCGGCCGCCTCCTCCCGCTCGTCGAGCGCGTCGTCGACGGCCGCGTCCGCGTCGTCGGCGGAGCCGCCGTCGGTGTCGGGTCCGTCGCCGTCGCCGTCGCCGTTGCCGTCGTCGACGGCGAGCTGACCGCCCTCGACGGAGCGCACGTTCGTGCCCTCCGACTCTTCGGGGTCGCGCTCGACGCCGCCCGACATGTCGGTGGCGCGGCGGCCGGAGCCGAACAGCCGCTCGCGCAGCGACCGGCTGCTGGGCCGCTCCGTGAGCAGCACCGAGGCGTCGACGTCGTGGATGACGTCGAGGTGGAGTGAGTTCGAGACGAGCCGGGAGAGCAGCCCCTTCTCCGTGGCGCCGATGATGACGAGCGTCTTGTCGGCGGCCGCCTCGCAGATGCCGGTCTCCACGTCGCCGCCGTCGTCGACGACGAGCTCCGCGTCCCCGAGACCGTGTTCCTCGGCCCACCCCGCGAGGAACACCTCTCCGCGCTGCCTGTTCTCGGGGCCGTCGACCACGTGGAGCAGCGTCACCTCGGCGCCGGCGGTCTCCGAGAGGACCTTCGCGACCTCCGCGCTGAGGTCCGAGTCCGGCCCGCCGGAGGTCGGGATGAGGATCCGCGAGGTGTCCAGCTCGTGCTCGTTGAGGATGAGGAAGTCGCAGGGGAGCTGGTTGGTCAGCTCGTCGATCGGGCGCTCCGCGCGGGCGGCGCTCCACAGCTGGTCGTCGCCCCAGCCCATCAGCACCGCGTCCGGGCGGGTCCGGCGGGCCATGTTGAACACCTCCTCGAACGAGCGGTGCGAGATGACGGTCGAGGTCGACACCTCGACGTCGTACTCCGTCGCGGTCGACCGCAGGTTCGCCATCCCCTCGGCGGAGACGTCCGCGATGCGACGCCCCGCGTCGCCGGAGGACAGCGACATGCGCTCGGGCGCCTGGACGACGTGGACGATGTGGACGACGCCGTCCTCGTGGCTGCTCGCGAGCCGCGCCGCCAGCTCGACTATCGGCCCGTCGGTCCGCGGGTTCGTGATCGGCACCATGACGCGGTACCCCTCGCCCGCGAACAGCGTCGCCTCGGTGGCGTCGAGGATGGGGACGTACGAGCGCCCGGCCGCGCGGCCGAACACCCACTCGGGGACCGTCAGGCGGCGGCTCACGCCCTCGAAGCGCGCCTCTTCGAGCCGCTCCTCGCTGGTCTGGAAGTAGTTGACCAGCGTGACTAAGACGACTCCGCCGATGGTGTTCCCGAGCAACACCGGGATCACGAAGCCGACGATCCCGGAGTAGAGGCTTATCTCCGCGCCGTACAGCGGGATGTTGTGCTGGAAGAACAGATAGAGGACCTCGGTGAACGAGACGACGACGTGGAACAGGTTGCCGAGCGGGATCGCGAGAAACGCGAGGTAGACGACCGCGAGCCGGGTGAACGAGTCGGTGGAGGCGAAGCCGACCCAGACGACGCCGGCGACGATGAGCCCCGCCATCGCGGCCTTGAAGAACAGCGGGACGAACTCGACGCCGAAGCCGCCCTCGGAGATGTACCGCGCCGCCTCGACCGTGTCGCCCGTGAAGACGCCGCCGTACGAGAGGACGGCCGCGCCGATGGCACCGCCGGTGAAGTTGCCCGCGAGCACGATGGTCCAGTGGCGCAACAGGGTCGGGAGGCTCGCGAGCCGTTCGAGGGTGAGCGCCACCGGCGGCAGGGTGTTCTCGGTGTACAGCTGGTACCCGCCGATGATGATGTAGATGAACCCGAGCGGGTACAAAAGCACGCTCAGTATCGGGTTGGAGTCGGTCGCCGCCGTCAGCGACGCGTACAGCATGAACGTGATCGTGATCGCCAGCCCGGCGGCGAGTCCGCTGAAGAACAGCTCGCGGCTCCCCGAGGTCACCTCCTCGTCCGCGGCCGCGATGATCCGCTGGAACACCTCGTCGGAGGAGAACCGGTCCCGGACGGCCTCACCGACCGCGGGCGCGCCGCTCCGAGACCGCTCGACGACCTCGCGCATGGAATCGTCGTCGGGTTGCTCTGAGTCCGTCACTGGCGGAGGCCACGGCGGCCCGGTAAAAAGCCCTTGCTCTTCGGGTCACGCGGGCGGAAAACGACCCGACTGCGGTCGCACCGGACGGTTTCCGCGAGGGACGGTTCGAGGGGCGCGCCCGCCCGCGCTCGACGGCGAGAGACGGGCCGCTCACGCGCGCTCGACGGTCACCGTTCGGACCTCGACGGTGACCTCGCGGCCGACCACGGTCTCGATGCGGTCGTCGAGCACGGGCGCGATTCCGTCGACGGTGCCGCCGGGCGGCGCGCCGACCGTGATCACCACTCGACCGGTTTCGAGCGGCGGGACGGTCCCGGTCCGTTCGACCGTCAGTTCGAGGAGTTCGAACTCCGAGTCCAGCGCCGTCAGCTCCTGGGTCGCGGCGGCCCGGATGTCGGCCTCGGTGGTCGAGGCGACGTACGACTCGTAGGTGACGCCGCCGAGGAACACCGAGAGCAGCGCGATGGCGACCGCCAGCACGGCGACGCGCTTGAGGAACGCGGCCCGCGCGTCGTCCTCGCGGAACCACCGCTGGGGGCGGTACCCCTCGTACCACAGCATGACCAGCGCCGAGAGGTTGATAGAGAGGACGTTCACCGCGACGATGACGCCCGCGCCGATCACGAGCCGCGGGATCGCGAAGGCGATCCCGATGCCGACCGCGGCCGCGGGCGGGATGAGCGCCACCGCGATCATCACGCCCACGAGCGTCGCGGAGACGCCGGTCATCAGCGAGACGATGCCCGCGACGCCGGCGCCGACCGCGACGACGAGGACGAGGACGTTCGGCGCGAGCCGCTCTGACACCTCCGCGAGTTCGAGCGGGTCGAGTCCGGGCGGGACCAAGGCGAGCGAGCGCAACGCGAACGCGAACAGCGTGGCCGCGAGGACCGCGACCGCGACCCCCAGTATCTGCATCCGCACTCCCCGCCTGAACAGCGCCTCGTCGTCGACGACGGTGCCGATCGCGGCCGACATCGCCGGCCCGATGAGCGGCGCGATCACCATCGACCCGACCACGGTCGCGGGCGAGTCGAGCAGCAGCCCGGCCGTCGCGATCACCGCCGAGATGACGGTCATCAGCACGTACGTCCCCAACCCCGAGGCGAGTCCCTCCGCCTTCGCCTGTAGCTCCTCGCGGGAGATGTGGTCGCCGCCGCGCTCGGCGTCCTCCTCGTACCGCTCTTCGAGCGCCTCGAACCGCCGCGAGATGACCGTCTCGGCCGCGACGATGACCGTGTAGGTGCTCTCGTCGATGCCCGCCTCCCGCAGGCGGTCGAGGACCGGCTCGACGGCGGCCGTCGGGAGCGGGAACGTCGCGACCGCGGTGTACTCCCGGCCGCTCGTCTCGTCGCTGACGACGTAGTCGACCCCCTCGTCGTCGAGCGCGCGGACGACCGCGGCCCGCTTGCCCGCCGGAATCATGACCTGAACGAGTCGCACGGTCGCCGGTCGCACCGGCGGCCCTTATAAGGTCGGCACGCGGTCGCCGGCCCGGGCCGCGAGAAACGGAACTTTAATGCGCGAATCGCTCGGACCTTCGGCCAAGAATGCTCTCGCCGCTGGTCATCGACACGTTCCTGCTCAACTACCACCTCGGGCACATCATCCTGTTCGGGCTCCTCGTGTCGCTTCTGGGTGCCGCGCCGCTGAAGTCCCAGAAGATCATCGCGTCGATTCTGGCCGTCTTCGGAGTCATCTTCCTGATGGCGCCGTACACGACGATGCCGCCGACGTTCATCCTCCTCGGCATCCCGCTCGTCTTAGTCGGCACGCTGCTGTGGACGATGGCGCGCTGACGCGCCCGAACGACGCCGGACGAAGCGCCCGACCGAACCGCCCTCGACACGTTCTCTCCTCTCTCCCTCCGCCGACCGCGACCGCTTCCGTCGCCCTCTCGTCATCTGTTCGATCCCGCTCCTTTTTGCCCCCCGGGAGACACTCCCCGCCATGGTAACGGTACGGGCCCCCGCGACGAGCGCGAACCTCGGGAGCGGCTTCGACGTGTTCGGGGCGGCCCTCTCGCGGCCGGCGGACGTCGTCACCGTCGAGAAGGCGCCCGAGACGACGATAGAGGTCACGGGCGTCGGCGCGCAGTACATCCCGGAGGACCCGGAGAAGAACACCGTCGGCGCCGTCGTCGAGGCGCTCGACGCGCCCGCGCGCATCCACATCGACAAGGGCGTCCGGCCGGCCTCGGGGCTGGGCTCCTCGGCCGCGAGCGCCGCGGGCGCCGCCGTCGCGCTCAACCGGCTGTACGACCGCGGCCTCTCCCGCGAGGAGCTGGTCCCGATCGCCGCGGAGGGCGAGGCGGTCGTCTCCGGCGTCGCGCACTCCGATAACGTCGCCCCCTCGATCCTCGGCGGCTTCACCGTGACGACCGCCGAGGGGACCTCTTCGGTCGACGCCGCGATCCCCCTCGTCGTCTGCCTGCCCGACGTAGCGGTCTCGACCCGCGACGCCCGGCGGGTCGTCCCCGAGACCGCCTCGATGGAGGAGTTGGTCGAGACGGTCGGCAACGCGGCGACGCTCGCGATCGGGATGTGCCGCTCGGACCCGGACCTCGTCGGTCTCGGCATGGACGACCCCGTGGTCACGCCCGAGCGCGCCCGCCTGATCACCGGCTACGACGACGTCCGCGAGCGCGCCTTCGACGCGGGCGCGACCGGCGTCACCGTCAGCGGCGCCGGCCCGGCGGTGATCGCCGCCTGCCGGGAGCGCGACCGCCGCGAGGTCGCCGCCGAGATGCTCGACGCCTTCGCCGGCGCCGGCATCGAGGCGCGCGCGTACCAGACCCGGATCGGCCGGGGGTCGACCGTCCTCGAAGGGTAGGCGCTCGGCGGACCCGCGACCCGCCGGCGGTCACTCGTTTTGAACGAACTCGCCCGAGCAGTCGTACTCGATCACCTCGAACTCGTTCGCGGCCTCGACGGTCCCGTTGGAGGGGTGGATCCGCTCGTACGCCCGGTGGACGGTCACGCTCTCGACGCCCGTCTCGTGGGTGCGGTTCCAGTCCCCGCAGAGGTAGTTCGCGAGGTACGAACGGTGGGCCTCGTTGTCGGCGCCGTAGACGTTGTTGAGGTACTTCCGCCAGCGCGAGGTCCGGTAGGTGGTCTCCGCGCGCGCCGGCCGGTCGAAGTCGACCGCCGAGTCCCGTAGCACGTCCCGCTCGGTCCCGTCTTCGAGCGTCCCGGCCGCGACGAACCACCGAGTCGTGTGGATCGGGTCGGGCGCGAACATCTGCCACGACTGCTGCATGTCGACGGCGTCCAAGGCGTCGTCGGCGGGCTCGGGGACCTCGGCGTAGCCGACCGACCCGGCGCTCGACAGGAGGATCAACACGAGGAAGGCGTACGGCAGGACCGTCGAGAAGAGGACGCGCCCGCGCGAGAGACCCGCGAGCCCCGCGCCTCGGAGCCGGGCGAGGCGCTCCGACGCGGCCGAGGGAGCGGGCGACCCGCCGGGCGCGTCGGGCGAGCGACCCGTCCCGAAGGGCGGCCGGAGGCGCTCTCGCGGGCGCGCGAGCGGGGTCGACCCGCCCGGGCGGTCGACGGCGCGCTCGACGGCGTCCCAGACCGGCGTCTGGAAGAAGAGGAGGAGGCCGACGACGGCGACGAGCGGGAAGAGGCCGACGCCTATCGTGACCGCCATCCCGAGGTGCATCCCGACGAAGAGCGAGGCGAGCGCGGCGCGCGCGGTCCCGGTGAGCAGGAGCAGCAGCGGCGACGCGAACAGCAGCGCGACCCACAGGACCGTGAACGCGCGGAGGAGGCCGGTGAACCCGGCGAGGTGGTTGCCGAGGAGGTAGGTGAACTGGTCGGCCTGCATGACGTACGCGACCGCCTCACCGCCCATCCAGAGGTCGCTGTCGTACTTGTGGACGGCGTTGGTCAGGTACATCAACAGCACCTGTACCAGCACCGCCATCGTGGCGACGGTCGCCACGGCGCTCCCGCTCGGCCCGAGTGTCGCGGATCCGGCGTCGTCGCCGGTCTCGGGACGGCCGTCGTCGCCCGTCTCGCGGTCGGCACCGGTGGCGTCGGCGGCCCCGTCGGGTTCGGTGCCGCTCGCCCGGTCCGCCCGCCTGACGGCGTCGACCGACCAGCGCGCGCCGAGCGGGAGGAAGACGCTCCAGAAGAGCAGCATGCGGAGCAGCGCGTCGCCCGAGTTCAACACCATCGGGTTCCGGGCGTGCAAGGAGAGCAGCAGCAGCCACGAGACGAGCGCCGCGAGCCGCGTCCGGTACCCGACGAGCAGCGCGAGGGCGACCGCCGCCGCGAGCGCGAACAGCAGGGCCGCGGCCCACGGCTCGCCGGAGAGCGCGTACAGCGAGTGGCTCGTCGAGTAGTCCGCGGAGAACGCGCGGAGGGGAAGCACGCCGTCGTCGGTGTAGAAGGCGGTCAGCGAGCGCGAGCGGAGGAGCAGGTCGGCTATCAGCAGCGCGCCGAGTCCGACCCGGAAGGCGGCGAGCGCGCGCGGGTCGACGGCGGCCCTCGCGGCGACCGCAGCCGAGAGGCGGCGAACGGCGGCCGAGAGGCGCGACCGAACACTCGACGCGGAGGGAGTTCCAGCCATGCGCTAGTGGTCCGACTTGTGGGAGACGCGGAGGAGCCGGTATAAGTTTTCCGTGCGCCGGAGCGGGCGTCTCCCGCTCGGGCCCCGGTGCGAGGCCCGACTCGGTCCACCGGAATCCTGAACTGCGGCGACCGCGTACGCGAGACAGGTGATGGACGAGGACATCCCGGAGGACGCCGCGATAGTTCTCTTCGACGGCGTCTGCAACCTCTGTAGCGGGTTCGTACAGTTCGTCTTCCCCCGCGACCCGGAGGGCAAGTACCGGTTCGCCTCGCTCCAGTCCGACGTGGGGCAGTCGCTCCTGGCCGAACACGACCTCCCGACCGATGAACTGGAGTCGATCGTCCTCATTGAGGACGGAGAGAGCTACGTGAAGTCCGCGGCGGTCATCCGGATCGCGACCGGACTCGGCGGCGCCTATCGGCTGCTCTCTCCGTTCCGGCACGTCCCCGCGTCGGTCCGCGACCGCGCCTACGACTTCGTCGCCGACCACCGGTACCGGTGGTTCGGGAAGAAAGACCGGTGTATGGTGCCGTCCGGCGACGTCGAGTCGCGCTTTTTGGAGTGAGCCGTCGGGGGCGGGCGGGACCCGCTTCCCGGCGACTCAGCGCTCGCCGCGCCGCTCGTAGGTGACGAACGCGAGGTCGCCGTCGGTCTCGCGCTCGCGCTCGACCCACGCCTCGGGGTCCCGGTCGGGGAAGCGCGTGTCGCCGTCGGGCCGCTCTGGGATCTCCGTGATCACCAGCCGGTCCGCGCGGCCGAGGTACGCCTCGTAGACGGTCGCCCCGCCGATGACGTAGACGGCGTCGACGCCGCGGTCGGCGGCGTCCGCGGTCGCGCGGACGAGCGCCGAGTCGGCGTCGTGCGCGACGACCGCACCGTCGGGGAGGTCGCCGTCGTCGATCGCTCGGGTGGTCAACACGACGCTCGTCCGGTCGGGGAGGGGACCGCCGATCCGGTCGGCGATACCCTCGTACGTCTTCCGGCCGACGACCACCGGGTGACCGGTCGTCAGCCGCTTGAAGTGCGCGAGATCCGCGGAGTAGTGCCAGGGCATCCCGTCGTCGGCACCGATCACGCCGTTCTCCGCGACCGCGGCGACGAGGACGACGTCGGGGTCGCCGGGCCTGTCGTCGGAGTCCCCGCCGCCGGAGTCGGGACCGCCCATCACTCCGCGACCGCGAACGAGATGCCGTCCGCGGAGTCGTAGTCGACGACCTCGACGTCGTCGTACGTCAGTTCGTCGAGCGGCTTGTCCGCGATCTCGATCCGCGGGCGCTCGCGCGGGGTCCGCGAGAGCTGTTCGAGCAGGCCGGGGACGTGGTCGTACCCCTCCTGCCCGTTCGGCTCGTCGGGGGCGGTGCGCTCGACCCAGCTTTTCACGTCGAGGTACTCCGCTTTGCTCTCGACGTTCGCGAGCCGCTCTTGCACGTACCGGAGGTTGTTGGCGTACCACTTCCCGCGGTCGCCGCGGCCGCAGTAGACGTGCGCGTCGACGACGGTGTGGCCGAACTCGCCCACCTCGAACCCGGCCCGCTGGGCCAAGGCGTTCGCGAGCAGCGCGTACGCCGCGATGTTGAACGGGACGCCGAGCGCGATGTCGCCCGAGCGCTGCGTGAGGTGGAGGTTGAGCCGGCCGTCCTGAACGTTCACCACGAAGGTGTAGTGGCAGGGCGGCAGCGTCGAGACGGCGGCGTTCGCCGGGTGCCACGCGTTCACGACCATCCGGCGGGAGTGGGGGTTCTCTTCGAGCGTGTCGAGGACGTACCGGATCTGGTCAAACGTGCGGCGCCGTGTCCCGTCGGCGTCCTCCTCGACGGTGACCCAGCGGTCGGCGTCGTCGGGCCACGTCTCGCCGGGGAGTTCGGCGGGCGACTCCGGCACCGGGTAGCGCCGCCAGAACCGACCGTACGCGGTGTCGAGCTTTCCCTCCTCGTCGGCCCACGCGTCCCAGATCTTCGTCTCCTCGCGGAGATTCCGGATGTGCTCCTCGCCGGAAAGGTACCACAGCACCTCGTGAATGAGCGAGTTCCAGCGGTAGCCGTCCATCTTCTTCGTGGTCAGGAGGGGGAACCCCTCCGCGAGGTCGACGGTGTACTGCCCGCTGAACGTCGCGATGGTGTCGACGCCGGTTCGGTTCGGCTTGTACGTGCCCGTCGAGAGCGCGTCGTCGACGAGGTCGAGGTACTGTTGCATGGTGGGTTCGACGCGCCGGGACGGGAGGTCGCCGGCGCGGACTGTTACCGGATGAAACGAGGCGGGGCACCTAATAACATTGATCCGGCCCACCGGTTACCGGTACCGCTCGGGGAGGTAGGGATCGAACGCCTCGGGGAGCAGCGGGACCACGGCCGCCGCGATCTCCGCGAGCCGCCGGCGGAGGGCGGTGTACACGACCGCGACCGCGATCGTGCCGACCACGACCGCGCGGAGCGGGGGATCGACCAAGACGAGGAGCGGGACCGACAGCCCGACGGAGAGCGCGAGGTCCTCGACTGCGCCGTCGTACCGGACGCCGCGCCGCGGGGCGACCCACTCCTCCCGGTGGTGGTCGTACACCGCCCGGTCGGAGTTCCCCTCCCACGGCCGGAGCTCCAAGCCGCCGCCGAACATGTCAGCGACGCTGTGGAGCGCCGCACCGAGGAGAAAGAGCGCGACCGCGACGGTGAGCGCCGAGGGGGCGACCACCGCCGCGAGGAGCGCCGGGAGCGAGAGGAGGGAGTAGTAGACGGGGTAGTGGAGCGTCTTCCGGTGGCCGGTGTACATGTCGAGGTCCGGAAACAGCCCGCCGAGGAAGCCGGCGGCGAACCCGACCGGCGCGAGTTCCGGCGCCGCCTGTACCAGCGGGGCCGCGAGCAGCATCCCCGCCAGCACGTGGGTCGGAAGCATCATCCTACCGGAACGCAGGCGACAGAAATATATGAGCGTGTCGGGGCGGCGGTCGGCGCGAGGTCGATATGCCATCCGCGGACCGTTTATGTGCGACCGGCCGAACCGGGGCGTATGCTCATGACGCCGGGACCGACCGCGGTCCCCGAGCCGGTGCGCGACGCGATGTCCCGCGAGCTGATCAACCCCGACGTGGACCCGCGGTTCCGGGAGATATACGAGCGGCTCACGGACCGGCTCGCGGCGGTGTACGGCGTCGAAACCGACGGGTCGTCGGAGGACGCTCGCGACGTCGTCGCCCTCGGCGGCGAGGGAATCTTAGGGCTGGAGGCCGCGGTCGCCTCGCTGGTCGAACCCGGCACCGAGGTCCTGTGTCTGTCGAACGGGCGCTACGGCGAGGGGTTCGCCGACTTCGTCGAGTCGTACGGCGGCGAGGCGACGCCGGTCGCCGCGGAGCGCGACGAACCGCTGCCGCTCGACGCGCTCGACGAGGCGTTAGCGGCCGACGGGAGCGACTTCGACGTCGCGACGATGGTCCACTGCGAGACGCCCACGGGGACGCTCAACGACGTCGAGAGCGCGGTCGACCGGATCGAGGCGGCCGACGCGGAGATACTCACGGTCGTCGACGCCGTCTCCTCGCTCGGCGGCGTCCCGGTGCCGACCGACCGGATCGACGTGTGTCTCGGCGCCTCACAGAAGTGTTTCAGCGCGCCGCCGGGGCTCGCGACCGCCGCGGTGAGCGACCGCGCGTGGGCCGCGATGGAGGCGCGCGACCCGCACTCGCTGTACGCGAACTTCCTCCCGTTCCGCGACGTGAACGACGGGTTCCCGTACACGCACCTGACGACCGAGGTCGTCGCGCTCGACGCGGCGCTCGGCCTCCTGCTCGACGAGGGGCTCGACGCGGTCCGGGAGCGACACGCGGCGGCCGCGGCGCGCTGTCGCGAGCGCGGCGCGGAGCTGGGATTAGAGCCGGTTCCGGACCCCGAGCGCAGTTCCCCGACGGTGACCGCCTTCGAGGTCCCCGGGCGGGCCGCGGCGCTACAGGAGCGACTGCGTGAGGAGCACGACGTGATCCTCGCGACCGGGCTGGGCGAGGACGCCGTGGACGTGCTTCGGGTGGGTCACATGGGCCACAACGCACGCGTCGAGCGCGTCGAGGAGACGATGGACGCGCTCGCAGACGTTTTATAAATAGCGGACCGCGAATCACCGGCGAACATCACCAAAGCCCCAGCCGCTCACTTATAAATGACGGATAGTTGATCGACGACGGACACCTCCAAAGCCCCAGTCGCGAGGGCGGCGCACGCTCGCTGTCGTTCGAAAGGCGCGCAGCGCCTTTCGTGATGTCGTCAGAACGCTTCGCGTTCTGATTGGCTCACGAGAGCTCCGCTCTCGTGAACGCCTGCGCCGCCCTCGCGACTCCCCCTTTGAGTCCCGCCCCGACCGCACAGCACCGCAGCCTCACGCCTCCCCAGCCTCGTCGGTGGCCCTCCGCTTCGCTCCGGACCACCGACTCCCTCGCGCGTGCTGGCTCACGGCCGCCGATGGCGGCCGCTCGCAGGCACGCGCCACCGCATCTCTTTTTATAAGTAGCAGTCGGTCGGACGGGCTCCCCGACCGCGCCGCCTCCGGAACGCCCTTGCGTCCGTCCGAACAACGTCCGGCCGACATGAACCATCGCGAACTCGGCGGCGTGGGCGAGGTCAGCGAGGTCGGGTACGGGTCGTGGCAGATCGGGAGCGACTGGGGCGAGGTCACGGAAGACGAGGCGGTCGAGGCCGTCGAGACCGCCCGCGACGCCGGGATCGACTTCTTCGACACCGCCGACGTGTACGGCGACGGACGCTCGGAGCGGATCCTCGGGGAGGTTCTGGCCGACGACATCGCGGCCGACGAGGTGACCGTCGCGACGAAGGCCGGGCGACGGCTCGACCCGCACGAGCCCGACGGCTACACGGCGGCGAACCTCCGGCGGTTCGTCGACCGCTCGCGGGAGAACCTCGGGGTCGAGACGCTGGATCTGGTGCAGCTTCACTGCCCGCCGACGGACGTCTACTACCGGCCGGAGACGTTCGACGCGCTGGCGACGCTCGTCGAGGAGGGCCGGATCGCGGGCTACGGCGTCAGCGTCGAGCGCGTCGAGGAGGGGCTGAAGGCGATGGCGTACCCCGGCGTCGAGTCGGTCCAGATCATCTTCAACCCGTTCCGGCAGCGGCCCGCTGAGCTGTTCTTGGAGGAGGCCGCCGCGCGCGACGTGGGCGTGATCTGTCGGGTCCCGCTCGCGTCCGGCCTGCTGACGGGCGCGCTCTCGCGCGACGCGGAGTTCCCCGAGGACGACCACCGCAACTACAACCGCGAGGGCGACGCGTTCGACGTGGGCGAGACGTTCGCGGGCGTCCCCTTCGAGGCCGGGCTCGACGCGGTCGACGCGCTGGCGGAGCGCCTCCCCGACGACCGCCCGCTACCCGAGTTCGCGCTGCGTTGGATCCTCGACCACGACGCCGTCTCGACGGTGATCCCGGGGTCGACGACGCCCGAACACGTCCGCGCGAACGCGGCCGCGAGCGAGGCCGCCCCCCTCTCCGACGCCGAGCGCGCGGCCGCGAACGACGCCTACGACGAACGCGTCCGCGAGCACGTCCACCAGCGCTGGTGAGCGGCGGGCGCGGGCGGACGGCCCAGTAGGCTCGGTGTCGACGACGAAACGCGTCCCTTTTTCCGCGGGATCGCGACCGAACGGGCAGAGACGACCGTGGAGGACGAACCCGACGGAACGGCGAGCGACTCCGACGCCGCGACCCCCGACGGCGACGCGATCCCCGACGACGAGCGCGAGGCGCTGGAGACGATAGCGCACGGCGCCGTGCTCACCTCCGGCGGGGTCGCCGGCCAGCGGGCGCTGATCGCGGCCACCGAGTTCGCGCTGACGCGCGGGCTCGGCCCGACCGCCTACGGTGTCTACGCGCTGGCGTGGCGGATCGCACAGCTTCTCTCACGGCTCGTGACGTTCGGTAGCGTCCCCGCCATCCAGCGTTACCTCCCGGAGTACGCGGGGGACTCGAATCGGCAGGGCGCGGTGGCCGGCCTCGCGTACGCGACGACGGTCGGGTTCGGCGTCGCCATCGCGGCCGGGGTCTGGCTCGCGGCGCCGGCGATAAACGCCCGCACCGTCACCGAGCCGGCGTTCGCGGGGACGATGCGCGCGTTCGGCGGGCTCGTCGGCGCGCTCGGCGTGGTGATGGTGGCGTCCGCGCTCTTCCGCGCGGTCGGGTCGGCCCGCGGCGAGGTCCTCTTCAACAAGCTGTTGCGCCCGGGCGTCAGGCTCGTCGGCGCGCTCGGCGCGCTCGCGCTCGGCTACTCCGTCGTCGGCGTCGCCGGCGCGATCGTCGCCGCGACCGCGGCGCTCGCGGCGGCCGCAGTCCCCCTCTCGGCGTCCGTCACGGGCGTCCGCCCGTCGCTCCGGGGCGCCCGCGCGGAGGCCCGACGGTTCTACGACCACGCGGCCCCGGTCGCGATGAGCAGCCTCGGGAAGGTGTTCCAGAACCGCGTGGACGTGCTGCTCGTCGGCGCGCTGCTGACGGCGACCGCGGCGGGCGTGTACAACGTCGTCCTCGTGGTGATCTCGGTGGCGTGGATCCCCCTCCTCTCTTTCAACCAACTGCTCCCGCCGGTCGCCTCCGACCTGTACGCGAGCGACCGGACGGCGACGCTCAACGAGGTGTACGGCTCCGTCACGCGGCAGATCGTCACGACGGTCACCCCGATCCTCGCCGCCTTGGCGGTGTTCGGGCGGGAGATACTCGGGCTGTTCGGCGCCCCGTACGTCGCGGGGTACGTCCCCCTCGTCGTCTACCTCGGCGGCGTCTTCGTGGGGAGCGCCGTCGGCGCGACCGGGTGGCTCCTGATGATGACCGACCACCAGTACGCGCGGATGGCGCTCGACTGGCTGCTCGCGGCCCTTAACGTCGGGCTGACCTACACGTTCGTCGCGCGGTACGGACTCGTCGGCGCCGCGCTCGGCACGTCGCTCGCGATCGCGGTCCAGAACGGGATCCAAGTCCTCCTCCTGCGCCGATTCGAGGGGCTGTGGCCGTTCGACCGCACGTTCCTCCCGCCGCTCGCGGCCGGGGTCGTCGCTGTCGGCGCGATGTACGCCGTTCGGACGCTCCTGACGGGGCTCGCGGCAGTTCCCGCGGGCGTGGCGGTCGGACTCGCCGCCTACGCGGCGTCGCTCTCGGTCCTCGGCGTCGACCCCCGCGACCGCTTCGTCGCGCGCCGGCTGGCGCGGCGGTACCGGGTCGCGCTCGCGGAGCGGTTCGGGCGGTGAGCGGCGGCGTCCCGCGGGCGCGGGCGGCGAACCGACCTGCGGGCGCGGGAGGCGAACCACGGTCGACCGCGGACCGCGACGATTTATTGCCGGACCGCGACGTACTGACAGTATGCAAACGATCGACCGCGACTCGGCGGGGTCGGCCCGCGTCGCGATCGTCGGCGGGATCCACGGCGACGAGCCCGCCGGCGTGCGGATAGTGAGGCGCCTCGCGGACGAACTCGACCCCCTCGACGCGGCCGGCGACGACGGGACCGCCGACGGCGACGGTTCCGGCAATGCGGGGTCCGGAGGACTCGTCCGGCTGATCCTCGCCAACGAGCCGGCCATCGAGGCCGGGACGCGCTACACGGACGCCGACCTCAACCGGGCGTTCCCGGGCGACGCCGACAGCGACGAGTACGAGCGGGCACTCGCGCCGCGGCTCACGGCCGAGTTGGAGGGGTTCGACGCCGTGCTCGCGCTCCACACCTCCCACAGCGCGCCGCCGCCGTTCGCCATTTTCAGCGACCTCACGGAGTCGGTCCGCCGCACGGTCACCGGGCTCCCGGTCGACCACGTCGTCGACGCGAGCGGGCTGCGGTCGACGACGCTCGACTCCACGATCCCCCACACAGTCTCCGTAGAGGTGGGTCGTCAGGGCAGCGAGGAGGCCGTCGAGTTCGGCTACGAGGCGTGTCTCGCCTTCCTCCGTGTCCACGGCGCGCTCCCGGACGAGCCGCCGACGTTCTCGGAGACGGTCGTGGCGAAGGGCAGCGAGGAGGTGCCGAAGGGCGGCGGCGAGCCGCACGTCCACTTCGCGAACTTCGAGGCGATCCCCGAGGGCGCGGTGTTCGCGGAGGACGACGTGTACACCCACCGAGTCGAGGAGCCGGGTGTAGTCCCGATCCTCGCGAGCGAGGACGGGTACGACGACATCTTCGGCATATACGGTCGCGTCACCGGCGTGGTGAAACCGCCGGGCGAGGGCGACCTGCGGGTGTACCCGCGCGGCGAGGGGGACGGGAACGGCGACCGAGACGAGCGTCGCGACTCGGGAGCGGGCGGGAACGACTGAGAGAACGGCGCGAACCGACTTGCGCGCGCGGACCGACTACGTTTCGGCCGAGACCGTCACTTCGCGGTCGGCGTGATGTCACCGACGGCGTCCATCACCTGGACCGCCGCGCTGGCGGCCAGGCCGCGGGCGACCTCGTCGGTGTCGGACTCCGCTATCCCGGCGTCCAAGTCCTCCGGGTCGGGGTGAAGCCAGCCGAGACGGGGTGGCCGGCCGGAGGGTTGACCGCGACGGTCGCCTGCGGGCCCTCGGCGCCGACGGACAGCTCGGAGCCGACGGCGTAGCTGTTCGGGAGATACGACTCCGTGCGCGATACGATTCCGGCGACCGCGCGCCGAAGCTGTCGTTCCTGGTCCGGAGAGAGGTCGACGGCCGCGGGCGAGCCCGCGTCCGTCACACCCGGTGCCCCGGCGTACGGGTTGTTGCCGTTCATTCGAAGACACGTCTCGTACGCGGAGCCGAGTCAAAAAGGCGTCGGCGGCGGCGACCGCGGGGCCGGCGCGCCGCGTCGCCCGTCTCGGGGGTCCTAGAGGATCGGCTCGGACTCGCCGTACGCGGCGATGACGACCGCCGTCGCGTACCGGTCCGGCTCGGCGGCGACCGTCTCGACGCGGGTCTCGCGGTCCGGAAGCTCCCAGTCGCGGAGGTCGGCGCCGGCGTCGAGGCCCGCCTCGATCCGCCCGCGGACGTCGTCGGCGTCCTCGCCGGTCACCTCGTAGAAGAGCCCCGGTCCGGGACCGGTCGCCCAGCCCAGCCCCGCGACCGCGTCGGGGTGGCGGCGGGGCGCGCGCTTCGACTCGGCGCCCTCGGCGCCCGACCGCCCGCCCTCGCGGAAGTCCACCTCGTCGCCCGGCCCTATCGTCCGACGCGCCTCGACGACGGTGAGCCGATTCCCCGCGGGACCCAACTCCGGCGCCTCCGGGACCGCCTCGACGGTCGCCTCGGCGGGGACGACGGAGGAGACCGCCACGAGGTTGTAGTTGTGGAGGTTCGCGTCCGCGAGCGCGGCGTCGTAGGAGGCCATCGCCGTGTCGGCGACCCCGACGCCGCCGGCGACGTGGATGGTGTTCATTGACGAAGAAGCGAGGGCGAGCGCGGTAAGGAGTTACGAACCCGACTGCCGCCGCCAGCAATATAAACCGCATATAAAAAGGCAGTGGCGCGTGCCTGCGAGCGGCCGCCCCCGGCGGCCGCGAGGAGCACGCGCGAGGGAGTCAGTCGCCGGAGCGAAGCGACGGCGACTGACGAGGCTGGGGAGGCGTGAGGTGCGGTCGCGGTGCTGTGCGGGCGGGACTCAAAGGGGCAGCCGCGAGGGTCGCGCAGACGACGTAAGCACCGCAGCGAGCAACGCGAGCGAGGAGCGCAGCGAGTGTGCGTGGCCCTCGCGGCTGGGGCTTTGGAGGTGGTCGCTATCGATCCACCGTTAATCATTTATAAACGAGCAACTGGGGCTTTGGCGGTGGTCACTGCCGATCCTCTGTCAGTTATTTATAACTGATCGGCTGAAATTCCAGCCGAGATAACCGATTGTACACTCCCTCCGAAAACCGAGACGTCGATCACGTAGTCGCCCCTGTAGTCGCCTCAGTACTGGTAGTTGATGACCTGCTCGTCCTCTTTGTCCGCGTCCTGAAGCTTGTCGCGGGCCTGCTCGAAGTCCGCCTGCGAGACCTCGGTGCGACCGTCGCGGATGGCGAACATCCCGGCCTCGGTCGCGAGCGACGCGATGTCCGCGCCGCTGTACCCGTCGAGGTCGCGGGCGACGACGCCGAGGTCGACCCCGTCCGCGACGTTCATGTCCTGCGTGTGGATCTCGAGGATGCGCTCGCGGCCCTCGGGGCCCGGCTCGGGCACCTCGATGAGGCGGTCGAAGCGGCCGGGGCGCAGGATGGCCTCGTCGAGCATGTCGAAGCGGTTGGTCGCGGCCATGATCCGGATCTCGCCGCGGTCGTCGAAGCCGTCCATCTCGGAGAGCAGCTGCATCATCGTCCGCTGCACCTCGGCGTCGCCCGACGTCTTCGAGTCCGTGCGCTTGGCCGCGACGGCGTCGATCTCGTCGATGAAGATGACGGCCGGCTCGCGCTCGGCGGCGAGTTCGAAGAGGTCGCGGACGAGCCGCGCGCCCTCACCGATGAACTTCCGGACCAGCTCGGAGCCGGCCATCTTGATGAAGGTGGCGTCGGACTCGTTGGCGACGGCCTTCGCGAGCATCGTCTTCCCGGTGCCCGGCGGGCCGTGGACGCCGCTCGGCGGCTCGACGCCGACCTTCTCGAACTGCTCGGGTTTCGGGGGTCCTCGACGGCCTCGCGGACCTCCCGGATCTGGTCGTCGATCCCGCCGATGTCGGCGTACTCGACGTCCGGGGACTCGGTGACCTCCATCGCCTGCGCCGGGAGTCGGTCTCGTCGTCGAGCACCTGCTGGACCGCGAAGGAGTCGTTGATCGCGACGCGGTCGCCGGGGCGGAGGTCCTCGTCGAGCCGCGAGGCGGCCTGCGTGAGCACCTCCTGGTTGTTGCCGTGCTGTTTGATCACGACGCCGTCGTCGGTGATCTCCTCGACGGAGGCGATGTACAGCGAGGAGGTCTTCAACACCTCGTTCTCGCGTTTCAGCTGTTCGACGTCGTCTTTCAGCTCGCCGCGGCGCCCTCGGCGTCCGCGAGCCGATCTTCCAGTTCCGTTCACCTGAACGATCCGCCGGAAGTGCTGACGGATCGCCTCCAGCCGCTCCGCGTCGCTCATCTCGGGTCGAGCTCCAACCGCGGGCGGTCGGGCAGTGAGGGGCTGTGAGACATTCGTTGTTCACGGATAGGACACGGGCGTAAATGTGCCTTTGGGTCACGGAGAGACCGTTGGGTCGGTGAACCGAGAACGCGGACGATCGCACGGCGGGAGTCGACGATCCCTCCGCGAGCGCCCGGGATCGCGATCGAACGGTCACGTTCGACACCTTCGGTATCAGTACTGATAACGGGGTGTCAACGTTTTAACGATGCGTGGACGAACCGAGTCGTATGGACGCACGAACGGCGGGCGGACGCGCCGGTCCGGCGCTCGCAGACCGCGAGACGCGGACCCGGAGGCCACGCCCATGAGCGGAACCCCGGACGCGACCGTCCTCGCGGTCGACGACGAGCCGGACCTCGCAGAGCTGTACCGGGTTCCGGATCGCGACCGGCGGCGAGGAGGCGATCGACGCGATGGACGAGGCCGTCGACGTCGTCCTCCTCGACCGACGGATGCCCGACATGTCGGGCCACGAGGTGTTAGACGCGATCCGCGGCGAGGGGTACGACGCCCGCGTGGCGATGCTGACCGCGGTCGAGCCGGACGTCGACATCGTCGAGATGCCGTTCGACGACTACAAGACGAAGCCGGTCACCAAGGAGGACCTGCTCACGCTCGTCGAGGTGCTCCTCCACCGCGCCGCGTTCGACGAGCAGAGCCAGGAGTTCTTCGCGCTCGCCTCGAAGAAGGCGGCGCTGGAGGCGGCCGGCACGACGAACTCCGACGAGTACGAGGAGCTGATCGATCGGATAGAGTCCGTCCGGCTCGAAGTCGACGACACGCTGGACCGCCTCTCCGCGCGCGACGCGTTCGTCGAGGTCCCCGGCGAAGTGCCGTAGCGCGGGACGCGACCGCCGACGGGCGCCGAGCGCGCCGACTACTCGATCTCTAACTCGCCGTCAGCGCCGCCGTCGCCGCCGTCTTCGTCCCACTCCAACTCGAACTCGACGCTCAGTTCGCCCGGTCCATCGGCCGGGCCTTCCCGCTCCGCTTTCACCTCGAAGGTCGGTCGCGCGGGCGGCTCCAGCGTCGTCGACTCGTCGCCGCGCGTGAGCGTGATCGCGTTGCCCGCGTCGAGCGAGTCCGCGACCGTCCGCAGGTAGGCGGCGATCTCCGCGCGGCTCCGACGGCTCTCCGACTTGAACAGGACTTCTTCTGGCATACGTCCCCGTACGCGCCCCGAGGGGATAAAACACCGCCGCGGCGGGGTGTCGACCCCGTTCCCCGGACCGTTTTGTGGCCCGCCCGAACTCACGCGCAATGTCCGTCCCCGACTCGCTCCGCACGGTCGTCGCCGTCGCCGTCTACTGGACGGCGATCGCGCTCGGGGGGAGGTCCTCCTGCCCGATCCGACGAGTCCGCTCGTCGCGGTCCCGGTCCTCGGCGGCGGCGCGGTCGTCGCGCACGCGGCGCGTACCGATCGACTGGTTCCGCTCGGCTACGCGGTGGGGACGATGTGGGTCGCCGTGCTCGCGCTGTCGATCGGCACCGGCGTCGTCGACGTCTTCGCCGTCCCCGACGGGCGGATCGCGCCGCTGGCGGACTACCCGGAGGCCTCCGCGGTCGGCACGGTCGGGCTACTGGCCGTCCTCGTCGTCGCGTACGGCGCGTTCGTCCGCCGGAACAGCGAACGCGGTGAATCCGCCGAGTCGGGGTAACGACCGCCCTCAGAACCCGTCCTCGAAGACGAACGTCCCGTTCCGCTGGACGACCTCGCCGTCGACCTCGATGACGGAGTCCTCGCTCATGTCGACGATCATGTCGACGTGCTCGGCCGATTCGTTGACGTCGTTCTCTCCGCCGACCGTCTCCGGGTACGCGGAGCCGACCGCCATGTGGACGGTGTCGCCCATCTTTTCGTCGAACAGCATGTTGTAGGTGAACCGGTCGATCTGGCGGTTCATCCCGATGCCGAGCTCCCGAGGTGCCGCGAGCCCTCGTCGGTGTCGAGGATGCCGGAGAGCAGGTCCTCGTTGCGCTCGGCGGAGTGGGAGACGACCTCGCCGTCCTCGAACCGCAGCCGGACGCCGTCGATCTCGCGGCCGTAGCGGTACAGCGGGAGATCGAAGTGGACCTCGCCGTCGACGCCGTCGCGCGTCGGCGCGGTGAACACCTCGCCGCCGGGGAGGTTCGCCTCGCCGTAGTCGTTGAGCGTCGAGTTGCCCGACACGTCGAGCGTGAGGTCGGTCTCCTCGCCCGACGTAATTCGGACCTCGTCGGCGTCGTCCAGAATCTCGACCATGTTCGACTGGAACTCGCGCTGTTCGTCCCAGTTCAGCGAGACGGCGTCCCAGACGAAGTTCTCGTACGCCTCGGTGCTCATCCCGGCCAACTGGGCGTGGCTCGCGGTCGGGTACTGCGTGAGACACCAGGTCTTCGAGAGCCGGGTGCGCTTGACCTCCTCCATCGCGCGGTTGTACGCGGCGTTGGTGTCGGGGTCGACGTCGGCGTCCTCGGTGGCGTTCGCGCCGCCGCGCGCGATGACGAAGACGTCGGCCTCCTCGTAGAGCGCGCGCCGGTGGCTCGGCTCCGTGAACTCCTCGGCGGAGCGCTTGAACGCGCGCTGGGCGCGCTTCGAGTAGTTGAGGTAGACCGGGTTGGCGCCGCGGTCGCCGCAGACCTCGTGGAGCGCGACCGCGAGGTCCTCGGCCTCCTTGGGCATCTGGATGACCACGTCGTCGCCCGACTCGATGCCGGTGGCGTGGTCGGCGATTATCTCGGCGTGTTCGCGGACGCGTGCGTCCATGTTCTCGAGTTTCGCGGCCGGGGAATTACCGCTTTTCCTTCCGGCGTGGCGGGTGGGGGAAGACAGCGACGGCGACCGCCGCGACCGCCCCGGCCGCAACGCGTTTGCCCCGCCGTCGCGTACTTTCGAACATGTCTCGGCTCGCGTTCCGCGCGGCCGCGGCGGTCGTCGGCGTCGCCCTGCTCGCCGCCTCCCTGACTGCGGCGCTGTTCGTCGCGGACCTGCTGCGCGCGGCCTGGGCCGCCCGCCCCGACCTCCCGGTCCTCCTCGCGCTGCTGGCCGCGGGCGCGCTCGGGTCGGCGTACCTCAGCTACCGGCTCGGCACCGCGCAGATCCTCGCGAACCTGCGCAGCGACCGCGTCCCCCGGGAGCGGGCGCCGGACCTCCACCGCCGGATCGACTCGCTCGCGGCCCGGATGAACGTCGCGCGCCCGGACCTCTACGTCACCGACGCGCGCGCGCCGAACGCGTTCGCGGTCGGCGGCGGGGAGACGGCGGCGCGCTGGTGATAGATCGGTCCCTGTTCCGGCTGCTCTCCCCGCGCGAGACGGAGGCGATCCTCGCGCACGAGTTGGCGCACTTGGAGGGGAACGACGGGTTCGCGATCGCGATGGCCGACGGGGTCGGGCGCTCGCTGGTGGGAATCGCCACGGTCGTCGCGCGCGCTCGCGCTCTCCGGACTCGCCGCCGCCTCGGCCTGGGTCCGCGGGCGACCGGGCGACCGCTCTGGCCCGTTCGCGCGCCTTCGCCGGGCGCTCGCGGGCGCGCTGTTCGGCGGGTTCGTCCTCGCGACGCTCGTCTCCCGGTCGCGGTCGCGGAAGCGGGAGTTCGCGGCCGACGACCGCGCGGCCGAGGTGACCGGCGACCCGATAGCGCTCGCGCGGGCGCTCCGCCGGATCGAGCGCGCGACTGAGCCGTCGTGCCGGTCGCGACCGCCGCCCTCGGATTCGCCCTCACGCCGGTCGGGCGCGGGTACACGGCGGTCGCGCTCGGCCTCCTCGCGTACCGCTACCGGGAGCCGACCCGCGAGCGCCTCCTCACCGCGCCGGGCCGCCGCGGTCGCCGCGCTCGCGCTCCCGGTCGCGCTCGTCGGCACCGCCGTATTCGAGACCGGGTCGCCCTCCCGGTTCGTCACCGGCCCCGCGAGCGCGGCGGTCGTCGCGACCGGCGTCGTCGCCGGCGTGCTCGTCGCCCGGCGGCGGTGGCTCGCGCTCGCCGGCGTGACGGTCGGCGTCGGACTGCTCGCCGCGGCGACGATCGCGGGCGCGCTCGGGGTCGTCGGGCTGGTGTTCGGGCCGCTCGCGGTGCTGTTCGGCGTCGTCACCGGTGTCGTGCCGTTCGGCTACGGCTACTGGTTCGCGCGGCCCGCGCCGGGGAGTCGGCCGGGCAGGCCGAGGCGGACGGCTGAATCGAAATCACCGCATATAACCGGTCTGCGCCGGTTTCAGGCGTGGCCTGAACCCCCGTTCAACACCGCCCCGAACTCGTTCAGCCGGCGAAATACAAGGACCGTAGAGGTACTCGTGTCGGTATCTCCAGCACGGAGTTCGTCACTATGACAGCGACACGCGCACGCTATCGATTCGTACAGTTGACGGAGGGACAGGTATGACGCGGCCCCGAGTACGCGCGGCCGCGCTGGCCGCGATCATGCTCGCGTCGATGGTCGCGGTCGGCGCCGGGTTCGCGGGGAGTGCGGCCGCAGAAGATCACACGATTGTAGTCTCCGACGACCCCGGAGACGGCCAATACGCGTCGATTCCGGCTGCCCTTGACGCAGCCGCACCCGGAGACACGATCTCCGTACAGGACGACCAAGTAATCACGTCCCCCGACAACAGAATTGTTGTCGATACGAACGCATCCGGAGCGTCGCTTGAGGGTGTGAGCATCGTCGCTGACGGCGATGTAACCGTCCGGTACGAACAGCCGGACGAAGAAGCACCGGGCGTGAATCCGGGTTATCCCACCTTCGACGTACAAGCTGATAATGTGACGATTTCCGGGTTCACCATCGAACTTGATACGAACGACGTCTACGACGGTAGCGAGCGCAGCGCGCAAGCGATCAAGGTCGGAGGGTTCCAGGCTTCTGGTGGATCCGGCGTCGAAGTTACTGATAACAACATCTCCTTTGTGGGAGCGGATAACGACAAGATCGCCACTACTGGTGTCGGCCTTATTGACCCGAACGAAGGAGGCCAGCTTGCTGGCGCGACGGTGTCGGGCAACTCCATAGAGGTATTCAATACCGGTTTGTTCGCATTCACGACTGATGACGGCCTAACTGGCGATTTCGACGTTTCAGACAACGAATTCCAGAACAACGGGGTTCAGTACCTCGATAACTCCGAGCAGGTAGATGGAGGTGCTGTCTTCGAAAAAAACAGCTTCAACAAGGCCGCGTTCCCAGTAATCCCGCAAATCTGGACGACGTAATCCACTCCTCAGTCCAGAGCGCTGTAGACAGCTCGCAGTCCGATGCGACCGTCATGGTCGACTCCGGCACGTACGCGGAGAACGTGACGGTCGACACCGGTGGGCTCTCTTTAGAAGGACCGAACGCCGGAACTCCCGGTCACGACGGCGACCGTGAGTCCGAAGCGACGGTGGAGGGTCAGGTCGTCGTGTCGGCCGATAACGTCGTGTTCGACGGGTTTGACGTTTCCCCGCCGAACGCGAGTAGCGGTGCCGAGGCTCTGCGAGTAAGCGATAGTACGGATAGCGTCATTGTTCGGAACAACGTTGTCCGTGACTTCAGTGAAGATGAGCTTCCGCAGTGGGAAGGCATAGACGGAATCAACGTCTTTGGGAATGACGCATCAGACGAAGTAAGTAACGTCACGGTCGCCGACAACCTCGTTGAAAAAGTATCTGGCCGCTCCACCGACGGTGGTGCTGCCGGTATTTCCGTCCAAGGTAATGTTGAGGGTGCGGATATCAACGACAACGTCGTGCGCGACATTGGTCAGGAAGATACTGCTTGGGCGTTCGGAATCGTCGTGCGAGGGACCGAAAACCACGGTGAAACTCCTAGCGAAGTTGATGTCATCGAAAATAACATCGCAACTGTTCAGTCGAACCCCACTACTGACACGGCCGGTGTCGGTCTTGGTATCGAAAGTGGAGATGAAATCGCAGTCACCTTCGAGGACAACACGCTGAGCAGTACCGAATATCTCTTAGAGGACAAGACAGCGACTGTCAATCTCACAGCCTTCGCTGACAGCAATACGCTTGACCGAGGAGTTCTGCTCGAAGAGGCACAAATCAGCGACGACACTCGAAATGTCGTCTTCAACAGCGTTCAGGACGGCTTGAACTCGGTCTCGGAAAACCAGACGATTTCGCTCTTACCTGGGACGTACGACAGTTCGGCCACCGTCGATACCGCGGGAGTGACGATCGAGGGACCGAACGCAGATCGAGACGGCAGTAGTGACACGCGGACTGCCGAGTCGATTATCTCGGACAAGTCGACATCGATGCGCCAAACGTGACCGTCTCCGGGATTCAGGCATCTCCCGGTACCGAGACATTCGAAGACAAACCGCTGCCGCAGTATACATCTCTGAGGGCGATGCTACCGTTGAGAACACGCGGGTGGCCGACTTCGGTGTCAACATTACCGAAATCGGTGTCAGTTCCGTTCAGGGGATCCATATCTACTCGGCAGACGCTGAATTGACCGACATCTCGGTCCGGAATAACGCCGTACACAATGTCAGTTACGACGGAAGCTCGCAGGCACCGGAAGGTGGCTTCGGGGATGATTACGGGAACCTCTATGGAGTTCACGTACAGGGTGAGATTAGCGATGCGGTAGTCCGCGGCAACTCGCTGAGTAACCTCCACTCAGACGGATACGTTCTCGGAGCAGCCGTGAGTGGCACAGGTTCGAACCCGGAGGCGACCCCGGAGAGCGTCACAGTCGAACGGAACACGTTCGAGGACCTTTCCGCTGAAGGCGCTCCGGCGACCGCTTCGTCGTGAGTAGTGACAGGGTGGATGTCAGTTCCCTCTCAATCTCCGGAAATACGTTCGAAACTCCTATCGCGGTGGCTAGTGGTGCCTCCGAGACCGTCAACGCCACGCTCAACTACTTCGGCAACACGACGCCCACCGTTCAGGGCGATGTCACCTACGACCCCTTCCTGACGGTCGAACCCGACGAGGTAGACGCCGACTCGCTCGACGAGACGACGCAGTTCGGGCACGACCTCGTCGTGCCCGCCGACGGCACGCCGCACTCGGTCGCGTTCCCGGCGCCGGTGAACGACACCGTCACCGAGGTGTTCGGTGCGTTCAACGGCACCGTCTACGCGTACGACGGGACGGCTGGGAGAGCGGCGGGGAGATAGCCGACCGGAACGTCGGCGCGCTTGACGCGTTCGTCGTCGAGGTCGACGAGGACGAGGCCGACCTCCGGGTCGTTTCGAATACGCGAGTTCGGACGCCCAGTACCCGACGAGCGCGGACCTCGGAACGGGCTGGAACTTCGTCGGCGCGCCCGACTCCGGCACGTCGAACGAGGCGTTCGACGTCACGACGACGGACATCGCGACCGTCTCGCACATCAACGCGGGCGCGGGGTCACAGCCCTACGGCGTGACCGCCACCGCGCCGTTCGCGACGAACCCGGACGACGTCAGCCCGTTCCAGGGCTACTGGGTGTTCGTGACCGACGACGGCGAACTCGGCGCGACGGTACCGGTCGGGCCGACGCAGTCGAACGAGGAAGGCGCGGTCGCGGGGAACTGACGCCATGAACGTCCGACACCTGCTCGGGATCGCGGCGCTGACCGTGCTCGTCGCCGGCCTCGTCGCGAGCGGGGCGGCGGTCAGCGGCGCGGCAGCACAAGACGGTCCGCCGCAGACGCCCGCAGCTACGGCGAAGTCACGGCCGACGGCGAGCCGATTGACGGCGTCACCGTCGAGGCGGTCGTCGACGGCGAGGTCCGCGACGCGATCGAGACCGACGCCGGGGGGCGGTTCGGCGGGCCGGGCGCGTTCGACGAGAAGCTCACCGTCGAGGGGCCGGCCGACGAGGTGTCGTTCCGCGTCGCCGGCTCGCAGGCCGGCACGGCGGGATGGGAGTCGGGCGCGAACGAGCGAGTCGACCTCTCGCTGGACGAGGCGCCGACCCCGCCGGACGGGGGCGACGGCGACGAGACGCCCGACGACGACCCGACGACCGACCCCGGCGACGGCACCACCGACTCCGGCGACGGGGCCGACGGCGGCGACGGCACCGCACCGGGCGGCGCTCCCGGCGGCGCCGGCGGCGCACCCGGGGGCGACGCCGGTGACGACGCCCCCGGCGGCGAGGGATCCGGCGACGACCCGACCGACCCGCCGGCGGCAGAGGACGTCCTCGACCTGCCCGCGGGCGCGTCGACGACCGGTGCGGAGACCGCGACGGCCGCGGTCGACGAGGCGACCGGGACGAGCTCGGTGACGTTCACCGGGCAGACGTCGGTCGAGGGCATCACCTTCGACGGGGCGGTCGAGGGCGCGGTCGGCGTCGCAGAGTACGAGTCCGCGCCCGCGGCCGCGGGACCGCCGCCCGGCGCGTCGGTCTCGGTCGTCGAGATTTCGGTCCCGGAGTCCGCGACGGACGCGCCGGCGACGATCCGGACGCGCGTCTCCGCGGACCGGGTCGGGGCGACCGGCGCCGACCCCGAGGACCTCCGGCTCTCGCGGTTCGTCGACGGCGAGTGGCGGGGCCTGGAGACGACGCTCGTCGACGAGAGCGGTGACGCGGTCGTGTTGGAGGCCGAAACGCCCGGGTTCTCGTCGTTCGCCGTCTCGGCGGTGAGCGAGCCCGACGCGGCGATCACGGTGCCCGTCGAGACGCTCGACCCCGGCGAGACGGTGACGCTGTCGGGGCTCCGGTCCAGCGACGAGTACGGCGAGGTCGTCGCCTACGACTGGTCGGTCGACGGCGACGCCGCGACCGGCAGCACGACCGACGTGTCGTTCGCTTCCCCCGGCGAGTACGAGGTGACGCTCACGGTGACGAACGACGCGGGCGAGCGTGACACCGCGACGGCGACGGTGGCGGTCGCCGCGGACGACGCCCCGGTCGAGGAGCCGGGACTGCTGTCCGCGCGCGCGCTCGGCGCCCTGGCCGTCGCGGTCGCGGCCGCGCTGGTCGCGGTCCTCGTCGTCCGCCGTTACGACCGCTGACCCGGCGCCGCGGCCCGTTTCGCGTACTCGGTTTCGAGTTGGCGAAAATACCCCCGCGTGAGGTATCTTTTTTCATAGAAAAGCGTGATAGATACGCTATATGACAGACGTGACCCTGCGTCGCACGCAGCTCGCGACGCCCGCGAGCGACGAGAAGATGATGCACTCAGCGGCCGACAGCGACGCCGACGAGGTGTTCCTCGACTTGGAGGACTCCGTGGCGCCGAACGCCAAGCCGGACGCCCGCGAGCCGCTCATCGAGGCCGCCCGCGAGGAGGACTGGAGCGACATGGTCCTCAGCTTCCGGATGAACGGCATCGACACGAAGTGGTGGTACGACGACGTGATCACCGTCGTCGGCGAGGCGGGCGAGTTCATCGACGACATCATCGTCCCGAAGGTGAAGTCCGCCAGCGACGTCCACACCGTCGAGACCTGCTCGCGCAGGTCGAAGAGAACAACGGGCTGGAGGCCTCGGGCGGGATCACGGTCGAGACCGCCCCGGACTACGCCGCGACCGGCGTGGACGTGATCTCGATGGGGAGCCTCACGCACTCCGCGCCCGCGCTCGACCTCTCCTTCCGGACGGGGACGGCGCCTCCCGGACCGAGTGACGACAGCGGGGGGCCGCGCCCGCGCGGCGGCCGCCGCTCTGAGAATCCGAGAGAGCGTGGTTTTTATAAACGCCGCCACGTCGTCGGACGTATGCAGACCCACATCGTTCCGGTCGGGTTCGACTACGACCGGATGATCGCCCCGCTCATCCGGGACCAGTTCGACGTCGACCGGGTGATCCTGTTGGAGGGGACGGTCGGCAGCGAGGCCAACGTCGAGTACTCGCGCAACATCGCGCGCAAGCTCGAACAGGACTTCCAGAACCTCCTCGGCGCCGAGACGGTCCGCGAGCAGTTGACCGACGTGTACGACTACGACGCCGCCTTCGAGCGCGCGTTCGACCTGATCAACGCAGAACTCGATCGGAATGAGGGAGTCGACGACGCCGACGAGCGCGAGGTGTGGGTGAACCTCTGTTCGATGCCCCGCCCCGTCTCGTTCGCGTTCGCGACCGCGGCCCACTCGATCATGGTCGAGCGGCAGGCGGACCGCGACCGGATTCACACCTACTACACGGCCCCCGAGAAGTACCTGGAGACCGAACTCGCGGAGGAGCTGCGCGCCACGCGCGACCTCCTCCGCGACCTCGACGATGGCAGCGGCGACGAGGCCATCGCCGAGGCGGGTGTCGACCCCGAGCGCGTCGCGGACCGGCTGGCGAGCACCACGGACCTCCTCGCGGAGTTCGACGAGCGCGGCACCACCATCGGCGCGAAAAAAATCGGCGACCGCCACGTGATCGAACTGCCGGTCGCCTCCTTCCAGAACGTCAAGCCGTTCGAGGAGCTGGTGCTGTTCACGCTGGGCGAACACGGCGAGTTCGAGTCCGTCTCCGAGCTGGCCGAGACGCTCGCGGCCGAACTCAACGAGGAGTACACCGACTCGTTCCGCTCGAAGGTGATTTATAATGTGGACCGGCTGGGTCCCGGCGGTAAGGGGTACATCGAGCGCGAGGAGCACGGGAAGTCCTACCGGACGAGCCTCTCGCGAATCGGAAAGCTGTGGGTGCGTTCGCACGCCGACGAGGACCGAGACTACCGGGATCTGGCGTGAACGATACCGGGATATAGCGATTAGTCTGACGTGACTGGGCGGAAATCGACTGACAGTTCGGGATAGACTTCACTATCTGATTTCTCTTGTTCAAGTTGATCGAGGTAGTCTGCCAGCGTTTCGAGTTCGGGTATCTCGGTTGTGTCCGCGTATCGGTCTATGAGGTACCCAGCAACCGTAACGAAGAGCATTGAGTAATTGGGACTTCCCTGATAGTGGTGCCCAAGGTGTGCCAAGTTGTTCCGCTTTTTTCTGGCTAATTTGAGAGTTGCTTCGATTTCATCTACATGGCCGTTAGGAACATCCCGGCGCAAGTCTTTCTTTAAGATATTCTCTGAATCGTTAATATGTGGTGTGTTCCCACCTTTGTTTGACATATAAGTGAGGTAGTTTCGTGAGTTCAGTTTGAGGTGAACTGCTGATACTATCAGTTCTAATGCGACCCCATAGAACAAGTCCGCAGCCATGTGTCTAGACCAATCTCGTCGCGAAAGCCGGTTTGTAGACACGTCGCGGTTTTTCCACTCGTCTCCCGGCGCACCCACCTTCGTAATGGCCATATCAATGTACGCCGCAGCCTGCTTGAATTGTTGATCGTGGGGTGGACTCCCGTATTTAGAAACTTCTGGCTCATGGTAGTACGCCCAGATCTCGTACGTCGCTGCTCGATAGTGCTCACCAACCTCCTGCTGGTACTGTCGTATTTGCTCCAAAGTATTCTGTCTCATGATAGTTTTCGTTGAGAGCTATGCTATTGAAATCGGGGTCCAATGAGACTGGGCAGTTATTTGCTTCTCTCTGTAGGCAACACCCCAAAGCCCCTTTGAGTCCCGCGCACGGTAACCGCGCCTCACACCTCCCCAGCCTCGTCGGCCGGCCTTCGCTTCGCTCCGGCCGGCCGACTCCCTCGCGCGTGCTGTCTCGCGGCCGCCGAGGGCGGCCGCTCGCAGGCACGCGCCACCGCGGTTTCCAGTATCCGCTTATCAATCGTAGCTGTCTCGACCCGCCCGTTTATCAGGATGGAACCGGGAGCGTTAGGGGATGAGTTCGGGGGGCAGTTCCGGCGCGAGCGGGGCAGACGGCGGGGGATCGGAGAGCGACGCGAACGAGTTCGACTTCGCGACGCCCGCGACCGACGGGTCGTTCGAGAACGCGCTCGCGAAGGCCCGCGACGGGACGCGGCTCTCGGTCGACGACGCGACCGAACTGCTCGCCACCGGCACGGAGTCGTCCGGGATCGACCCCGTCCGCAAGGAGGCGGTGCTGGAGGCGGCCGACCGGCGGCGGCGCGAGGCGGTGGGCGACGAGGTCACGTTCGTCGCCAACCTCAACAACAACGTCACCACGGCGTGTAACACCGGCTGCCTGTTCTGTAACTTCAAGGACTCCGCGCACGCCTTCGAAGCCGACAGCGACGTCGAACACGCCGGGTTCACCAAGACGCCGGCGGAGTCTCGCGAAGTCGTCGAGGACGCCCTCGACATGGGCGTCTACGAGGTCTGTTCCGTCTCGGGGCTCCACCCGGCGTTCGCGCTGAACGGGGAGCACCACGAGATCCTCGCGGGACACGACGACCCCGCGAGCGAGGTGAACTACAAGCCGCCCGAGGCGTACGCGACCGATCCGGGCACCTACGTCGAGCAGATGGAGGCGATGTCGGTCGGCGGCGTCCACCTCCACTCGATGACCCCGGAGGAGGCGTACCACGCCTCGCGCGGCACCGACTGGGAGTACGAGGCCGTCTACCGCGAACTGGCCGACGCCGGACTCGACTCCGCGCCGGGCACCGCGGCCGAGATCCTCGTCGACGAGGTCCGCGACGTGATCTGCCCGGGGAAGATCCGCACCGACGACTGGGTCGCGGCGATGGAGGGCGCGGCCGCCGCCGGCTTAGACGTCACCTCGACGATGATGTACGGTCACGTCGAGACGGTCGAACACCGCGCGGAGCACCTGAAGGTGATCCGCGACCTCCAAGACCGCACGGGCGCCATCACGGAGTTCGTCCCCCTCTCTTTCATCCACCAGAACACGCCCCTCTACCGTCGCGGCGTCGTCGACTCGGGGCCCTCGCACGCCGAGGACGAACTCGTGGTCGCGGTCGCGCGGCTCTTCTTGGACAACGTCGACCACGTTCAGGCCTCGTGGGTGAAGTCGGGCGACGCCCACGGCCTGAAGCTGCTCAACTGCGGCGCCGACGACTTCATGGGCACCATCCTCTCGGAGGAGATCACCAGCCGCGCGGGCGGCGAGTACGGCGAGTACCGCTCGTTCGACGACTACGTCGAGATGATAACGGCGATCGGCCGCACCCCAGTCGAGCGCTCGACCGACTACCGCACCCGGCGCCGGATCGATCCCGACGACGGCCCGCACGGCCCGCGGCTCGGCCCGCGCGCCGACGGGACCCCATTGCTGCCGGACCGCTCGTCCGACGGCGGGAGAGCCGCCGGCGACGCGGCCGGGACGCCGCCCGCCGACGCTGACGACTGATCTCACCGGGACGCCGCCCGCCGACGCCGACCGATACGACCTCCGGGAGGAACGGTTAGCCACCGAACACGTTCCGCCGAGCGACGGCGACTCCCAGCGAGTGGGAACCGCCGGTGTCCCCTTTATCATGGTACGCGTCACCACGTGTAAGATGACCGCACCCGACGCGCAGCCGACCGACCGTCCGACGGGTGGGTCCGACGCGGGGGACGGCGACGCGCTCGATCCGGACCGCCCGTCGCTCACGCGCTCCGACGAGCGGCTGCTCTCGTACCTGGCCGACGTCGGCGCCGACTACCAGGCGTTCGTCGCCGGGAACACCGGGCTCTACGACGACCACGTGGAGTCCCGGCTGACCGCGCTGGCGGGCGCCGGCCTCGTCGAGCGCGTCTCCGGCGAGGCGATGTACCGGATCACCGACGCGGGGCGGGAGGCGCTCCGCGACGACTGCCCGCGCTGGTCCGATTGAGAAGAGCGTTCGCGGCGCTTACCGGCCGAGCTCCTCGTGCGCCGACGAGAGGTGTCGCGAGCCGAGTGCCGCGAGCAGGTTCAGCTCGCCCGCGAGGGCGCAGACCGCGATCGATTCCGCGAGCGCGTCGGCGTTGCTCCCGGCCGGGTCGCCGCCGCCCGCCACGCCGAGGATCTCGAGGCTCGCGCGCTGCGTCGGGAGTTTCGTCCCGCCGCCGACCGTCCCCACTTCGAGGCTCGCCAGCGAGACGGAGACGTAGAGGTCGCCGTCGGCGGTCGTCTCGGCGGTCGTGATCGCGTTCGCGCCCTCGACCACCTGCGCCTCGTCCTGCCCGGTCGCGAGGAACATCGCCGCGACGGCGTTGGCGACGTGCGCGTTGAAGCCGAGCGCGCCCGCCTTCGCGGAGCCGACGAGGTTCTTCCGCGTGTTGATCTCCGCGACCGCTTCCGGGGTCGTGCGGAGGCGCTCCTCAACGACCTCGCGCGGGATCGTCGCGTCCGCGACGACCGAGCGCCCGCGCCCCTCGACCGCGTTGATCGCGGCCGGCTTCTTGTCCGAACAGAGGTTGCCCGACAGCGCGACGAGCGACGCGTCCGTCTCCGCCTCGACCACGTCACAGGCCTCTCGGGTCGCGATGGTGGCCATGTTCATTCCCATCGCGTCCTTCGTGTCGTAGCGGAACCGGCAGAAGACGTTGTTGCCCACGACGTAGGGGGTCACGTCGAGCAGTTCGCCGTGGCTCGTCGTCGACTCCGCCGCCTCGCGTAACGCGGGCACGTTGTCGCGCACCCAGTCGACGAGCGCCTCGGCCTCCGCGACCCCGGCGACCCGGAACACGGGCGCGCGGGTCATCCCGCTCTTGGTCACGCGGGCGGTCGCGCCGCCGCCGCCGTCGATGGCCGAGCAGCCGCGGTTGATCGACGCGACCAGCGCGCCCTCGGTGGTCGCCAGCGGGAGGTAGCGCTCGCCCGAGGCCGCGCCGCCGTCGATCGTTACGGGGCCGGCGACGCCGACCGGGACCTGAACGCCCCCGAGGGTGTTCTCGATGTTCGAGCCGTGGACCGCCTCGGCGTCGAAGGCGTACTCGCCCAGCGGGCCGAGGTCGGCGTCGGTCGCCTCCGCGACGAGCAGCCGGCGCGCGGCGGTCGCGACGTCGGCGTCGGCGTGGTCTTCCAGCTCGTGGAAGCGGAGGTCGCCGTCGCGGACCCGGGTCGCGAGGTCCGCGGGAGTCGGTTGCGACATGCCGTCTCCTCCTCGCGGCGGGCGGTAATTACTGTCGGTTCCCCGGCCGTCGCGAACCGCGCGCGGCGGGCGAAGGCGGGCCTACCGGCCGACGAACCCGGAGAGGCGCTCGCGGATCGACTCCCCGCCTAGCTTGAGGTAGTAGGCGTCGCCGCCGTCCTCGTAGTAGTCGTCGATGCGGCGGATCACCTCGAAGCCGAGGTGCTCGTAGAAGCCGAGCGCCTGCCGGTTGGTCGTGCGGGCGTGGCAGGTGACCGACCGGTGCTCCTCCGCGACGTCGGCGATGAGCCGCTCGGCGTAGCCGCGGCCGCGGTGGTCGGGGTGGACGGCGAGAAAGAGGATGTAGCCGTCGCGGCGGACCGAGGCGAACGCGACGAGCCGGTCGTTCTCGACGAGCAGGTGGGCGGTCGACCGGCGGTACGCGTCCACGAAGAAGCCGCGTCGCTGTCGGAGGACGCCCTCTACGGACCGGATGCGCTCTTTGAGCTCCCACGCGGCGGTCGCGTAGTCGGACTCGCCGGGCGGGTCGGTCCGCTTTTCGACGTTGACGCTCACTGCGATGATCTAACACGCCAGCGGAATATAACTCCACCGCCAGCGGGGACGGTTGCGGGCGGCTCCGCCGCTCGACGAGTCGATGTCGGTCGGCTCCGGAACGGAGACGGTAACAGCGAGAGGGAGACGGAACCGCCGAGACCGCGACGGAAACGTTTTGTCGCGCTCGGGCGTGAACGCCGATAATGACCGACGAGTCGTCGGGAGCCGAACTGCTCCGACGGGCGTTCCTCTCGGGCGTCGCCGTGGTCGTCCCCGCCGTCATCACGCTGGTCGTCCTCGCCGTCGCGTTCAACGCGGTGTACAACTACCTCGAGGCGTTCTCGTCGGCGGTCGTCGCCGTGTCGCCGGGCCTCGGACTGCCGGTGGTCGGGGCGGTCCCTCGAGAACTCGCAATCGAGGTCGCGACCCCGGTCGTGTTCGTGGCCGTCATCCTCCTCCTCGGCGCCGTCGTCGAGTCCTCGCGGTACGGCGAACGCGCGGTCGATTACGTCGACGAGGCGGTCGAGCGGGTGCCGGGCGTCGGCTCCGTCTACCAGGGGTTCCGGCAGATGAGCGACGCCATGCTGGAGTCGGACGGCGGGAACTTCCGCGAGGTGGTCCTCGTGGAGTTCCCGACCGAGGGCACCTACACCCTCGCGTTCGTCACGAGCGAGACCCCGGAGGTAGTCGCGGACCACGCGGACAGCGACGGGGACGGCATGCGGACGCTGTTCATGCCGATGGCGCCGAACCCGGTGATGGGCGGCCACGTCGTCTTCGTCCCGGAGCGCCGGATCGTCGACGTCGAACTCTCCGTCGACGAGGGGGTCCGCGCGCTGGTGACGAGCGGCGTCGCCTTAGAGGAGGTCGCCGCCGACCTCGACGACGTCGACCCGGCGGATCTTCGCGACGGCGCGCCGGAGCGAACGGTCGACGCGCGGTTCCAGACCGACGAGCGACCGGAAACCGACGGGGCGTCCCGTGACGGGAGCAGCGGGGGGAGCGGCGACCGATGAGTTACGAACTTCGCGACCACACCGCCGACGTCGCCGTCGAGGCGACCGCCGACACGCTCTCGGCGCTGTTCGCGGCGGTCGCGGACGGACTGACCGCCGCCAGCGCGGAGTCGGTGCCGGAAACGCGGGGCGACCGGTTCGAACTCGAGGTCGCCGCCGAGGGCCGCGAGGCGCTGCTGTTCGACTACCTCGACCGGCTGATCTACGAGCGCGACGTGCGGCTCGTCCTCCCGGCCGACCACCGCTGTTCGGTCGTCGAACCGGGCGATGGGAAGGGCGGCGGGGCGACCGCCGATCCGGACGAGTGGCGGCTCACGGCCGGCGCGCGCGGCGTCCCCCTCGACGCGGTGGCCGCGCGGGAGGTCAAGGCGGTCACCTACTCCGAGATGTCGCTCGAACGCCGCGGCGACGGGTGGTACGCGTACGTCGTGTTCGACGTGTGAGGTCGCGACGCGCGCCCCGCCGACGGTATGTGATAAACCGTTATATTTATCGAGTGCGTTGGTAACGTATGTCGCACTCCGATCGGAACGACGGGAGCGAACCGGCGAGCGCGGCCCGGCGGTGGCGCGCGGGGGCGGTCGGCGGGCTGGTCGCCGGCGCCGCGATGGGCGCCGTGTTACACCTCGGTCTCGGACTGATGCCGACGATCGGCGCGCTGGTCGGGACCGAGACGGTCCTCGCCGGGTGGGCCGTCCACCTGTTCAACAGCACCCTCTTCGGCGGGCTGTTCGTCGCCGTCTTCGACCGCCCGTTCTTCGCGGACCTGCGCGGTGACGTCGGCGGCTGCCTCTCGCTCGGCGTCGTCCACTCCGCCGCGCTGGGGATGCTCACCGGCGGCCTGCTGTTGCCGGCCGCGATCGCGATCGAGGGCGCGACGTCGCTGCCGGTGCCGACGCTGCCGGTGCCAGGGCTGACCGCCAGCTTCGAGTTCGGCGCGGTGATCGCGGTCGCACACCTGCTGTACGGGCTCGTGCTCGGGCGGGTGTTCGCCGCGTTCACGCTCGCGGAGGGCGACATCGGCTGGCTTCCGGTCGACCCGGTGGACCGGTGACCGGTCGCGGTCGGGCGACGGCGGTCGTCCCGGCGGGACCCGACGGCGCCTCCGCCCGCTGACGCAACGCCCTTCTCCCCCCGCGCCGAACCCCGGGTATGACCACGCGCGAGTTCGACGGGATCCGACTGGAGAAGGTGCGCGAGCACGTCTGGGAGATCCCCCGCGAGGGCGACATGAACGTCCCCGCGCGGGTCCTCGCCAGCGAGAGCCTACTGGAGGAGATAGGCGACGACGACTCGCTCCAGCAGCTGAAAAACGCCACCCACCTGCCCGGGATGGTAGAACCCGCGCTCTGTATGCCCGACGGCCACCAGGGGTACGGCTTCCCGGTCGGCGGCGTCGGCGCGATCGACGCGCGAAACGGCTGTATCTCTCCCGGAGCGGTCGGTTACGACATAAATTGCGGCGTTCGTATGGTGAAAACTAATCTCACCTACGACGACGTGCGCGGCCGGGAGGAGGAACTGGTCGACGCGCTGTTCGAGGCGATCCCCTCCGGACTGGGCGGCGGCGGGGTGATCGACGGCGACGCCGACGCGATCGAGGGCGCCCTCGAACGCGGCGTCGAGTGGGCGGTCGAAGAGGGGTACGGGATCGAGAGCGACCTCGCGCGCTGCGAGGACGAGGGGCGCCGCCCCGACGCCCGTCCGGAGTACGTCTCCCAGAAGGCGATGGACCGCGGACGCAACCAGATGGGGTCGCTCGGCTCGGGCAACCACTTCCTCGAGGTCCAGCGCGTCACGGACGTGTTCCGCGAGGGCGTCGCGGAGGCGTACGGGTTAGAAGAGGACGGGATCGTCGTCCTGATCCACTGCGGGAGCCGCGGGCTGGGCCACCAGACGTGCAACGACTACCTCCGCCGGATCGAACAGGAGCACGGCGACCTGCTCGACGACCTGCCGGACAAGGAGCTGGCGGCCGCGCCCGCCGGCTCAGAGCTGGCCGACGAGTACTACGGCGCGATGGGCGCGTGCATCAACTTCGCGTGGGTGAACCGCCAGCTGATCACCCATCAGGCCCGCGAGACGTTCGGTGAGGTGTTCGACGCCGACCCGATCGAGGACCTCGGGATGGAGCTCCTGTACGACGTGGCACACAACATCGCGAAGAGGGAGACCCACGAGGTCGACGTCGACGCCGAGGGGCGCCCCGCGGTGGGCGACGAGGCGGTCGACCGCGCGGAGCGCGAACTGTACGTCCACCGTAAGGGCGCGACGCGGGCGTTCCCGGCGGGCCACGAGGACGTGCCCGAGACCTACCGCGGCGTCGGCCAGCCCGTGATCATCCCCGGCAGCATGGGCGCGGGGTCGTACGTCCTCCGGGGCGGCGACGAGTCGATGTCGGTCTCGTTCGGCTCCACCGCCCACGGCGCCGGCCGGCTGATGAGCCGGACGCAGGCGAAACAGGAGTTCTGGGGCGGCGACGTGCAAGACGACCTCGAGGACGGCCAGCGGATCTACGTGAAGGCACAGTCCGGCGCCACCATCGCGGAGGAGGCGCCCGGCGTCTACAAGGACATCGACGAGGTGATCCGCGTCAGCGACGAACTCGGCATCGGCGACAAGGTCGCGCGGACGTTCCCCGTCTGTAACATCAAGGGATAGCGTCTCGTCGCCCGGCCTCTCTCCGCTCCCGATCGCTTATCACCCATACCGGGACCACTCCTCGTCGAGATGTCGAGCCACTCGCGGGACGGCGACGCGCACGGAGGACCGACCAGACGATCGCTGCTCGCCGGCGGGGTCGCCGTCACCATCGGGAGCCTCACCGGTCTCGGCGCCCTCGCCGCGTCGAGCCGACCGGCGGCCGCGATCGACGGCGATCCGGCGGCGTTCGAGGCTGGCGACGCGCCGACGGTCACCGCGAACGACGGCCGGATAGAGTCGGTGTACCTCTCTCCCGCCGTCGAGGCGTCGTGGACCGACTTCTCCGACGGCGTCGAGCGCGTGACGCTCACCCTCGCCGTCGGGAGCGACGCGGGCGTCGACGAGGTGTACCGAGAGACCCTGACGGCCGCGGACCCGGACGCGACGCCCGGAGACGTCGCGTCGGTTGGGACTCCCGGAGAGAGCGGGTCCGACGAGCCTCCGACGTTCGACGCCGTCGACGGCGGGGTCGCGGCGGCGTTCCGGCGCGTCGACGCGACGGAGCGCGGTGACGCCGTGACGAGCGAGTCGCTGAGCGCGCCGGGCCTCGGCGGCGGCGAGACGGCGGCGACGACGCTCGACCTCGTGCTCCGCGCGGACGTCGCCGGCGGCGGCGACGAGGCGACCGTCGTGCGGACGACGACCGTCGACGTCGCGGTCGAGAACCCCGACGGGGACGCGACCGCCGGCGGTAGCGTGGGAGTCGACAGCGCGTGACGCGAGGCGCCGCGGCGACGCCGCCAGCGCGCCCGCCGCCCGTCAGCGCTCCCGCCTCGCCTCCCGACCGAGGTGGTCCTCGACCGCCTCGACCTTCTCTCCGGCCGTCCCGTCGCTCGTCCGCTTGTCGTCGATTTTTAGTACCGTCGAGACGCGGTCGCCGTCGACCGCCTCGTGGGCGGCCGCCGCGGCCGCGAACAGCGTCTCCGCGTCGTCCGCCTCGATCACGGTCCCCATCGGGTTCGTCTCGTAGCTCACGTCGAACTCGTCGAGGGCGGCGACGGCCTCCGCCACCTCCTCGGCCATGCTCTCTTCGATCACCGGCGCGACGCTCAACATCGCGATCGCTGTCATGTCCGGGACTGTGCTGCGAACTCACTTAAGCAGTCGCGAGGAGCAGGGTTCCGAGCGATCCCCTATTCGAGCGCGTCCCGGAGGAAGGAGAGCTGGTGGCCGACCGCGCCCTCGAACTCCTCGCCCAGCACCGAGAAGTGGTCCGCGGGCATGGTGACGACCGTGCCCCGCGAGAGCCGCTCGCCGGCGGTCGCGACCGAGTCGGCGTCGACGATCGCGTCGTCGGTGCCGGCGAGGAGCAGGGTCGGGGCGTCGACCTCGTCGAGCCGCGTCACCGGCCGATAGCGGACGAGCCCGAGCAGCGAGCGCGCGGGCGTCTCGTTGCGCCACGCCGACTCGCGGTCGACGAGGTCGACGTACTTCCGCTTCGTCCCCGGCTCCGTGATCGCGGCGCACTCCTCCGTGCCGCCGACGATCGGGACGGACCGGCCGCGACCGATCCGATGACCGAGCAGGTCGCGGAGGCCGACCGCCCCGGAGCGCAGGAGGTACCGCCCACCGCGTCGCGCGGCGATCGCGCGCCCGTCGAGCATCGGGACCAGCCCCACGACCGCGTCGACGTCGCGACGCTCCGCGGCCAGCGTGAGGACGTGCGCGGCCGACAGCGACGCGCCCCACAAGACGAGGTCGCCGCCGACGGCGTCGACGCGCTTCGCGCGGTCGATCGCGGCCGCGTACGCCGCGCGCTGGCGTTCGAGGTCGACCGCCTGCGAGTCGCCGTCGGACTCCCCGAACTCCGGGTGATCGAACAGGAGAGCGGCGTAGCCCGCGTCCGCGAACCGCTCCGCGACGGCGGGGTAGCCGAAGGTGCGCTCCGCGCCGAGTCCCGGCGCCATCACGACGACGGGCGGGTCGTCCGCGTCGCCGCCGGGCAGGTACAGCGTCCCGCGGCAGGTCGCGCCGTCGACGTCGAACGCGACCGCGCGGGTGGCGAACCGCTCGCGGGCCGGCCGCGAGAGCCGTCGCTGCGCCCGGTTGACCGGGTCGCGGCGGGTCACGGGTCGGCCTCCGCGTCGGTCTCGGATCCGGCGTCGCGTCCGTCTCCGGCCCCGGGCTCGTGGCTGACGGTCTCCAGCACCCGACTCGAGAACTCCGTCTCGGATATCTCGTAGCCAATGAGCGCCTCGAACCAGTCGGCCTCGGCGTGCCACGTCCCGAGGACGTCCCCGGGCGATCGGACGACCGTCCCCTCGACGCGGACCGGGTCCCACTCGTCGGCCTCCGCGCGGTCGATGAGCGCGTTGAGCGCGCGCCCGATCTCGCCGCGGTGGATCTCGCGGCCGGGGAACGCCGTCATGTACGTCAGCTCCAGCGGCTCGCCGGGGTCGATCGATTCGACGCTGACGCCGTAGCTGCGGAGCGCCGGCTCCACGTCGGCCGTCCGCTCGTCGCCGGTCATACCTGATCCGTCGGCGGGGCGGGATAAATCGGTACCGGCACGCGACGGCGACGCCGCTGGCGGGAAGCGAAGGACGAGTCGTCGAACGAAAGCCGCGGACGGGGATGCGACCGCCCGACGGGCGGTCGCGGGAAGGTTGTCAGAGGCACACGATTATCCCGCGCGGCCGACCGACTCTATCCCGCGAAGCAACATAAACGCTCGGGCCGGGGACCTTTATGCGGCTCCCGTCCCTGTGTCGAGTCACATGCTTACCGCGGCCGCGACGGCACTGAAGCGAACCGACGACGCCGCCGGCGTCGTGCTCGTCGGCGGGTTGGTGGCCCTGCTCGCGTGGGTCCTGACGCCGCTGTGGCTCGGTAGCGTCCTGTTCGTCAGCCCGGCCTTCGTCGTGGCGGCCCCCGTCGCGCTCGCGCCGTGGCTCGTCGCGCGCGGCTACTTCGTCCGCGTGACGCGCAACGCGATCCAGACCGGAGAGGCGACGGGCGCGCCGTCGCTCGTCGCGTGGGGGGAGTTGCTCAGGGACGGTCTCAAGTCCGCGCTGCTGTCCGCCGCCCTCCTCGCGCCGCTCGCGGGCGGCCTCGCGGTCGGCGGCGTCGCCGCCGCCGCGCTCGTCGCCGGGCCGGCCGATCCAGCGGCTGTCGCGGCCGCCGTCGAGTCCGCGCTCGGTCCGAACGGCCCGGCCGCCGTCGCCGCCACGGGCGTCGGCGTCGTCCTCGCGCTCGTCGGCGCGTACCTCCTCGCGTTCGCGTACCTCCGGCCCGCGGCGCTCGCGACGTTCGCGGAGTCCGGGCGGCTTAGGGACGGGCTGAACCCACGGACGGTGGTCGGTGTCGCCGCGACCGGTCCGTACGCAACCGGGTGGACCCTCGGCGTCGGCGCGCTCGCGGTCGGCTACGCCGTCGCGGCGCCCACGGCGCCGCTCGTCGTCGGCGTCGCGGTCGCGTTCGCCGTCCGGGTCGTCGCACACGGTCTCTACGGGCGAGGCGCGGCGGGCGCCCTGCGGGGAGACCCGAGCGCGGACGCGGGTCCGCGCCCGTCGGGCAACGCGACCCGGAACGGGGCGAGTCCCGATGTCGGAACGGCGCGCGGCGTCGACGCGGTCCGCGACCGGGACCGCCCGCGCGGCGACGCGCCGACCCCCGTCGTGTCGGGCGACGGCGGCCAGCCGATGCGGAGCGAGCCGCCGGCCACGGTCCAAGTCGGCCGCGACGTTCCGGTGGGCGACCAGAGAGACGCGACCGACGCCGTTGACGCGACCGGCGGCGGCGACGGGACTAGTCCGGCCGACGCGGCCGACGGCGGCGACGCGGACGGTGACCCGGAGGGCGGCTTCGAGTGGGGGCCCGCGCTCTCCGAGGCGGAAGACAAGAGTTGATACGGGCGCGAGCGAACGGCCGGACATGCGCATCTCCGAGCGGGGGTACGGCGAGGAGGGCCGGGAGCGGCTCACGCTGGTCCCCGAGAACGTGGACGACCTCTGGCACCTCGCGCACGTCCTCGAACCCGGGGACCTCGTCGAGGGCGACACCACCAGACGGATCCAGCGGAACGACGACCAGATGCGGGACACCGGCGGGCAGCGCGAGCACATCTTCGTCACGCTGGAGGTCGACGACGTGGAGTTCGCGCGGTTCGCCAACCGCCTCCGCGTCGGCGGTGTCATCGTCGGCTGCTCGCGGGAGGACCAGCTCAACGCCCACCACACGCTCAACGTCGAGGAGCACGACGAGATAACCGTCGAGAAGCACTTCAAGCCGGACCAGACCGAGCGACTCGAAGAGGCCACCGAGGCCGCGGAGAACCCCGACGTGGCCATCGCCACCGTCGAGGAGGGCGCCGCCTACGTCCACACGGTCCAGCAGTACGGCACCGAAGAGTACGCCTCGTTCACGAAGTCGACCGGGAAAGACGAGTACGCCCAGCCCCGCGAGTCGCTGTTCGCGGAGCTGGGCGAGGCGCTCGCGCACCTCGACGCCGACGCCGTCATCCTCGCCGGCCCGGGGTTCACGAAGAACGACGCGCTCGACTACATCGAGGAGGAGTACCGCGACCTGGCCGACCAGATCAGCACGGTCGACACCTCCGCGGTGGGCGACCGCGGCGTCCACGAGGTGCTCAAGCGCGGCGCGGTCGACGAGGTGCAAAAGGAGACCCGCATCTCGAAGGAGGCGAGCCTCATCGACGAGCTGACGGAGAACATCGCCACGGAGGCGAAAGCGACGTACGGGCCGGACGACACCGCCGAGGCCGCCGAGTTCGGCGCGGTCGAGACGCTGCTCGTCGTGGACGAGCGCCTCCGCACCGAGCGGCAGGGCGACGGCGACTGGAACATCGACGTCAACGAGGTGATCGAGTCGGTCGAGCAGCAGGGCGGCGACGTGGTCGTCTTCTCCTCGGAGTTCGCCCCCGGCGAGCAGCTCGCCAACCTCGGCGGCATCGCCGCCATCCTCCGCTACCGGCTCCAGTGAGCGGCTGACGGTCGAAATGCGGTGGCGCGTGCCTGCGAGCGGCCGCCATCGGCGGCCGCGAGGAGCACGCGCGAGGGAGTCGGTGGCGGTCGAGCGAAGCGAAGACCGCCAGCGACGAGGCTGGGGAGGTGTGAGGCGCGGGCTGTGCGGGGCGGGACTCGAAGGGGCAGCCGTGAGGCCTCCTGAGGTGACGCAAGTACCACAGCGAGTGAGCGGAGTGAACGAGCGAGGAGCGCAGCGAGCGTCAGGAGGCCTCACGGCTGGGGCTTCGGCGGTCGTGTTCAGGTCGGTGATCGCGTATCGCCTCGCGGCTGGGGCTTCGGCGGGGTTCGTGTCGATCGTCGATTTATAAGTGCCACTTTCGTACAGCCGTGCGGCTGGGGCTTCGGCGGGCTCGGTCCACGGGTCGTCCGCGACGAAAACGGTCACCTACAGCGGCCGTGACCTTATGAGAGCGCGTCGCCAACTCCGGATCGATGGCGGACCGATCCGGCGGTGACGAGGGCGTCTCGACGACCGCCGACCGCGAAAGCGCCGACGACATCGGCGGCGATCCGATATCGGACGACGACGCCGACCCCCTCCCCGACGACCTCGACGCCGGCGTCGACGAGGAGGTGAAACGCCGGCTCCGCGAGGCGTACCTCAACGACGAGGAGAACGCGCTGATCGTCACGGAGGTGCGCTCCGTCGGCGACCGCGTCGCCGTCGAGATGCGCCCCCCGCACGGCGACGCGACCCACACCGAGCGGTTCGACGCCCCCCGCGACGGCTCGCTCCAAGAGTCCGAGGCGTTCTTAGCGTTCTTGGAGGCCGCGGGCGTCTCGCCGCTCGACGTCGACGAATTCGTCGGCGCGCGCGTCCCCGCGACGTACGACTCGGAGACGGGCTGGCGGGTCGACGCCGCGTACCGCGCCGAGTCGGAGTCGGCCGGCGAGAACCGGTTCGCGAGCGCCCGCGAGTGGCTCTGGAACTACCGGACGTGGCTGCTCGCGGCGCTCCTCGTCGGCGGAGAATTGGCGTTTGTCGCCGTGATTATTCTGGTGTACGGGTGACCCTCGGAGGCGTCCGTCGGGCCGAGTAGAAGATGGTCCGGAACAGGTGCGACGGGAGAACCGGCTACTTCCCCCAGAACGGGTCGCGCTTCCGACGCGTCTCCAGGTACCCCTGAAGCGCCTCGCGCTCGTCGGCGGTGATCTCCTCTTTTAACTCCTGTTCTAAGATCTTCGCGTGCTTCTCGGGCACATCGGTCCAGAGCGTGTCGCCCTCCTCGATGTCGCGGCCGACGGTCGGCCCGTCGATGGCGATGCTGACGCGCTCGCCGGCGCGCGCCTCGTCGACGTCGTCGCCCTGCTTTTGAATCCCGGAGAGGCCGCCGACGCGCTCGAACTCGTTGCCCTCGAAGTAGCCGACGTTGCGGTTGTTCTGAAGCGTGCCGGAGATTATCTCGACGCCGACGACCGCGGGGTCGTTCTGTCGGAACGTGTGGTCGGGAAGGATACGGAAGCGGGCCGGGCGCACGACCTTGTCCAGCACCGTCTCCTGTTGTGCGCGCTGTTTCTCCTCGACGTAGCGCTCGTAGTCCTCGACCAACTGGTAGATGACCTCGTTCTTGAACAGCTTCACGTCGGCGTTCTCTAAGTCCGACTCCGCGTTCTGGAGGAGGTCGACGTTGAAGCCGAGGATGGCCTTGTGTTCGTCCTGATTCGCGGTCTCCGCGACGGCGATGTCGCGCGGCGCGATGTCCCCGACCTCGGCGCGGAGGATAGGGACTTCGGCCTCGCGGAGGGCGTTCGCCATCGCCTCCAGCGAGCCGAGCGTGTCCGCCTTGACGACGACGCCGTTCTCGGCCGTCTCGACCTCGATCTCCGCGAGTTCCGCCTTCACTTCCTCAACGACCTCGTCGACGGTGCGGTCGCGGACGACCCGGACCGGCGCGCCCGCCATCGCCTGATCGAGGTCGGGCGCGGCGATCTTCACGCCCGCCGCGGCGCCGATCTCTCCGACCTTCTCGAACTCCTTTTCCGTGCGGATCTCCGCGAGCGGGCGGGGGCGGAGCAGCGCGCGGATCTCGGTGACGATCGGCTCGTTCTGGCCGCCCACGACGACGGTGTCGCCGTTGCGGATCACGCCGTCGTAGACGACGGTGTCGACGGTGGCGCCGAACCCGCGCTCGTCTTTCACCTCGAGGACCGTCCCCTCGCCCGGGCCCGTGACGTCGATCGCCATCTCCTCTTTCATGAACCGCTGGGAGAGGCCCATCAGAACCGTGAGGAGGTCCGGGACGCCCTCGCCGGTGAGCGCCGACAGCGGGACGACGCCGATGTTCTTCTGGAAGTCCTGGACGCGCCAGTAGAGGTCGGCCGAGAAGCCGGCGTCGGACAGCTGGCCGATGATCTCGTAGAGGTTCTCGTCGAGCATCGACTTCGCGCGCTCGGACTGCGCCTCCATGCTCTTCTGGATCGGCTCGCCGTCCTGCGGGTTCCAGCCGGGCGTCGTGTCGGCCTTGTTGGCCGCGACGACGAAGGGGGTCCCCGTCCGCCGGAGGATGTCTATCGCCTCCTCCGTCTGCGGCTGGAAGCCGTCGTTCACGTCGACGACGAGCACCGCGATGTCGGCCAGCGCGCCGCCGCGGGCGCGCAGCGTCGAGAAGGAGTGGTGCCCCGGCGTGTCGATGAACAACAGCCCCGGCAGATCGAAGTCCGACGGGTCGATCAGCTCCCCGGCCATCCCGGAGATGGTGTCGAGCGGGATGTCCGTCGCCCCGATGTGTTGGGTGATCGCGCCGGCCTCGCCCTCGCTGACGGCGGAGCCGCGGATCGTGTCGAGCAGGCTCGTCTTGCCGTGGTCGACGTGGCCCAGCACGGCGACGATTGGGGTTCGCAGGGTGTCCGCGTGTGTGTGGTCGGTCATATGTGATCGCCCCGAGAAGGTTATACCCTCTCTTCCGCCCGGCCGTCAGTTAAGCCTTTCAAAATGCCGCGACGAACCGCGGCGGCGAGCCCGACGTCCGCGTCCGTCGCCCGTCCGACGGCCCGTGGCGTTTAATACCGTCGCCCGGAACCGTGGGGGTATGGTCGACATCCTCGCGGAGAACCTCTCCGGGAAGGCGGTGATGAGCTCCGACGGCACGGAGCTCGGGGACCTGTACAACATCACGATGAACCTCGAGTCGGGCGAGCTGAACCACCTGCTGGTCAGCCCGCACGAGCAGCTCAGACCCGAGCGCGTCGACTTCGAGGTCGACGAGATGGGGCGGCTCCGAGTGCCGGTCGCGAACGTGCAGGCGGTGAAAGACTACATCGTCGTCGCCCGCTGATGCAGGTCCTCGACTCGTCCGCGTTTATCCACGAGTACACGACCGACGACGACGTGGTCTCCATCCCGGCGGTCCACGAGGAGCTGACCGGCGAGGTGGCCCTCCGCTTCGACGCGATGGAGGGCTCTGGAATGACCGTCCACGTGCCGGCGCCGGAGGCGGTCGACCGGGTCCGCCGGGCCGCGAAGGGGTCGGGCGACGCCGCGGAGCTGTCCGACACCGACATCCGGCTGATCGCGACGGCCTTAGAGCTTCACGCGACCCTCGTCACCGACGACTACGCGATGCAGAACGTCGCGGAGCGGCTCGACCTCCCGGTCGAGGCCATCGCCCGCGACGGCATCTCCGAGGAGCGGGAGTGGCGCTTCCAGTGCGTCGGCTGTAACCGCACCTTCGACGAGGACAAGGAGCGGTGTCCGATCTGCGGCAGCGACCTGACGCGGAAGAACCCGGCGTAGCGGACCCGAGAGAACGCTTCTCCGTGCCACCGTCCCGCACGGGACCGACCGATTGAACAGGCGCCCCGCGGACCCTCCGGTATGGACGCCTTCGAGGACATTTCGCCCGACGCGCTCCGCGCCGGACGGGCGGACGCGATGGACGACGCGGTCGCGACGGCGCTGGCCGCCCACCCGCTCGACGGGGTCGAGACCGAGTACCCGCACTATCAGGGGGTTGCGGAGGGACCCGAGGCGCCGCCGCGTCCCGCCGAGACCCACCCCGTCTTCTACGGCTGCTTCGATTGGCACTCGGCGGTTCACAGCCACTGGGCGCTCGTGCGCGCCCTGCGGCTCGTTCCGGACCACCCGGACGAGGCCGCGATCGTAACCGGCATCGACGAGCGGCTCACCCCCGAGAACGTCGCTCGCGAGGTCGCGTACCTCGACGAGAACCCCGGCTTCGAGGAGCCGTACGGCCGGTCGTGGCTGCTCCGGTTCGCCGCCGAACTCGAACTGTGGGACGACCCGCGCGCCGACGCGTGGCGCGAGACGCTCCGCCCGCTCGAACACCGGGTCCGGCGCGGGACCCGCGAGTCGTTCCTCGGCGTCGACCGCCCGCAGCGCGTGGGCAGCCACGGCAACACCGCGTTCGCGCTCGCCGGCGTCCTCGACTACGCGCGGGTCGTCGGAGACGACGACCTCGAATCGGCGGCCGAGGCGACGGCGCGCCGCCTCTACGCCGACGACACCGCCGCGGTCGTCGGGGCGGAGCCGGTCGGCTGGGACTTCGTCTCGCCCGCGCTCGTTGAGGCCGACCTCATGCGCCGCGTCCTCGACCCTAGCCCGTTCGCGGCGTGGCTCGACGGCTTCCTCCCGGACCTCACCGCGCCGCCCCACGACGCGCTGCTCGCGCCCGTCGACGTCGAGCCCGAGGAGGGCGACGGCGCCGCGATGCACCTGATCGGGCTCAACGTCTCCCGCGCGTGGTGTCTCGCCGGACTGGCTGACGCGCTGGCGGGTCGTGAGGGACCGGCGGCGACCCGGCTTCGGGAGCCGCTGGAGACCGCGGCCCGCCGCCACGCCGAGGCGGGGGCGGCGGACGTGCTCACCGACGACTACGCCGGCTCACACTGGCTCTCGTCGTTCGCGCTGTACCTGCTGACGCGGAACGAGGGAGGAATCGCGCCGGACGCCGCCTAGTCGGCTCCCGGCGAGTCCGTGGCGTCGCCGTCGACCGGACCGGCGGAGTCGCCGTCGACCGGGCCGACGGAATCGCCCTCGGCGCCGCCGAGGGCGTCGTCGGAGAGATGGGTACCGTCGAGCCGCGGGACCCGGTCCCGGAGCCGAACGGCGGCGGAGCGGGCCTCCGCGAACTCCACCTCGGCCAGCGCGCGCACCAGCGCGGCGGCCCGCTCCGCCCGGGCGCGCTGCCACGACTCCTCGCGCGACTCGTAGGTGCGGATCGCGCGCAGGAAGTCCGCCTCGGAGAACTCCGGCCAGTACGGCGCACAGAAGTAGACGGCGGCCTCGTTGCCGTTGGCGTGCCACGGGAGGAAGTTCGAGGTGCGCTCGTCGCCGCCGGTGCGGACGATCAGGTCCACGTCGCGGATCGGCCGGTCGTACAGCCGCGACTCGACGGTCTCGACGTCGACGTCCTCGGGCGCCATCTCTCCGGCATCGACGTCGCGGGCGATGGCGCGCGCGGCGTCGAGCAGTTCGGTCCGGCCGCCGTACGCCAGCGCGACGTTGAGCGTGAAGCGGTCGTTTTCGGCGGTGCGCCGCTCCGCGTACTCGACCGCGTCGCGGACGCGCGGCGGGAGGCGAGGCACGTCACCGATGGCGCGGACGCGCACGCCCTGCTCGTGGACGCGGTCGGCGTCCGCGAACTCCCGGAGCTTTCCTTCCAACAGGTCGAAGAGGGGTTCGAGCTCCTCGTCGGGGCGCTCGAAGTTCTCTGTGGAGAAGGCGTAGAGGGTGAGCTCCGAGACGCCGAGGTCGGCGCACCAGTCGAGGACGCGCTCGGTGGTGTCCGCGCCCGCGCGGTGGCCGTCGGGGGCGTCGTCGCCGCGCTCGCGGGCGTACCGGCGGTTCCCGTCCTGGATGACGGCGACGTGGTCGGGGACGTCGTCGATCTCGCGGCGGAGGTGTCGTCGGTACGCGCGCCCGACGAGGCCGCGGAGTCGCTGCCACATGCTCTGAGGCCACGACCCCGAGCGGTATACCTTTATGGGTCGGTCCGGGGACGAGCGATCCATGGAGGCCGCCTACGTCTTCCGCGTCGCATTTCGACTTGACCCGCCGGACGCCGCCGTCGACCCCGACCGCTTCGAGACGACGATGGAACTTCCCGCGGCCGAGCCGGGGACCGACGGGTGGCTGTTCTTCCGCGACCGCCTGTGGCGCGGCGAGATCGGCGACGAGCCGGCGTTCCGCCGACTGGCAGAGGCGCGGCTGGGTCTCGCGGACGCCGGGAGCGTCGAGGTCGTCGCCGCCGACTTCCGGGAACTGCGCACCGACGAGGCGCACCTCGACGCGCTGACGGAGTCGATCGCCGCGGATCTGGACCGCTTCAACGCCGACTCGGTGGACGAGGTCCTCCGCAAGTACCTCGGCTCGTCGGTCCACGTTCGAGAGTGACCCGGTAGGAGAGAGTCTCGGTCGTTCCGCCGCCGTACGTCGCGCCGGGGACCGCTTCACAACCCACTTATCCGGTGCCGACGAAGCGTCACCGAATGCGGATAGCCGACTACGACTTCCACCTGTTCGACCTCGACGGGACCCTCGTCGACGCCGAGTGGGAGTACACTCGGGGGGTGTTCGACCGCGTCGGCGCCCGACTGGGCCGCGAGTTCTCTGACCGGGAGGCGTACGTCCTCTGGAACGGGCTGGGCGGCCCGCGCGGGGAGACCCTCCGCGACATCGGCGTCGACCCCGACGCGTTCTGGCCGGCGTTCCACGCTGTGGAGGACCCGGTCGCCCGCGCGGAGGCGACGTTCCTCCACGACGACGCCGCGCGCCTGCTCGACCGCGTGAGCGAGGTCGGCGGACCGACCGGACTCGTCACCCACTGTCAGGAGTTCCTCGCGGAGCCGGTCCTCGACCGCGTCGACCTCGACGGCCGCTTCGACGCGGTCGTCTGCTGCACCGACGAGACGGGGTGGAAACCGGACCCCGACCCGATCGAGACCGCGATGGAGTCGCTCGGGGTCGACCCGGGCCGGCACCGCGGCTACTACGCCGGCGACGGCGAGAGCGACGTGGCGGCCGCCTGGAACGCCGGACTCGACGCGGTCCACGTCGAGCGCGTCGGCCACGACGACCGCGGCCGGTGTATCCTCGGCGACCGGCGAGTCGACCGCCTCGACGAACTGGTCGACGGCGACGCGCGCGCCGGCGTCGGCGGCGCGGGAGACGCGTCGTGAGCGATTTATCCCTCCTCGGAGCGACTCGCTATCCATGACGAAGTGGTTCCACAGCGGCCGGCGCCGCGACCTCTGCGCGCTGCTGTACGACCACGGCGAACTGCGCGCGCAGTCGGCCAAGAGCCGGCTCGAATCGCACTACGACGAGCGGATCGACCCCGGGTCCTTCTACGGCACCCTCACCGCGCTCGTCGAGGCCGGCTACCTCGACCGGCACACCGAGGGCATCGCGGACGTGTACGCGCTCACCGAGGCCGGCGAGACCGCGCTGCTCGACCACTACGCGTGGCTCGGAGATAGGATCGAGGGCGGTGGCGGGGGAGCGGAATGCGGCGAGACCGAGGGAGGCGACGGAAGCGGGAGAGGCGGCGAGACCGAGGGAATCGACTGGGACGAGAGAGGCAGCAGGCCGGAACGCGGACCGAAGCGCGACAGTCCGGACCTCAAGGATTAACAACTTTGCCGGCGTGGATTAATACATGACAGTCGTCAGCGTGTCCATGCCGGAGGAGTTACTCGATCGGATCGACCACTTCGCGGACGAACACGGGTACACCGGCCGCAGCGAGGTCGTCCGCGAGGCCTCCCGGAACCTCCTCGGGGAGTTCGAGGACGCCAAGCTGGAGGACCGGGCGCTGATGGCCGTCGTGACGGTCCTGTTCAACTACGAGACGACGAGCGTCGAGGAGCGGATGATGCGGCTGCGACACGAACAGGAGGGGATCGTCGCCTCCAACTTCCACAGCCACGTCGGGTCGCAGTACTGCATGGAGCTGTTCGTGCTGGAGGGCGAACTGGCCGAGATATCGACGTTCGTCGGGAAGGTCCGCGCGACGAAGGACACCCTCACGGTCGATTACAGCGTCACGCCCGTCGACGAGTTCGGCGCCGGCGCGCTGGGGGAGGCGCACGCGCACGCCGGTCACGGCGCAGAGCGATCCGAGGAGAGCGGCTCCGGGGACGGCCCGGAGGCGGCCGCGACGGACGAGGGCGCGGAGGGGAGCTGACCGAGCCCGCGTCGGGCGCTCGGACCCGAATTCAGGCGGTCTCGGGGCGGACGGATTCGAGCGCCGCGTCGAAGTCCTCGCCGGTGATCCCGACCTCGTCGGCGTGGTCGTTGGCCGCCTCGCCGTGCTCGTCCGCGACGCGCTCGATGGCGCGCATCGCGGCCGCCCGGGACAGCGCGGCGATCTCCGCGCCGGAGTACCCCTCCGTCTCGTCGGCGAGGCGCTCCAAGTCGACCTCGTCGACCAGCGGCTTCTCTCGCATGTGGACCTCCAGAATCTTGCGGCGCGCCTCGCGGTCCGGCTCGGGCACCTCGACGTGGGTCTCCAAGCGGCCGGGACGGAGCAGCGCCGGGTCGAGCGCGTTCCGCCGGTTGGTCGCCGCGAGGACGACGAGGTTCGGGTTGTCGCTGGCGCGGTCTAGCTCCGTGAGCAGCTGCGAGACCACCCGCTCGCCCACGCCGGAGCCGTCGCCGCCGGCGGCGTCGCGGTCGGTCGCGACCGCGTCGATCTCGTCGAAGAAGATGATCGCGGGCGCCGCCTGCCGAGCGCGGTCGAACAGCTCCCGGACCGCTTTCTCGGACTCACCGACGTACCGGTCGAGGAGTTCGGGACCGGCGACCTGAATGAAGTTCACGCCGCTCTCGCCCGCGATGCCGCGCGCGAGCAGCGTCTTCCCGGTCCCCGGCGGCCCGTGGAGGAGGACCCCGGTCGGGGGGTCGGCGCCGGCGGCGTCGAACAGCGGCCCGTACGACAGCGGCCACGTCACCGCGCGTTCGAGTTCCTCCTTCGCCTCGTCGAGGCCGCCGACGTCGGTGAAGTCGGTGGTCGGCTGCTCGGCCACGTACTCGCGCATCGCGCTCGGCTCGACGTTCGCGTGGGCGGCCTCGAAGTCCGCCTTGCCGACGGTCACGTCGTTCAGCGCCCGGGAGTCGGACTCGCGGGCGCGCCGGAGCGCGGTCATCGCCGCCTCCTGTGCCAGCCCTTCGATGTCGGCGCCGACGAACCCGTGGGTGCGGTTCGCGATGCGGTCTAAGTCCACGTCGTCCGCGAGCGGCATCCGGCGCGTGTGGACGTCGAGGATCTGCCGCCGGCCCGCCTCGCCGGGGACGCCGATCTCGATCTCGCGGTCGAAGCGGCCGCCGCGGCGGAGCGCCGGGTCGATGGTGTCGACGCGGTTGGTCGCGCCGATGACGATCACGTCGCCGCGGGCGTCGAGCCCGTCCATCAGCGAGAGCAGCTGGCCGACGACGCGGTTCTCCACGTCGCCGCCGTCGTCGCGCTTGCCCGCGATCGAGTCGATCTCGTCGAAGAAGACGATCGCCGGGGCGTCCTCGCTCGCGCGCTCGAACACCTCGCGCAGGCGCTCCTCGGACTCCCCTTTGTACTTCGACATGATCTCCGGGCCGTCGACGGTGATGAACGTCGCGTCGACCTCGTTGGCGACGGCGCGGGCGATGAGCGTCTTCCCGGTCCCCGGCGGCCCGTGGAGGAGGACGCCCTTCGGCGGGTCGATGCCGAGCCGGGTGAACACCTCCGGCTCGGAGAGCGGGAGTTCGATCGTCTCCCGGACCAGCTCTAGCTCCTCGTCTAACCCGCCGATGTCCTCGTAGGTCGCGCCCGCGGTGCGCTCGGCGGGCGGAGCGTCGGCGGCCTTCGGCTCCGCGTCGGTCGCCGGCGGCGCGCCGTCGGACCCGGTCGACTTCCCGACGTCATCGTCCGAGCGCCGGGGCGGCGCGTCGACGCGGTCGTTCGCGGTCCCCGCGTCGTCCTCGTACTCGACCGAGACGTCGGTCGAAGCGGCGATTCGGACGGTCCCCGCGGGCGCCGTCCGAGCGACGACGAACCGGAGGCCGCCCAGCCGCTCGACGTGGACGGCCTCGCCCTCCGTGACGGGGCGGTCGCGCAGTTCGCGGGAGAGCGCGCGCTCGACCACCTCGCGGCTCACGTCCACCTCCGCGAGGCGGCCGGGCGCGGAAAGCGTCACGCGATCGGCGTCGGAGACGTCGACCGGGGCGACCGTCACGGTGTCGCCCACCTTCACGCCGGCGTTCGCGCGGGTGTCGGCGTCGATGAGGACGGAGCCGTCGGCGGCGTCGGGACCGCCCGGCCACACCTTCGCGACGGCGGTGCGCTCGCCGCGCACCTCGACCGTGTCGCCGCTGAGGAGGGCGAGCCGCTTGCGGGCCGACTCGGGGAGCCTGGCGATGCCCCGGCCCGCGTCCCGCTTCTCGGCGGCACGCACCGTGAGCCGGAGCCCTGCGGTGTCGTTCATACCCGTTGTTCTCGCCGGCGGCTCTTTACGCTTGTCCGGCGCCGTCGTGAGCCGGTTCTCGACCGTGGAGGTCGGTCCAAAATGGCCGTGAGAGAAGGCGGCGACCGGTTTTAAAAGCGGTTGCGGTGGCGCGAGTCGCACGCGCGAGGTCGCCGGCGGCAAAGCCGCCGGCTGCCAGAGAATCTTCGATTCTCGCTGGACGCGGCGACCGGAGCGAAGCGAAGGGAGCCGCGAGGCTGGGGAGGCGTGAGGCTGCGGTGCTGTGCGGTGGGAGGCGGGACTCAAAGGGGCAGCCGGGAGGGCCGCGCAGACGACGTAAGCACCGCAGGGAGCGAACGGAGTGAGCGACCGAGGAGCGTGGTTCGAGAGAGCTTCGCCGTTTCGTCATCGCCGGAAATCTTTGATTTCCGGCTAGCAGTCAGAACGCTTCGCGTTCTGACGACATCACGAGACGCCTTCGGCGTCTCGAACGACAGCGAGCGTGCGCGGCCCTCCCGGCTGGGGCTTTGGAGGTGTTCGTCGCAGCGTCACCGATTGTTTATAAATAGTCGACGGCAACACCGGCCTCCACTTATAAACGACTTCCTTCCCGATCAGAGACACCACTGTATCGCCAGTACCGACCGCAACCCCCTTCCCTCGGCCGCCCGGCCCCACGGGTATGCAACCGACCGGCCACCTGCGGGGCGACGCGGTCCGCGTCGGCGGGGACGCCCGCCAGCGCTTCTACGACGCCCGGGGGTACGGGCGACCGCTCGACGGCAACGAGATCGCACTCTCGCGGGTCGAGGCCGCCCACCTGCTGTTCCGCGGCGACCTCTCGGGGATCGAACTCGGCGGCGACGCCGACGAGATCGACGCCGACCCCGTCGGCTTCGAGCGCTTCTTCGTCGCGAGCGCGGCCGCGGCCGACCGCTTCGCGGTCCGCTTCCTCGTCTACTCCGACCTCCGCGACCGCGGCTTCTACCTCTCGCCCGCCCGCGAGCCGTGGCCGGGCGGGAGCGACGCGCCGAGCGACGCGGTCGACTTCGTCGCCTACGAGCGCGGCGAGACGCCGGATACGGGCAACGTGAAGTACCCGATCCAGGTCGTCGGCGAGCGCGAGTCGGTGGCGGCGGCGGGGCTCGCGGGACGCACCCTCGCGGTCGTCGACGAGGAGTCCGACATCACCTACTTCGCGGCCGAGGGCGGCAGGATCGACGGCGCGACCGGCTACGAGCCGCCGGGGTCGCTCGCGGGCGTGCTCCTCGCGGACCGCGTCGTCGTCTGGGACGCCCCCGAGGGGCTCTACGAGCGCGGCTTCTACGGCCGCCCGCTCACGGGCCGGGCCGCCGACGTCGAGGGCGCGCTCCAGCTCTCGCTCGTCGAGGCCGCGTCGCTGGCCGCGGACGGCCGGCTCTCGCTGTCGGCGTCGGTGGGCGGCGGGAACGCGGACGACGACCGAGACGCGGGCGACGCGCCGGCCGGCGCGGCCGCCCGGATCGTCGCCCGCGGCCGCGACGTGGAGGGCGAGCGCTTCGACCGCCGACTCGCCGTCTACCGGCGCCTCCGCGCCGCCGACGCGGTGCCGAAGACCGGCTTCAAGTTCGGCGCCGACTTCCGGACGTACCTCGACGTGGAGACGGTCGACGACCTGCCGCACTCCGAGCACCTCGTGCGCGTGGTGGGACCGGACCACGAGTTCTCCCCGCGCGAACTCTCGCTCGACGTGCGCCTCGCGGGCGGCGTCCGCAAGGAGATGGCCTTCGCGCTGACCGCGGTCGGGGACGGGCACCCCGGCGCCGACGCCGACGCGTTCCTCGACGCCGACGTCGAGTGGCTCTCAGTCGACCGGCTGACGCCCTGAGTCCCCTATCGAAGACGAACAGAAGCCTTTTTTGACCGCTCGCCGTCGTCGCGTCCATGCCGTTTCCCTCCACCTCAGACGCCGAGTCGAGCGCGTACGACATCTCGACCGTCGACCTCAGCGACGACCGGTACGAGGTCAAACAGTCGCTGGTCCGGAACAAGTACGCAGTCCGCGACGGCGCCGGCGACGTGATCCTCCGCGGGAAACAGAAGCTGTTCAAGTTGAAAGAGGAGTTCCCGTTCGTCACCGGCGACGGCGAGGACGCCTTCTCCGTGAAGGCGGGCGGAATCATGGACATCGCGGGCAACTACGCCATCGTCGACGCCGGCACGGGCGAGGAGGTCGTCGTCTTGGACGAGGACTACTCGCTGCTCGTCGAGAACTGGACGGTCCGCGACCCCGACACCGGCGAGGCGCTGGCGACGATTCAGTCGAAGAACAAGCTGCTGTCGGGGCTGCGCCACCTCGTCGGTGCCGCGAACCTGATCCCGAACAAGTACGAGATATTCGACGCCGCCGGCGGCCACGTCGGGGACATCGAGGGGCAGTTCTCGATGCGCGACGCCTACACGGTCACCGTCGACGACGCGAGCGACGTGCCGAAGGAAGCGGTGGTCGCGGCCGCGTGTATCCTCGACGCCTTAGAGAACCAGTAGCGACGCGTGCGGCGGTCTAGCGGGATCGGTCTACCCCACAGGAGACAAAAACGCGTTGTAGTGAGAGATAACCGAGATGGGAACAGGAGAACACGCACGCGAGATGGTCGTTAGCCTGTACCTCAGCGAAACCATCCGCTTCGACGCGCTCGCCGAATCTGTCGGTCGACAGGACGCGGAGGCCGTTCGCACCTCGAAAGAGCTACTCGACGACGGCGAGTCGCTCGCTGACGAGTTGGCAGATTTATAAGCAATCGATTGTACGCGCTCGCTCCTACCGATAAGCAAGGAGGGAACCCACGGCTTCAGCCGTGGGTGGATGTTACTCCCCGCCCAGCTTCGACTCCCCGACCGCGTCGTGGCCCTCGATGACCTCCGTCCCGCCCATGTACGGGCGCAGCGCCTCGGGGACGGTGACGGTGCCGTCGTCGTTCTGGTAGTACTCCAAGATGGCGACGACGATCCGCGGCACCGCCAGCCCCGAGCCGTTCAGGGTGTGGAGGTACTCCGCGGACTCGTGGTGCTCCTCGCGGTACCGAATCCCGGCGCGGCGCGCCTGAAAGTCCTCGAAGTTCGAGACGGAGGAGACCTCAAGCCAGCGGCCGCCCCGTTCGGGGCCCTCGTCCATGTCGTCGGCGGGCGCCCACACCTCGACGTCGTACTTCTTCGCCTGCGTGAACCCCAGATCGCCGGTGCACATCTCTAAGATGCGGTAGGGAAGTTCGAGCCGCCGGAGCACCTCCTCGGCCTCGTCGACCAGCCCCTCGAAGCGCTCGTCGCTCTCCTCGGGCCGGACGAAGTTCACCATCTCCACCTTGTTGAACTGGTGGACGCGGACGATGCCGCGCGTCTCGGTGCCGTGCTCGCCCGCCTCCTGCCGGAAGTTCGGCGTGTACGCCTGATACTTCAGGGGGAGGTCCTCGCCCAGCAGGATCTCGTCGCGGTGGAGGTTCGTGACGGGCACCTCCGCGGTCGGGAGCAGCCAGAGGTCGTCGTCGTCGTAGTCGTCCTCGTTCGTCCCCTCGACGCGGTAGGCGTCCTCGGTGAACTTCGGGAGCTGCCCGGTGCCGCGCATCGACGCCGAGTTGACCGGTATCGGCGGGAACACGTCCTCGTACCCCTGCTCGCGGTGCACGTCGAGCATGAACTGTATCAGCGCGTGCTCCAGCCGCGCGCCGTCGCCCTTCGCGACGTAGAAGCCCCCGCCGGCGACCTTCGCGCCGCGCTCGAAGTCGAGTATCTCGAGGTCCTCGCCCAAGTCGTAGTGCGGCTCCACGTCTCCGGGGAGGTCCCGGAGGCCGTCGAACCCCTCGCGGCGCACCTCGACGTTCTCGGACTCGTCTTCCCCGACCGGCACGGAGTCTTGGGGGATCTGCGGGAGTTCGAGCAGCGACTCCTCCAGTTCGGCCTCCAGCTCCTCGGCGCGCTCCTCGATCTCTTGAAGCTCCGATTTGAGCTCCCCCGAGCGCTCTATCGCTTCCTGTGCCGCCTCCTCTTCGCCGGCCTGCTTCAACTCGCCGATCTTCGAGGAGACCTCGTTGCGCTCGTGGCGCAGGTCGTCGCCGCGCTGTTTCAGCTCCCGCCACTCCTCGTCGACGTCGAGTATCCGGTCGAGGTCGACGTCGACGCCCTTGTTTTCGAGCGCCTCGCGGACGACCTCGGGGTTCTCCCGGACGAACTGTCGAGACAGCATTTGTCGGGAGTTCCGCGGGGCGACCCAAAACCGTATCGGAGCGTCGGCAACGGTTGACGCGGTAGCTCGGGCGACGGGCCACGACGCGTCGCGCGCGCCGCCTCAGGGGATAAAGGCGAAGTTCGCGAACACCATGAGCAGCGCGAGCGCGGCGACGACGACACCCATCACGCGCATCATAAGGATCCGCGTGTCGCTCGGTTCGATCCGCTGTGTCGAGCCGTCTGGCGAGCGCGCCTGCCACGCCGTCAGCCGCCGGGGGAACGCCGCCATCGCCAGCGCGCCCGCGCCGACGAGGAGGGGGACGGCGACGAAGAACAGCCGGAAGGGTGCGGGGAGCATGCCCGAGTAGTTGTCGCGCAAATCAACAAAACGTTACGGTCTGTTCCGTCTGTCGCGTCGCCGCGTCGAATCGAAAGCCGAGACAGGGGCCCCGAAAACTGAGGCAGGGACCCCAAAAACTGAGGCAGGGACCCCGAAAGCCGAGACGGAGCCTCCGGTCGTCGACCGATCGACCCCGCTTAGAGGACGAACGTGACGACCGCGAGCACGACGAAGATGATGACGAGCCACTTCGCGATGTTCATGCTCAGCCCGGCGACCCCGCTGGCGCCGGCGACCGCCGCGATGACGGCGAGGACGAGGAAGAGGACCGCCAGTTCGATCAGACCCCCGCCGAACTGGAGGGGCGTAGCCATCACTCCGCCGTGAATCGCCTGAGTAAGGCTCATGCTCGACCGCACGACCCTCTCCACTTTAGTTAGGAGACACGTATCGGGCGCTCGCGGGAGTTCCCGGGCCGGGGGAGCGCAGTAACCGACGGTTTCTCTCAATACCCGCCCGGCAGCGCCATTCCGACGGCGAGCGCGACCGCGACGCGCCGGACTCGAGAATCGCAACCGCGACGCGCCCGACGGCCGGAACCGCCAGCGTTTATCCCTCGCGCCGCGACCGGCCGACAACATGCTCATCACGGGCGCGACGCTGGCCGACGACCGGGTTCGAGACGTGCGCATCGGCGGCGACGGGCGGATCGACGCGGTCGCGGAGGGGCTGGGCGCCGACGCCGGCGAGCGCGTCGTCGAGGCCCGCGGCAGACACCTCCTGCCCGGCGCGGTCGACGTCCACGTCCACTTCCGCGAGCCGGGCGGCAGCCACAAGGAGACGTGGGCCTCGGGGTCAGAGAGCGCGGCCGCGGGCGGCGTCACGACCGTCGTCGACCAGCCGAACACCTCGCCGCCGACCGTCGACGGCGCGGCGTTCGACGAGAAGGCCGAACTCGCGGTCGACTCGCTCGTCGACTACGGGATCAACGGCGGCGTGACTCCCGACTGGGACCCCGAGAGCCTCTTCGACCGCCCGCTGTTCGCGCTCGGGGAGGTGTTCCTCGCTGACTCCACCGGCGACATGGGGATCGACGCCGACCTGTTCGCGGACGCCCTCGACGAGGCCGCGGCCCGCGGCGTCCCGGTCACCGTCCACGCCGAGGACGCGACGCTGTTCGACGAGTCCGCGCTCGACGGCGACCTCGGCGGGATCGGCACCGCCGCGACCGCGGACGCGTGGTCGGCCTACCGGACGGCCGACGCGGAGGTCGCCGCGGTCGAGCGCGCGCTCGCGACGGCGGCGGACCGCGACGCGCAGGTTCACGTCGCGCACACCTCGACGCCGGAGGCGGTCGACGCCGTGGTCGAGGCGCGCGAGGACGGGTCGGAAGGGGCCGCCGGCGACGGGAGCGGAACCGACGGCGCCGCCCCGCGGGTCACCTGCGAGGTGACGCCCCACCACCTGTACCTCTCGCGCGAGCGGGCGCGGTCGCTGGGGACGTTCGGGCGGATGAACCCGCCGCTGCGGTCGGAGGAGCGCCGCGAGGCGCTGTTCGCGCGGCTCGCGGCGGGCGACGTCGACGTGGTCGCGACCGACCACGCGCCGCACGCGGTCGCGGAGAAGCGGCGGGGCCTCGTCGACGCCCCCAGCGGGGTCCCCGGCGTCGAGACGCTGTACCCGCTGCTGCTCGAATCGGTCCGGAAGGGCGAACTGTCGCTCGAACGCGTCCGCGACGTCGTCGCCGCGAACCCCGCCGAAATCTTCGGGCTCGACCGGAAGGGGCGGGTCGCGGAGGGGTACGACGCCGACCTCGTCCTCGTCGACACGGCCGACCCCCGCGAGATCGAGGCCGCGGCGCTCCACAGCACCTGCGCGTGGACCCCCTTCGAGGGCCTCCGCGGCGTCTTCCCGGAGGTCACGCTCGTCCGCGGCGAGGTCGTCTACGAGCGCGACCCCGCGACCGGCGCGGCGTCGTTCGGGGACGCCGTCGGCCGCAACGTCAGGGAGTCGTAGTCGCGCGGGCGAGTCCCAGCCGGAATAGGGATCGCGCGTTCCGCCCCGAGCGGGGATCGCGCGTTCCGCGGTCGGCGCCGAGACGTCGGGATCGGCCGCGACGAACGGACCACCGCCGGCGGAACGCATATGACGTTGCTCGCCTTAGCCGTGCCATATCGATGATCACGGGGAGCATTCGCACGGTCGCGTCCGGACGGGGAACCGACCCGGACGAGACCGGCCGGTCATGACGGACCCCGGGGAGCCGGGACCGATCGGATCGGGTCCCGCGGAATCGGTCGACGGCGAGGGAGACCCGACGGGAGAGACGGCCGGGACCGCCGCGGCGGTCGAACCCGAGACCCCGGCGGACGTCGCCGCGCTCGCGGACCGGATCGTGGCCGAGGTCGAGGACGTGATCGTGGGCAAGCGCGACGCGGTCGAGCACGTCCTCGTCACCGTGCTGGCGCGCGGCCACCTCCTCGTCGAGGACGTGCCCGGCGTCGGGAAGACGACGCTCGCGAAGTCGGTCGCGCGCTCGATCGACGGCTCGTTCAAGCGCGTCCAGTTCACGCCGGACCTCCTTCCCTCCGACGTCACCGGCGTCAACGTGTTCAACCGCCGGACAGACGAGTTCGACTTCCAGCCCGGTCCGGTGTTCGCGAACGTCGTGCTGGGCGACGAGATCAACCGCGCCCCGCCGAAGACGCAGTCGGCGCTGTTGGAGGCGATGGAGGAAAGTCAGGTGACCACCGACGGGACGACCCGCGACCTGCCGGACCCGTTCTGCGTGATCGCGACCCAGAACGACGTGGAGCCGGGGCAGACGTACGAGCTACCGGTGGCGGAGGTCGACCGCTTCACGAAGAAGATCCGGCTCGGCTACCCGGACACAGAGGAGGAGGCCGCGATCCTCGGGCGGCTCGCCGGCGACCACCCGGTCGACTCGGTCGAGCCGGTGGCGACGATAGCCGACGTGCGGCGCGCCCGGGCGATCGTCGGAGAGATCGAGGCCTCCGAGGCGGTCCGGGAGTACGTGGCCCGGCTCGCGGTGTACACCCGTCGGAACGCCAAGCTCGGGGCGAGCCCGCGCGGGAGCCTCGCGCTGATACGGGCGTCACAGGCCCGCGCCGCGCTCGACGGCCGCGGGTACGTGGTCCCGGACGACGTTCAGGCCGAGGCGCCGACCGTGCTCTCGCATCGGATCCGAACCGAGTCGGGCGGGACCGACGGCGCCGACGTCGTCGAGGACGCGCTCGACCGGATCCGGGTGGAGTGATGACCGAGACGCCGACGCGTCCCGCGCGCCGATGACGACCGCACTCACCCGCCGGGGACGCGTCGCCGCCCTCGTCGGGCTCGTCGCGGCCGTCAGCGCGGTCGTCGCCGGGGGGCGCGCGCTCGACGCGGTCGTGCTCCCGGTGGCCATCGCGCTCGCCGCCGGCTACGTTCAGGTGTCGCGCGTCGACGTCCCCGCGGTCCGCCACGTGACGCCTCCCGACGGCTTCGTCGGAGAGACGCGAGACGTGCGCTTGGAGTTCGGGTCCGGCGCGACGGGGGACGGCGGCGGCGCCGGCTCGCGCTCGTTCCTCGCTGACGTCCGTCCCCGCGTCGACGAGGGACTCGACGGGCCGACGGCGCCGATCCGAGCGTCGGTCGGGACGGAGCCGGTCTCGTACCCGGTGACGTATCGCCGGCGCGGCGAGCGGACCCTCGGGCCGATCGACCTCACCGTCACCGACGTGTTCGGCCTCTTCGAGCGCGAGATGGTCGTCGACGAGACCGCCGCGGTGACGGTGTACCCGCCCCGCGACCCGATCCCGGCCCGGTTCCGCCGGGCGCTACACGCGGTCGACGCGGTCGACGTGAGCCGGGAGCGCGAGGAGTTCGACCGGCTGCGCGAGTACACCCGCGGCGACGCGGTCCGCGACGTCCACTGGGCGACGACCGCCAAGCGCGACGAGATCGTCGTCAAGGAGTTCGCGGCCGAGACCGCGAGGAACCGGGCGTCGATCGCCGGCGGGACGGACGTCAGCGGCGGCGACGAGGTCGCGGGGTTCGGAACCGGCGACGGCGAGGCCGGCGACCGTTCCCCGGACGCCGCGGCGGCCGACGAGCTCGCGCGGGCGACCGTCAGCCTCGCGCTGGCGCTGCTCGACGACGGCGTTCCGGTCGACGTGCGGCTGCCCGCCGGCGGCGTCTCGGCGTCGCCCGGGGGTCGCGGCCGGCGCGAGGTGCTCGAACTCGCCGCGCGGACCGGTCCGGGGGCGGTGGCCGGCGACGACGCCGACGTGACGATCGTCGCCGGCGCGAGCGACGCTCGGTTCCGGACCGGCGACCGCTCGGTCGAGTTCGCTACCCTGCGCCGCGAGGCGACAGAGGACGGCGCCGCGCGCGGCGGCTCCGACTCGGACCCGCCCGACGAGGCGACGGACCGCCGGGAGGTGACGCCGTCGTGAGCCCCGACTCGTCGGTCGGGACGGGTCGCCCCCCGAGCGAACCGGGCGGAAGCGGCCGGCGGGCGACCGACCCGGCGGTCGTCGGCGTCGCGGTCGCGGCCGCGGCGTACCTCGCCGTGTTCCTCCGGGTGACGAACGTCGTCGGCGGGACGGGCCGGACCGCCGCCGTCCTCGCGGTCGCGGGGGTCGGCGGGGTCGCGCTGGCGCGGGTCGTCCGCGAGCGGACCGCGCTGTGGCTCGCCGGCGCGGTCCTCGTCGCCGGGCTGTCAGGCTATCTGCTCGCGGTCCCCGAGAGCCAGCGCGCGCTGTTCACGGTCCGGAGCGTCGCCTTAGACGTCCTCGCGCTGTCGACCGGGCTCTCCGTGCTGCGGCTGGCGCTCGCGGACGTGTGGGTGCTCGCAGTGGCGCCGGTGCCGACGTTCCTCGTCGGCTACTTCGCCGGGCGCGGGCGACACGTCGCGGCCGCGAGCGTCGCCGGCGGGACCCTCGGCTTCCTCGTGCTCACCGGCGACGCGAACACCGGCGCGGCGGTCGCGGGCGTCGTCGGGCTGGCGCTCGCCGTCGGCCTCTCGACGCTGTCGACGCCGGGGCGCCGCCGCGGGCACGCCGGCACGTTCGCGGTGGTGGTCGCGGCGATGGTTGTCGCGAGCGCGACCGTCACCGTGATCCCGGCGGGCGCGGCGGCGCCGCTGGGGCTGGACCGCGGGACGGCGACGCTGGAGTCGAGCCTGAGCGGCGACGACGAGCTGGAGGTGATCGGCTCCACGCGGCTCTCCCCGGAGGTGCGGTACACGATCGAGAGCCCGGTCGAGCGGAACTGGCACACGGGCGCCTACGACACCTACACCGGTGACGGCTGGGTCAGGACCGGGGAGCGGTCGGCGCTCGGCGGCTCGCTTTCCGGCCCCCCCGGGTCGAGCGAGTCCGTCTCGGTCTCGGTCACCGCGGAGACGGAGTCGACCGCGCTGCCGGCGCCGTGGAAGCCGACGACCGCGTCCGCGCCGGACGACGGGGGGGTCGAGCTGGACGAGCGCGGCAGCCTCCGGCTCGCGGAGCCGCTCGAACCGGGCGAGGAGGCGACCGTGGAGAGCCGCGTGCTCGACGCGGACCCGGCCGAACTCCGGAACGCGAGCACCGACTACCCGACGGCCATCGAGGACCGGTACACGCAGCTCCCGGAGAGCACGCCCGACCGGATCGGCGAGCGGACCGAGGAGATAACGGCGGCGGCGGACGCCGACTCGCCGTACGAGCGGGCGGCCGCGGTCGAGGCGTACCTGCGCTCGGAGTACGAGTACTCGCTGACCGTCGAGCGGCCCGAGGGCGACATCGCGGACGCGTTCCTCTTCGAGATGGACGCCGGCTACTGCGTGTACTTCGCGACGACGATGGCGGCGATGCTCCGGTCGCAGGGGATCCCGACCCGCTTCGAGACCGGGTACACCCCGGGACAGCAGGTGGGCGACGACGAGTACGTCGTCCGGGGACAGAACGCCCACGCGTGGGTGTCTGTCTACGTGCCGGACCAGGGGTGGGTGGCGTTCGACCCGACCCCGTCCGACCCCCGCGACGAGGCCCGGGACGCCCGGCTCGCGGAGGCGCGCGCCGACGGGACGGAGGACGTCGACACCGAGTCGTCCACGCCGAACCAGACGCTCGAAGCCGGCCCCAGAACCGGCAGCCCCGACCCCACCGACGGCGACGACGCCCCCGACGCGGGCGGGAACGACTCGACCGATCCGGAGACCGGGAGTTCGAACGAGACGAACGGGTCGACGGACGACTCGTCGGTCGATATCTCGCGCCTCGAAGGCGCGGAGGCGGAGGGCGTCGGACCGAGCGCCGAGTCGGGCGATCCCGGCGACGGCGACGGCGGCGGTGGGCTCCTCCCGACTCCGAGCGCCGAGACCGCGGTGTACTGGCTGCTCGTCGTCGCGCTCGGGGTCGCGGGCGCCCGGCGGTCCGGACTGACCGACCGCGCGAGCCGGCGGATCGGACCGGTGCTCCCGCGTCGGCGGCGCGACCCGGCCGCGGACGCCGAGCGGGCGTTCGCGGACCTCGAACGGCTGCTCGCCGGGCGGTACCGCGAGCGGCGACCGGGCGAGACGCCGCGGCGCTACGTCGACGCGCTCCGGACGCTCGGCGCGGACGAGCGGGTCGAGACCGTCGCGGCCGCCTACGAGCGCGCCGCGTACGCCGGGACGATAACCCGCGACGAGGCCGACGAGGCCCGGCGGGCGGTCCGGCGGCTCGCGCTCGAACGAGCGCCGCTCGTCGGCCGGTTCGTCCGCTGATCGGGGGGTCTCCCGACACTATTTAATACGGGCGTCCTGTAGATTCGGGCTGTAATGTCGGAAGTCTGCTCGACGTGCGGACTGCCCCAGGAACTCTGCGTCTGCGAGGACGTCGCGAAGGAGTCCCAGCAGATCAGCATCCGCATCGACGAGCGCAGGTACGGTAAGGAGGTAACGGTCATCGAAGGATTCGACCCGAAAGACGTCGACATGAGCTCCCTCTCGTCGGATCTCAAGTCGAAATTCGCCTGCGGCGGCACCGTCGAGGACGGCGCCATCGAACTTCAGGGGAACCACTCGGGTCGCGTGGAGGACTTCCTCCGCGACAAGGGCTTCAACGTCGCGTGACCGTCACCTGACCGTCCGTCGTCGAGCGTCGATTCGAACCGCGACCGTTTTTTATCTCGCGTCCGAAAGCGACGGCCGCGCCTCCCTCGGCCGGCCGTCTGTCCCTGGCTCCCTCGGTCGACCGTCGGGCCACACCTCGCGCGCTCGCCTCACGCGACCACGACGATTCGCCCGACGACGAACGCCGCGGCCGCGAGGAACGTGCCGTACTTGAACCGGCGCTGCGCGGCGGCGGGGTCGGCGAAGCTCTCGTGGGTCGCGTACAGCATGACCGCGTCAGCGACCGCCACGACCGCGAGGTACGCCGCGCCGAGCGTCCCGGAGAGGTACGGCAGCGGGCTGACGGCGACGGCAATGACGAGGGCGGCCGCGCCGATCCACAGCGCGCGGCGCCGACCGACCTCGATGGGGAGCGTGGTGAGGCCGGCCTCGCGGTCGCCGGCCACGTCCTCGACGTCTTTGATCACCTCGCGGGTGAACGTCGAGAGGCCGGCGAGGGCGGCGAGGACGAGGACGGCGCGGGGGTTCCCGACCGCGGCCCCGCCGAACAGGAACGTCGAGCCGACGAGGTAGGCGACTAAGGCGTTCCCGAGTCCGGGCGTTCCCTTGAAGAGGCTCGTGTAGGTGACCAAGGCGACGAGGTTCACCGCGGCGATGGCGACCGCGAGCAGGGGGAGGCTGACCGCGGCCGCCACCGCGACCGCGAACCAGACCGCGGCGGTCGCGAGCGCGCCCCGCGGCGAGACGGCGCCGCGCGGGATGGGGCGGTCGGGGCGGTTGACAGCGTCGACGTCGCGGTCGAAGTAGTCGTTGATCGCGTTGCCCGCGGCGACCGCGAAGGCGGTGGTGACGGCCGCGAGCGCGGTCGGGAGGAGGGCGTCGCCCGCGCCCGCGACGAACGCGCCGGTCGCCGTGAGGGCCCCGGCGGCGACGCAGTTGCCGAGGCGCGCGAGTTCGACGATACCGCGGAGCGTGTCTCGCACGTCGTCCGCGTACTCCCGCCCCCGAGGAATAAACGGTGCGGGATCGGGCGGAGGACGGACCGCGCCCGGTCGGCCGGAGAGGGTCCGTCCGTCCGCGCCCGGTCGGTTCGCGCCGCGTCCCGAACGTGTTCCCGCCGCCTCGGGCGTCGCTCGGCGCGTCTGCCACGAACGTTTATCACGTGCGAAATGAAATACTCGCGTATGGCTAAAGGCCTGGACGTCGGCACGATGAACATCCTCTCCGGACGACAGGAAGGCGCGGAGACGGTGTTCGTACAGCAGCGGAACTCGTTCGTCGAGATCGAGTACAGCGACATGGCCGAACAGATGCTCTCCCGCAGCGAGGTCCTCCACATCCGGAAAGACGACAAGGTGTACGTCGTGGGCGACGACGCCCTGAACTTCGCGAACATCTTCAACAAGGAGACCCGGCGACCGATGCAACACGGCATCCTCTCCAGCGAGGAGGCGTCGGCCATCCCGATGATCAAGCTCATCACCGAGCAGGTGGTCGGGGAGCCGTCGAAGCCGAACGAGCGGCTGTTCTACTCCAGCCCCGCGGACCCGATCGACTCCGGGCTGACGACGCTGTACCACGAGAAGACGCTCGAATCGATGCTCGGTGACATGGGGTACGACCCCGAGCCGATCAACGAGGGGATGGCGGTCATCTACTCCGAACTGGCCGACAACAACTTCACCGGTCTCGGCATCTCCTTCGGCGCGGGGATGACGAACGTCTGTCTCGCCTACTACGCGGTGCCCGTGATGAAGTTCTCCATCGCCCGCGGGGGCGACTGGATCGACGAGCAGACCTCGCAGGCGACCGGGACGCCGGTCGACAAGGTGACGAGCATCAAGGAGGACGACTTCGAACTCGACTTCCGCACCGACGTGGGCGGCGTCGAGGGCGCGCTCGCCATCTACTACGAGAACCTGCTCGACTACGTCATCGAGAACATCACCCGCGAGGTGGACGAGGAGGACGTCGAGGAGGGCCTCGACGTGCCCGTCGTCGTCACCGGCGGCACCTCCAGCCCGAACGGCTTCGAGGACCTGTTCGCGGACCACCTCGCGGACGCGAACATCCCGTTCTCGATCAGCGGCGTGCGCTCCGCCGACGAGCCGATGTACAGCGTCGCCAGCGGCGCGCTGGTCGCCGCGCGCTCCGAGGAGGGCGAGAGCGGCGGCGACTCCGGCGGAGCCGACGAGCCGGCGGCCGAGGAGGCCGCCCCCGAGTCCGAGGACTGACGCGACGAGCGGCCGCGTTCCCCCGCTCCCACTCGCTTTTTCTGAACCCCCCGGACCGGTGCGCCGGATCCCGGGAATGCGCCGAAGGATAAAACGGGCACCCTCCGTAGCGATCGGTATGTCCGACGCCGCCGGCGCCGACGGGAGCCGCCGCCTGCGGGTCGACCTCGACGTCGACCCGGCCGCCGACGGCGGCTGTCCGATCGTCACCGAGGCCGACGAGGCCGCCGACGTGGCGGTCAACGCGGCCGGCGAGGAGTGCGTCGTCGACGTGACGACCCCCGACGGGGAGGTGCGCCGCGGGACCGGCGAGGTCGACGAGGACTGCCTCTGTCACGCGTTCGGCCGACTCGGCTGCGCGCCCCACTTCCGACGCGTCGAGGACGGGACGATACTCGTGACGGCGTACGTCGACGACCGGGCCGCCGTCCGCGGTCTGGTCGAGGAGCTTCGCGGGGTCGTCGACCGGGTGCGGCTCGTCCGGCTCGCGGTCGTCAAGGGACCGAACGCGACCGAGCAGGTCACGTTCGACCTCTCCGCGCTGACCCCGAAACAGCGCCGCGGCCTCGAGCTCGCGGTCGTCCGCGGCTACTTCGACGACGACCGCGACGTGCGCCTGAGCGACCTGGCCGACGAGCTAGACATCAGCAAGTCCGCGCTCTCCCAGCGGCTCCGCACCGCACAGGCGAAGCTGGTGACGGACATCTTCGACGACGCCGAGCGGTGACCGTGAGTCCCCTTGAAGCGATACACAGGTAAAGCGGGAGGCAGAGGGGGCGCCGGGCGCTTGCCTCGCGCATGAGCGACGAAGACCGGCCGGTCCCCGAACCGGTGCGAGACGACGTCACCGTCGAACTCGTGCGCGACGCGATCGGCGTCGCCCGCGGGGAGGTGCCCGCGGAGCGCTTCTCCGCGAAGTACGGGACTGGCGGGGAGTCCGGGACGCCGGGCGGGGATCCCGGGACGCCGGACCGGGAGTCCGAGGGGAAGGACGGGGATCGGGAGTGATCCGCCGTCCGAACGCGGCTCAGTCGTCGGCGGGCGCGGACCGGTCCGCCCCGTCGACGCGCGCGAGCGCCTCCTCGCCGTCGCGCTCAGCCTCCGTGAGGTAGCACTTCGGGTCGGGAGCGAACGGGTCGCCGTGCGCCGAGAGGGCGCGGAGCCGGGAGCCGCCCCGGCAGATCGACTGGTACGCGCAGTCGGCGCAACGGCCGGAGAGGCGCTCCTCTCGCTCGCGGAGCCCGGAGAGGAGCGGGTTCGACTCGTCGGACCAGATGGCGCCGAACGAGCGGTCGCGGACGTTGCCCGGCGAGTACCCCTGCCAGAACTGCGTGAGGTGGACGTTGCCGACGGGGTCGACGTCCGCGACCCGCTCGCCGGTCGGGTCGCCGCCGTTGCGCTGAAGGTACCGGTAGATGAGCCGAGCGCGGTCGGTCCCCATCTCGCGGTCGGCGTACTCGACGAGGTGGCCCGCGTCGGCGTAGTTGCCGACGAGCAGCGTCTCTATCTCCTCGCCCTGTTCGTGGTACTCGCGGGTGAGGTCACAGAGGTCGGTCACCGCCTGCCGCGTCGCCTCGGGCGAGAGGTCGACGTCCGAGATGTCGGCGCCGCGACCGCCGTAATCGAGGTGGTAAAAGCAGAATCGGTCGACGCCCACGTCGGTGAGCAGGTCGACGACGCCCGCGAGGTCGTCGACGTTATGCTCGGTGATCGTGTACCGCAGTCCGGTCTTGAGACCGACGTCGAGGCAGGCCTCGATGCCGCGGACCGCGGCGTCGAACGCGCCCTCCTCGCCGCGGATCCGGTCGTTGCGCTCGGGGAGGCCGTCGACCGAGACGCCGGCGTACTTGAGCCCCGCCTCCTTCAGTTCGCGGGCGCGCTCGCGGGTGAGGAGGGTGCCGTTCGTCGAGAGCACCGGACGGATCCCGCTGTCGTCGGCGTATTCGATCAGTTCGGGGAGGTCCTCGCGGACGAGGGGCTCGCCGCCGGAGAACAGGATGACCGGGACGCCGAACGCCGCGAGGTCGTCGATGAGCGCCTTCCCCTCCGCGGTCGACAGCTCGTTCGGGGCGCCCTCGGTGTCGGCGCCCGCGTAGCAGTGCTCGCAGTAGAGGTTACAGCGCTTCGTGGTGTTCCAGACGACGACCGGACGCCGCTGTTTCTCCTCCGTGATCTGCGGCTTCTTCGAGCCGTCGGCCGCGTCGTAGCGGAGGCCGTCGCTCTCGGCGTCGAGTCCGCACAGCAGCTTGCTGACGGAGATCATCGCGACCCCTCCGCGTCCTCGGCCGCGTCGGCCGCCGGCGCCCCGCCGCCGGAGGCGGTCGGCGTCCCCTCGGTCTCCTCGTAGACGCGCGGCTCGTCGGCGTCGGCGGACGCCTCCGGGTCCCCTGACGCCCCGCCCCCGTCGTCCGCGAGCGACTCCGCGGAGTACCGGGACACCTCCGCGGCCGGACACACCCACACGTCGCGGGCGTACCACGCGAAGAGCTTGCTCGCCTCCTCGTGGGCGACGCCCGGCGTCGGCGCGGCGACCGTGCCGACGTGGCGGAGCGGGTCCGACTCCTCCTCGCGGACGAACACCTCGAACCGGCGGCCGTCGGCCGACCGAGGCCCGTTCGCGTCCTCGCTTCGGTCCGTCTTCTCGACCATACCCCCCGTACGGACGGTCCCCCGAACGGGGTTTCGCGCGTTCTCACGGCCGCGAAATTCGCCCGAACCTGTTCGGGCGAGACGGAGAGACGAGGGCGGAGCGGCGGCTGATCGGGGCGAAGCCGAGAGAAGTGCGAGGGCCGCGACCGCCGCGGTCCCGCGTGAGAGCGGTCCACTACCGCAGCGAGCGAGGACCGATCAGATGACGCGGTTCTGCAGGTAATCGAGGTGTTTCGCGTTGTAGACGATCTTGACCTCGTCGGTGGCCGGGCTGCCGATACAGGTGAGCCGGACGTTCTTCTCCTCGACCTCCTCGTCGGAGAGGATCTGCTGCATGTCCATGTCGATGTCGCCTTTCTTGACGATGGACGCGCAGTTCGCGCACGCGCCGGCGCGGCACGAGAAGGGCCAGTCGTAGCCCTGCGCCTCGGCGGATTCGAGGATGTACTCGCCCTGGTTGACTTCGAGGGTACCGTAGTCCTCGTCGTCGAGGTCGGCGTCGGCGGCCTCCTGGAAGAGGTCGTCGTCGTCCATCGACCAACCGTGGTCGTCGAGCACTTCGTAGTTGAGGTATTCTACTGTGGGCATCATTTCTTGGTTTGGAGCCCACGTCATTAGGCTTTGCTGTTCCCCGTCTGTCGACCCCCGCGGGTGACGCCGCGAGACCGAACACGTTCGACCGACCGCGGCGATTCCGGCGGGTTTCGGACGGGCCGCCGCGTCCCGCCGCGCCTCTATCGGCCCCGACCGCTCCCGTGACAGTCTGTTATCACGACTGATACGGCGTGAGTAACAATAAATAGCGTACGGCGCTTACTCGGTACCGATGGAGGAGTCCGTCGTCGCCGACTTCGTGGGCCGCGTTCACGCGGGGAGCCTGACGACCGACGAACCGGTGACGGGTCGCGTGCTGTTGAGCCAGCGACGACTGGTCCTCGCGACTGACGACGGGAAGGAGACGGTCCCCCTCTCGCGCGTGTTCGACGTCGTCGTCGGGAGCGTTCCCGGTGACCTGCGCTCGTTTTTCAACGACAGCATCACCGTCGCGTACGAGCGCGACGGGTCGCGTCGCTCGGCGTTAGTCGAGGGCGAACCCGAGGACATGGACAAGTTCGTCCGGCTGCTGTTCAAGACGCTGTTGCGGAACGTGACCGTCACGGTGCGGCACCCGGCGAAGGTCGGCGGCCGCGTCACGGACGCGGGCGACCACCGCGCCTCGGTGTCGGTGTCGCCCGGCGAGATCCGGTTCGGGAACTGCCCGGAGCCGTTCACCGTCAACCTCTCCGCGGTGATCGACTACGAGCGCACCGACCGCACCCTCGGCGGCACGAAGCGGCCGGCGCTCGTCTTCCGCCACGTCGACGGCGACGACCGGACGGTCACGTCGATCACGACCGTGCCGAACGAGCGGGCGCTCAACATCCTCGGCCGGTACATCAAGATCGAGTACGACGAGGCGATGGAGGACCTCGACTCGTTCGACCCGACCGAAGAGCAGCTGGAGATCCTCGTCTCCATCTACTCGGCGGGCGGCGAGGCGAACATCGCGGACATCGTCACCGGCGACGTCGCCCAGACGTCGATGATCCTCGACACGCTGCGCGAGGCCGGCCTCGTGGCCGACGGCGAGAGCGGGACGACCCTCACGCGCAAGGGCCAGATGATCGTGAGCTCCTACCTCGAGTCGGTCAACGCCTGACGGCGGGACGCGCCGGATTCGGAACCGCGACGCGGGGGGAAGTTTGAAGCTCCTGTAACCGTAGGTATCTCTCATGTCAGACCGTGACCACCGCGGCGGCGAGACACCGCTCGACGCCGTGGTCCGCGAACGGGGAATCGACGCGCCCGGGGGACCGGGGGCGGTGAACCCGCCGAGGGATGAGACGGCTCCCGGCGACGCCGGCGGCTCGGGGCCGCGGGTCGCCCGGGTTCCGGAGGACCACGACCACGACACGTTCTCGGTCGAGGGGATCGACAGCGACCGCCGCGAGGGACTGCTTGAGGCGGTCCTCCGCGACGTCGACGGCGTCAGCGACGCCTCCGCGACGCGGCGCAACGGGACGGTCGGCGTCCACCACGAACCGTCGCTGTCGCGCGGGGCGGTCCGGGACGTGCTCGAATCGTGCGGGCTGGTCGTCGCGCCCGGCGACGACGCGTTCGAGGCGCGGCGCGCCTCGCAGTTCGCGTCGGCCCGCGTCGCGGTCGCGGTCCTGTTCGGGCTGATGGTCGCGACGCCGTACGTCGCGGTGTTGTACCCGACCCGGGTCGAGTGGCTGTTCTACGACCCCGTCACCGTCCAGTACCTCCAGTCGATCCTCGACTCGCAGATGACGACGCACTTCTTCATCAACCTCGGCGCGCTCTCCGGGCTCGCGTTCCTCGTCGCCTGCGGCCCCACGATCCGCCGCGCGGTCGCGGCGGTACGGGACGGCGAGTTCACCAACGAGGTCGCGTTCGTCGGGAGCGTCGTCGCCCTCTACGGCTACAGCACGCTCACCGCGTTCACCGGACTCGAGGGCGCGGTCCACTACGACCTTGTCGCGTACGCGGTCGTCGTCGCCACCCTCTGGACCCAGTTCGGCGTCACCGACACGGCGTTCGACCCCGCGACGAGCGGGGAGTCCGACGCGGAAGAGACAGCCGACGCCGACGCGGACGAGCCGGTCGCGATGACCGACGGCGGTCGCTGAGGCGGCCCCGCGCGGCACCGTCCTCCGCCCGCCCTCTGCTCCCTTCTCCGACGCCGTCGCCCGATCACTCGGCCGCGGAATCGCCGTCCGCGACGGGCGTCCCGTTCTCGTCGACGGCGACGACATCCTCGGCCGAGACCGCGTCGCCCGCGGCGAGGGCGTCCCCCCACGCGCGCTCCTCGACGACGGTGTTGACCATCAGCCTGAAGTCGTGGTCGAAGCGGTCGCCGTCGGTCCACTCCGGTAACGTCTCGCGGCGCTTCCGGACGAACGTCTCGCGGAATCCCTCGATCTCGGCCCCCGTGTCCGGGTCGCGAGAGGGGACGACGCAGCGCTGACACGGGTTGACGCCGATCAGCTCCGTCTCCCCGACCGCGACGCGGACGCCCTCCCCGTGGTCCGCGAACAACCGGTCTTCGAAGAAGGCCGGGCAGTCGCCCAAGACGACGTTCGGGCGGAGCCGGCGGCGCATCTCCGTCGCGTCCGCGACGCTATCGAACCACGACGCGACGGCCTCCAGCGTCGCCCGCGAGACGACGGTCGGGCCGTGCGCGGCGCGGTCGTCGGGGAAGCCGCCCGCCGGGTCCCGGACGAGGTCCACGTCGTACCCGAGATACTCGCCGGCCCAGTCGGCCAGGGCGTCGCCCTCGTCGGGGAGCGCGAAGGTGCGCTCCTCGGCAGGGGCGCGCTCCGTCTCCGGCCGCGTGAGCGTCACGGCCGTCGGCGTCGCGTCCGTCGCCCCGGCGAGGTCGTACTCGGCGCGGAGCCCGTGGATCGCCGGCTCGCTCTTCCCGTTCACGTAGCCGCCGCCACCGCCCACCGAGGCCGCCTCGGGGTCGACGCCGGCCTCGACGAGCGCGTACGAGCGGTCGCCGCGGAGCGCGCCCTCGGGACCGATCGCGGCGCGGTCGACGGCGACGCCGTCACAGGACTTCAGCGGGTAGGCGACGAGTTCGTCGACGCGTGGCATACCCGGGGTTCGACGGGACGGACCAAAAGCGATCGGCCGAGCGGGGCGGCCGCGCGCCCCGCCGGTGCCCGAGGGCGCAGCCGGGTCAGAACAGCCCGGCGATGAACCCGAGACCCATGACGATGAGAACCGCCGCGGAGAACGCGGGGAGGTACGGCGTGTAGCGTTCGACCCGTTCCCGCGAGCGGTGGTACCCCGCGATCAGCAGCATGGTGAGTCCGACGATGCCCGCGATCACCGTCAGCGCGTAGGCGCTCATCAGTTCGAGGCAGTAGTTCGAGCCGGCACAGAGCGCGATGATCTCGAACTCCTCCTCGTGGGCGAACCCGAGGACGAACGCGAACCACGCGATGCCGAGGAGCCCCCGGTCGGCGCTCTCGTCGAAGCCGCCGTGCGAGTGAGAGTGCCCGCCGACCAACGGGAGCGCGCCTTTCAGTCGGGCGAATCGTCCGCCGTCGTCGTGGTCGTGCGGCTCAGCGTGGGTGTGGTCGTGGTCGTCGCGGTCCTCGGTAGAATCGTGGCCGTGATCGGCGTCGTGGTCGTGATCATGCGCCTCGTGACCGTGCTCGTGTTCGTCGTGACCGTGCTCGTGTTCGTCGTGACCGTGCTCGTGGTCCTCGCCCGGAGACCCGTGGGAGTGCCCGTGCCGGTACTCGCGGACCCCGAGTCCGATCAGCAGCACGCCGGCGACGAGGCTGACCGGCCCGCCGACCTGGACGCCGCCGAGCACCGTGATCGGTTCGTTCACCTGCGTGAGATCGAAGTAGCTCTTCGCGTAGAAGAACGCGGCGACCATCGCGATGCTGCTGACGAGGTGGCCGAGCCCGATGATGAAGCTCGCGGCGAACCCGTACAGCCACTTGTTGGTCTGATCGAGCGCGTAGGAGGCGGCGACCGGCCAGCCGTGGCCCGGTTCGACGCCGTGGACCGCGCCGAGGAGGACCGCGCCCGCGAGCGGCCCGAACAGTTCGCTTGAGAGCATCGTTGCGCGGGAGTCGGGAGCGGGGCCGTTTAGCGGTTGTTAGTACCGAATCAGGGGGATCGTAATACGGACCCTCTTGTGTCCCCGGGTCCGACGAGGCGGTAATGAGAACGAGTTTCAACATCCCCGACGAACTGGTCGAGGAGTTCGACCGGACGTGGCGAGACGAGGGGATCGAAAACCGGTCGCGGGCGGTGCGGGAGGCGATGCTGGAGTTCGTCGAGTCGCACTCGCGGCTCGAAGACACCTCCGGCGAGGTCGTCGCGCTCGTCGGCTTCGACTACCGCCACCACGAGGTCATCCGAGAGCTTCACGGCGCCCAACACGAGTATCAGGACGTGATCCTCAACACGAGCCACACCCACCAGGGCGAGTGGTGTCTCGAGTCGCTGTTCTGCCGCGGGGACGCCGAGCGCGTCCGTGAACTGACCTACCGGCTCCGCGACTTCGACGCCGTGCGCCGGGTGAAGGTGATGCTGATCCGCGACGGCGACTGACCCCGGAGTTATCGGACGAACGCGCCTCGACGCGAAACTGGCCCGACCGACGGATTGACAAGTGTCGTTTTGCTAACTGGACCCGATGCTCGAACTCGTCGCGTTCGCCGTCGCGGCGGGCTGCCTCCTCGGGCTCTCGGCGCTGATGGCCGTCTCCCTGCTCGCGCCCGAGCGTCGGCTCTGGCCCGCGGGCGACGACGACCGGAAGCGCCGCGTCTACCTCGGGTTCAGCCGCCCGCTGCTGCCCGCGGTGTTCGCGACCGGCGTCCTCGACTGGAACGCCGGCCCGCTCGCGGTTCCGTGGCGTCTCGCCGTCGGCGCCGTGGGGGTTCTGATCGCGTTCGCCGTCCTCAGCAAGTCCGCCGTCGACCTCGGCAAGGACGCGACCGAGGGGCGCGAGGACGAGCTCCGGACCGACGGTCTCTACCGGTACACCCGCAACCCCCAGAACGTCGGCTACGTCCTCCTGTTCGCGACGTACGCCGTCCTCGCGAACTCCCCGCTCGTCGGCGCGCTCGCCGTCGCGTTCGGCGTCCTCACCGTCCTCCAAGTGCTCGCCGAGGAAGCCTGGCTCCGCGACACATACGGCGACGCCTACGATGATTACTGCGAGCGCGTCCCCCGGTTCGTCGGCGTCAGGACCCTGACGCGCGCGCTAGGCGACGACTGACTGCGGAAGCGGTCCGACGCGACGACGACGGACTCACCGGCGCTCCCTTTGCTCGACCTTGTTTAGGTGGCCGAAATCCATGATGGATTCTCTGAGATGGTGTCCAACGACACCTCCATTGCGACAGAATTCAGAACGGAAAGGACGTGTATCGCTGACGTATTCACCGAGGTGCCCTTACTCTACAGAGAGTCGTTCCGATCGGCTAGCGCGTGTCTAACGATTCGATCACTCCGGATCGGGTTGCTCGGAATCCCGCTGCTGTCGAAGCGTGGCCCGCGCCCGCTCGACGTAGGAGTTCGACGACCAACTGCGAGCGTCACTCATCTCGGCCAAAAACTCGTCGGCAGCGTCAGGCGAGATCGCGTCGTTGCGAACCAGTGCGGCGAGGAGGACGGGAGTCGTGACGAGGCGGGTCTCGGCCAGCGAGGCGTGGACGAGCGCAAGTCGGTTGAACTCGTCACAGAGCAGTTGCGCGGCGTCGATATCGTTCGCCAGCGAGACCGCCGCGTTCTCGCCGTCGTCCAGCGGGAACGTCTCGTCCAGTTCGACGGAACGAGTCTCCAACGCAGAGCGACGGTCGAGAACCGCCTGTGCCGCCTCACCGGATGCGTCGTCGTAGGACGCCGTCTCGGTGAGTTCGTCGACGACCTGCTCTGGGACGACCACGGTGTGCGAATCGAAGAGGAGGTCGAGTGGACTCGATGAGGTGCCCGCCACCGTCCCGAGGCTTACGAGAGCAGACGTGTCGGCGACTATCAGAACCATCTACGAGTCGGCCAGCTCCTCCGCGACCTCGTCCGCGAATTCGTCGGTCAGCTGCTCTTTCAGCAGTTGGAAGTTGGCGGCCTCCTCGTGCCCGACGAGGTCTTTCAGTTCCTCGAAGGTGATCTCGTCGTCGTAGAAGGCCTCTGCGATCTCCTGTGTCACCTCGTCGGAGTGCGCGGCGTCCCGCAGGTAGTCCCGAAGCGCGGAGATGAGGATGTCCGTCCGATCCGTCTCGAACACCGCAGCGAGCGCGTCGGCCCGGTTTACTAGTCCTCTCGGAGCACGGAACTGGACGCGCTTCTTTTCGGACTCGGAACTCATATGTGTACATTGTGAGTGCGGCGGCAAAACGTTTGTCCTCTTGTCACTATCACGACTTTGGGACCCGCCGAAACCGGACACGGCGTTTTTCGTCGAGCCTGAATCGAAAGAGCAGCTATCGGAAAGTGATTCGACAGCCAAACTGGCGATAGACGGCCAAATACGTCTGTTTGTAGCCACCGAGACTCCCGCTGTTCGACCCTGTTCGAGTAGCCGAAATCCATAATATATTCCGTGACTTCCACGGTAAATCCGTGGGAAATAGTGGGTAACGCATATCTGCGGTGGGTCCGTACCGTTCGTCGATGAAAGTCGACGCGACAGACCTCAAAACGAGCGAGACGGACGACCGGGGTCGAGTCTATCTCGGCACCGAATACGCGAACAAGCGCGTAACCGTCGCCGTCGTTGAGGTGGAGTCCGACCGGCCGGACGACGACGAGCTGGCAGCCGCCTATCGGGAGGCCTCCGAGAGCGCGGAGACACTCACCGAGGAGTGGAGCGGAACGTCCGACGAAGCGTGGGAAAGCCTCGATGAGTGACGGCACGGACGTGCGACGGGGCGACGTGGTTGTCGTTCGACTCGACCCCGCCGAAGGACACGAGATGAAGAAGACACCGCCGGCCGTGGTCGTTCAAAACGATATCGGAAACCGAAACTCTAGTACGACCATCGTCGCGCCCGTCACGGGGACCTACCGCGAGTATCCGTTCGAGGTGTTCGTCGAGGCGGACGGGTCACCACTCAAAAAGGACTCGTCAATCCGGCTCGACCAGATTCGAACCGTCTCGGTTCCGAAACGGATCCACTCGGTCGTCGGTTCACTCGACGGACCCACGATGGCTGAAGTCGACGAGGCGTTACAGCTGAGCCTCGGCCTCGATTGAGCTACCGGCTCTCTCTTTGCTCCACCTTGTTCAACTCGATCAGCAGCCGGAAGATCGCCTTCACGAGGTTCGCGTCCACGTCGAAGCGCTCGGCGTTCTCGCCGGCGCGCTCCATCACGCGCTCCTCTTGGCCCTCGTCGGTGGTCGGGAGGTCGCGCTCTGCTTTCACGGCCGCGACGGTGTCGGCCACGTAGGTCCGGCGGGCGATCAGCTCGACGAGTTCGCGGTCGATGTCCTCTATCTCGCGTCGCAGTTCGTCGAGGCTTCGGTCCTCGGTGTTGGGTGTGTCGCTCATTGGTTGGTGGTGGGGTCGATCGGTGGGGCGTTCGCGGGCACTCACTCGACGGCGGCGCCGTCGTTTCTGGTCGTCGTTCGTCGCAGCGTTCCGGGGCGGTCGCCCCACGCGACGGCGACCGCGTCGAGGTCGGTCTCGGGGTCCGCGGGGTCCGCGACGGCGACGACACTCGGCCCGGTGCCGGACAGCGACACCGCGGCGGCGTGCGGCATCGCCTCGACGGCGGGGTCGGCGTCGAAGCCGAGCGCGGCCGAGAAGGCCAGACCGTTGACGGTCATCGCCTCGCCGTACCGGCCGTCGAGCGCGAGGTCCGCCACGAGGTCGGCCATCGGCGCCACCGCCTCGCAGCGCGCCACGTCCGCGTCCGCGCTGTAGGCGCGCTCCGGCGGCGTCCAGACGAGCACGTCCCAGTCGACGGTCTCGCGGGAACGCAGTTCGTCGGCGTCGTTGTCGGTGACGGTGACGCCGCCGAGCATCGACGCGGTCGCGTCGTCGAACGCGCCGGTGACCGTGACGCCGACCTCGCGCGCGGCCCGGACGCCGAGCCGGCACGCTTCGAGGCGGGTGACGTCAACCGCGGGGTCGTCCGGGTCGTCGCCCACGCCGAGCCCGAGCGCGTCGCAGGTCGCGAGGACGGTCGCGTTGGCGGCCGCGCTGGAGCTTTTGAGGCCGGCCGCCAGCGGCACGTCGCTTTCGGTCCGGACGCTGCCCCCCTCGCCGTCGCCCCAGCGGTCCGTCGCGAGCGCGACGCAGCGCTCGATCAGGGCGGTGTCGGCGGCGGCGTCCTCGGCTATCGACCCGTCGACGCGGTCGGCCGCGGGGTCGAGTTCGACGGTCGCGCGCGTCTCGACGTCGATGCCGAACGCCGCCCCCGTTCCGGTCGCGAGCGCGTTCAACACGGTGCCGGCCCCGAGCGCCGCCGCCCGTCCCTCCATGGGTTCACGCTCGCGAGCGCGGACAAAGAGGTAGCGATCACGGCGAGTCTCTCGGCGGGGCCCGCGGTCGAGACCCCGCACCGCCTCAGAGCGGCTCCGCGCGCCTGACCGCCGCGTCGACGGCGTACCGGTCCCGCTCGGCCCGGACGCCGCTCCGTCGGCTCGGGAACCGGATCTCCGCCCGGAACTCCCGAGATCCCGACCCGTCGAACGACCGGTTCGGCGGGAAGCGCTCCGTGACGTACCCGAACCCGACCGGCTCGCGTCCGTCGGTCCCGGCCGGCGTCGCGTACGCGTCGACGCGGAACTCGACGACGCCGTACTCGAACCGCCCGGCGTTCTCGACGGTCAGGCGAGCGTCGACGGTCGTCCGTCCCCCGCTCTCCGTCACGTCCAGCACCGTCGCGTCGGTGACCACGAGACCCGATCCGTCGGGACCGACCGCCTCGGGCGGAGCCTCGGTGTCGCCGTCGCCGGATCCTGCGGTGTCGCCGCCGGACCCCCCGCCGTCGTCTCCGGACCCCTCGCCCTCCGCGTCAGAGCCGTTCCCGCTCGCTCCGTCGTCCGTCTGTCGGGTCGCGGCGCCGTCACCCTCCTCGGAGGTCACGAGACAGCCGGAGAGCAGCCCGGCGGCGCCGACGGCGAGGACGCCCCGGCGCGACGCGCGTCGGACGGGTCGGTCGGCGTCGCCGCGGTCCGCGCCGTCTCCGGGGTCGGTCATCGCATCACCCCGCCGAGGATCCCGGTCGACGCGCCGACGGCCCCGGAGACGAACGCCGTGGCGAGCGTCGGGACGAGCGCGTCGGCGATCCCGTGCGCCTGCGCCGCGGCGTCGCCCTGCGAGACGACGATGACCGTGACCGCGATCAGCGCGTACGCCAGCGCGCCGAGGCCCGTCCCGAGTCCGCAGGTCGTCGCCGCGGAGACGACGCCGCGGGCGCGCGAGCCGACGAGCACGCCGAAGACCCCCGCAAGCGGGACCGCGGCGACGAGGACGGTCGCGGTCACGACGAGGTACGACTGCGCGACGAACACGGGTCCGAACCGCGCGGTCTCGCCGGTCGCGGCGGTCGCCAGCGCCGCCTCCGCCCAGCCAGTCGCGGCCGCGCCGACGATGCCGACGCCGGCGCCGACGAGCGCGAAGGCGGCCGCCACGAGACCGATCCCGTTCGCGTTCACGCGCCGGTCACCCACCCGTTCCGTAGTCGGCCGTGCCAGCCGGTCCGCTCCTCCCACGCGTCGCCGGAGAAGCCGGTCGCGAGCAGGAACTCCCCGGCGCGGACGACGTAGCCGTACTGGACGCCGGCGTGCTCGTCGAAGCCGTAGCGATCGCCCTCCGCCTCGCGGTGGTAGAATCGGTGCCAGGCGGTCGGTCCGTCGTCGGTTTCGGGTGTCGACTCGCCGCCCGTCTCGGAGTCGTTCCCGCCGTCGGCGGTCCCGTTGTCGGTCTCCGAACCGGTCCCGCCGAAGTCGGAGCCGGCGAGCGTCTCTTCGGGGTCGATGGCGGCGCGCCCCTCGGTCGCGCCCTCGTCGAGGGCCGCAGACAGTCGCGTCTCGGCGGTCGCCGCGTCCGGGTACCGCTGGACGTAGACCGGGACGCCGTCGAGTTCGCGGGCCCAGCCCTCGAACGCCTCCCGGCGTCGGTTCCCGACCGGCGGGCGGTCCGCGAACGCGACGAACAGCTCCTCGACGCGGTCTTCCGACTGCGGGATCGGGCCGAGCCGGGCGCGCAGTTCCCGTCGTCGCTCGGGGGCGAACGCGTCGCCGTAGATCCGCGGGACCCGGTCGCGGTCGAGTTCGTCGTCGTACGGCCGGTGCGCGAACGTCGAGAAGCCGCGACTCGCGACGGCGAGTTCGACGAGCGTGCCGGAGGTGACGCGCCCACGCTCGCGGTCGTCGGTCGGCAGCGGCGCCAGCAGCCGGCGGAGCAGCCGGTTGTGGACCGGACTCCGGGAGAACTCCTCCTCGACGTAGGTGGCCGTCCCAACGCTCGCGAGGTCGGTGCGCATCCGGTCGAGCTCTTCGAGCGCGCGGTCGACGTCGTCGCGGGGCGCGAACTCCCGCAGGACGTCGACGTGGTACTCGGTCCGAGCGCGGATCCGCGGCCCGGGTGAGAAGTGCGGTTCGAGGGCCTCAGACGCTCGGGAGGCGGCGTTCTCGACGGCGGCCGCGACTTCGTCCACCTGCTCGGCCGCGATCGTCGCCTCCTCGTCGACGCTCTCGCGGACCGACCGGACGGTCGAGACCGCGTCGGCTATCTCGTCGCGGTAGGTCGCCACGGCGTCCGGGTACTCGGTCGCGAACCACACCGCGTCGTCGACGACCTCGCGGGTCGCCGCCGCCAGCGCGGGGTTCGTCGCCGGCGGGTCGGCGTCGGCGTCCGCCGGGTCGTCGGGAGGGCCGTCGTCGGGCGGGTCGCCGGGGTCGCCGCCGTCGCCCGGCGCGTCGGCGTCCTCGGGGGCGTCGGGGTACTCGACGCCCTCGACGCCGAGACACCCGGCGGTCCCGACGAGGGCGGCGCCGACGCCCAGAAGCGTCCGTCGCGTCCGTTCCATGTGACGCACTCCCCGCGGCAGGAACTTAAATGTGGCACGCCGATTCTCGCGGCTGAGGGCGCCCCCGCCGTGCGGCGTTTCGCGCGGGTCGCCGGCGGCGCAATCCGCCGCCGCGTTCGGGAACGGTCCGTTGCAATCCGGCGCGAGGCCCGAGCGCGTCCCTTTTGAGGCCGGCACCCGGAGCGTGGCGTATGTCCGCGCCATCACGCAGCGACGTGCCGCCGACGTCGATCGGCGTCGACCTTCGCGAGGAGGGCGTCGTCGTCGAGTACCTCGACGGCCGCACGACCCTCTACCGGGGCGTCCCCGAGTCGGCCGAGGGGTCGGTAACCGCCGGTCCCGGCAAGGAGACCCACGTCCTCGTCACCGACCCCACGGAGACGGAGGGCGTGATGACGTACGTGAACGACTACAAGACCGACGACGAGATCCTCGAAGACTCCGGCGTCGGCCGCGTCATCGTCGAGGACGGCGAGCGCGACGAGGTGTTCCCCGGCGTGATCGTCGGCCGCGACGGCAAGCGAAACGAGGTCGTCGCGGACCCGGAGGTCGCCGGCGGCCGCGTGTTCGTCTTCGTCGAGGACGGCTGGACCGAGGGGAGCTACGAGATCGTCGAGGGCCCGGAGGACGGGCTGGACGCGCACCGGTGACGCCGGCGGGCGCGCGGACGGCCGGAGGGGCGGCGCGGTGAGCCTCGCGAAGCCGTGGCGCGACCTCGACCGCGCGACGGTCGGGAGCGCCCCGGACCGCTACGCGCTGTACGAACTCGGTGACGCCGACGGCGAGACGGTCGGGTTCGGCACGGGCGTCCTCCGCGACGAACTGAAGGAGGCGCTCGCGTACGGCGACGCCGCGAAGGTCCGCTGGGAGTCGGCCGACTCGCTCGACCACGCCGAGCGGCTGCTCGCGGAGCACGTCAAGGAGTGAGTATCGAGCGCGCGGGAACGACCGACAGACGAAAGTCCCGCGGCCGCCGAGGGGGCGACATGAGCGACGAGGCCGAGACCGGCGACGACGCCGCGACCGACGACGACGCCGCGACCGACGACGTGGCCGCGACAGACGGCGGCGACGAGGTGCTCCGCGCCAGCGACATCGGCGGCGAGGGGCCGCCGGTCGAGGAGAAGCCGTACAAGATCGTCTTCGAGGCGAACAAGTGCTTCGGGGCTGGGAAGTGCGCCGAGGTCGCGGACAACTGGGTGATGGACGTGGTGAGCGGGATGGCGAAGCCGGAGGCGTACTACATCGGCGAGGAGGACTTAGACGAGAACGTCCGCGCGGCCGAGGCGTGCCCCGCGAAGAAGGACGCCGGCGTGATCCACGTCGTCGACCGCCGGACGGACGAGGAGATCGCGCCGGACCCGCACGGCGACGGAACGCTTTCCGTCGACTGGTAGGCCCGGACTTCCGAAAGGGGTTTCACCCCGCCGCCGGTAGCGGAATCCGCGCGGGGGTGGCTGAGCCTGGCCAAAAGCGGCGGACTTAAGATCCGCTCCTGTAGAGGTTCGAGGGTTCGAATCCCTTCCCCCGCATATCGTGACGCTCACAAACCGTGAGCGCCGCGTCTCGGATTAGAAGGGATTCGAACCAGGGAGCGGGAGGTGAGCGAGCGGAGCGAGCGAACGGGAGCGACCGAGGTTCGAATCCCTTCCCCCGCATTGCTGCTGCGAGCAACTCGCGAGCAGCAGCAATCAGCCGATAGGGATTCGAGGCAGCGAACGAAGCGAGCGTAGCGAGCGGAGTGAGTGAGGTTCGAATCCCTTCCCCCGCACTCCTGCGGCTCGCGGATTGCTCGCCGCAGGCGTCCGTCGCATCGGTGCTACGAGGACGCCGTCGTGATCATTTTACTCTCTACTGTTTGAGACGTAGAGGCGGAAACAACTTCGCAAGTAGTGACAGCACTTTAATAAAAGTCGGCCGAGACGGGTTCGACATGCCCTCCCCGAAGGGTTATGTCATGGCGGCGTTGGTGCTGATCGGCGTCTCCGGACTCGCGTATTCGGTAGTCTTGGCCGGTCCGGTCCTGATCGGAGCGGGGTTCGCGCTCTCGGCGCTCGTCGTCGCGGCGCTGGTGTACTACGGCGACGCCGAACGGCGCACGCTCGTTCGCGCGACGATCGCTGTGACGGTCGTCTACGGCGTGTTCACGGTCCAACTGCCGCTGGCCGTCGTCGCCGCCTGCGTCGTTTACCTCTCCGCGTGGGTCACCGGCCCGGACAGTCCGTTCGACGCCCCCGACACGGAGATATTCCCCGTCAGACGGACGGCTACCGAGGAGTCGGACGGCGCTGACTGACTGCCCGGACCGCTCGGACGGATCGACCCGTTGTCGCTCTGTACCGACCGCAAGAGCCCGGGTGTGTCACCCGTTGAGGACGACAGCAGGGCACCGAGTAGCTCGCCGTCCGAGTGTCAGGGTCGGTCGCCGAACCGCCGCGCGGTCCACTCGTACCCCCGTCTGAGCAGCCGTCCGGCGCCGATCAGGGTCAACACCGCGGCGCCGACGACGACGCCGAGGTGGACGAGCCGGAACGACGGCGCCGGGGTGTACCGCCCGACGATGAGCAACACGACCAGCAGGAGCCACAGGAGGTACGCACCGATTCCGAGTCGGTAGAGAGCCGCGTACATGGCTTCCGACGCGTGGCGTGTTCTGAAAAACGCACCGAACGACACAGCGAGCGGAAAGCGAGGTGTGAATCTCAGGCCGGATCTGTGGGTGAGGATTACCTTCCGAAGCGCAGAACGCAACCGGCTTCGAATGTCTCATGAATTAAGTAGAAGGGGGGAAAAGATTCCCTGAATGGGTGACACGGAGAGCGCCGAGTCTAGCCGCAGATTCGGCCGCTACTCGTCGTTTATCCCCGGTTTAGTGCTTGTTACTGGTATAGTGATTTTCCTGATAGGAGTTGCGCAGGCCCTCTCGGAACTGTTCGGGGACGGGTCGGTCGTGATCGCGCTGTTCCATCTCATCCTCGTCGGAATTCCGGGGACGATCCTCGCGTACGCCGGGTATTGGATGCCTCGCTCCGACATCGAACCGGGGTACTATCCGCGGGTTATCGCGTGGATCGCCGGTGGGACCGGCGTGATGTTCGGCTTCATACTGTTGCGGGACCTCCACCCCGGCGTTACCGTCGAGTGGTCGGTGGGGACGCAGTCGATCGCGCTGATGATCGGCTCTCTCGGTGGGTTACTGATCGGCATCCAAGAGTCGAGGGTGCGGATCCGAACGGAGGAACTCGAAGCGCGGACCCGCGAGCTACGGGACCGAGAACGGAACCTCGAACGGCAGAACGAACGGTTAGAGCAGTTCTCGGACGTCGTCTCACACGACCTGCGAAACCCGCTGAACGTCGCCAGCGGACGGCTGGAACTGGCCCGCGAGGAGTGCGACAGCGAACACCTCGCGGACGTGGAGAGCGCCCACGAGCGCATGGAAGCGCTGATCTCCGACCTCCTGACGTTAGCACAGCAGGACCGGTCCCCGACTGAGTGGAGCGGCGTTCGACTCGGGGACCTGGCGGAGGGCTGCTGGGGGAACGTTCAGACGGGCGACGCGACGTTGTGTCTCGAGAGCGAGGCGACGGTCCGCGCCGACGAGGGGCGGCTCAGCCGACTGTTCGAGAACCTGATCAGAAACGGCGTCGAACACGTCGGTTCCGACGTGACCGTGACGGTAGGCGACCTCGACGGCGGCTTTTACCTCGAAGACGACGGGCCCGGAATCCCGCCGGGTGACCGTGGTGACGTATTTAAGACGGGACACACCACCTCGGAGCAGGGGACCGGCTTCGGACTGAGTATCGTTAAGCAGATCGTCGAGTCCCACGGCTGGGAGATACGAATCGCAGAGGGCGCGAACGGCGGCGCCCGGTTCGAGGTCACCGGCGTCGAGTTCGCGAACGAATAGCACCGCCGTGCCGACCGCGCGCCCTCCGAACGGCCGCACTCGGCGTCCGAACGGTCGCACCCGGCCGCCGCATCCGCGAGCGCGACGTTTACTAACAGCGGAACATGAAGAGGTAGACCAAGGCGACGCGGTCGCCCGCCTCCAGTTCCGTGTCGAAGCCGTTCTCGTTCTCGTTGAAGCGGCCGTTCACGAGGATCCGAGCGTACGCGATGGTCTGCTCGCTCACCGGGTCCTTCGACCACGTCCCGGGTGGCTCCTCCGGCGCCGGCGCCCAGCCGCTGTGGGTGGCGTCGGACTCCGACTCCGCGATCAGCATGTCCTGGAGCTCCGGGTAGTCCTCGAACAGCTCGTCGAGGAAGGCGCGGAGCGTGTCGCCCTCGAAGGTGTACTCGAACTCGAACACGCCGAGCTCCGTGCGGACGTGCCCGGTACGCCGGACGGTGACGGTCGTCTCCGCCTCAGTCGCGGAGGTCGTCCGACCGCTCCGACCAGCCGGTCGCGTCCGTGGCGAGGTCGTGGACCTCCCGGCGGATGCCGGCGTAGTTGTCGACGACGTCCTGCGTGGTGACGATCCCCTTCGGCGTCACGCCGTCGACGACCACGAGCTTCTTGACGCCCTCCGACCGCATGCGCTCCGTCGCGGCCCGGAGCGTCGCGCCCGGCGTGACGGTGACGAGCGGCGCGCTCGCCGCCTCGCGGACGGGAATCGAAGAGAGGGGGTCGTCGGTCGCGTAGCCGGCGTGGAGGACGTCGCTCTCCGTGAGGATGCCGGCCGGCGTCCCGCCGTCGGTGACGACGACGCTGCCGACCCGGTTCCGGAGCATCCGCGCCGTCGCCTCGCGGACCGTGGCGTCGACGTCGCAGGTCACGAGGTCCGTCGTCATCACCGCCTCGACGAGCATGCCCTCGGCTACCGCGCCGGGACACTTGTAGGTGCCTGCCGGAGGCGCGGCGCCGAGCGGCGGTCCCGTCGCGCGACGCGGCCGCCGTTCAGTAGTGCCACGGGTACTCGCGGAACGCCGGCTCCCGGCCCTCTAGGAACGCGTCGCGGCCCTCCTGCGCCTCCTCGGTCATGTACGCGAGGCGTGTCGCCTCGCCCGCGAACACCTGCTGACCGACCATCCCGTCGTCGGCCATGTTGAACGCGTACTTCAGCATCCGCATCGCGGTCGGTGACTTCCGGGTCATCTCGTCGGCCCACTCCAGCGCCACCTCCTCTAGCTCGTCGTGCGCGACGACCTCGTTGACCATCCCCATGTCCGCGGCCTCCTCCGCGGAGTAGGTCTTCCCGCGGAAGAACACCTCGCGGGCCTTCTTCTGGCCGATCTGCTTCGCGAGGTAGGCCGACCCGAACCCGCCGTCGAACGAGCCCACGTCGGGGTCGGTCTGGAGGAACTTCCCGTGTTCCTCACTAGCGAGGGTCATGTCGCAGACGACGTGCAGCGAGTGGCCGCCGCCGACCGCCCAGCCGGGGACGACCGCGACCACGGGCTTGGGCATAAAGCGGATCAGCCGCTGGACTTCGAGGATGTGGAGCCGGCCCGCCCGCGCCGAGCGGACGAGGTCGTCGTCGTCGTCGCCCGCCTCGTCGTCGTCGCGGTACTCGTAGCCGGAGCCGCCCCGGACCGACTGGTCGCCGCCCGAGCAGAACGCCCAGCCGCCGTCCTTCTCCGAGGGACCGTTCCCGGTGAGGAGGACGGTGCCGACGTCGGCCTGCTTGCGCGCGTGGTCGAGCGCGGCGTACAGCTCGTCGACCGTCCCGGGGCGAAAGGCGTTGCGGACCGCCGGTCGGTCGAAGGCGATCCGGACCGCCGGGACGTCGACGGCGCGGTGGTAGGTGATGTCGTCGAACTCGTCGGTGACCGCCTCCCACGCGTCTGGGTCGAAGATCTCCGAGACCATGCGGGAGCGTGGGCCCGACCGCTCATAAACGGCGCCGGATCGACGGCCGGAGCCCCGGCCCGGAGAGGAGGGAGAGCGACCCGCCGGCTCAGGGAGACGCGTCTCTGTCGCGCTCCGCGACGAAGACGGGGAGCCGGGGCCAGCGTCGGGGGCGGACGCCGGGACCGCCGCTCGCCCGTCGGGACCGGTCAGTCGTTCTGCGCGTACGCACCTTTCGGGTGGCCCTTGTGCTGGAGGTTCCGGTTGTCGCGCTCCCGCGTCGCGGTCGCGGGGATGACCTCGCGGGCCGGGTCGATCTCCGACCGCGGCGTCCCGGTGTAGCCGTGGTCCGGGTGCTCGGAGCAGTGCGCCATCGCGTCGTGCGAGCCCTCCCACGGGCCCTCGTCGCAGCCGTCCGCCGTACAGACGAACACTATTTCCTCTGACATGCTATCCGCGAGTTCCCGGGCGGTGTATAAAAATCTCGCACCGAAATTATCAGGTTTGATTCCACGCGGGGGAGCGAAAAACCCGATAGACTGCGGGGCCGCGCCGTCAGTCGCCGGCGGCGGGCGTCCCGAACAGTTCGACGCTCGTCCCGTCGTGCCGGCAGTCTTCGAGGGCGTGTTTGGCGGCGAACCCGGCCTCGTGGGCGGACGCCCCCCGGCCGACCCCCACCTGGAGCTCGATGTCGACGTCGTCTTGCACGTGTGCGACCGCCGACGAGAACGCCGCCTCGGGGAGGTCGGGGCAGACCGCCACCACGTTGTCGCCGCCGACGAAGAAGGAGAGGGCGCCGTGCGCCTCGCGGAGGTGGCGCATCAGCGAGCCGTACGCCAGTTCGATGTTGATGAACGTGTCGAACTCGTTGAGTTGGTCGGTGTACTTGCCGGTGGCGTTGACCACGTCGAAGTGCGCGACCTGAAGGTCCGACCGCTCGGTCTCCGAGAGGTACTCGCCGGCGAGCACCTCGGTCCGGCTCTCGTCTTGGGCGCTACCCGCGGTCTGGAGCCGTCGGTTGGCCGCTTCGAGGGCGTCGACGGGCCGCTCGGCGACGGCGGTCCCGAGGCTCACGCTGACCGGGTACCGGTTGCCGATCGACTCCTGAAGGGTCGCGTGGGCCGCGCCGTCGACGCCGTTCGTCACCGCGATCATGTTGTCGAACCTGGTGAAGAAGACGTAGGCGTCGCGGTGGCCGAGGAACTGGGCGACGTCGGCGTAGAGCCGCGACTGGAGCGTCTGGAGGTCCATCTCGCGGCGCGGCTCCGGCGTCGTCGTCCACGGCCCGTAGTTGTCGATCTGGACGAGGGTCACCTGGGTCGTCGTCACAGTAGACACCGATACGGAACGCTGCCGCTTTACCCTTCCGTTATCCCGAAGGTGGGACCGGTATCGAGTTCGTGATCCGCGTCCGACCCTCGATCCCCGCTTTCGGCCCGCGTCGCTCCCGTCGTGCGCCGGGTCGGAGTCGTCCGGCGCGGGGCAAGGTCCTCCGGCGGGAGCCCGGGCGCAACCCCTACGGCCGTGGCGGTCTCACCTCGGATATGGAATTCAGCGGCGCCGTCCTCGACGTCGACGGCACGGTCGTGCGCGGCGACGACCCGATCCCGGGCGCTCCGGCGGGGTACCGGCGGCTCCGCGGGGCGGGGATCGAGACCCTGTTCGTCTCGAACAACCCGACGAAGGCGCCGCCGGCGTACGTCGACCGCCTCGGCGCGGCGGGGTACGACGTCGACGCCGAGCGCGTCTTCACCGCGGGCAGCGTGACGACGCGATACCTCAGGAAGCACCACGCCGACGACGACCTGCTCTGTATCGCGGAAGCGGGGCTGTTCGACCAGTTCGCGGCGGCGGGGCTCTCGACGACCGACGACGTCGACGCCGCCGACGCCCTGGTCGCCTCCATCGACCGCGAGTTCGACTACGGGGACCTCTGTACCGCGCTGTGGGCCTTGGAGCGCGACATCCCGTTCATCGGCACCGACCCCGACGTGGTGATCCCGGCCCCCGAGCGCGACGTGCCCGGGTCGGGCGCCGTGATCAACGCAATCGCCGGCGTGGCCGAGCGCGACCCGGACGCGGTCCTCGGTAAGCCGTCGGACACCGCGATCGAGATGGTCCGCGAGCGGCTCCCCTACCCGCCCGAGGAGTGTCTCGTCGTCGGAGATCGGCTCGACACGGACATCGCGCTGGGCGAGCGCGCCGGGATGACGACGGTCCTCGTCCGCTCGGGCGTCACCGGCGGCGACGACCTCGCGACCGCCGAGGTCACCCCCGACTACGTGCTCGACCACCTCGGAGAGATCGACCGCGTCGTCGGCTGAGGACCGCGGTAATACCTCCGCTACGTGGACAACAGTTATGTGGGAGCGAGCGTACCACCCTCACATGGGAGTGGTTGACTCACACGAAGGTCGGACCGGGGACGACGAGGAGGATCCGGAGGAGTCCGTCCGCGTGCTGGAGGGACACGCGGTCCAGTTCAACGAGTACCGATACTGACGGCGTCGCCGCGTCGACCGGGGCCTGCGACCGACCGCCCGACGGCTGTCGGGACCGTTAAGTGGTCGTCGGGGGTAGCCGAGGGTGTGATACGGAGGCTCCGACGAGCGGGTGTTTTCGCCGCGGTGGCCGCCCTGGCGATCCTCGCGCCGGCGCTCGAGACCGCCGCCGCGGTCCCCTTCTTCGCCGTCGCCGGAGCGGCCTTCTTCGGCGTCCGCGACGGCGAGTGGTTCGAGACGCTCGCGCTGCCCGGCGACCGCGAGGAGGAGCGCCTCTACGGGTTCGTCGCCTTCGCGCTCGCCGGCGCCGGCCTCGCCCTGTTCACGTCGCTGCCGCGCGCGCCGCTGCCGTACGAGGCGTTCGCGGCCGCGACGCTCGCCGTCGGCGCCGGCCGCCTCGGGCGGACGCTCGTCTCCGAGCGGACGACCGACGAGTTCCCGCTCGTCGCGGGCTACGTCGCCGCCGGGACCGCGGCCGCGCTCGCCGGGCAGGTCGCGGTGCGGCTCCAGACCGGCGCCCCGGTCGACGGCGCGACGCTTCCCGCGCTCACGTTCCTCGCGGCCGCGGCCGCGCTGACGGCCGCGCTCGTCCGCTCGCTGGTGTTCTCCCGGGACGCGCACATCACGACGATCCTCGTCGCGTTCGCGGTCTGGGGGTTCCTCGCCCTGGAGCCGACCGTCGACGCGCCCCTCATCCTCGTCGGCCTCGCGGTGACGGGCGCGCTCGGCTACGTCTCCTTCGCCATCGGTACCGCCTCGGTCGCGGGGATGCTCACCGGCGTCCTCTCGGCGCTGCTCGCGGTCGTCCTCGGCGGCGTCGGCTGGTTCCTCACGCTGATGTCCTTCTACGCGCTCGGGGGGCTCGCCTCGAAGTACCGGTTCGACGAGAAGGCGGAGCGGGGGGTCGCACAGGAGAACGAGGGCGCGCGCGGCACCGGCAACGTGCTGGCGAACTCCGCGGTCGCGCTCGCGGCGGTGGTCGGCTACGCGGCCGCGCCCCACCTCGCCGTCCCGGCCGCCCCGCTCGGCTTCGCGTTCGCGGGCGCGACGGCGACCGCGATGGCCGACACGCTCTCATCGGAGATCGGCGGCCTCTACGACGGGCCGCGGCTGGTGACGACGCTCCGCCCCGTCGAACCGGGGACCGACGGCGCGATCACCTGGCAGGGCGAGCTGGCGGGGCTCTCCGGCGCGCTGCTCGTCGGCGCGCTGGCCGCCGGCGGGGCGCCCGTCTTCGACCCGGTCGTCGCCGGCGGCGTCGCCGCGGGCGGGGCCGTCGTCGCGGCGGGCGTCGCCGGGATGACCGTCGACAGCCTGCTCGGCGCCCTGATCGAGGGCGACCGCGTCGGCAACCAGACCGTGAACTTCCTCGCGACGGTCTCCGGCGCGGCCGTCGCCGTCGCGCTCTGGGCGGTGGCCTGAGATGACGGGCGACGAGGCCGCCGACTCCGGAGGGGACGGACGCGGCGACGAGTCCGGGGAGCGCGATGTCTCCGACCCGCGTGTCCGCCCGGGACGGCCCGCCGACGCCGGCCGGATCCGCGAGCTTCAGTCGCACCTCCGCCAGCCGAGTCCGGACCTGCTGGAGTACGGGCTGGCGGTGGGCGCCGCCCGGGTGAGCGTCGCGAACGGTCGCGTCGTCGGCTACCTGCTCCCGGTCGACGGGCCGAACCGCCGGGGGGTCCACCTAGCGGAACTCGTCGTCGCGCCCGGCTTCCGACGCGAGGGGCGCGCCCGCGGCCTGCTCCGCACGGTGATAGCCGACGCCGACGGGCCGGTCACGCTTCAGGCCCATCCCGACAACGACGCCGCGCTCGCGCTGTACGAGTCGCTCGGCTTCGAGGTGGTCGAGCGGCGCCCGGGCGCGTACGCCGACGGCGACGCGCTCGCCCTGCGCCTCGTCCCGGACGCGTAGCGGTCGGGCGGCGGACCGCCGCCCCGCGACCCCTCGACCGCCGCAGACACAAGGACTATTCCAGCGCCACGCCTCCGGACAGCCATGAGTGACGCCGACGCGGAGACCGGGTCGATCGAGGTCGACTTCGGGGAGGACGGGCTGGTGCCGGCGGTCGCACAGGACGCCGACTCCGGCGAGGTGCTGATGCTCGCGTACGTCTCGCCCGAGGCGCTGTCGCGCACCCGCGAGACCGGCGAGGCCCACTACTACTCCCGGTCCCGCGAGGAGCTGTGGCACAAGGGCGGCTCCTCGGGACACACCCAGTCGGTCCGGGAGGTACGGGTCGACTGCGACGCCGACACCCTGCTGTACCTCGTCGAGCAGGAGGGCGGCGCCTGCCACACCGGGCACCGGTCGTGTTTCCACCGGACGATAGGCGGCGAGAACGTGGGCGAGCGCGTCTTCGACCCCGACGAGGTGTACTGACCGATGGCCGACGGGGACGGCGGGACCGGCAGCGACCGGACCGCCCGCGGCGGCGCCGAGGGCGACGCGGACGACCCCGTCGCCGCGGCGGGCGAGGCGGCCGCGCGGCTCCGCGAGCGCTACGACGAGCTCCGCCGAATCGAGTCCCGGATCGACGGCTACGGCCGCGACCGCGTCGAGGCGGCCGCAGACGCCTACCGCCGCGCGCACCGGATCCTCGACCGGTACGAGGAGGACGCTGTCGGCTCCGGCGACTTCGAGTCGTACGTCCGCTTCCGCGGCGAGTTCGGTGACGCGGTCGACGTCGACGACGACACCCCCGCCGGCGACGCCTTCGGGGCGGCCGACGAGGCGGTGGACAAGCGCCGGCTCTCGGAGTCGGACTTCGCGGCGGCCCGCGAGGCGTTAGAGCCGGCCGGAGAGTTCGTCGACCTCTTGGAGGCGTACGACGACGCGGTCGACGACTACCGGGCGAGCCGGAAGGCGGCGCGCGAGGCTCGAAAGCGGCTCGACTCGCGGCTCGACGAGCTCCGCGAAGTGGCCGAGATGGCCGACGCCGACCTCGACGCCGACCTCGACCGCCTCCGCGGCCCGATCGAGGCGTACAACGAGGGGCTCCGAGAGGCGTTCCGGGAGTTCTTCAAGTCGGCGTCCGCCCGCGAGGTGTTCGACTTCCTCGACCGCGCGGACGGGACGCCGTTCGTCGACGTCGACGTGCCGCCGACGGACCTCGCGGAGTACGTCGAGACGCACGCCGCCGGCGAGGAGCCGCCAGCGACCCTGCTGGAGTACGCCGACTACACCAACTCCAAGCTGGAGCACTACGTCGACGACCCGGGGGCGCTCCGCACCGCGGTCGCGGTCCACCGGACGTACCTCGAACGCCTCGACGGCGAGCCGCTGACGCTCGACTGGCCGCCGAAGCCGGGCGACGAGCTCGCCTACGAGATAGACGAGCTGGTCCCCCTGGTCGGTCGGATCGCGGACGACGACGTCGTCGCGACCCTGCGCTCGGTTCGCGAACTCGCGCGGGGCGACGACCACGAGCGGCTCCGCCGCGCGGCAGCGGTTCGCGACGCGCTCGACGACGCCGACCTCGCCCTGATCGAGCGCGGCGAGGCCGAGGAGCGGCTGACCGAGGCCGAGCGGACGCGCTCGACCGTCGACGACGTGCTCGCGGAGACGGAGCGGGACTGAGCGCCGCGGTCCGCCGACGACCGGCGCGGCGACCGCCCCGGAGTGCGGATTTTTAAGCCCCGTCGCGGTCGAGCGTGGGTATGACCCGATTCGACGCGGCGACGGAAGACGAGCGGCTGAAGCTGTTCGCGGACGCCGCGGCCGCCCACCGCGCGCGCTCCGGCGACGTGCTGACCGTCGACGTCGACCCCGACAGCGACGACACCGAGGGCGGCGAGGTGCCGCCGTGGATCCAGCTCGCGGGCACGGAGCTAATTCTGGACTGTACCGACGAGGAGCTGGATCGCCTGAAAGACCTACTCGAAGAGTTCCCCGAGTTCCGGATCGACGAGCTCGTCAGCCCGGAGGAGGCCGAGGGGACGAATGCCGTCGTCACCGCGCGCTCGGACGCGAACCGCGTCGCGGGGTTCATGGAGCGCGCCTTCCGCGAGGTGTACGAACTCGACGCGGAGTATCGGGCGTGGGTGACGGCGATCTGACGCTACGCGGTCGACGCGGGCCGGCGGCCGCACCGGCTCCGTCGTCGATCGGCGCGGGCCGGCGGCCGGACCCGTCACCGGTCCCGAGTCACTTCGCGAAGTAGCTCGTGAAAAAGCCCGAGAGGAAGGAGCTGATCGCGACCGCGACGAGGAGGTCCGCCGTGTCGTGGTCGCCGTCGCCGGCGGTGAGCCAGGTGACCGCGACGCCGATGCCGAGCGATATCACGCCGTTCGCCGTGTCTTCTTTGAGTCCCATAGGCCCCGTTGGCGACGGAGTAACAAAACCGATGCGGCGGGCTCGCTCTCGTCCCGACGAACGGGCGGCCGCGACGAGGCCGCCGCGCCTCAATGGAAGCCGCGGTCGACGTCGTCGTCCTCGATCAGGTCGTCCAGCTCCGAGGTGAGCAGCTCCTCGGCCTCCTCGAAGGTGTCGGACAGTTCGTCCAACTCCTCGGGCCGGCCGTCGAACTCGTACTCCATCGGGCCGAACGCGGGCGACTCGACCGCCTCCATCACGTCCTCGAAGAGGTGGTCGGGGTCGGTCGGCGCCTCGGCGTGGACCTTCAGCGTCTCCGTGAGCCGCGTGGCCATCTCCTCGGCGTGGTCCTCGTCTTCGGGCGCCGACCGGACCGCGAACCGCCCGCCGCTCTCGGCGTCCGGGAGGAGCGGGTCGAGTTCGTCGTCGACCTTCCGGGCGACCTGCGCACCGACGCCGCGGAGGTCGCGGGGGTTCTTCGCGTACGTCTTCAGGTGGTAGAGACCGACGCTCGGGTGGCCGAAGTAGAGGTCCTCCCCTAGGCCGCCGCGGCGGGAGCCGGCGACCGCGCGCCAGCCGTCGGGGTCGGTCGAGTCGCTCGCGACGTCCGCGAGGATGTCGTCCCAGTCTCGTACGCGCATGTCGGTCGACGGTAGGGGCGCGCGAGCTCAAGAGCGTGTCGGTGGCGGCGGGGCAGGCGGAGCGGGGGGCGGGCGGGCCGCGGCGACGCACCGGCCAGCGGAAGGCGGCGGCCGACCGCGACCACCGACAGCGTTTTTCGCCGCCGCCGCCGAGCGGGGGCGTGAACGTTCGGGGGCCGATCGTCTCCGTCGGGGAGGCGCGGACGGTGTCGACGTCGTACGGCGAGCGCGACCTCCGCGAGGTGCGGGTCCGGCCCGACCGCGGCGCGGGCGACCCGGTCGACGTGACGCTGTGGGGCAAGTGGACGGAGACGGCCGAACACGCCGAGCCGGGGATGGAGCTTCTCGTCACCGACCCGGAGGAAGACGAGTACCGCGGGGAGACGGGGTACGCGACGACCGACGAGTCGTGGGTCGTCCTCCAACCCGACTTCCTCGTCGACGTGACGGGGATCCGGTCGTGGGTCCAGTGTCCGCGGATGTACTATTTAAATAAGCTCTCGGGGATCCCGCTCAACTACCCGGTCGTCAAGGGGACGGTCGTCCACGAGGTGTTCGGGGACCTGCTGCGGGGGATGGAGCTTGAGGCCTCCGTGGAGGACCGCGTCGCGGAGGCCGGCCTCGAACTCGGCCTGCTCGGCTACGAGACCGAAGAGGTCGAAGACGAGGTGCGCCGCAACGCCGCCGCCGTCGAGGGGTGGCTCGCGCAGGGAACGCTCTCCGACGAGGACACGTGGCGCTCGGAGTTCACCCTCATCTCGCCCACGTTCGGGTTAAAAGGCCGCGCCGACGCGCTTCGACGAGGGACGCCGGTCGAGCTGAAGACGGGGAAAAACACCAAGCGGGAGCCGCGCTTCCACGACAAGGTCCAGGCCGCCTGCTACGCGCTCATGCTCGACGAGCGCGGCGTCGACCCCGACATCGGGACGCTGCTGTACACGAAGAACACCGCCTTAGACCGCAACGAGGAGTCGGGGGACCTCGCGCCCGCCAAGGAGTTCACCGTCGGGCGCGGCTTCTTGGAGTTCGTCGTGCGCGAGCGCAACGCCCTCGCGGCGATGGAGTGGCGCGCGCTCAACGACCCCGGCGAGCGCCCCACGGTGCCGACGGGGTACGAGGCGGACGCGACGTGTAGCTACTGCTTCGAGCAGGACACGTGTATGGTCGTCTCCGGCCGGCTCGACCAGGAGTCGAAGGCGGGACAGGTCGGGACGCCGGTGCCCGACGCGGAGCGCGACTACTTCGACCGCTTCTACACCGCCATCGAGGAGGAGCGCCGCGAGACCCACGCCGAGTACCGGAAGCTGTGGGAGCAGACCCCCGAGGAGCGGGCGGCCGACGACCGCGCGCTGATCGGCCTCGAACCCGTCGCACAGACCGAAATCGACGACGCCCGGTGGGAGCTTCGCGCCCGGAAGCCGGGCGACGCCGTCTCGAAGCTCCGCGAGGGCGACGTGGCGCTCGCGAGCGACGGCGACCCCGTCTCGGGCCACGCGGAACTCGGTCGAATCACCGAACTCGGGGGCGACGAGGTCGTCGTCGAGACGGACGAGCCGGTCGAACTGCGTCGGCTCGACGTGTACCCCTCGGAGATATCCGTCGACCGCTCGCTCACCGCGCTCCACGACGCGGTCCTGAAGGGCGACCCCGACCGCAAGGACGTGCTGTTCGGCCGTCGGGCGCCGGAGTTCCGGGAGCCGGCCGACCGCCCGACCGGCAGCCCCGGAGCGGAGGACTCGGATGCCGCCGAAACCGGCGCCCCCGACGCCTACATCGACAACAACGACGCCCAGAACGAGGCGGTCGAACTCGCGGTCGACGCCGAGGACCTGGCGCTGATCCACGGCCCGCCCGGCACCGGGAAGACGTACACCATCGCGCGGACGATCCGCGCCTTAGTGGCGGAGGGGAACCGAGTGCTGCTGTCGGCGTTCACGAACCGCGCGGTCGACAACGCGCTGGAGGCGCTCCGGGATCAAGGGTTCGAGGACTGGGTCGCGTCCTCGCGACCAGATGTAGCCGGTGAAACCGGCGGAATCCTGCGCGTCGGCACCGAGACCGGCGTCCGCGACGACATGCGTGACGTGCGGCTGGTCCAGCGCGGCGAGCCGAACGCGAAGGCGGGCGAACTGCGGGACGCGCCGGTCGTCGCGGCGACGACCGCGACCTGCGGCTCCCGCGTCATGCGCGAGTGCGAGTTCGACGTCGCCCTCGTCGACGAGGCGTCCCAGCTCACGGAGCCGGGCACCCACGCCGCGATCAACCTCGCGGACCGGTTCGTGCTCGTGGGCGACCACGAGCAGCTCCCCCCCGTCGTCCGCGCGGAGAACGAGCTTCAGACCTCCCTCTTCCAGCGCCTCATCGAGGAGTATCCCGACGCGAGCGTCATGCTCGACCGCCAGTACCGGATGAGCCAGCGCATCCAGGCGTTCGCCTCCGCGGAGTTCTACGACGGCGCGCTCCGCCCCGCGACCCCCGAGGTGGCCGGGCAGACGCTCGCGGACCTCGGCGTCGACCCGGACGCGCTCGCACCCGAGCTGACCGGCGGCGTCGGCTTCGTCGACCCCGACGGCGAGCGCGACGGGAACCGGAACGTCCGCGAGGCCGAGCGCGTCGTCGCGGTCGTCGACGCCTACGTGGCCGCCGGCGTCGACCCCGATGATATCGGCGTGATCGCGCCCTTCCGCGCGCAGGTCGCGGAGATCGGTCGCCGGACCGACGTGACGGTCGACACCGTCGACCGCTTCCAGGGCTCCTCGAAGGAGGTGATCCTCGTCTCGCTCGTCGCGACCGGCGACCTCGACGGCCCCATCTTCGAGGACCACCGCCGCGTGAACGTCGCGCTCACTCGGGCGAAAAAGCAGCTGACGATCGTTGGCGACGCCGACGCGCTCGGCTCCGACCCCTTCTACGCGCGGATGCTCGACTGGGCGCGGCGGTGAGAGCGCGGGCGGCCTACGACCCGTCGGCGTCCGTGACGATCCCCGGCTCCTTGCTCGCGATCACGACGATCCGGTCGGTGAGGTCCTCGATCGTGTTCGCGAGCTCGTCCAACAGGATCGCGAGCTCGCGGTAGACGAGCGGCTGGTCGACCGCGTCGTCCGCGAACGCGGTCTCGATGGCGTCGTTGCGGAGGTCGTCGCACTCGCTTTCGAGGTCGCGTATCGACTCGATCCCCTCGCCAAGTGACTCCGTGGCGTCGGTCCGCGCGAGCCCGCGGACGAACCCCTCCGCGACGTCACCGAGGAGCACGACCATCTCCGCGATCCGGCCGGCCATCTCGCGCATATCGCCGAAGGGCTCGACGCCCGCGTCGGGACGCATCATCGCGACCTCTTGGACGATCCGCTCGGTGTGGTTCGCGACCACGTCGAGCTCGTTGTAGAAGTCGAGCAGGGCGGACTCGTTGAAGTTGATCCGCGTGTTCAACAGGCCGATGTCGTCCGGTCCGGCGTCGGTGATGAGCGCCGTGAGCCCGCGGACGAGGTCGTCGCACTCGCTTTCGATCGCGGCTATCTCGTCGACCGTCTCGGCGTACGGCCCGTCGTTCGCGTACTCGTCGAGCGCCCGCGGGAGGAGGGCGACGCAGTCGTCGATCCGGTCGAGGTACGCGACGGTCTGCGACTCGAGTCGCTCCCCGAAGTCGGCGTCGGTGGACATACGCGTCTCCACGCGCGTCGGGGGTAAAGAGGTTCCTTCGCGTTTCGTCGACCGTGAGGGTTCGCGGCGCTCGACCCGGGTTCACGGACCCGCCCTACAGCGCGTCGACCGCGTCGAGCGCCGTCTCGATGTCAGGGGCGTCGAACCACTCGCGGCCGGTGTACGCGTTCGTCCCGGCCGCGTACAGGTCCGAGACGGTGTCGACGACCGTCGGCGGGAGCGGGTCGGGGTCGCGCCCGCAGAGCTCCCGCCAGTCGTCGGTGTCGCGGTCCGCGACCGCCGCCTTCGCCTCGCTCACGGCCGCGACCCAGTCGGGGTCGTTCGCCTTGTACCACTGTCGGACGACCTCCTTCGAGATGCCGCGGCCGCCGTACGAGAAGCGGTTCTCGTCGAAGGTGCCGACCACGTCCGCGACGCGCAGTTCACCGTCGACGGAGAGGCACTCGATCTTCCCGTCCTCGTGGACGAACCCGGCGTCTGCGGCGCGGTCGGTGACGACGCGGTTCACGTCGCGGGCGAGGGATTCGAGGGCGTCGACGTCGGCGGCGCCCGCTATCTCGTCGGCCTCCGCGCGGGCGAGGTAGCGGTCCTGCCCCTCGTACTTCGTCGAGAACTCCACGACCGGCTCGGGGAGGTCGACCGGCTCGTCGGGCCACTCGCCGTCGGCGCCGCCGAGGTCGTCGAGTCCGAAGTCCGCGGGGTCGGCGCGCTTGCGCAGGCTGGACCCGACCGGGACGCGGTTGCGGAAGACCACCTCCAGCGGGACGAGGTAGTTCTCGTCGCCCGCGGCGTGGAAGGCGTCGTAGTCGTAGCCGGCGTGGGGCCCCTCGTACGGCAGGTCCGGCACCTGCGTCAGGTCGATGGCCATCTCCGTCGGCGGGGCGGTCGCCTCGTCGAGCGGGACGACCTCTGGCGCGCGCCCGTCGCCCGCGTCGGCGTCCCGAGCGGGGTCGACGACGCCGCGGTAGTGGGTCGGGACCCCCTCGCTTTCAAGCAGTTCGAAGTTGAACGCGCCCATCGTACAGAGGCTCGCGCCCTTGTTCGGAACCGCGTCGGGCATCTGCCCCCAGTCGAACACCGAGTAGGCGTCCGTGAAGACGAACCGCCCCCGACCGAGTCCGTCGGCGGTCGCCGGCTCGTCGACGCGGAACTCCTTGACGCTCGTCATGGCGCATATCGCGACCGCCTCCCACATGAAACTTCCAGTTACGTGGTCACATCGCGATCCGACACCACCGTTCGATCCACGAGTGCGGATCGAACTGCGGCGGGCGGCGGCCGTCGACCGCGCGCTCGCATCGAAAGCGACACCCGACTCGCCCTCGCACCCGGTGACATGAACGATGCGCGCGAGGTCGTCGTCCTCCGGTACGGCCACCGGCCGGGGCGCGACGACCGCATGACGACGCACGTCGGGCTCACGGCGCGGGCGCTCGGCGCCGACCGGGTGATATTCCCCGACAACGCCGGGCAGTCGGCGGAGACGGTCCGTGACATCACCGGCCGGTTCGGCGGCCCCTTCGCCGTCGAACTCCGCGAAGACCAGAAGGCGATCGTCAAGGGGTTCGACGGGGTCGTCGTCCACCTCACGATGTACGGCGAGCGCGTTCAGGACGTCGAGGCGGAGGTCCGCGAGGCGGTCGGACTCGACGAGCCGGCGGTGGTCGGGGAGGCGTCGCCGCCGCGGGACCTCCTCGTCGTCGTCGGCGGCGAGAAGGTGCCGTGGGCGCTGTACGAGCGCGCCGACTTCAACGTGGGCGTGACGAACCAGCCGCACTCCGAGGTCGCCGGGCTGGCGGTGTTCCTCGACCGCCTGTTCGAGGGGGCGGAACTGGACCGCGAGTGGGCGGACGCTGACCGACGCGTGGTGCCGGAGGCGACCGGCAAGACGGTGGTCGACGCCGAGGGTGACTCCGACGGCGACGGGGGCGACGAGGCCGACGACCGCGACTGAGTCGTCCGCCCCTCGCCTACTCGTCGCGGTCGCCGCGATCCGGTCCGCGCCGCCGGTCCTCCTCGACGACCTCCGGCGTGCCGCTCAGGATGCCGCGGAGCCCCGACATCGGCTCCCCGACGGTGATCCCGTGTTCCGTAATCTCGAACTCGCGGATGGTCCGCTCGAAGTCGCTCGTCCGCTTTTTCAAGACGCCGATCGCCTTGCGGAGTTCGCCGTCGATCTCGAGGTGGCGGAGGAAGACGATGTTGTCCGCGAGGTAGCTGACGTTCTCCATCGTCGCCTGAAACTCCCCGGTGACGTTCCGCGTCTCGTCGACGAAGATCGCCGTCACGCCCGCGTTCTTGAGGTAGCGACCGAGCGCGTGCATCTGCTGGAGCATCGTCTCGTCCTCGCCGCGCAGGGTCAGCCGATACCCGGAGATGCCGTCGACCATGACGATGTCGGCGCCCTCGCCTTCGACCTCGTCGCGGACCATCCGCGCGAACTCCTGTGGCGACCGCTCTAACGCCTCCACCTCGTTCACCTGAAGCGTCCCCTTCTCCAGCATCTCGTCGACCGGGATGTTGACCGCCCGCGACCGCGAGAGGAACGTCTTCCGGTTCTCCTCGAAGAGGTAGATGACGGAGCGTTCCCCCGCCCCGCGGCCTCCTTCATGAACTGCGTACTGAGGGTCGTCTTCCCCACGCCGGTCGGCCCGCTCACGATGGTGACCGTCCCGCGCTCGATCCCCCCGTGGAGCAGTTGGTCGACCTCGGGGATCCCGGAGGATACCTGCTCGAACTCGGCGTCGTCGCCGCTGCGGGTCCCGGGCCGGAGCGCGGGGTACACCTCGATCCCCGAGTCGGTGACCCGGTAGGCGTGGTCGCCGCCCTGCGTGGCCGAGCCGCGGAACTTCGGCACGCTGACCGTCTTGCCGTACGACGCCGCGTCCAACCGGACCGTCCCGTCGGTGATGAACTCGAGGTCGTCGGTCGGCAGCGACTCGGTGTTCTGGACGGTGAAAAGCACCGTCGCCCCCCGGTCTTTCAGGAAGCGCATGAACCCGACCACCTGCTTCCGGAACTGGTAGTCGTCGGACAGGAGGAAGCGGAGCTGTGTCAGCGGGTCGACGACGACCCGGTCCGGCTCGACCGCGGTGACGCCCTCGACGATCCGCTCGGTCAGCGGCTCGCGTTCGACCTCGGACGGCGAGAACACTTCGTACGACTCGTCCTCGACGAACGCGTCGGCGCTCGGGCTCAGATCGAGGAACTCGATCGCGTCGGTGTCGAAGCCGAGCGCGGCCGCGTTCGCCTTCAGGTCGCGGAGGTCCTCCTCGAGGTTGATGAAGAGCGCCGTCTCCCCCTCGTCGATCCCCTGTTGGAGGAAGTGGAGGCTCAGGATGGTCTTCCCGCTCCCCGCCTGGCCGCGGACCATGTAGCTCCGGGTGGGGACGAACCCCCCGGACAACACCTCGTCGAGCCCGGCGATACCGGTCGACGCTCGTTCGGATAGCGGTGGTGCCATACCTCACCAATCGGGAGGGCTCGTCATATAAATGGGTAGTTCTTAGTGCGTACCGACCGTCTACGTAGGGACGATGGACTCAGAGCCGGACTGGGTACACGGCACCGCCGACGGCGACGAGTCCGCGGAGCGCGAGGCGGGCGACGCCTCGGGACGAGGGGGCGCCGCCGCGGGAGGCGACGGGGGTGCCCCGGCCGACGGCGCCTCGGGAGGCCGCGGTTGGGCCCTCGAGCCCGAGCGGAGCGGCGCGGAGGCCCCGAGCGACGACACGACGGTCCTCCTCCTGATGGACGCCGACCGCGACCGCGAACTGCTTGCCGAGGCGCTGGGCGAGCGGTACCGGATCCGAACCGAGACCGACCCCGCGACGCTCGACGCCGAGTTCGACTGCTGCGTCCTCGACGCGGACGCGTTCGAGGGCGCCGCCGACGCGGTGCGCTCGCGTCGCGAGCGGGCCGACCCCGCGTTCCTCCCGTTCGTGCTGCTGGTAAGCGACGGAGCGCGGGCGGGAGCGACCGACGGCGCGTGGGAGCGCGTCGACGACGTCATCGAGCTTCCGGTCGGCCGGCGGGCGCTGCTCGCGCGGGTCTCGAACCTGGTCGAGCGACGAAAGACCTCGCTTCGGCTCCGGCGGACCGTCGCGGACTTGCGGCTCAAAGAGCGGGCGATGGACGAGGCGCCCGTCGGGATCACCCTCGCGCGGGCGGCGGCGGGCGACGACAACCCGCTCGTGTACCTCAACGAGGAGTTCGAGGCGCTGACCGGCTACGGCGAGGAGGTTCTCGGAACGGACTGCCGGTTCCTTCAGGGACCGGCCACGAGCGACGAGACGCGGGCGGAGATTCGAGCGGCGCTCGACGAGGAGCGCCCCGTGAGCGTCGACGTGCTCAACTACCGGGCGAACGACCAGAAGTTCTGGAACCGGCTCTCGATCGCCCCGATCCGCGACGGGGAGGGGTCGGTCACGCACTACGTGGGGTTCCAGGCGGACATCACCGAACGGAAGATCCGGGAGCGGCGCCTAGAGGTGATGACGCGGGTGCTCAACCACAACCTCCGGAACAAGATGAACCTCATCTCGGGGTACGCGGACCTCCTCCGGGACGACCCGGACGAGGAGACGCGTCGGCGGTCGCTCGACGTGATCGCGCAGACGGCGGCGGACCTGACCGGAATCGCGGCGACCGTTCGGACGGTCGACGAGACGCTCTCGGCGTCGGCCGCGGACGCGGCCGTCGACCTCCGGGAGGAGCTGATCGAGCTGCGGACCCGCGTCCGAGACCGCTACCCGGAGGCGGAGGTGACGCTGTCGCTGCCCGACGACGACCCGATCGAGGTGACGGTCGTCGGCCTGCCCGTCGCGGTCGAGGAGGCGGTCGAGAACGCGGTGAAACACAACGACGCGGCGGCCCCGTCGGTCGACGTGCGCGTCGAACGCCGCCCGCGGGAGCGGGTCGCGGTCGAGGTGGAGGACGACGGTCCGGGGATCCCGGACCACGAGACGAAGGTGTTGGAGGCGGGCGAGACCTCGCTGACGCACGCCGACCGCCTCGGCATCTGGCTGATGTACTGGGTCGTCGGGAAGGCGGGCGGCAAGTTCGACATCGACACCGACGAGGACGGGACGACCGTCCGGCTCGAGGTCCCGACGCACCCGTGAGGCGAGCCGGGCCCTCGGACGCGCGCCGCCGCTACAGCGCGCGCTTCGAGCGGAGCCGGGCGAGCCGCGTCCGCGCCTCCTGCCGGCTCGTCCCGCGGACGCGACCCGTCTCGGCGTCGGCCATGGAGACGAAGGAGAGCCGGTCGAGGAGCGGCGGCCAGTCGCCGGCGCCCGCGGCGTCGCTCGCGAACGCGACCGCGTTGCCCAGCCCGTCCCGCTCTTCGGTCCCCGCCCGGGCGACGAGCGCGTCCGCGGCGCGGCGCCCGCCGGCGACGGCGAGCCGGTCCCCGACCGTCGCGGGGACCCACGCCGGGAGGAGCAGCAGCCAGCAGAGGACTCCGGCGACCGCGTACGCCCACGAGGGGACGCGCTCGCGGTCCGGCTCGTACCCGTGAATCCGGTTGACGCGCCGGTCCGCGGCGGTGCGGTCCCCGCGCCGTCCCACGAGCAGCGTCGCGAGCAGCGCCGCGGTCTCGACGGCCGCGAGCGCCGGGAGCGCCGCGGTCGTGAGCAGCGCCTGCCGCGTCCGCAGCCTGACGAGCGCGTGTCGCAGGGCGGCGTCGCGGTCGGCCTTCGGGAGGGCGAGCAGGCGCGTCGAGACCACCAGCCGGGCGCCGCGGTAGCCGTCCGCGACGGCGACGTTCGCGGCGTCGGCGCGCACGGCGGTCACCGGCGGCGGGTCGACGCCGACCTCGGCGGCGAGCGCCTCGACGCGGTCGTCGACGAAGTCGGCGCGGCGCTCGTCAAGGTCGGCGCTTGGGAGCCGGGCGATCCGTCGGTCGACGAGGACCGGGCCGAGCAGCGCGGAGCCGACGGGACCGGTGACGGCGGCCGCGAGCAGTCCGCCGGGCGCGCCGACCGGGAGCGCGCCCAGTCCGGCGGGACCGAGCAGCGCGGCGATCGGGACCAGCGGGACCGCGGCCAGCACCGCCGGGACGGCGAGGAGCGCGCCGGCGCCGAGCGCGCGTCGCCCCCGTCCGTCGACCGAGTCCGTCATATCCCCGAGTGTGAGCCACGGCGCGTAAAGCTCTGCCGGACCCGCGGGTGGGCGGGGATTCGAGGGGGGTCCGGCGGTGGGTCGGGGACGGGCTGGACGGCGCGGTTCCGGTGGCGGTCCCGGCGGGCGGCGCGGCGGGGACAACCGCGCCTTTCGGAGGTTTTAACCCGATTCCACCACCAGTTTCCCGTAATGGCTTTTGAGGATCTACTGAACGACCCCGTCATCCAGAAGTACCTCCACGAGCTGGTGGGGCCGACGGGGATGCCGGTCGCGGCCGCGCCGCCCGACGGCGAGGTCACCGACGAGGAGCTGGCCGAGGAGTTGGGGCTGGAGCTCAACGACGTGCGGCGCGCGCTGTTCATCCTGTACGAGAACGACCTGGCGACGTACCGCCGCGTCCGAGACGAGGACTCCGGCTGGCTCACGTACCTGTGGACGTTCCACTACGACAACATCCCGGAGAACCTCGAAGAGGAGATGTACCGGCTGCTCGACGCCCTCGAAGAGCGCGAGGAGTACGAGCGCACCCACGAGTTCTACCTCTGTGAGGTGTGTTCGATCCGCTTCGAGTTCGGGGAGGCGATGGACTTCGGCTTCGAGTGCCCCGAGTGCGGCTCGCCGCTGGACGCGATGGACAACGACCGCCTCCGCGACGCGATGGACCAGCACATCGAGGCGCTCCGAGACGAACTCAACGTGGACGTGACCGGCTGATGGTCGTCCTCGCAACCAAGTGCTACGTCGAGGGCGACGCCCGCGACCGCGCGCTCGACGGCATGGACTCGCTCGTCGCCAACGACGTCGGCGAGCTCGACGTCGACTGGAACGTGGGCGTCCGCGACGACGAGTTCGTTCAGGTGGACGTGACCGGCGAGGACGCCCCGGTCGCGCGCAACGTCCTCGCGGAGACGTGGGGCGAGGTCGTCGCCCACGACGGCGGGCTGGAGGCCGGCGAGGAGCACGTCGGCACCCTCGAGTCGTGGGACGACGTGGGGTTCACCCTCGACGCCGGGGTCGACGTGTTCGTCCCGGCCGACGAGCTCGGCCTCGGCGTCGGCTCGCCGGAGCAGGTCGTCGAGCGGTTCGGCCTCGTCCAGCACCTTCCCATGCGGTTCGTCTACGGCGGCGACGCCGGTGAGTCGGACGCAGAGCCGAACCGGCTCGCGGACGCCGAGCGCGACCGCCTCTACGACTGGCAGCGCGGCGACGGGCGGGTGAACGTCAACTCCGCGACCCGCGGCGAGACGCGCGCGACCGTGAACCGCGCGGGCCACGCCCAAGACATCGTCACCGTCGAGCGGCTGGGGCTCCTCGAACAGAGTATCGTCTGCGCGGAGGGGACCGACCCGCCGGGGCTGCTCGCGGCCATCGGCTCGTACCTCCCCGCGGAGATGCGCTGTGTCGTCTGAACCAACTCAACCGTGAACAGACGCTTCGCGCTCGCGGTGGCGGCGGTCGCCCTCCTCGCGGTCAGCGCCGGCTGTCTCGGCTACGCGACCGGCGGCGGCGAGGTGGGGAACGAGACGCTCGACGCCGAGCCGCCCCGTGGGTACGACTTCGACACGGACCGCGACGCCGCGTTCGACCTCTCCACGGACGCGACCTACACCGTCGTGTACGCCGTCGGTGACCGGGAGGAGATGCGGCTGTACCGACAGACGCCGTACGCGGGCGACCAGCCGATGGAGTTCGAGGCGCTCCGGTACCGGTACCCCGACGGCGAGGTAATCACCGGCAGCGAGTTCCGCGCCCGCGGCGGCGAGGTCGAGCGGACGACCGACGAGACGTGGATCCGCTTCGCGGACGACATGGCCGGCGGTAAGCTCGCGTTCTCCGGCGACGGGTCCCCGCGCCGCTTCTCGATGCGCGCGTACGTCGAGGGGTCGTACGCCGTGACGCTCCCGCCGGAGTTCAGCACGGACGTCCCGATCGTCGGCCACGTCTCGCCGCGCGACCACTCGGTCGAGACGGTCGGTGACCGCGACCGGATCGTCTGGGACGAGGTGACGAGCGGGTCGGTAGTGGTCCAGTCGTACCGCGAGGGCGACCTGGTGGTGTTCGGCGTCATCCTCGTCATCGGGGCGGTCGCCGCGGTCGCCGGGACCCTCTACTTCCGGCGACAGCTGGAGGCGCTCCGCCAGCGCCGCCGCGACCTCGGATTAGGCGTCAACGACGACGAGGACGACGACGGCTGGCTCTAGCGGGCGCGACCGCCGGGACTCACCCCCGTCGCCCGCGCCGCGGTCCTTTTCTACCGCGCGCCGCTTTTATTCCGTATGAACGCCGCCGTCGTCACCGTCGGGGACGAGCTCCTCGTCGGGGACACAGAGAACACGAACGCCACCTGGCTCTGCGACCGCCTCGACGCCCGCGGGGTCAGGGTCCGCCGGGTGACCGTCGTCCCGGACGAGGTCGCGGAGATCGCGCGAGTCGTCAACGAGTACCGCGCGGAGTACGACGCCGTGCTCGTCACCGGCGGGCTCGGTCCGACGCACGACGACGTGACGATGGCGTCCGTCGCGGCCGCGTTCGGACGCGACCTCGTGGAGAACGAGGAGGCGGCGGCGTGGCTGGCCGAGCGGGGGTACAGCGGCGGCGACCTCGCGGCGGAGACGACGCACCTCCCCGCCGACTGCCGGCCGCTCCCGAACGAGGCGGGGGTCGCGCCCGGCGCTGTCGTCGAGTCCGTCTACGTCCTCCCCGGGGTTCCGGGGGAGATGAAAGCGATGTTCGAGTCGGTCGAAGACGAGTTCGCGGGGACGCGGACCCACGTGCTCACCGTCGACGTCGACGAGCCGGAGAGCGAACTGCTCGACCGGATCGCGTCGCTGCGGGAGCGGTTCGACGTGCGGGTCGGGTCGTATCCGGGCGAGGTCGTGACCGTGAAGATCACCGCCGAGGGCGAGGCGGAGGCCGAGCGCGCGGCGGCGTGGATCCGCGACCGAACCGACGCGGTCGAGGAAGGAGAGGCGGACTCGGTCGAGAACGAGGGCGTCTGAGCGCCCCAGCGTCGAGCGGCGGCTCGGTCAGCGGTACAGGTACGCGACCCACACGACGACGAGGGCGAGGCTCGCGAGCAGGACCGCGACCGCGGTCTCGGTGATCGGCAGCGGCTCCGTCGCGACGGCTTCGAGGATCATGTCCCGGAGTTGTCTTGGGGGCGTCTTAAGCGTTGATTCTCGAACGGGGCGAGCGCGGTTCGTCCCGCCGCCACGGGGGCGGCGACGGTCCCCGCGACCGCGTCGCGCCGCGCGAAAACGGGACCGGACGGCGTGGGCGTGTGGCAGCTACCGCGGAAGGGATCCAGTCCCGGTGAGACGAGCGGATCGCGTGGCCGATGGCGGGCTCGCTCCACCGGCGCTTGTCGTGAGGAGCGGACGCCGATTGGTTCCCGTGTCTCCTTGTTGGGGGGCTTTATGTCTCGACCGGGTCGGTGGCGGGGCTCCGGGGTCGCCGGGATGGGGGACCGGCGCGCCTCGGTCGGACGCGTCTCGCTTAAGGGGCCGGCGCGGTGAACGTCGGGCATGCACGTGGGGATCGCGGTGAACCCGGTCGCCGGGATGGGGGGCCGCGTCGGACTGAAGGGGACCGACGGGAAGGTGGCCGAGGCGGTCGGGCGCGGCGCGGAGCCGCGGGCCCCGGACCGGGCGAAGCGGACGCTCGACCGGCTGGCCGCGGTCGCCCCCGAGACGACCGTCTCCGTCGCGGCCGACCCGATGGGCGAGTCCGTCGTCCGCGAGGGGGGCTTCGACCCGGTCCGCGTCGTCGACCCGTTCGACGGCGATCCCCCGGAGCCGACCGAGACGACCGCGGCGCACACCGCGGCGGTCGTGCGGGCGTTCGCGGGGACCGACGACGCCGACGCGTCGAGCGAGACCGGCGGCGACCCCGTCGACCTCGTCTTGTTCGTCGGCGGCGACGGGACCGCCGCGGACGTCGCGGAGGCCTTGGAGGGCACGGACGTGCCGATGCTCGGCGTGCCCGCCGGCGTGAAAGTGTACTCGTCGGTGTTCGCGGTGTCGCCGGAGGACGCGGCCGAGGTCGCCGCGTCGTTCTCGCGGACCGAGCGCCGCGAGGTGATGGACATCGACGAGGACGCCTACCGCGAGGGAGAGGTGAACCCGACGCTCCGGGGCGTCGCGCACGTCCCGGTCGCGGACGACCTCCAGTCGTCGAAACAGACCGCGAGCGGGACCGTCGAGTCGCTGGCGGAGGGCGTCGCGGCGGACGTGCGCGAGCGCGGCGGCGACGGCGTCACCTTCGTCCTCGGTCCGGGGTCGACCGTGGGCGCGATCAAGGACGAACTCAGCTTCGAACCGTCGCCCATCGGCGTCGACGTCTGGCGCGACGGGGAGGTGGTCGTCCGGGACGCGACGGAGGCGCAGATCCTCGACGCGCTGGGCGAGGAGAACGTGATCGTCGTCTCTCCCATCGGCGGGCAGGGGTTCGTCTTCGGGCGCGGGAACCCGCAGATTTCGCCCGCGGTGATCCGGCGGTGTGACCTCCGGATCGTCGCCTCGCGCGCCAAACTCGACGACGTGCGCGCGCTCCGCGTCGACACCGACGACCCCGAACTCGACGCCGAACTCGCCGGGTGGGTCCGCGTCCGCGTCGGGAAGTTCGAGACGCGAATGATGAAGATCGTCTGACGCGGCCGGTCGTTCGCGCGGATCGAAGGCGTAGATGCGAAGCCGACGTTGGAACGCAGCCGGAGAGCGGAAAGGGGTTAATTCATGAAAAATATTCGTATATATCTACAACGGCGCCCGTGCGATGCGGAAACACCCTGAGCTCTCTCCAGTCGAAGCACATAATAGATAATATTACTTATATATTTCACGGGTCTGTCGGCCTCGACTCGCTGCTCCCATGAAAACGAACCACTACGGTAGTGCCTGTGGTGCCAGTAGACTGGAACTCAAGCTCCGCCCCGAGTTGGCTTACCGCCCAATTGACGAACCAAAGTCCGACACCAAGTCCGTGTTCGAGTTGCGTTTCGCTCGATTCGGTCAGTAGGTCACGCTCTCGGTCGGGGATCCCCGGACCGTTGTCCGCGATTCGGAGCTGCGGGACGTCATCAGCAGTCGTTTGAACCTCGATGTCGACCCGTGCGGGATCGTCTGAGTGAACGATGGCGTTCTCGACGAGTTCAGTCATGAGCCGACGTACAACAGTCCGATAGGTAGTAAGGTGGAGCCGCTCCGGCGCGGTGACTGTGACACTACTTTCCGGGTAGTCATCTCGCGCTGTCGCAGCGACCTCGTGGGCGACAGCAGCAACATCGACCGTCGACGGAGCGCCGACGCTATCGGTCATGACTGCTTCGGCTTCCCGCGCTTTCCGACTGACTGAGGCGAGGTCTGTGGCACTACTTCGAATCGCTGTACGATGTGTATCGTCTGCTACGTGGTCCGCGTGGGCTAAGATCACGTCGAGTTTGTTCCGAGCGTTGTGTCGCAACACTCGATTAAGTACTGAGAGTCGCTGCTCACGGGTTCGTTGGTCGGTCACGTCTCGAAACACAATTGTCCTCGCTACCGGCTCCCCACCGTCGTCACTCGTGTCGCGTTCGACGTCGGAGACCGTGAACTGAAACTGACGCCGTCCCTTGGTCGTTTGTAGCGAGACGACCTCTGTGGTGCCCGCCGATAGGTCGACTCCGCCGATACCGTCAACGGCCGCGTTGAGTGGCGTCCCGACTACGTCTCGTGTCGTCCAGCCAAACAAGCCTTCAGCTGTTACATTGGCGTCGAGGATATTTGCTTCCCAGTCCACGACGACGACCGCTTCCTGAAGCGATTCAACGACGCGTGACCGGGCGACATAATCCGCCTTTGGGAACCCTGTCAACACCGGGTAGCGTTGGACCGCGGCGGTGAGCAGGACTCCCGAGACCAACAAACCGCCCGTGACGCCGTCGATGATGGAACTCCCGTCGAGCCAGCCACCAACAATGTATGGTGCTGAGACTGCTCCGAGCTGGATCCCGACCTGTGTCCTCGAAACGCGTCCGTGGTTCCACCCGTACCTGAGGAAGAGAAATGCCGCGTAGACGTAAATCAGGAACATCAGGGATATCTCTGTGCCGACGAGTGACGCCAATGACCGACGTATCTCTTCTCCCGTTGGGTCACCTTCGAACGTGGCTACTGCACCGCCCAGCGGGAGCGCGAGGAGAACGAACAAAGCGCCTCGGAGGCGGGTGAATCCCGTCTCTCGGCCGATGTACCCCAGCACATAGACCAACCAGATCGCAGGGAGAAAGACGATCGGAACGATCTGTGCGATAGCAGCGAAATTCGATCCGACACCCCACGCATTCGGAAACTCAGAGATCAGGGAAAGAAGCGCCCATACTAACAGACTACTAGTCAGGAGCGCAAAGGGAACCGCGTTTGGCGGGGATCGGTCCTTCGTCGTTTGCCATGTTACCCACGAGAGGAGGCTTACGACAACGACATCAACGGCTACCGACGTTCCTAATGAGAATAGCATCGGTGGAGAGCCATTGCTTTCGGATTTCTAGGTAGAACTGCGTTGAACCGTCGGCCGGTTACAGCGATCATTGCGGTTGATTACGTTTGTCGTTCGAGTGATTCAGCCATAACTTCGTTGTCTCTGTTACCAGCCCGGAAACAGTAGTGTGATGAGAGGTGTGGCGGACTCTATCGGTAGTTGTCACTTCAAATTCATTTCTGAGTTTTTCGGCTTCGTCCGACAGCGGCGGCGATCAGCAGAAGTACGGTCGCAATCGCTATCCAAATCGGTGTTCCCCGTGCGACCGTTTCCGGATGCGCGGGGATGAAATCGAGGGAATAGACTGCGTTCATCGGCCCGAGATACCACAATGAGAGGAAAAGCACCTCAAACACTCGTGACGTACCGAGCAAGACACCGCTTGTAATTGCGAGTGCCGGTATAAAACAGGCACCGATAAAGACTGCGCCAACGGTAGTGAACTCGCCTGCCAGAACGAGCGCTACGAGGACCCCGGCCCCAGAGAGAAGTGCGATGGAAACGCCACCGATGTACGTGGCCGCAAGTTGTCGAAGTGGATACGCCGAAGTGAAGACTAATTCACTAGTCCGGTAGCGTTGCTCTCGGACGCCGAGCCCTGCCCACACCGAGAGACCGAAGAGCCAGGCTACAGGGAGGACAAAGCTTCGGGCGGCGCGTATCGGTGTGAGTAGTCCGGCAACGATACAGCTCCCGACCCCGAGATACCACCACCACCGCTGCCCTCGAAGCGCGATACGCATTTCGGCGGTTAGCATTCGACGGCCCGGAACCCGACTCGGACTCGGTGAAACCGGCTGGAGATTGATCTCAGATGGGTGTGTCGTCACCTCGTCGGCCGGGGCACGTCGATTCGTGGTTCCGTCCTCGTCAGTTTGAGATCTATCCTTGTCAAAGAGTGTCTCCGTTATCCGTTCGAGGATCCCAGGCGAGGGCTCGAATCTATCGAACGCAACTGCGGCACCGACTAATCCAATACCGGCTGCTGCTAGCGTCGGACCACGACTAAGCAACTCAGCTGCTCCCCACTCGATGCCGTTCCACGTGAACATCGTCACACTACCAGGATCGCCTGTGAACGCGAACGAGCGATTCTCAAATACGGTGGGGTCAGCGCCCGCTGCTTCAACCATACTGTTCCGGACGACCGCCAGTCCGGTGGGACCGTACGTAACGCTGGACCCTAGCGACGCGATGCCGAATGCGCCGAGGGCGCCGAAAAAATAGAGCACAGAGCCGAGCGTCCCTCGGAGCGACCGGAACGTCTCCGTCAGCACCGCAACCGCGGCGACGAGCGTCATCGCTGGCAGCGTCAGGAACACGAACGGCGAAGCAAGCGCCCAGAAATCGAATGTCCCAGTTCCGTGAAGCGCGTAGGCAGCGACGGTTGCCAAGGCGAGAAGCGCAGTTACTAGCGTGAGCAATAGGAGGTAACCGAGCCATCGGCCAACGAGATATGTTCCGTTACTGATTGGAGATGTGGCGACAAGCTCTCCGACCCCCGTCTCATCTTCTCGGGTTACGGCTCCACGCACCAATGTAAACCCGAACACAAACAGCAGAAAGGTCCCCATCGTGGCAACCATTCCACCGAACCACGCCGCATTTTGAACGCCGGTGTACTCTCCGGCGACGACCAACTGCGTCGTGTCTGACGTGAGCGATTGGGCAAACCATGCGATGAGAACCGGGATTACGAGATACTTCGGCGAGCGTAGGCGTCGTCGAAGATCAGCAAGTGCCACCTGAACGGCTTTCCGACCGACGGTCACCGGTCATCACCCGGGACAGCCTCAGCCGACCCACCCAGCAGATCGAGATAGGCTTCTTCGAGAGTCGGTGAGACAGCAGTTGCGTTCCGGGGCGGGTCTTCTGTCACGATGCGTGCGTGGACGCCGTCGCTTCGCCTCGTCGTCGTGCTTGTGAGGTAGTTTGCCTTGACAGATTGGAGTTCGTTCTGTGAGACAACGACCTCCCAAACGCGGTCAGTAACCTCATCGAGCAATCGCTCTGGTGTTGTGTGAGCACGTAGCCGTCCGTCCGCGAGGACTGCTACTTCGGTCGCTGTTGCTTCAACGTCAGAGACGATATGCGTCGAGAGGATGACAACGCGGTCGTCCCCGAGTGATGAGAGGACGTTCCGAAACCGGACGCGTTCTGCGGGATCCAAGCCAACCGTCGGCTCGTCAACCACGAGAAGGTCGGGATCCGTCAACAGCGCTTGAGCGATCCCGACGCGCTGACGCATTCCGCCTGAGAACCCACCCAGTCGTCTCTTGCGATCCTCACGAAGGTTGGTAAGATCGAGTAGGTCGTCGATACGGTCACGGGCTTCCTCCCGTTTGAGCCCCCGGATCGCCGCGAGGTACGAGAGGAACTCCTCGGCGGTGAGCTCCGGATACACACCGAAGTTCTGTGGGAGGTAGCCGACGTTCTCTCGGAGCGTGTTCGGAGAGGCCACGACATCAGTCCCGTCGAACGTAATCGTGCCTTCTGTCGGGGCGAGATACGTCGTGATGAGTCGCATCAGCGTCGACTTCCCAGCGCCGTTCGGACCGAGAAGACCCACCACACCCGGTCCGAGTTCTACCGACACGTCACGAACGCCCCAGAGGTTGTCGTACTGCTTCCCGACACCGTCAAGATAGAGTCGTGGACCGCTTGCTGTGGTTTCGTTTGAAACGTTGTCCTGAGCGGCTGCTGTTGGAGGGCTTTCTAGCGGGGCCATTTGTCTCTCTCCGTGATCCTCTGTTGGTATCTGTTACTGAAATAAAAGTTCTCACTAGCGTTGCTACTGTTGAAACACTCCGTTTACGCTTACTTGTTCTCTCAAAAATGTCCGAGCAACATGCAGCGTACCGTCCGTGGAGTGGCAGTCACGGTTACGCCGGTGATCCTTATCGCGCTCGTCCTCGGACTCGGTATCGCCGGGTATGGGGGGTATGACTACGTCCGGCAATCGAACGCCGTCGATGATGCTGTCGCTGTGGAGACGACTGTCGTCGACGCGGAGATTACCAGGTCTGAAGGGCGTCGCTTCTACTATCGCGCCTCAGTCGAACATACCTACGAATATCAGGGGGGAGAATATACGAGCAAACAGGTGTTCCCGGGCTCAACGAGGCCGATGTACACCGTCCGGGGCGACGCTCAGCGCGTTATCGAGCCGTACGAGCCGAACGTGACGGCGACGGCCTACGTTGACCCCGACAACCCCAGTAGAGCATTTCTCGAACGACAAACGACGTTTGCTCCGTTCAAATTCATCGGTTTCGGGGGCCTTCTGGCACTCTTGACAACGCTCCATGCGATCGGCGCGCGTAGTCCCGGCCAAAATACGGGGATCCGTCAGGCGAGCGAGCGAGAGCCGACTCGAAATGAGACGGCGTCCGGCGTCCAACGGAACACGTTGTCTCGATTTAGCAAACGTCTCATGTTGTTCACACCGGCCGTTTTCCTCGTTTCTCTCGTAACTATGGTGGCGCTTCTCTTGAGCTCTGAGGAGTCGTCGATACGGGTCAGTCTGACTACCCCGGTCGGATTCGCGTTACTCGCGGCCCTTCTGTCGGCACTCGGGTTCTTACTCGGGCTCACGCTCTATGGCATCTGGTCGGTTACCGAGTACGGACGACTCCGTGAGCGCATTCCCGACCCACGGCCACCGAGCCCGTTCCGGCATCCGTCGCGTCTCGTCACAATCCTGTACTCCCGCGACGAACTCGACACCTATGGGCGCCGAGTGAAACTAACCGGCTTTGTGTTTACTCTGATCGAGTTCCTCGTCGGTCTCCTCGCGTTCGTCCTCGTGACGGCCTCGTAAGGACGAACGAAAAATCAGCGTGATCGATACAGCGAGACGAGAGAACCGACGGACAGGACCGCACCGACGAGCAATAACGCGGCGCCTGTTCGCGTTGAGTCTGTAATTACCGTCGTCCCAACCGCCGCCATCACGGTTCCGATTACAGCCAGTAGAACCTTCCATACTGCGTTGGGGACTAACTCCAGCAGCATCTGAAAAATGAACTCAAAGATGTCGTCTATCATGTCGATTACTCACCGTGTCGTTGGGCGGTTCGACAGTTACCAGCAGCGCTGATTGTTCCGTCCGCCTGCTTCTTCTTAATTCCGTATTCGCTATTTCAACCTCTCCAGATGTTGAGGAGTTGTGTCAGGACACAAGGATCAGTATTTCCTGTGATGAATGGTTTCCACGATGCCCGCCACGAGTCTCGAGTACTCACAGAAAGCGGTCGATGTGGCACAACGCTATCTCAGGCGCGAACGTTCACTCAGCGCGCTTGTGGTCGTCCTCGCGGTGTCGATATTCCTCAGCACGTATCTCGTAGCGTCATTGCTCCCGGGTGCTCTCGTCGCAGTCATCGTCCTTGTTGGTGTCCGGTTTCCCGTTCTTCGGTCAGATGGGACGTTCCGACTTCGAACTAGTGACGGCCTCGACACTGTCATTGACGTTTTTGCTGGGTCGGTACCGCCGGTCCTCGCAGTTCAGTAGGGTGTAGCTGATGAGGTCTCCACGGAAGATGACGCGGCGATGTACTCCGTTTCGTGCCTGTTCGGACTCCGATCGGCCGACGTGACTGTCCAAACCGAGACGAGTTCGGCAGCGGCCGACGAGTCTGTGAGTGAGTCAGACGTCACCGTTAACGACCAACCGTGGGCGACGTACACGTCGACGGTTAGCAACACGGCGAATACACTACCGTCGATGTTACGTACACCTCGAATCGGCTGTTCGGACGACGACGCGTCCCACAACGGCTAACGGCGAATCGGTACCGCGATGAAGCGCTCTCGGTTCAGGGCGATACCGTCGTCACATGACACGCACGCTTCGGTCTCTAGTCGTTAACCGACGTTCCCCGTCCTGGAGGTGTTTGACCCTGCCCCCATAACGGCTCTTCGTGTGGAGAAGTCGTTTCGGCGGTCCCGGTCGCGGCGATACGTCACAACCGTCGCGAATCGAGAACGGCACAGCCCTCGTTGAGGTCGACAGCAAGCGCTTCATCGTCGAACCTGACCGTGACTCGTGCTGCCGGCGTCTCGCCTTCGGCAAGGCAGACGTCGCTGACTTTCGCTAAGTCGTGCGGTCCGATCTGAGCGTCGCGCGAGCCGAGCCCCTGCTCGGCGTACAACGTCTCGACGGCGTGGTGGCCGAGGACCGTGTGTGCGATCGGAATCGGGTATGACACCCAACAGGCCTCACATGACGCCGTTCCGTACGGCACGTCGTCGTAGAGATACGCCTCGGGAACAGAATCGCGAGGAAACGACAAGCCTGCTTCGCCCCAGCAGTGAGGACAGATTCCATCGCGTAGTAACCGGACGTCACACGCGTGCTTCCGCAGTGAAGCGTCGATAATCTCCTGTAACGTTCGCGTTTCCGCTGCCTGTGGTGGCGCCGGATAGGCGACCGCGGCACCGTGGTCCGGACAGCCGATGGATAGCCGATGGTCCCGGTAGGCTGCGATCAGGTTTCGTTCGCAGTATGGACAGTCATACTCGGTCTCCTGTCGGTCGGTCGCTACTTCTTCGTCATCGGCTTCTTTGTCGTAACTACCGGCGCGGATTGCGCTTGCGATTTCAAGAGCGGCCACCCGAGGCTGATACTGCCCATCGACCTTCCTGATAAATGTCTCTTGAAGCTCAGACAGGTGATAGCTGAACCGACTGGTATCCTCGACGCCGACTTGGTCACGTAACTCGGAAAACGTCGGCCACGCTGAGGACCACGCCTCCTCGTACTGGTCAGCGAGTGTGAGCAGAATCCGAATCCGCGTTTCGTCGGTCAAGGCCGCGTGTCTCGCTTCGCGAACTGAGTCGGTGTTAGACATCGGTGCGTTCACTCGTGTTGCGGTATGTGATATGATCTGACCTGTCGCTGATTCAACTTAACGGTTATCCAGATAACACTTACAACTCACTACGAACTGTCTGAGGGTGTGGTTGAATTACCCTCCACCCTGACGACGTTTCAGGACCGACTCGACGACGAAACCGGTATCGCTCGCACGGGAGTGTTTCTCGCACTCATCGTCTCAGTAACGATAGTCCTCAATTTGGCGGCTTCGCTCGTCGTGGTGACGGTAATCGGTTCAGACGCAGGTGGAACAGCGACCTTCATCGCGGGGACCGTCGGGACTGAACTCTCGTTTTTACTCGTTGGACTGAGCTATCTCCGATCTCGTAGCGCGTTTCGGCTGGGGGTTCAGGTACCCGATCGGACGACCGCTCCTCTCGTTTTTCTCGGACTGGTTGCGAGTTTCGTGACGGCATTTATCTCACTCGCAGTTACTGACGTTCTTATCCCGGCTATCGAACTCTCGCCTGGCTACATGGAGTATACCAATCTGAATACGCCGACTGGGATCGGGCTTCTCCTCGCTGTGATTCTGTCGCTAACTGTGATCGGCCCCGTCGAGGAGTTCTTCTTTCGTGGGGTTGTCCAAGGTCGGCTCCGATCTGCGCTCCGTCCACGGAGCGCGATCGGGGTCGCCGGACTCGTCTTTGCGCTGTTTCACGTGTACCCTGTCCTGCTCCTATCACCACCGGCGATCGGTGTCGCTCATATGGCGGCCTACTACTCGCTGATGGGCGGTATCTTTGGCTGGGTGTATCACCGGACCGATACCCTCCTCGGGCCCGCGCTCGTCCACGGAACGTTCAACGCGGTGATATTCACTATCCCGTTATGGACCTGATTCAGTCACTATCGGTGAAATAGCCCTCGAGGGGCACGTTGATCGTGATTGAGTAGTCTGAAACGGCAGGAGCCCTCCCGAGTCCAGACAACGCGTAGGCGAGACCCAGTACTGCGAACAGCACGGCTATTACCATCGTCGAGTTCACTACTCTGGTTGGGTTCGTTCGGAGCCACGGTGTGACCCGGACGACGGCGTTTTGAAAACTACGGGAGAATATCTCGATTCTCACAATTAGCGTAATCGACATTATCGAATAAATCGCCACAAAAGCAGAGCACCACAGAAATCCAACGATTCGCGCTGTTCGCCCTTCATACGTTGGCATATACGCTCTATTGGCTCTGTTGAAATCCTCAAAGAGTTACACGTTCGCCGTATAATTCGACGAGATGAAGGCCCCCGAAGTCGCAGATTCTCCGTCTTACACTAGCGACCGACAGTGTCGGTAATCGAATGGTAACCACAGCTCCGAATACGGTGAGTAAGATGATTATTGACATCCTCCCCGCGCTGAAGCGCGAGGGTTCCCACGGCACCGTCCCGCTGGGTTGGAATGGTTACGGTTTGTAGCGGCCTTGGAAGGCGGCTACTGGCTGTGCCAACCAAGCGTTGCTCCTATCTCGGTGGGATTCAGAGATACTTCTGTTGACTGCGCCTCGGGATCCACAGCAGAAAGGGTATTTTCTGCGTGGAATCGGGGACTCCCGATATTGTCCGATTAACTGGGCGGGCAGACCGCCTCGGCTAGCTGTCAGTACGACAATCGATTATGTAAAACAGCCGACCGAAGCGGTGGTCGCGGTTGATGTGGAAGCGTGTCGGATTCATCCCCGCGCTAAAGCACGGGGCTTTCTCCTTGATTCTCCGTAATTTGCGTCATTATGCGCTCCGTCGGCTCCGGATACATTCTCGGTTCGGACCGGCCCATGTCGGTCGGCCTTGCGATTGCTGGCATCGTTCTGTTTCAACTGAGCCGTGTCTGGCGGTATTTCATTGTGGACCAATCCTACAGAGAGAAGTCACCGACAGGTCGGATGGCGTTTGTGTGCGCTCCGCTCACCGAATCGTTCCTGCTGTTGGTGTCCGTACCCGCCCCCCTAACGTTGGTTTTGGGCGGTATCGCTTTCACAATCGATAGCGACCGCAGCTCATTGCCTGTATTGCTACTGTATTTGGTCCCAATAGGATTTATTCGAGCGTGGATAGGAAGCTTAGATCCTCAGACGGACGATTTTGAAGTGAGTTTCAATTGAAGAGTGTAGCTCTGGTGAACCTTAACAAGTAACCGTTCCACTACAATTGCGTCAGTACAACCTACGGAGTCACCATCGGTTGTTGACTCTCTCGCAGTTGGGTGAATGCTTCTGCCAGGATCGCGAGGATAAGTAGCGAAAACGGGAGTCCGGCAACACCTGACAGCAGGACTCCTATTCCTTCCCCGGCAATGGCACCGACCACTAACGAGGTCATAGCTGTTAACACACCTGAGATGAGCCCAATCCCAGCGACAACTACTAATAATAATCCGAACAGTCGCAGCCAATGGCCGCGCGTTAGTTGCCAGCTATCTCGAAACCCGGCGATGAAGTTCTTGTCTTCTACCGCGACATACACGATCATGAAGATGAACGCGACGTACGCGATGATCCCGGGAATAACAAAGAGTAGTGATCCGACGAACATGAGCACCCCGTATATGAGCCCACCAACGAGTGAGTTTAGCAGGACCGGCACAATGTTTCGCGTGTAGTACTCTGACGGAATTGCCCGCGTATGACCGCCGACAAACGTTCGGATCGTGACAACCGTGAGCCATTGAAGCCCGAGCAACATGAGGATGGCTGCGCTCACGGAAACGGCAAGCGGGGCGTCGATTGCCGGGAGCGCTACGTTCTCTGTCGGCGTACCTGACTGCTCAAGCCACGTGACGACAGCACTATAGAATGGAATCTGCCACGCAGCCCCGATCAGCAGATATGCGACCATCAACAGCAAGCCGTTGCGATTCGCGACACGGCTGATTCCTCCAGCAAGCGATGAACCAATGTTGAGTGTCACGCTAGATCCATCTCGTGTCGATTTGATACATTGTGTCGACGCGTTTCACTATCTGAAACTCGGCGTTTCACGGAGGTGTGTTGGAACTTATCACGTGCGAGACATCGAACCAGAATAGAAAGTAGTGGTTCAGCAACCAAGCGGAAGGACATCACCCTAACGGAGCGGTTCGAAGTTAAGAAGCGACGGATTTGTAGACTGGTCTTCCGATCAGGAATAGGCCTAAGATGCCGAATATAAGTGGTAGAGGGCTACTCGTTTTCTTAAGATACGATTTCGAGGGCGAGCCTTGTACGACATAGGCCGTGGTTGTCTCTCCGACATTGTACTGGTCAATTCTGTCTTCCGCGGCAGTCCTTGTGTCGGACGCTTTTGTTCCTATTCCCGGGCTGATGTTGTCGGAAGTGTATCGGGTTCCGTTGTACGTGTAGCTGTAAGTGACGTGAGGGGTGTACCTGTCCCCCCTTTTTGAGGAATCCATGGTGACTTCTTTGCTCTCTACCGTGGCTTCAGTCTGCACCCCGGACGAGAGGCTTTGTTGCTGAGAGTACGCCATGTATCCAGCAACTCCGAGCAGCACAATCCCCAGTATTATACTTATCAGAGACAGCTTCGACATATCGGCGATTGTTTAGACTGCTGAATGTTAATTTCGACGTATTTCTCACTGCGCAACACATACGGCTCTCATTGACCGGCTGTTTCAGGCGAAAATATATCTGAAGAATAGGATTTCAACAGAGCCGCTCTATTGAAATACCAGGCTTTGAATACGTTGAGTAGTAGAAACAAACGCGTTCTGACCGTCTTACCAGATTGTTGTAAGAATCCGAGCCGGATCGCCCGCTCCGTGTTTCTCCCGATGAAACGCTGCTACGGGCTTGATACTATCCCCGGGATAACACGTAATCAGCCGCCGACCGGAGGCGGTCTCAAGCAAATATCCGGCTGTTGAGCCTCTCCCATCGCTCCCTCCCTCCCCACGGATGGGATGCTCATCCACTCCCCCGCGACGCTCCACGAATCGCCCCCGCTGGAAGGACGGCCCTCCACCCCATCCAGCCGTCCTGTCCGCCTCATACTGAGTCTTCCTCGTACAGCCCCTCACGAACAGACGTACTGCTCTCAATTCGTGGAGTCGCGGCCTCGTATGGAGAACCGCCGGCGCCGGTTACTCTCCGAGTCCGTCGGCCCCGACGGTAACTGAACTCCGATCCAACGGGTCGACTGCGGTGACCTAGGGGGACGGGTGTACCGCGGTTCGAAACGACGCTAGACGGGTGTACAGAGGTGTTTCACGGCGCGTAACGGTGGCCGTAGCTTACTACCTTCGGAACCCCACGGGACGCTTAATGTCGCCATTCGACACCGGCCGTCACGCGAAGGAGCGCACGACTGAATGTGGCTCGGAGGAGAAACGACTCAACGGCCAAGCGGAGGGCTGGGCGACAGTCGTCAGCCACAGGCGGCACACCCGACGCCGACGAACCGGGCGAGGGGGGCAGTAGTCGGATTAGACGAGCGGAACAGCGTGACAGGACCGGACGGTTGGAGGTCGATCGATGAACATGTTCTGTGATCCGGGGACGCCAGGCGAACGCCCGGACCACGCGACCGCTCGGGCGGTTATCGTGGCGATCGGACTCGGAGTCGGCGGCTTGGTCGCCGGGCTGATCGGGGTGGTTGGGTTCGGGACGCTGAAGGGCGCTATCGGGGTCGCCGGGACACCGCTCGGAGAGGCGCTCGGCGGGGGAATCCAAGCCGGATTCGCCGCCGTCGGGATGGTGTTTCTCGCGCTTACGGACGACCTGCGACAGTATGTCCGGATTCGGCGACCGACGCCAGAGGATGTCGGTTGGATACTCGTTTCACCGATCCTGATCGCGGCGACTGGACCGGTTACGCTCGTCGCGGAGTCGCTCCTCGGCGTGAGTTCGGAGCCACACACAGGGTCGGCTGGTCTGCTTGACGTCGGGGTCGTCCTAGCGGAGCAACCGGTCGCCTGGGCGCTGGTGATCGGCTGGCTGTTCCTATTCGCGGCTCCGATGGAAGAACTGCTGTACCGTGGGATTATCCAAGGACACGTTCGACCGCACGTCGGGGCCGTCGGAACGGTGTTTGTCGGTACCGTGGCGTTCGGGCTCATACACGCGTTACCGGCGCTGTTTGGAGGCGTTGACAGTGCAGTCCTTGCGTTCCTCAATACCGGAATTGGCGGCGTCGTCTGGGGGGTTGCGTACGAACGGACCGGCAACCTCGCCGTGACGGCCGTCAGCCATGCGTCGATGTGGGTAGTGAACTACGAGGTACTGCTCCCGCTCGCGTGGGTCGGGCCGACGAGGGGCCCCAAAGGGGCCCGACGATCGACTGAGACGCTATTGACACCGGTTATCTTGGGCTTCCATGAACTCGAATTCGTCCCCGATCGCTTGCCCCAGTTCGGCCAAGGCGGCCTGCTCGTCGCCCCAGACGCGTCCGCCCGGTTCGCACACGCCCCGACGATTCCACGGACAGCATCGCCGTGCGCGATGCTGTAGGGCGGCTTATTGGCGGATGCACTCTTCGCGATCGTCGCGGCGTCTCTGACGAGAAGCAAGTAAGATGTGGATCGCAACTGGGGCAACTGACCAAACAGACCGCGATGAGGCTCGCGAGGTTTCGAAGCGCTTCGAGCGACCGTCGACACGAGTCTCGTCTCGGACGTTACCGACGACGTTGATGCGGCTCTACCGCCCTCTCAGCCCTGAGGGGGTGGGCTTCCGGTCGCTACGTATCAGTCGGACGAGCCCGTGTTTCGGGCCGCGAAACACGGCCCCGACAGTTATTCCATGCCGTCGACTTGTCGCTGTCCGTGCGAGACGCGTACACGTCACCGGTAGCGTCAGTCACCCTCGGCTGGCTGTATAGTACCGCGACACCGTTTCGGGCCCCCGTTGCTGGTGTACAGATCCCTTCCACCGCAGACGTGTCTGTCGGTGTGCGTTCGGGTAACGATACCGCCACTCGCTTCTTGTTTGGACCGGCATCGCGCGTTGCGCTTGACTCACACGTCACCCACCAAAGCGGGCCTGTACGCGACATCGAGTATTTCGGATCACGGCACCCATGCGCCTGATCGGGGACCGCAGGATACTCTTCGGGTCGGTTTGCGTCGAGGCCGTCGCCGCAGTGCTCGTCCTCCTGTACGGACACCTCTCACTGCTAGCCGTCGCCGTCTTGTACTGGATTGATCTTCTCTTTTTGACCCTCCGGACAACGGTACAACAGTTGCTCTCGCAGCCCGAAACGGATCGTCGGTCGACTCTTTTTCAACGTCCGTTCCGGCTTCTAGCCCACAAGCGCGGATCGATCACCGTTACCGATCGCCTCCCGGGAATTCACCTCCGAAACATTCCGGCGGTCTGGGGAGCCGTATTCATACTTGTTTTTTCAGCGAGCACAACGGCGTACGTCGCCGCTGTCAATGTACCCGGAGAGCTGTGGCGCTCGCCGGCTACACCGCTTTTACTCGGTGGGGGTCTCGTCGCGGCAGCGACGAAATCGTGGCTGGCGCTGCGGGCATACGTGGCCTCAGAAGGCCACGAGACCACCTCCGCCTCCGCGGTCGTCCCCCGGAAGCGGGTACTGATATTCGCTGTTTACGGTGGGGTGTTATGGCTTGTCTCGCGGTGGACGCTTACGACCCTTTCCAGCGAGGGCTTGGAGATAACACGCGCTGGAATGATGGTTTCCGCGTCCGTGCTAATCGTGTCTCGGCTCGCGTACGGTTGGTACGCGGCGCGCGCTCGACCCGACGGCTGGCGGTCGGACTCGACGTCCGACCTCAACGATGAAGCGATATCCCAAGGGTGGTCGGACTCCGAACCGGAAGAGAACGTATCCGCTCCGTCTCAGCCGTCGATCCCGGACGGAGAACCGCGCGAGACGATGGCGCCGGTTCGCGCGTCTATCCTCGCCGCAGGAGTGGTGAACGCGATGACGACTGGTGGCGTCGTCGATAACCGCTTCGGCCACTGGAGACAGCTCACGATACGGGTGGGTATAGCGGGGTTGATTGTTGTCGCCGTTTTTGCCCTGTTGAACGGTTCTATCGTCGTGTCCGCGAGCTTGGCTGCGATTTTCTTCGGTCTCGTTGGAGGCCTCTCGATGATAAGCGCGGTACATCTGCTGTTGGCGCTCGGGGGCGTCGAATACGAATTTTACGAGTCCAAAGTGGTGGCGTACGACCGATACCTCGGACGACCACAGTGGTCGGCGTCATACGACGGTGTCCGGAACGTCTCGGTCGAGCGTGGGTTGTTCGGAAGCCCACTCTGGCTGAACGCTGGTACGGTGTTTTTCGATCGGATTCCAAGCTCCAGGGACAGCGAGTCCGCTCAGGAACCGAGGGCGTCAATCGCATTCGTTCTGGACCCCGAGCGTGCCGGTGAACTGCTCAGGTCCCGTTCGTGACGAGCCGTACCGACTTCACCGTGGTCGGCGCTCGGAGAGTACAACCGACCGCTACTCCTGAAATGCCGTAGCCATGTAGTGGGATCGTGTCTGCGGACGTCGTGGACCATCATGTTGAGGCATTTCGATCTGAACAGGACGAAACTGGCTTTCGCCCGCCCGAAGAACTGCGAATAAGCTATCACATTAGATTGAAAACGGACACGGAAACGACGCCGAACGCGTGAAGAATCAGGAGAGCCGGTAACAACAGCCCGGTAGACACCGTGACAAAGAGAATCAGAGACGGAACCGTCTCGGTTAGGATAACAGTCACAAGAACCGTGAGTAAGCTAAGAAGAAACGTTCCAGCGATGAGGGTCTCCACAAGTCGTGTGCCTCGATATACGAGTGATGGTGTCTCTGTACCGTTGGCAAAGAGTAGTCCCCGATGGCGCATTTCTACATAGCCGTGGATCAGCAATACGACCGTCAGGAGAAGTAACAAACCGACGAACGCGGCTACGATAATTAACCCGGCAGAGAGTATCGATGTCTCACCACCGATTGCGGTAAACGCTCCAAACGTGACGAAAGGGAGAGCGACCACTCCAGCGGCCAATGCGGTAATTGCTATCCCTGCCTCGACATAGAGTCCGTTTGACGAGAGCCACTGATAACTCCGCTCCGGGAGTGAGCCCTCTTTGAAGCTGGCTTCGTCACGAGGGCCGCCCATATTCGACTCCGTATCGGAACTGTCGGTCGTCATACACCGTGATATAACATGCTACGCTCTTGTGTAGCACATTGTTGATTTCAGAGAGTTGCTTTGACGGCGTGTTTGAGCGCTTCTCGTCCGGGTTTGCGATAGAGTTCTCGTCTGAGTTGGAACGCTCGGAAATACTGTGTGAGGCGGTCTTTTGAGATGCCTCGATGCGGCGAGAGCCACCGTCGCGCCAGCGACGCGTGGCTCTCGCATGTGTTGACGTGGACTGCGTCATCGGCGTACTCACCATCTCCGTGAACGACGTATTCGCGGTCGAATTGGTCGTCTTCTCCAAGCGGATCGTACGCGCTAAATCCGTCGGTATAGACGGTGAGAGGCTCCTGCTGGCGGTCAGCCAGCAGGAGCCGAATCGTCGATTCATCTGTGGATTTCGCCGGTACAACGTACCGCTGATCGGTGCTACGATCCACGAGGACGAACACGGGCGGTTTGTCCTGTTCATACGTTCCGCGCCCGCGTCGAGCGAGGCCGCGGGAGCGCGACCAGCGGTCGCGCTCGCGGCGTTTCAAACCGGCAGAGACGTAGAACTCGTCAATTTCGACCGGGCCACGGAGATCAAGTGACGGCGCGTCGAGCGCTTCGGCGAAGCGCTCGACACGCCTGTGAATCGTTTTGTAGGTGACTTCGATTTCGCACTGTAACTGCCTGAGGCTGGTGTTAAACCGCAAAAACGCGTAGATCGAAAAACAGCCACTTGCGGAGTGCGATCTTCGAGTGAGCGAAGATTGTGCCGGTCTTATCGTTGAACGTGCGGCCGCAATCCTTACAGAGATACCGCTGAAAGTGCCCGTAGCTGCCGTTTCTGACCGTTCGGTCAGAACGGCAGCAAGGACAGGAAACGCCGTCACGCCAGCGAACCTGTTGGAGCAGGTCCGCTGCGACCAATTCCGACCCAAACACATCTAGCGGAATCATTCGTATCGGACACCGCTGACGCGGTGTCCTTGTCCTCTTCGACTCGACAGCGGCATCTCGGCAGTATCAACAATCTCCTACTGAAGAGCGACATGCTAAGTAAATCTCTTCTCCAGCGTTTCATAATCAGAAATGGTCAACGGTAGACGAGACGGACAGTCCCCTGTTGAAATCTCTCTCAGGGTTTCACACTCAGAGACAGTAGACGTGGGTTTAGAAACGGTCACCACGTGAATTGACATGCCCTTCAGTCATGAGTTCGAAATTCGACCCCGTTACGAGACGTCGGGCCCTCGCAATCGGCGGTAGTGCCGTTCTTGCGTCGCTGGCCGGCTGTTCAACGGTACTAAACGCGATCGGAGATCAAGTGTTCGAGCAGGTAAACATCCTCAACCAACTCAGTCAGGAGGTCAGCGGAACCATCGGGGTAACAGATCCCGATGGTGAGACCGTCCTCGATACTGATTTCGATGTGCCCTCGACAGAGTCCGACGGCGACAGCAATATCGTTGCGTACGCGGATGTCTGGACCGGTACAGGGAGCTATCAGGTTGAGATGGAACTGACAGACACCCAGGTTGGTGGTGTGTCACAGGTCAGTCAGCAGGTACAGATCAGCGATACTGAGGAGGAAATGATCGCGATCTCCATTGGTTCCGGTGAGGAGAGCGAACCGATCGCTGTCCGGGTCGGAGAATCGTTCTCGGACTTCGGTCAAGCAAACCAAACCGAGTGAGCCGCCTCGGGGTCAAGCCCCCAGACACTCGGCCTGCTCGGCCTGGAGAGTGCTGTCGGGTTCGTCCTACCGCTAAGAGCAGGACCCCTACAGTTTTTTATGTCGGTCAGGTAATGCCTGCTATGGCTGACACGGCCCTCCAAGACGCTTCACCAGAGGATTCCACGGACCCAGCCGAGATGGACCTCGACTGGCTCACGCTTGAGGACGGTGAATCGATTCAGTGGGCGAGTACTCCGCACAGGTATAGCATCGTGCCCGCATTTCTCGTCGGGATTCCGCTTTCCATCGTTCTCGTTGGGATACCAATTCTCGTCGCATCCTACCTCCAGTACACGAACACGAACTACGTCGTGACGAACCGCGGCCTCTATAGCAAACGGGGCGTCCTCTCCCGGGACGTCCAGCAGATTGGCTTCGACAAGATTCAGAACATCTCGTACTCACAGTCCGCGCTCGGCTCGTCGTTTGGCTACGGCTCTGTTGATATCAGTACGGCTGGTGGGGCAGGAATTGAGCTCCAGTTTCGAAGTATCCCGGATCCGGCGTCGGTCCAAGAACTGATCGCGAGGGAGGTCGATACCCGACAGAAAGGGGAGGGCGACTCCGAGAAGGAGGATGTTCTCGACGAGATCCTCGTCGAACTGCGGGCGATTCGGCAGGCGGTAGCCGAAGGCGACGACGCGCACCGCGAGACCGACGCCGTGCCTGACGAGACCCCCTCGAAGACTGGGGCGGTAGACGCCGATGAGTGAGGAGTGGTGGTTTCAACGCGACGGCGAGCGCGTCGTGTGGCGAGGAACGCCTCGGATCTCAGCCGCTTTCCCGGGCATCGCCGTTGGCGCGCTCGTCTGTGTGCTGGCCGTTGCCGGTGCGCTCACCACCGATGGCCGGCTACTGGCAGGTGTCGTTCCCGGTGGGGTGGTCGCTGCGTGGAGCGTGCTCAGAGTGAGGCGGACGCGTTTCGTGTTGACGACGCGAGCGCTGTGGGCGAGAGAAGGCGTCTTCGGACGGAGTGTCAGACGGGTCGGCGTTGCGAAGATCCAGAACACGGCGTTCACGCAGTCGCTGACCGGGTCCACGTTCGGATATGGGACGGTCACCGTCGAAGTCGCCGGAGGTCACGACCTCGACCTTCGGAGAGTCGACGACCCTGAAACGGTCCAGGCCACGCTCAGAGGACAGATTGTCGGAGAAGACAGGACGATACCGGGATCAACGACGCAGTGGCGGTCGGTGCTGCGAACGACTCGTGAGATTCGCACGAGCGTAGCACGCGCGGAGTCCAGTCCGGATCGGGACGACCGCCGGTGACGGCTCCCGAGCGAATACGTTCTGAGCGTCAGATACCTCAATCGCATCTAAGCGGGCGTTTCAGAGGCTAAACGGATTTCTCCGTACTAAGCCGCATCGGGCACGGTAGACAGAGGGGGATCGGACGACACGTATATACTGGTTGACGGAAATGTCAGATCGAACGGCGAAGTCCCCAGCTGAATGAAGATGGAACATCGCCTCGCGGAAGCGCCGATCGGTGTGATCACCGTCCAAGACGGCACGGTACGCGCGTGGAACGACTCCGCGGCCGACGTCCTGACGGCCGATGCGCCAGCGGGTGACCCGATTACAGACGTGTTTCCCCGGTCGGTCGAGCGTTCACTCCCGCAGGCGTTGGAGGGGTCGGTGTCCGATGTGGCGTTCGAAGAGTACTATCCGGAGCTCGACCGCTGGCTGTCGGTGTCTGTCGTTCCCGGTGAAGATGCGACGACCCTCTACGTCACCGATGTCACTGAGAAACGGACCAACGAGCAGACGATCGAACGGCTTCGTGCGGAGTCTGAGCGGGCCGAGATGGTCGATACGCTGATCGCCGACGTGCTTGAGGGGCTCGTCGGAGCCACGTCTCAAGACGCAATTATAGAGACGATCCGGGAGCAACTGGGGACGTCCGACCAGTATCGGTTCGCGTGGACCGGTGAGTACGCCGTCGACGGTGACGAGCTCGTTATCAGCGGCGTTGCGGGTGAGCGGGGAGAACTGTTCCCGGCGGTCCGCGAGGCGGTGGAGAGTGGACGGGCTACCCCGGAACGGCGAGCGGTCGAACGGCAGCGCCCGACGCTGGTTCAGTCGCTAAGCGAGAACACGTCGGTCCCGAGAGCGGTTCGTGCCGCCGGGTTTGCGGACGGCGTCCAATCGGTGTTCGCGCTCCCGCTGGTGTACGGCTCCAGCGTCTACGGCGTCGTCGGTGTGTACGCAGGAACCGAAGCCGCGTTCAGCGACCACGTACAGTCCAGTTTCGAGACGCTCGGCGAACTGGCCGGATACGCTATCAACGCGACACAGAACCGGAAACTGTTGTTCGCGGACACCGTCACGGAGGTGACGTTCGGGCTCACAGAGAACTCACCGCTGGTACGCGTGAGCGACACCTGCGACGCGGAACTCGCGCTGGACGGGACCGTAACGCCGAGCGACACCGGGCTCACGTGTTTCTTGTCGGTGTCGGGAGCCGATCCGGACGACGTCCGCAAGACCTTCGAAGCGCTTCCGAGCGCCCGGGATGGTCGAATGATTCGTCAATCGGACGCGGACCACGGCCGCATCCAGGTGACACTAGGCGAGACAGCCCCGCTCGTTGCGGCGGTCGACCGTGGTGCGACGGTACGGACGGCGGTATTCGACGGCGACGACAGCCGACTCACCGTCGAGCTATCGCCGGACGCGAACGTGCGTCGGCTAGCGAATGTGCTCGGTGAGGACGGCCCGGCGCCCGTTCTCGCGCGGCAGGATACGACTCGATCGCCGACGACCACGCGAGAATTACGAAACGATTTGTACGAGCGGCTCACTGACAGACAGGCGACCGTCTTGCGGACGGCCTATCTCGCGGACTACTTCACGTCCCCGCGTGGAAGCACTGCCGAGGAGGTCGCAACGTCGCTCGGGATCACCGGATCGACGCTTCTCCACCATCTTCGGGCGAGTCAGCGAAAGCTGTTGAACGCGTTCTACGACGAACACGACAACAGTAGTGGATAGGGTCCACGATGCGCCGTGCCACATCCGATCGATCTGAGCCGTTTGCGCTCACGCGGGGGGAGTCTGTATAGTTAGATACCCTCGCTGAGGAGACTCTGAATACTGAGCATACTCCACCAAGGGCGTTCTCCATCATCGTAGCCACATGGCAGTTCGACACAAGTCGCGCGACGACCAGACTGAGGAACCGACCGACGAGCTATCGACGGAAGAGCTGCTCGACCTCTTCGGCGATGAGTACACCCGGCGAGTGTTCGAGGCGGTCTCTGAGCAGCCTCGCGGCGGGCGTGCGGTCGCACAGGCGGCCGACGTTTCTCGACCGACGGCGTACCGGCGTCTCAACGAGCTTCAAGACGCCGGACTGGTCACGAGCGAGTGTTACGTTGCGCCCGACGGCCACCACCGAGAGCAGTTTAGCGCCTCCGCGCAACACCTCTCCGTGTCGCTCGACGGCGGGGACATCGAGGCGACGATCAGTCTGAGTTGCTAGCAACGACAGAAACGCTTACTCTGATCACATGAGCACACGCTTGAGTTCGGTCGGTCGTATGGGAGGAGAGACGTCGATCGGCGGCGCGGTCACACGAGTAGTGATAACAGCGGTGACATTTGTCGCGACACTGGCCGCCGTGGGACTGGTGTTCGCTCAACTCCCATCGCCGGACGTGTTAACTAACCTTCCGAATCAACTTCCGATGCTCTGTGGGGTCGCAGCGGCGGTACTCGTCTTATCTTACGCGTTCGGAACCGGTCCCGCGACGTACGGGCTCTCTCTGGGCCGGCGTTGGCTCGGTGACTTCGCCGGCGGTGCCGTAATCGGCGTTCTGTTTCAGGCTCTTTCGACGACCGCGATCCTCGCGACGGGGAGCGGGCGGATCGTTAGTTCGTGGTCGATGGGGGTTTTCAACGACCCCGTGACCGTCGGACTCGCGATCGGAGCGACGGCCGCTGGGTTCGTCATTGTCGGGCTGTGGGAGGACTTTCTCTTTCGAGGCGTCCTGATCCGTGAGCTCGTCGTCGGGCTGACGGCTCGCCGGATTTCGAGGTCGACTGCGACGGGGAGCGCGGTCGCCGTATCGGCCCTCGTGTTCGGAGTCCTTCATCTGAACGCTGGCGCGACGGGACTCTCCACGTCGGTCGCCGCCATACAGGCGGTGGTCGGAGGGCTGTATTTCGGTCTCGCGTACGTGCTCACCGACAGCCTCGCGCTTCCAGTCGGTATCCACTTCTCGACGAACCTCTGGACGACGGTCGTGTTCGGGCAACCGGAGAGCGGGTATCCGGCAGCGTTTCGGCTCACCCGACCGTTCGATCTCAGTGCCGACCTCATCGTCATGTTACTTCTTCCGGCCGCCGTACTCGTCGCGGCGATTGTGTTGTGGGTTCGAGTAACGCGGGGGGAAGTTCCAGACGTGTCACTCCGGTCAGTCGGGGAACAGTGATGTCGAACTCGAAGTGACAAGTTGTATGACGGACGAGCAGGCCGCACTTCGATCACGCCTCCGTTCGCTTCGCACGGCACTCATCGCGGTGGCAAGCTCAGTTCTCACGGCCGGACTCGTCATCGCCGGAGAGGACGGATTGGGGTAGCGCTAGTCCCAACGAACTCGGAGAGATACGTCGCGGTACGGGCCAGACGAGTTCACGCTCAGCTTGGAAACTCGATGACTGCAGCCGTGCCACCGAGGTGACTCGGCTCGAAGTCCAACGTCCCGCCGACGGTCTGGATCGCCCAGTTCGCGCCCCACAGTCCGAAGCTGCTCGCGTGAGCGAGGTCCTCCTCGGTACCGGATTCGATGACGTCGAGTTCGGTTCGCGGGATACCGGGACCGCCGTCTGCGATAACCACTTCGACGCCGGTCTCGTCTCGCGATCCGGTGATTTCGACGCGTGGCGGCGTTCCGTCGCCGTGTTCGATCGCGTTCTCGACGAGTTGTTCGATCGCGTACCGGCACAGATGTGGATCGGCGTCGAGGCTCACGGTAGGGAGGTTGACGCTCGTTTCAGCCTCGGCACTGGAGTCGGTCACGTCAGCGACGGCATCGTTGACGACCTCCTGAAGCTGCGCTTCCGTCTGGTCTGGGCCGGAGCGCTGCATGAGCGTCTCGAGCCGGCGAGCCTCGGTACTGAGTTGGTGAAGTTGGTCGGCGTTCTGGACAATCGGAGCGTTCTGCGTCTCCTCGGCGTGGGCTTTGATGACGTCAAGTCGGTTGCGGAGATTGTGTCGAAGGACCCGGTTGAGAACTTGAAGGCGTTGCCGTCGGATTTCCCTGTCGGTCACGTCGAACAACGTGATAGTGAGACCGAGGAGTTCGTCACGGTCGTTTCGAAGCTCGGTGACGCGGGGGTCAAATTGGCGCTGTCCGTTCGCGGTTTGACACCGAACCGTCTCGCGTTCTGTGAGTGCTGCTACGCCAACGTCAGTCACCTCGCTCATCTGGACGCCCGCGTCGATAGCGCCGAAGTGATCTTCAGCCGCCGGGTTGACGCGAGCAACCCGCCCGTCGCGATCAACCACGAACACCGCTTCGTCCATTCTGTTCACCGCCGCCCGTTCTCCGAGCGTGCCGGTTCCGGGGCGATCTGAGAGAATGGAATGCCGGAACACGCTGAACCAGATCACGACGGCCACCAATCCCAACCCCGTTCTAGTCAAGATATCATTGAGCCACGGAGTAGAGGGGCGGGTCGTTTGGAACACCAACAGCGGGATAGCGACTGGCGCGACGGCGACCAGTCCGTCTCGCCAGGTGAACCGATCGTGACGGCGTGACGTTGACAGCACTAACCACATCGCGGCAAAGGCGAGCGCTAAGACCGCCAAGACGAGGACAGACGAGGTGACGCTCAGGAGTTGTCGCTGCTCCGTAGCGAAGTTGAACGGGTTATACAGCGCGATGGACTCGAGCCCGACAACACAGAGAACGAGTCCGGCGGCGACGACGATGCGGCGACGTGTTACCAGCGTTCCGCGGCCCACGTATCGAAGCGCGAACACCGTCCACGGGAGGACGATAGTAGGAAGTAGCAGACCCATAGTGCGGTCTGCTGCGGAGTCGACCAACTGGACGCCGATCGATTCTAATACGAGCACGCCAGCGTAGACGAATCCAGAAGCACCGAATAGCAGCGCCATACCACCAAACGGAACCGCCAAGTCGGCGTATGCACTCGCTGTCGACCCTCGCCGTCGCAGTGCTGCGACTCCGGCGGCGATGCACGTGAGTCCGGCGAGTACGGGGACCAGCAAGCGACCCGCCAGTTCGGAAGCGAGGCTGACCACGGATAGTGTACTATTACGCTTCGATCAACCTGTTAGTGGTGGTATTTTCGAGTGGTAAGTTGATGGACAGGAAGATAACTACGAACACCGGTTGCCTTACAATCCTCTGTCAGTACCAGATTTTGACTCGATGAGCACCCACAGTATGATCGTGGTAAAAAAAGAGAGAGCAGCGCCACTGGTCGGAGAGAGGATCACCGCACCCAAAACGAGTGAGGCGATCATCCAAAGTGTGATTCCCGCTTCCTGATGTCGCATGACAGGAGGTTAGTTGATAAACCGGTATGCCCGTCGGAGAGTATCTGTCCCGGAAACACGCCAGTATCAATATATTAGTCCATACTAATGATTTGGTATGTCACAATCAGCGAACATATTCCGAAGTCCGGTCGTCCGGTGGGGGATGCCCGCTATGACGGCCACTATCATCGTAGCTATCGCGGTCCTCGTCATCGAAGATCAGACGCTCAGATTAGCGATGTTGGGTGTTGCCGCCGCCGACTTTCTTGTCACGCCACAGATATTGAAACGCGCTGCTCGGAGCGCGTAGCCGGAGTTCAACGACCAGGAAGTCATTACACACAGGGAAATGGGACGGACAGGAGTGTTTCTGGCGTAGAAGGGAAAAATAATGTTAAACATGGCTCCGGGCAAACGTGGCGATATGGCTTGTGTCGGGCGGTGGTCCGATCGGTTATCGGCCGTACTCGCACGGTGGAACGGGCTCGGAAACGGTGTCGGTTAGAGAGGTGAGCAACCGATGAGTGATGATCGTCACACAGCGATTCCGTTACGGGAGTTTCCGGACCCCGCGCTCGCATACACCGTCGACGGTGACGACGCCCGCGTGACCGCCGCGAACGACGCCTTCGAGCAGCAGTTCGAACAGGGGCCGGTGGGGAGACGCGTGTCGACGATATTTGACCGGTTCAACAGCTGCGATACGACCGGCGACCTGGGACCAGTCTCGCACCTCGTCCGAGGCGACCGGATCGGCGTTCGTCTGGACGGATACGGCAACCGAGGCCCGTTTTTCGCTCGTGTCATCCCGTCGGACGGCGACACCGGGTACATCGTGTTTGCCGACCTTCGCGAGTGTCCCGACGAAGGGAGCCCCCCGGGCGTTGACCAGGTGAGCAGCGTTATCAGCCACGACCTCCGGAACCCGCTCGACGTCGCGAAGGCCCATCTCCGGGCAGCAGAGGAGACCGGTGACCCCGGGCACTTCGAGTCGGTCGCAGACGCACACGATCGGATGGAACGGATCATCCGTGACGTCCTAACACTAACGCGCGACGAGGCCGTCGTTCAGCCCACAGAGGAGGTCGCGATCGAGACCGCTGCGAGAGACGCGTGGGAGTCGATCGATACCGAACAGGTCGAACTGACAGTTTCGGAGTCGCTGCCGACTGTCACCGCGGATCCCGATCGCCTCCAGCGGCTGTTTGAAAACCTGTTCCGAAATAGCGTCGAACACGGCGTCGCGACCGACGAAACAGGGACCGGGCAAGCGACAGAGTCACCGACTGAAGGCCGTTCAGACGGTCGAGACGGGCAGACAAGGGGGAGCACGACCGTGGCAGTTCACCCAGTCGAGGGTGGATTTTATATCGCAGACGACGGGCCCGGTATCCCGTCCGCGAAGCGTGACATCGTCTTCACCCCCGGATATTCCACGCAGAGCGGGGGGACCGGCCTTGGCCTAGCGATCGTCGACCGAATCGTCGAAGCGCACGACTGGGATCTGACGCTCACAGCTGCGGACGACGGCGGTGCGCGGTTTGAAATCAGCTTCTGTTAGGTGTCTGCCGAAGCGAGAGAGGCCACCGTGATCGCTACAGTCGCGAGACACGGCGCGTCGACAGCCAGCCCCGGCCACGCTTCTGGGCAGGTGTCAGTAGCCCTCGCGATCAATACCAGTGAATCGGTCTAACAGGTCGTCCGCGTCGGGGAGAAGGCGACAGATGCGGTCCCGCAAACTGCTGGCCTGCTCGTCGAGCGACGAGAACTGGTCGTGGTTCTCAAGCCGGTCCTGTGGCAACTCGGCGGCGATAACCGCTCGCTTCGATTCGACTCCGAAGTATCGACCGAGAAGTTCGTATGCGAGGACCTGACACTGCTGGTCAACGGCGGCCCTGATATCGTCGCGGTCAACTGGTTTACAGAGGTAGTCGTCGAACGGAAGCTCAAGAAGTTCCAACCCCGGGTCGATGGCGGTCACCATGATAACCCGGGTGTGAATGTCGTACTCTCGTAACTCACGGAGGATGTCGTCACCGGATCGATCCGGCATGTGCCGATCGAGGAGGATTACGTCCGGCGGGTCGGACTCGTCGACCGCGGACAATGCCTCGGGACCGCTGTAAGTAACCGTAACGTCAGCCACTGCGTCCAGCCGGAGGGCGTACGCGTCGGCGACCTCTTTCTCATCGTCAACGAGCAGCACCCGCGGCCGGTCGACGTACATATCGGCCGTCACGTGGTGTCGATACTCACTACAGCGTTTAATAACCGCGGCTTCCGAGACGGTCTCTCGCTTGTATAAACGCAGAACGACGGTCTACCTGAGGTCACGACGACGCCGCGTTATTTCGACGTTTTTGAGGGATTTCCACTCGGTCCGAGGAGCTTCAGGCAGTAGCCGCAGTCGTCGAACTATTATCGGAATCAGTACCGATCCAACCGCCTACGGTCCTGCCGAGTCCCCGGATAAATCTACGTCGTAGAAGGTTTCGACGGAGCAGAGAGAGAAAGCGAAAAGACGCGTCGGGACTGTTAAGTTGCGTCCAAATGACCCACCGGCGGATGGTCCCCGAGCCGGTGGCCGATGCCCCCGAAGTGTACTCGTTGCTTGACGACGAGTACGCCAGACGGATCCTCATCGAGACGTATGAAGAAACGCGCTCGGCGAGTGCGCTCTGTGAGGCTTGCGACGCGTCAGAGGCGACGGTTTATCGACGGCTCGAACGGCTCCAACAGCAGAAGCTCGTCGAGAGTGTCCAAGAAATCGATCCGAACGAGGGCCCCCACGAGGTGTACGCGGCACGCCTCGATCACGTCTCGATCGACCTGACCGCATCCGGGTTCGAAGTCAACGTCGAGTACGTCGACGAAACGGCCGCCGACCGACTGACCAGACTGTACGAAGAACTCTCCGGATGATACTGTTTCGTCTCACCGCGGCACGACTCGCCGTGGCCAAACAGTCGGCGCTTCCCTTACAAGTGGAAGTCGTCGGTGACAACGCCGCGTTAGCGGCCGTCACGATTGCCGCGTTCTTCCTTTCCGTCGTACTGGCGGTGTTTGTCACGTACCGCTTCGCGCGCGGCTACCTGCGGACGCGCCGGCGCCCGCTGTTGTATCTCACGGTCGGGCTGCTGTTGTTGGCTCCGCTCCCGATGTTCCTGCGATTAGCATTCGGCAACATCGAATCGGTGACAGGGACTGAGCGCAGAATTCTGGTGACGGCGAGCAAGTTCTGTGGGCTGCTCATCATCCTCGGGGTGGTATACCGATGACATTGTCCGTGATCGCGACCGCGGGCGGGATTGCGACCGCCTGCCTCGGGGCGTACGTCGGATATCTCGCATATGACGGCCACCGTCGCAACGAGAGCCGGACGATGCTGTTGCTGGCAGTTGGCGTCGTGTGTATCGCTGTGGTACCGTACGCGATAAGTTTCGCCCTGACACCGCTGCTTTCGCTCTCGGACGCGGTAACCGTCCTCGGCGTCACGGTAGCCCACCTGGCGGGGCTCGGAGCGTTGGCGCGGTCGGTGACGGCGTGACGTCTGGGACTCGGAGCACCGTTTTTCGTATTTATATTTTTGGGAACGTTGCCACGTCGCGTTAAGTTAGAGGATGAGGCGCTCGACTTCAGAGTGTCTATGGCCGAAACCGAGCGCCTCAGCGAACGTATCGCGTGGATCGACTTGTCGTTTGTGGAGCGAGATCGAACGCCGCGATGGGCGATTGAAGTAGGGATCCGCTGTCACTTGGCCGGTATGTCATTGCGAGAGGTAAGTAAGCATCTTGAGCTGTTTGGGATCAAGCGGAGTCACGTCGCGATCCATAACTGGGTTCATAAGGCCGAACTACAGCCGATCTCGACCGTCTCCGAGGATCAAATCGCGGTTGACGAAAAGATGATCCGCCTCCACGGCCAGAAGTTCTGGCTGTACGGCGCGGTTGATCCGCAGACGAACGAGATCCTTCACGTGAGTCTCTATCCGACCGCAAATAAACAGACGACGCGATGGTTTCTCACCGAGCTTCACCGGCGCTATCAGCTCGATAGCGTGGAATTTCTCGTCGATGACGCAGACTATCTCGGATCAGTACTCGCTGAAGACGGCTATCGATCTCAAGTCATTCGACATGGAAATCGGAACGCCATCGAACGTGTCTTTTAGGAGATAGAACGACGAACACCATCGTTTGCGAATAGTTTCAGCAATGTCGCGTTAGAGACAGCTCAAAACTGGCTCAAAGCCTTCGCCGTCTACCACAATCCACGTCAAACTTAACGCGAGGGTTTTAGTTGCCAACTGTACAAGTATCGAGCGATGTGTTCAGCCCTCCAACAGTACCGTCGGATACTCGAACGACGCATACGGCGGCTCCCGCTGCTTCGCTTGGGACACAGTTCTCCGTGGCGTAAACGGGTCGGTCGGCAGTCAACAGAACCCCCGATAAACACCCGACAACCACTCGATCACAAGCGGCTTCGAGGTGATTGATACATGGGCGATAGTTCAGGTGTGAATATTAATGGCCCTGATACGCTCAAAGGCGCAGTCCTGTACATCCTCGTTGGAATTGCGATCATCAGCTACGGGGGATACGATTACGTTCAACAGACGGAGGCAGTTCGAGAGTCAGTCGAAGTCGACGCGACTATCACAGAACTCGACATCGAGGCGGACAGCGGAACGTCATCAAGCCCGGGTGCGAATTTCGAACCGGTCGTTGCGTTTGAGTACACGTACAATGGGACCGAATATACCGGGACGAAGATATATCCAGCAGACATCGAACAGAACTACGAAACGCAGTCGGGAGCTGAATCGGCCATTGAAGAGTACGAACAAGGGGCACAGACGATCGCATACGTTTCTCCAGACGAGCCGGGAGATGCGTTTCTAAAAAATGAGACGTCGAACGCGCCCGTCATAGCGATTGTACTTGGTGGGCTGTTCACACTTTTCGCAACAGTCTCTACGATAAGGAAGCTGTGACTTCCGCCCCTACTCACTCACGGCTGACGCCGTTCGCTCGTTGAGGGTGGGGCTTCCTGCTTCCACGACACACTTTGTGGACCGCCTCGGGGTCTAGCCCCGAGGCACTCCGCCCGCTCCGCCTGTAGACTCCGCTACGCTTCAGCGTCAGCTTCAGCGTCGTCTTGGAGTTCCGTGCGGCGGATTTTTCCGGTCACCGTCTTGGGCAGTTCCTCGCGGAACTCCAGTTCACGGGGATACTCGTGGGCCGAGAGTTCCGTTTTAACGTGAGATTTGATCTCGTCTTCGAGTTCATCGGAGGGGACCGCATCCTCACTCGGGACGATATACGCTTTCACGATGTTACCTCGCTCTGGATGCGGCTTCGGGACGACTGCCGCCTCGGCCACCGCGTCGTGTTCACCAAGTGAGCTTTCGACCTCAAAGGGACCAATGCGATATCCCGCAGAGAGGATAATATCATCGGCCCGGCCCTCGAACCAGAAGTAGCCGTCGTCGTCTTTATGGGCGAGATCCCCAGAGAGGTACCACTCGCCGTCGGGGCCATCCACAAAGCACGAAGCTGTCTTCTCGGGTTTGTCCCAGTACTCCGCGAAGAAACAGGGGTAGTCACCCCGTTGGGCGATCTCACCGGTCTCACCGGAGTCGAGTACTTCACCGGTGTCCGGGTCGACGACTTCGGCCTCGATACCGGGGAGTGGTTTTCCCATCGAGCCGGGGCGTACCTCCATCGTCGGGTAGTTGTTGACGATCATGTTCCCCGTCTCTGTCTGTCCATAAGTATCGAGTACTGTTACGCCAAGCGTCGCTTCACCCCACTCAACGACGCCGGCGCTGAGTGGCTCTCCGATCGACAGGGCATGCCGGAGGTCGAGTTCGACGCCGTCGAGGACGGATTCGTGTTCTCGTAGCATCCGGTAGGCCGTCGGTACTGAGAACAATACTGTAATCGGGTACGTGTCGAGTAGCCCCGCCCACGTTTCGGGGTCGAACTCGCCTTCATAAGTGAACAGCGCAGTCCCCCAAAACCACGCTCCAAGCGTGTTTATCGCGCCAGTCAACCACCCGAGATCCCCCGTACTCCAGTAGAGATCGCCTGCCTGAAGGTCGACCGCGTCACGCTGTGTGGCCGCAACGCCGGCGATCCAGCGGTGACGGTGGAGCACGCCTTTTGCCGGGCCGGTCGTTCCGGAGGTGTAGTAGAGGAGCGCGTTGTCTTCACCGGTCGTTGGAGCCGTCTCGTAGGTTGTCGATGCGTTATCGAGCGCGGGGTTGAACAGGGTATCTGTGGGCGGGGCGCCGTCACCCCTGTCGACGGTAATGATGTGGTCGACGCTTGGCGCATCAGCGAGCGCGGCGGCAATCGTGTCACGGTTGTCTGTCGTCGTGACCACCGCGGTTGCGTCACAGTCGCGGAGTCGATACGCGATCCCTTCGGGACCGAATCGCTCGTTGACGCTCCCCCAGACGGCCCCATGTTTGAGCGTGCCGATCATCGCCACGTAGTGTTCCGGAATCCGCGGCAGATACGAGACGACTCGGTCGTCCGCGGCGACGCCGAGGGCGTCTAAGACGTTCGCGAACTGGTTGGATCGCTCGGCAAGCTCCCAGAACGTTAGCGTGGTGAGCTCGCCGTCAGTCCCGACCTGATACAGCGCAACGGAATCACGCTCCGTCGCGTGGCGATCGACCGTCTCGTGGGCGATGTTCAGTTCGGTCGGTGCGTCCCAGTCGGCTTCGTCGTAGATGTCTGCCCACTCGAAGCTGGCGCGACGCTGGTCGTAGTCTGTGAGGTTGTGGCTTGGCCCCATATCTCATGTACACGTCGGCCCCGACATAATATCAACGGTAAATCATGATAGATACGGTTTGGTGTGTTGGCAACCAACGGACAGTTACACAGTCGCTGAGTCAGCGAACCCGCATAGCGGTTTATTACTCTCTCGCGGATAGCAGAACCCGTGGCTGAGGATTGCCCTCCAGACGAGGTGTTCGCGCTCCTTGACGATGAGTACGCACGCTCATTGTTAGCGGCTACAAGCCACGAACCCATGACCGCCCCCGAACTCAGCGATCAATGTGAGATGTCCGAGTCGACTGTGTATCGTCGATTAAACAAACTCGAAGAGTGTGGCCTTGTGAGGGCTGTTCACGTTCCAGACCCTCATGGCAACCAGAGAAAGCGGTACGAGGCGCAACTTGACGAGTTGGTTGTCAGCCTTGATGAGGGAGAGTTCAACCTGAATCTACGAACGACCACACGGACACAGGAGTTTGCAGACGTGTTCACCGACCTCTGGGAGGGCCTCTGAATGAGCCCACCAACACTTCAAATCGCAGAGGTTCTTACGGTGCTACAACTCCTATTGGGCCTCGTAATCGTAATCTTCGCGTTGTATGGTTACCGACGCAACACCAGCCAACCAATGCTTTTCCTCGGTGTTGGTATTGCGATGTTGACCCTGGTGAGTACGGCGACAACCGCGGTCAGTAGCATTTTTTTCGGCGGTTCGTTTGTCGCACCACTGGGTTTGGCGACGGAGGTTGTCGGAATGGGCCTGATACTATATGCGGTCGTTTTAGCCCGCCGAGAGTGACACCCTCCTCAACGTAAACGGAGCGGGAGCTTCGCTCCCTCAGGCAGTCGGGCTACGCCCGACGACGGCGAGGCTTCCCGTGCCGCAGGTGGGATGGTTGCTGGTTTACGACATGGCCTGTTCTCGCGGTGTAAAGCATCCGCTCTCGCGGACGAACAGGTATGTTGATGGCTGCGCCACACGGCCGCTACTCCTGTCCTCGCTGTGAGGACTCGGAGTTATCTTCCGTCGCGTATCCTCCGCCCCGTTACAGTCCGCGTTGGCTACCGACTCGCACGACGAGCAGACCTGCGGCCCACGTTCGACGCGGTTCGATTTCGTGTCGTCTCCACGCGGAAACATGTCTTCGAGGTGTTCCACCAGTCCTTTTTCAATACCACACCACCGCGCATTTCGCCGTCGTATTCGAGGGCGATACGCGAGTTAACGTACGAATGCCGACCGTTGACGTCGCCGACAGACAGGCATTTATGCGTCGCCGCGGCGGGAATCGCATGGGACGCGAGAAAGAGCGGATGCTCGCCGGCGAGGCGTACGACCCGACGGACCCGGAGCTCGTCGCGGACCGCCGACGCGCCGGCGACCGCTGCCGCCGGTACAACGCCACTACTGCCGCGGAGACCGACCGCCGGGAGCGGCTCCTCCGAGAGCTGTTCGGGGAGGTCGGCGGCGACGCGGTCGTCGAGCCGCCCGTCCGCTGCGACTACGGGTACAACGTCGGCGTGGGCGACGGCTTCTTCGCGAACTACGGCTGCGTCTTCTTGGACGCCGCGCCGATCGCGTTTGGCGAGCGCTGCCTGCTCGGGCCGGGCGTCCACGTCTATACCCCGACGCACCCGATCGACCCTGCCGAGCGCGCGACCGGTCGCGAGTTCGGGGACCCGGTCACCGTCGGCGACGACGTCTGGATCGGCGGGCGGGCGGTGCTCACGCCCGGCGTCGAGGTCGGTGACGGCGCGGTCGTCGCTGCCGGCGCCGTCGCCGTCGACGACGTGCCGGCGCGGACGGTGGTCGGCGGGAACCCGGCCGAGGTCATCCGGGAAATCGACGACGAGTGATCGTTACGGGGAGTCTACGGCGTCGGCCACGGCCGGCGCGGCGCTGACGACGCTACAGCCCCGCTCGACGGTGTCGCTGCCGACGATCCGGTCGACGCCGGCGGCGCGGAGCTTCGTCACGGCGTTGGCCGCGAGCACCGGGTGGACGCAGGCGGTCAGCACCCGCGCGGCGCCGCGGTCGGTGAGGACGGCCACCGACTCGCTCATCGTCGACCCGGTCGCGATGATGTCGTCGACGACGACCACGTCCCGGTCCGCCACCGGGGCGTCGGAGGGCGACACCGCGACGGCGCCCGTCTCGCGGTCGCGGTGCTTCTCGAAGTAGTCCGTCTCGCCGGCGCCGTAGGCGTCGCGGACGGTCGCGGCCACGTCGACCGCGCCCTCGTCGGGGGCGAGGAAGAGCGGGTCATCGAGGTCGGCGGGAAGGGGGTCCGCGAGGGCGGCCGCGGCGTCGACCGCCTCGACGGGCGCGTCGAAGAAGTCAGCGACGGCGCGTTCGTGGGGGTTGACGAGGACGACCCGGTCCGTCCCGGTCGAGATGGCCCTCGCCATCGCGCGGGCGGAGACCGGTTCGCCCTCACCGAACGACGCGTCCTGCCGCGCGTAGCCCATGTACGGGACCACCGTGGTCACATCCGTCGCGCCGGCCTCGCGGACGGCGTCCTGTAGCTGGAGCAGTTCGACCCACGCCTCGTCGGAGTCGGTCGCGGCGACGATCACGGCCTCGTCGGCGTCGAAGTCCGGCACGGCGGCGAGCCCCTCCCCGTCCGGGAACCGGTCGTAGGTGGGCGTCGCGAGCGCCCGGCCCGTCTCCTCGGCGAGCGCGGCCGCGAGCTGCTGCGAGCTGGACCCGGGTACGATCATGGGCGACCGTTCCGCGGACACCGGTAAACCAGTTTCCTTACCGCGCGGCCCCGCTCGGCGGTCTCGGTCTCCGGAACCCCCAGCGCCGTCGCGCGCCACGCGAGCGCGACCCACACCGGCCGCACAGGGGCGGATATTTACGGGCGCGGCGGGTACGAGCGCCCAATGAGCGACACCGAAGCCGGCGCGCGCGTCGGACTCCCCTGTCCGTCGTGTTCGCCCTCCGAGCCGACCGTCCACGAGGTCCTCAGTCCGGGCGGACAGGCTACCGTGCGCTGCACCGAGTGCGACCACACCCACAAGACCGAGATCCCCGAGGAGGAGACCGTCGCCGTCACGATCGTCGTCTCACAGGACGGCGAGTCGTTCACGACGACGATGGACGTGCCGGCCGAGGGCGACGTCGCCACCGGCGAGGAGTTCGTCGTCGACACCGACGACGCGCTGATGCAGGTGCGGATCACGGGGATCGAGCTCGGTCCCGAAGAGCGCGTCGAGGAGGCGGACGTCACCGACGTGGAGACGCTGTGGACGCGCGCGGTCGACAACGTCGCGGTCCCCGTCACGCTCCACCCGAAGGACGGCGAGGCGGACCAGACGCGCTCGCTGCGGGTGAACGTCCCCGGCGACTACGAGTTCACCGTCGACGAGACGGTGGAGTTCGGCGGGGAGGAGTTCACCGTCGAGGGGCTCCAGATCCGCGAGGACGCGCCCGAGTACCGTCACGAGAAGCTCGACCACCCCGGCGACCTCGCCTACGCGAAGGACCTCAAGCGGGTGTACGCCCGCGACGAGACGCTCACCGCGTGGTCCGCCTGGTAGGGCCGAGCGTCGTCGCGTCCCGGTAACACCGAGGAGCGCGATCCCGGCCCGCGGCGAACCTCGTACCAACATAAACAATTATGAAGGATACGCTCGTGTGTAGTGACGTGCCACCCGTAGTACACGACTGACGCACGCTCGACGGCGGGGACGGCGACCGGTCCCGGCGGTCCGAGCACGCGCGAGGCGACCGAGACCGAACCGGCGACCGACCAATCGGGTCCATCGACGAATCCGAACGCGGACGACGCGACCGAAGGCGCCGACGACCTGCCGACCGCCGCCGAGGCCGTCGCGCAGGCGGCGGCGACGTTCGACCCGTCGGACACCCAACGGATCGCGAACGGCACCGACCGCTGGAACGCGTACGCCGGCTCGTCGCAGTAACGGCGCGGCCGGATCCTTTTATTCGACGGCGCGACTACCGACGAGCGGCCGATGACGAACCACCGCTCCGAGCCGGACTCGGCACCCGGCGACGACGAGCCCTATGAGTACCGAGGCCGCTTCCGCGCGTTCCCCGAGCAGTCGGTCGACGCTTTTCGACCGGTGGCACGTCCGTAATGCCCCGCGGTCCGTCCCTCGAGACCAGCAGGGACGAACGGTTCGACCCTGCCGCCCACAGAGCTATCCCCGTGTAGTCTGTTACGGGACACGATGTCTACATCGAACAGCGCGGCCGCCGAGACCGGCGGGCGGACGTCAGCGAGGGATACGCAACTTCGGCTGTGGAACGCCGTCATGGCCGTCTTACACTTCCTACAGGGGGCAGCGATGGTCGCCCTCGCCGACCGGGTCCTGTGGCCGATCACGCGGACGAGATACGGCTTCGACCCCGGAACAGAGACTATCTTTCCGGAAACGGTCTCCTTCGTCGACGCGAACCTCCCCCTGCTCGTGGCGGGGTTCCTCTTCGTCTCCGCGTTCGCCCACGCGGCGATCGCGACCGTGCTGTACGACCGGTACGTCGCGTACCTCGACAGGGGGATGAACCCTTACCGCTGGTACGAGTACGCCGTGAGCGCCTCGCTGATGATCGTCGTCATCGGCATGCTGGCCGGGGTCTGGGACCTCGGAACGCTCACGGCGCTGTTCGGACTGGTCGCCGTGATGAACCTCTGTGGACTCCTGATGGAGCGGCGCAACGAGTCGACCGACGAGACGGACTGGACGCCGTTCTGGGTCGGCGTCGTCGCCGGTGTCGTGCCCTGGGTCGTCATCGCGATCACGTTCCTCGGCACGGTGACGGCCAGCAACGGGGAGTTCCCCACCTTCGTCATCTACATCTACGTCTCGATCTTCGTCTTCTTCAACCTCTTCACGCTGAACATGGCGCTCCAGTACCGGGAGGTGTCGCGGTGGAAAGACTACCTCTTCGGCGAGAAGGCGTACATCCTGTTGAGCCTCGTCGCGAAGTCCGCGTTGGCCTGGCAGGTGTACTTCGGGACCCTCAACTCCCCGATCTGACCGATTTCGGGGGGACTTCTGAGGAGCGCGCGTGGAGGTATGTGGGTCGGGAGCGTCGAGGCTGCCCGTCGGACGAGGACCCGGATCTCCCGAAAATGCGGTCGGAAGTGGACGCGAACGACCGAAAGCCGTGCTACGGCGGGGTCGTCTCGGCGACGGCGTTCGCGAGGAGATCGAGAAATTCGCTCTCGTACCCCTCGTCGACGTGATTCACGTTCCAGAGACCCGATTCCCGGATTTTGTCGCTCCGACTGTGCCGGCCGATCCAGTCGTCTCTCCGGGAGTCGATCGACCGCTTCTCGAAGTTGCTGAGGAGGGCGATGGCGTTCCGTTCGAGGCGCGCCCGATCGCTGTCCGCGCCGGGTTCGTCGTCGAGGTTCACCCAGAGGAACGGCTGTTCGCGGACGTAGGCGCTCACCCGCCGTTCGACGATGTACTCTTCAGAACGGACCTCCGACCGCTCGCGGTCGATCCCCGACCAGCGGTCGTCCCAGTCGGGATAGTCGTCGGAGAGGTCGTGCTTCTCGATCATCGCCTCACCGACGCGCTTGCGGTACACCGAACCGCGGTGCGCCCCTCCGTGTGGATGGCTGGCGCTCCCGTCACCGGTCCCGTAATGCTGTTTCAGTCGGTCCCAAAGCGACGTGCTGCTTCCCGCAGAAACGGCGTGTGTCCCGACCCGGGTGACGCGGAACTGGTCCGTCGAGTCCCGCGTTTCGCCCGGTTCGAGGAAGAAATAGACACCGCGCTCGGGCCAGTCCATGTAGCCGGTACAGTTCTTGAGCTTCCGTGTACCGCCAACTCGCTGGGCGAGGTCATCGAGTATGGTGTACAGACGGTCGAGGTCGGCCTGACGGACCATTCTTACCAAACGGCTCCCTCTCGCGGACAAAGAAGTTCATCACTCAGTACGGCGGATCGAGTGGGAAAACGGGTCGACGGTCCCGTGTGTCGGTCGAACCAACCGTTTTCACGTCGCCGCGCGATCTGACGCTCATGGATCACCGCTGTCCCGACTGCGGCGTCACGATGGAAGAGGTCGAGTTCAGCATGGGCGACGCTTGGAACGCACACGTCAGGACCGGCGAGGAGCGGTCAGGGCTCCTCGGAAAGCTCGGGATGAACGAGCGCAAGGAACTGACGACGGTGATGTGTCCCGAGTGCGGGCTGGTCCGCCACTACGCCGAGTTCGAGGAGTGACGCCGGAGGTCGGCTCTCGCGTTCGGTCGCGTCGCTGACCGCACGCGACCGACACCGGACAGTTCCGGTCGGGGCTTTATTCACCCCCGCGCCGGACGGAGACATATGGAGCCAGACCTGGACCGATTCACGTCTCGCCGGTCGACCGTGTACGGCCAGCGCGGCGTGGTGGCGACCAGCCAGCCGCTCGCCAGCGAGGCGGGCATCGAAGTGTTACGCGAGGGCGGCAACGCGTTCGACGCCGCGGTCGCGACCGCCGCCGCGCTCAACGTCGTCGAGCCCACCTCGACCGGGCTGGGCGGCGACGTGTTCGCGCTGTACCGGACCGCGGACGGCGAGGTCGGCGCGATGCGCTCCTGCGGCGGCGCCCCCGCGGACGCGACGATCGAAAACGTCCGGGCCGCGCTGGCGGAGGACGACGACGCGGACTCGTACTACCCCGACGACGGCGGCTACGCGGTCGACGACGCGGGCGAGGCCGGGATGCCCTTCTACGGCCCGCACGCGGTCACGGTCCCCGGGACGGCCCGCGGCTGGGAGGCGACCGTCGAGGAGCTGGGCCGGCTGAGCCTCGGGGACGCGCTCGCGCCGGCCATCCGCTACGCGACGGAGGGGTACCCGGTGTCGGAGGTGATCGCCTCCTACTGGGCGAGCGCCGACGCGCTGTTCACCGACGACCACGCCCGCGAGGCGTACCTGTTCGACGACGAGCCGCCGAGCGTCGGACAGACGGTGACGATGCCGCGGCTGGGCGAGTCGATGCGGACGATCGCGGAGGAGGGCGCGGACGTCGTCTACGAGGGCGAGATCGCCGAGGCGATCGCCGACGAGGTACAGTCGCAGGGCGGGTTCATGACCGTCGACGACCTCGCGGAGTTCGAGGTCGAGTGGCCCGACCCGGTGTCGACCACGTACAACGGCGCCGAGGTGTACGAACTGCCGCCGAACAACCAGGGGCTCATCGCGCTGGAGGCGCTCAACGTCGCCGCGGAGCTCGGCGCGGGCGAGCACGAGTACGACTCGCCGGAGCGCGTCCACTACTTCGCTGAAGCGATGAAACGCGCCTTCCACGACGGCCACCGCTACATCACCGACCCCGAGTACGAGGAGGTCCCGCCGCTGGCGTCGAGCGAGTGGGCGGAAGAGCGCGCCGCCGGCGTCGGCGCGACCGCCTCGCACGACGTCTCCTTCGGCGTGCCGAACGCGAACGCCGAGGACGCCGACACCGTCCTCCTCACGGTGGCCGACGAGGCGGGCAACGTCGTCTCCTACATCAACTCCCGGTTCGCCGGCTTCGGCTCCGGACTCGTCGCGGGCGACACCGGCATCGCGCTCCAGAACCGCGGCGCGTCGTTCTCGCTCGACCCCGAGCACCCGAACTCGCTCGAACCCGGCAAGCGGCCCTTCCACACGCTCATTCCGGGCGTGGTCCGGTTCGACGAGGACGACTGGGCGGCGTTCGGCGTGATGGGCGGGTACATGCAGCCGCAGGGCCACGTCCAGGTTATCTCGAACCTCGTCGACTACGATATGCCGCTCCAGCGCGCGCTCGACGAGCCGCGGTGGCGCTACCGCGAGAGCGGCGAACTGGCGCTCGAACCGCACTTCGACGGCGACGCCGCGGCCAAGCTCGTCCGGAAGGACCACGACGTGCGGACGCTCTCGCCGGTCATGTTCGGCGGCGCGCAGATCGCCCGGAACCGGAAGGGTGTTCTCTCGGCCGCGACCGAACCGCGGAAGGACGGCAACGCACAGGGGTACTGAGGGCGGCCGCAGTGGCCGCGGCATCCGCGGCACCGGCGTATTTATCAACAAAACAATACAAGCCGCTCTTTCGCGCTCGGCCGTCGATCAGCGAACGGTCGGTAGAGCGCACCTGTCTACGACAGGGAGGGCCTGATCGGTCCGAAATCGACCGGTGTCGTATTTGTGTCCGTGGATACACTTATAATGACTCGTATGGTATACGCTCACAGGATGACGCGAAGAATCCAGCGACGAGACGTACTCAGAGGCGCCGGTGCGGTCGGAATTGCGGCCGTCGCCGGCTGTTCGACGGAGAGCGGAGACGGGGGCGACGGCGACGACGGGGGCGACGGCTCCGACGGCTCCGACGGGATGGACGGCGGAGACGGCTCCGACGGGGGCGACGGCGGCGACGTCCCCGACGCCGTGATGGTCGTCGGCTTCCCGCAGTCGGGCATCCAGCTGTTCCGCGACTTCTACTCGGAGTTCGCGGACAGCGCGCCGGACTTAGACATCATCGTCCCCGACGGGCTGATCGACGGCGACCTCCCGAGCGAGGTCGACAACGCTATGAACAACGTCATCGGCACCGCGCCGTCCGCGGGCGGTCCCGGCGCGGAGTTCTTCACGTCGTCGTACGAGGAGGAGTACGGCGAGGCGCCCGGCGTGTTCACCGCGCAGGCGTACGACGCGATGGCGGTCGAGATCCTCGCGGCCACCGCCGCGGGCGAGAACGACGGCGAGGCGATCCGCGACCGCGTCCGGACCGTCGCCAATCCCGGCGGCGAGGAGTTCGGTCCGGCCGACCTCCCCGAGGCCGTCGAGACGGTCGCCGGCGGCGACCCGGTCCACTACGTGGGCGCGTCCTCCAGCGTTAACTTCGACGTCAACGGCGACGTGGCCACCGCCGCGTACGACATCACGGACTTCCAGGACGGCGAGCTGGTCACTCTCGACACCGTCGAGTTCGGGAACGACCTCACCGAGGAGGACCTGAACGCGACCGCCGAAGCCCCCGTGGGCGTCGACTCCTTCACCGCCCGGATCGGCGTGTTGATGCCGGAGACGGGCGACCTCGGGCCGCTCGGCGTCCCGATCCGCGACGGCGCGCTGCTCGCGGCCACGCAGGTCAACGACGCCGGCATCAACGTCGACGTCGAGACCCGCGTCGAGGACACCCAGACCGACCCGCAGGCCGGTATCTCGGGCGCGAACGCCCTCGTCAACGCGGGCTTCGGCGCGGTCGTCGGCCCGGCGTCGTCGAACGTCAACCTCCAGGTGGCCGACCAGGTGTTCATCCCGAACGGCGTCGTCGGCATCTCGCCGTCGTCGACCGACCCGGCCGTGACGGACTTAGACGACAACGGCTACATCTTCCGGACCGCGCCCTCCGACCTGCTTCAGGGGCCCGCGATGGCCGACCTCGCCGTCGGGGACACCGTCGGCGCCGAGAGCTCCGGGACGCTGTACCTCAACGACGCGTACGGCCAGTCGTTAGAGGAGTCGTACGTCAACGCGTTCGAGGAGCGCGACGGGACGATCGACGAGCGCGTCTCCTTCGAGCCGAATCAGGCGACGTACACCAGCCAGTGGTCGAGCGTGCTGAACCAGTAGAGCGTTCGGCCGAGCCTTTTCGGATTTTTCACACCATCTGAGCCGCGGCGCTCGGTAGCGTGAGCCGGTACGGTCGGGATGGGACTGCTATCCGTCTATGAGCCGGTGCGGTGGCGCGTGCCGGTGAGCGCCGCGCCGCGGCGCGAACCGCACGCGCGAGGGAGTCGCTGGCGGCGGCAGCCGCCAGCGACGAGGCTGGGGAGGCGTGGGGTGCCGTGCGGCTGCGGGCGGGCGGGACTCAAAGGGGCAGTTGCGAGGACGCAGTAGGCGTTCACGAGAGCATAGCTCTCGTGAGCCAATCAGAACGCTACGCGTTCTGATGACGATGTAAGCACCGCAGCGAGCAACGCGAGCGAGGAGCGCAACGAGCGTACTGCGTCCTCGCGACTGGGGCTTTGGAGGTCTTTGCCGCCGATCCACAGTCAGTTGTTTATAAGCGAGCGGCTGGGGCTTTGGAAGTCTTTGCCGCCGATCCACAGTCAGTTGTTTATAAGCGAGCGGCTGGGGCTTTGGAGGTCTTCGCCGCCGATCCACAGTCAGTTGTTTATAAGCGAGCGGCTGGGGCTTTGGAGGTCTTCGCCGCCGATCCACAGTCAGTTGTTTATAAGCGAGCGGCTGGGGCTTTGGAAGTCTTCGCCGCCGGTCTACCGTCAGGATCGGATAACTGGCTGCCGCCGGCACCGGGAAGCGAGCTACAGCCGATCGCTTCCTCGTCGGAAACCGATTATCCGCCTAAGAAGTCGCGCCGCACGTCCTCGTCGTTGAGCAGCACCTCGCCGCGGTCGGTGTAGCGGTTCTCGCCGTTCACCAGCACGTAGCCGCGGTCGCACCGCCGGAGCGCCTCCTTCGCGTTCTGCTCGACCATCAGCACCGCCGTCCCGCTGTCGTTGATCCGGTCGATCCGGTCGAACATATCGGAGACGAGGTCGGGCGCGAGCCCGGCTGACGGCTCGTCGAGCAGCAGCAGGTCGGGGTCGAGCATGAGCGCCCGCCCCATCGCGACCATCTGGCGCTGGCCGCCCGAGAGCGTCCCCGCCTTCTGATCCTTTCGCTCCCGGAGGATGGGGAAGCGGTCGTAGATCGTCTCGATCTGGTCTTCGGGCACCTCGTCGAGGATGTACGCGCCCATTTCGAGGTTCTCGCGGACGCTGAGTCCGGGGAACACGTTGTCGTTCTGCGGGACGAACCCGATCCCCTCGCGGATGATCTGCTCCGGCGCGAGCCCCTGGATCGGCTCTCCCTCGAACTCGACGGTGCCGCCCATGTGGGTCGTGAGTCCGAAGACGGTCTTCATCACGGTCGACTTCCCGGCCCCGTTGGGACCGACGATGGTCACGTACTCGCCGTCCGCGACGTCTAAGACCACGTCCGAGAGGATCTGGAGGTCGCCGTAGCCGGCGTCGAGGTCGCGGATCCGCAGTATCGCGTCGCCGTCGAGCGCGTGGGTCGTGCCGGCGTCCGCGCCGGTCTCGACCGTGTCCGGGTCGACGTCGACCGCGTCGGCCGCGCGCTCGGTCGTCGCGGAGGTCGCGTCCGCCGCGACATCGTCCTCGGAGGCGTCGGCGGTCATAGGTCCTCACCCAGGTACGCCTCGATGACCCGCTCGTCGTTCCGTATCTCGTCGCCGGTCCCCTCGGCGAGCACGCTGCCCTGATGCATGACGATGACGCGTTCGCAGTTGTTCATGATGACGTCCATGTCGTGTTCGACGAGCAGGAAGGTGTAGCCGTCCGCGCGCAGGTCGTGGATCCGGTCTAAGAGCTTCTCTTCGAGGGTCGGGTTGACCCCGGCGAGCGGCTCGTCGAGCAGCACCATCTCGGGGTCGGTCATCAGCGCGCGGGCCATCTCCAGCAGCTTCCGCTGGCCGCCGGAGAGGTTCCCCGCGTGCTCGTGCGCGAGGTGGTCGATCTCGAAGAACTCCAGCGTCTCCCACGCCCGCTCGCGGAGCGCGGTCTCCTCCTCGATCACCGCGCCGCGAAGCCCGGGCGTCACCGCCCGGATCGCGGACTCGCCGAGCTGTCCCTGCGGCGCGAGCATGAGGTTCTCTAGGACGGTCATCTCGGAGAGCTCCCGGGCGATCTGGAACGTCCGGACCAGTCCCTGACGCGCGATCTGGTGCGGCCTGAGTCCCGTGATGTCCTCGCCCTCGAAGTACACCTTCCCGGCGGTCGGCTGGTGGACGCCGGTGATACAGTTGAACGTGGTCGACTTTCCGGCGCCGTTCGGCCCGATGAGTCCGGTCAGCGACCCGGACTCGACCTCGAAGGAGGCGCCGTCGACGGCGGTGACGCCGCCGAACCGCTTCACCAGCCCCTCCACGCGGAGCGGCACCGTCGTGGGGGTGCGCTTGGCTGCCTCCTCCACGTCGCCGTCGTTCGCCTCCGCCTGCTGTGTGGACCCGTCCGCCGCGGCGACGGCGTCCGCCGCGCCGGCGTCGCCCGCGTCGCTCGGATCGGCGGCGTCGCCCGCGTCGCCCGCGTCGCTCGGATCGGGAGCGTCGCTACTCATCGCTCTCACCTCCGGCGGGCCGCTCGGAGAGGTCGACGGCGGCGGCCGTCTCGATCCGGTCGCCTAAGATCCCCTCCGGGCGCCGGTGGATGATGAACACCAAGACGAGCCCGAGGAAGACGAACTGGAGCGGTGCGACGTTGTCGCTCGCGTACGCGAGGAACGTCACCGGGTCCAGCGAGACGAGCGCGTCAGCGAACGACGGCGGCGTCTCGGCGTCGATGAACCCGCGGACGGCCCCGCCGACGCGCCGCGGTCCCTCGAACAGCACCGCGGCGAAGACGATGCCGCCGAGAACGGAGCCGGTGTTCGAGCCGGAGCCGCCGATGATCACCGCGATGAACACGTAGAAGGTCAGGAGGGGGCGGAACTGCGGCGTCGGCGAGACGTTGCCCTGACTGCCGAACCAGAGGATGCCGGCGAGTCCCATCAGCGCGCAGCCGATGACGAACACCTTGATCTTCACGAGGTTCACGTCCTTGCCGAGCGAGTTGGCGACGAGTTCGTCCTCGCGGATCGCCTTCATCGTCCGGCCGAACGGCGACCGGCCGAGGCGTTCCAAGAGGAGGTAGAAGCCGACCAGGAAGCCGGCGAGGACGACGATGTACCCCCAGCCGATGAGGATCGGATGGGAGATGCCGAGCCCGTCGGTTCCGAAGACGCCGAAGACGAGGTCCCCGAGCGCGGTCGGGTTCCCCGCCTGCCCGTCGACGAGGAACAGGCTGCGGACGGGGTTGTCCGGCATCCCCATCCCGCGGCCGCCGCCCGTCCCGGCGCCGATCGTGTCGCGCAGGAAGTTGTCGAACGTGCTCGACTGGAGCGACAGCCGGACGATCTCCGAGAGCCCGAGCGTCACGATGGCGAGGTAGTCGGCCTTGAGGCGCAGCGCCGGCAGGGCGGCGATCCCGCCGAGCAGCGCCGCCATCCCCATCCCGGCGACGATGCCGACCGGGAGCGGCAGCCCGAGTCCGGGCGGCCCGAAGGCGGGGTCGGGCGACCGGACGACCATCCCCATCGTGTACACGCCGACGGCCATGAAGCCGGCGACGCCGATGTTGAAGAGGCCGGTGTACCCCCACTGGAGGTTCAAGGCGAGCGCGGTGAGCGCGTAGACGAGACCGAGGAACGTCAGCGTCTCCATGAGCCCGACGACGCTGTTGAGACCGTCGGTGAAGGTCAAAAGCGTCGCGGCCGCGTAGATCGCGAGCAGCGTCCCGACTACGAGTCCGAGGTCGCTCTCTCGGGCGGCCTCGATCACCGCCGCCGTCGCGCTCTCGGGCGCGTCGGACGCGGACGCGTCGGCGTCGTCGGGGGCGTCGTCGTCGCTCATGTCGTACTCACCCCCCCGAACAGCCCCTCGGGACGCAACAGCAGCATCAGGATCATCACGGCGAACGCCGCCGCCTGGTTGAAGTCGGAGGGGATCCAGATCGTCGAGGTCGTGAACACGACGCCGATGACGAGTCCGCCGACGATGGCGCCGTAGACGGAGCCGATCCCGCCTAAGATTACGGCCGCGAAGATGAGGAGCAGGAGGAGCCAGCCGAAGTCGAACTGGATCGTCCCGCGGAGCAGGACGTAGAGGTAGCCGGACGCGCCCGCGAGCCCGCCGCCGATGATCCACGTGGCGGTGACGACGCGCTCGGCCGGGATTCCCGTGATGAGCGCGAGGTCCTTGTTGTCGGCCATCGCGCGCATCGCGGTCCCGAGCTTCGTGTGCTGGAGCATGCCGTGCATCGCGAGCATGAGTCCGAGCGCCGCGACGAGGATGGTGAGCTCGTGCGCGTTCACCGAGACGCCGAGGGGACCGAACGCCAGGTTCGACGCGTCGACGCTGGCGGTGATCCCCCGGCGGTCGGAGCCGTAGACGAACTGGAGCAGGTAGCGGACGATCAGCGCGGCCCCGATGGAGGCGATAAGCAGCGCGATCCCGTCGCGGTCCCGCATCGGCTTGTAGAAGGCTCGGTCGAGCGCCACCGCGAGCGCCGCGGTGACGACGAACGCCGCGACCAGTCCGACGAGGATGGCGGCGGGCGTCGTGAGGATGTGCGCGCCGATGTCGCCCGGCGAGGCGCTCCCGGCGTCGCGGAGGGTCAGCAACGCGCGGGCCGGCACGTCACCGAAGCCGGCGATCAGGAACGCGACGCCCCAGCCGGAGAACGCCCCGACGCTGACGAGGTCGCCGTGCGAGAAGTTCGCGAACGAGAGGATGCTGTACGTCATCGAGAGCCCGATGCCCGCCAGGCCGATCACCAGTCCGATTACGATTCCGCTCCAGAGGTTCGATCCGAGCTGGTCGACCGAGAGCGACCCCCCGATCGGGCCGAGACCGACCCCTCCGAGTTTCGCCGCGAGGTCGAGCAGAAGCAGACCGCCGAGGACGGCGACGAGGAGGAGCCCCGGCCGAGCCCGCGCGGAGTCGACGATCGACGAGTCAGTTGTTCCCATGTGTACGTCTCACTAAGGCAGGGTGAGTTACCGAGGGGTAAATAACTCGCTGTTCGGACAAAAAGTCGAACCTCAAAAACGCCTGACAGCTGTCGGAGGAAGCGAGTCGGGAGAGCCGCTCCCAGTCGCCGCCGACGGCCCGCGCGTGCCGCACTCAGTCGCCGCCGGCGGCTCGCGCGTGCCGCCGCGCGTCCTCGGGCGACCGCCCCTCGCGGACGAGCGCCTCGACGAACAGCTCGCCCGCCTTGTACGACGACCGGACCATAGCGCCGGACGCGCAGTAGAGGAAGTCGAACTCCGCCTCCGCGACCCGCCGCCACGTCTCGAAGACGTCCGGGTGGACGTACTCGAACACGTCCAGATGCGAGCGCGAGGGCTGGAGGTACTGGCCGAAGGTGACCACGTCGACGCCGACCTCGCGGAGGTCCCCGAGCGTTCGGTACACCTCGTGGTCGTACTCCCCGACGCCGAGCATGAGGCTCGTCTTCGTGTAGATGTCGGACTCGCGGTCGACCCGGTCGAGGACCGCGAGCGACTGCTCGTAGTCCGCCCGCCGGTCCCGGACCGGCCACTGCAGCCGCTCGACCGTCTCGACGTTGTGCGCGATCACGTCCGGCTCCGCGTCGACGATCCGGTCGATCGCCTCGGGGTCGCCCTGAAAGTCCGGGATGAGCGTCTCCACGAGCACCTCCGGGTCGCGGCGCTTGATCTCGCGGATCGTCTCCGCGAAGTGCGCCGACCCGCCGTCCGCGAGGTCGTCGCGGTCGACGGAGGTCAAGACGACGTAGTCGAGACCGATCTCCGCGACCGCGTCCGCGACGTTCGCCGGCTCGTCGGGGTCGAGCGCCTCCATCCCGCCGGTCTCGACGTCACAGAAGTTACAGCCGCGCGAGCAGCGGTCGCCCATCAGCATGAACGTCGCCGTGCCGGGGCCGTCGTTCCCCGACCAGCACTCGCCCATGTTCGGGCAGTTCGCCTCCTCGCAGACCGTGTGGAGGTCGTGCTCGCGGAGGGTGGACTTGATCTCGGTGAAGCGACTCCCGGACGGCGGGCGCGACTTCAGCCAGTCCGGCTTCCGGCGGCCGCGTTGCATGGTCGACCCTTGGCGTCCGAGCGCAAAAGGGTGCGGGTCGGATCGTCTCCCGCTGCCGGGTTTTCGAGCGTCGTATCGGCTCACCTCGATCTGCGCCGTCAGCGGATCCTCCGGCCAGTAGGTGATTCAATTATTTGAGGTGGAAATAGATTTATTGCTCACCATCCGGTAGGTAGAGTATGAGCGAAGTCAGCCCCGCGGTTGAAGCGTGGAAAGAAAACGCGAGCGCATTCGACAGGGTTCAGTCAGTCGCCAGCACCCTTTCAGAACCGCAGACGGCGTCGTACATCGCGAACGAAGCGTACGTGGCTGAGAACACCGCACGGAAACACTTGGAGCGGCTCGTGGATCTGAACGTCCTGATAACGAGCGAGCGAGAGGGGACGACCCACTACTCCGCCGACCCACTCCACACCCGGCTACAGACGCTTCGGGAATTGCTGGAACAGAACGATCGCGACGACCTGATCGAATTGAAGTCGGATCTACAGTCGGAGATCCAAGGGTGGAGCGACGAGTACGGGGTCGACTCACCCTCCGAACTCCGTGCCTGTGCCGCGGAGACGGGGACTGCCGCGCAAACGAGAGCAGTCAAAACGACGGCGAGTGATTGGGAACTCGTCTCGTATCGCCTGTCTATCGTCGAGGACGCTATCGAGAACTACGCGGAGTACGACCGAGACTACCGAGCGTCGGCCTGACTATGAGCGGTAGTGGAGGATCATACGATCCGGCAGCGGCTTCCCATCGAGTCCTTCGCGGTATCCAGCAAGAACTCGAGCGGCATCCGGTGGTCACGGAGGTTCGAGGGTTCCCGGCAGGAGAGTTTACGCAAGTTGTCGCAGAGATAGCGGCCGGACGGTGGGAGATCGAGCGTGACGGGGGCACGCTCACGGTGCGGTGGTTTACCGGAGAGACGCCCGACGACCGCCCGGTGTTTTCGTTTCACTACAGCGACGAGCGGGTCGATTTCGGGTGGCACCACGAGCCGAACCCACACGTCGACGAGTGGGGGCACTTTCAGGAGCGGACGGGCGAGAAGGCGGAATATTCGTACGAGCCGTTCACGTTCCCTTCTAAAAGCCCAACGCGGCTCGTCTGGGAGATCATGACTTCCCTCTCCGAACGACTCGAGTCGGAGTGAACGTCTGGTAGGGGGTTCGCGCGGGACCGACTCAACCCGGGTGATACCGCTCGCAACCGGATCCGTCCTCCGCTACGCCCGGCCCAGCCCGGGCGACCTACGCCTCCGGGACGAAGACGTTCATCGACGGCGTCTGGATCCCCTGAAACTTGTTCTTCCAGTTGTACGCGATGTTCAATACGCGCCGCCGGTTCCCCGGCGGCCCGGTCACCACGCTCACGGAGGTGCCGTCCTCCGGGACCTCGACGCGCGTGTCCTCCCACTCGAAGCCGGCGAGCAGCTCAGCGGGGTTCTCATCGGTCACCGTCGCGCTGTTCCTGTTCACCTCGTACAGGCGGTAGGCGTCCGCCGCCAGCAGCCGCTTGATCTCGTCGAGGTCCTCGTCGAAGTGCTCCCGCAGCGCGTCGGCGGTGTGGTAGCCGCAGACGATCAGGTGCGCGAACGTCTCGACGTTGCGGGGGTTCTGCTCCGCGGCGCGGAGGTGATCGAAGTACGCCAGCTTCTCCTCGCGGTCGAGTTCGAGGATTTCGTTGATGATTCGGGCCGCCTCCCGCTGCGTCTCCGTCGCGTCCGGGTCCGCGAGAACCTCGTCCGCCCGCGACCCGGTGTTCTGTCCCCGCGACACGTCGACGACGTTCTTGAGGTGTTTCGCGCGGTCGTACACCGCCGACTTGTACGACCAGTCGCGGACGTCGTCCGGGTAGTCGTCGAACTGCCGGAGCAGCGCCTCGCGGTCCTCGGGGAACCCGATCTCCTCCCGGAACTCGCTCCACGCGGTCGCGTCCTCGAAGAGTCCGAACTGCGTCAGGGTGTCCTGCCCGAGGTTCGCCCGCGTGCCCCCGCTGGCGACGAACTTCGCTTCGAGGAACGTCTCCGCGCCGTCGACGTCGACGACGAGGTCGCCCAGCGAGTCGTAGGAGTTGCCGGCGTGGCACACCTCTGTCCGCTCCGGGAAGTCGGCCGCGATCCGCTCGGCCAAGGCCGCCGCGAGGTCGGGTCGGCCCTGCTCTTCGAGGTCGGGGTCGGGTTCCGCGCCGTTCGCGAGTTGCGCCGTCAGCTTCTCGGTGGCCTCGACCCAGCCGCGCTCGTGTTTGCCCATGTAGCCTGTCGGTCGGAGAGTGGGGAATAAAAAAGCGCCTACCCCGCGGAGATTCGATCGGTCACCGGCGCCGATTCAGGGCGAGTTGCTCGCGGCGTTGAGCGGCGCGTGCGAGTCCGCGTGGTAGGCGACGCGCCACAGCTTGAGAACGGCGCGGGTGACCAGTTCCTCGGGGGACCGCGTGATACAGGACGCCTCGACCGCGTCGGGATCCGAACTCGCGTCCGGCGGCGGGTGATAGTGTTCCTGCTCGGAGGCGCGGACGTAGTCGCCGCCGTGGAGATGGTTTCCCCACCGGAGGTCCACGCCCGTGGGGTCCGTGTAGTGGTACTTGTAATCGTCTCGCGTCGTCCACGTCACGTCGATGCGGGCCTCCTCGGCGTCGCGGAGGCCGTCCGCGAGTTCGACTTCGAGCACGGACGGATTGAGGTAGTCGTCGAGGCTGGCCGTCGCGAGCGGCTCCATCTCCTCGATAATGTCGCGGATCGCGAGCAGCGCCGGGCGGTCGGTCGCCCCCCTGAGGGCGTGGGCCTCGTCCCGTGGCTCCGGCATGCGTTATACGGGGACGCCGCCGTCGCCGGGGCTGCGGTCGTCGTCGACGAACCGCTCCGCGTTGCCGATCGAGAGGGCCGCGTTCGCGAACGCGAGGTTCCGCCGGAGCGTCTTCCACTCGCGGACCGTCTCCGGATCGGGGCCATCCGACGCGGACTCGGACGCCGCGAGCGCGTGGTTCGTTCGGTCGACGGTCAGTTCCTCAGGAGACTCGACGCCGTACTCCGACTGGAGCTCTGCGAGCCGCGTCCGCATCTCTCGGATCCGAGCGACGAGGTCGTCGGTGGAGACGCGTTCGAGGATCTCCGCGGCCTGCTCGACGACCAGCGACTCCGGCGAGCGCCGGTACAGCGTCCCGCCGTGGTCGCCGTTCGCCGTCTCGACGAACCCCTCCGTCGCGAGCGCGTTTAGGTGTTTGCGGGCGGTTTTCGGCGCGGTTCGCGCCTCCTCCGCGACCGTGTCGGCCGAGACGAGGTCGTACGCGTGCTCGATGACGCGCCGGACGCGTTCGTACGGCGTCGTTTCGGCCTCCCACTCGGCGCCGACCGCCTCGTTGATGTCCGCGAACTCCTCCGGTGGGCTTCCGTCGTTCATACGGCCACGAAGGCTGTGAGGGAATATAGTATTTTGGAGCGTACTAAATCACGATAGATTCGGTCGAGTCCCTCACAGAGACGAGATGTCGGCGCCGTGACCCGTCCATGCTCGAGTGAAGACGCGCGTGGTATTCCATCGAGACACTACCGGGAGCTCGTTCGTCCCCTTCGACCGGTGTCTCACTACGTAACGGAGGTGTAACTATCGGAGATAGTGAGCAAAGAAAGCCTAGGCCGAGATTTGAACTCGGGGTCTCGTCCTTACCAAGGACGCGCTTTACCGCTAAGCTACCCAGGCACGCAAACTGTCGTTGACCGGATTCGACTTTATGGGTTTCGATTCGCGGGCGCGGCGTCGGGGAATCGCCGAGGTCCCGAAACGTCTCTCCGCCGACTAACTGTCCGTCGCGCTGACGGCCCGGTCGGAGATGTCCGCGATGCGGTCGGCGGTCGCCTCCGGTAGCGCCCGGCCCGCGGGCGGGAACTCGCCGTCGCAGTCGGCGGCGAGGTCGCGGGCGTATTCGAGCAGCTCCTCGGGCGGGTCGCCGCCGACGGCGGTGGTGCCGGCGACGACCGCGAGTTCGAGGGCGTCCACCTCCAGGTTGCGGTCGAGCCCGGCCGCCGTCTCGGGGTCCGTGCCCTCGCGGTCGCGTAGGGTCTGGTCGCGGCCGAACGCGCGCACCACGTCGACCGCGGGGCGGGCGGCGTCGGTACAGGCAAGCAGCGAGAAGCCGCGGGAGACGAGCACGTCGGCGGCGAGGACGTCCATGTCCGCGTCGATGTCGGCGGCGGTCGGCGCGGTCACCCACGGCTCCTCGCGGGCGACCGTGCGGGTGAGCCGCAGCCCCTCGTAGATGAGCTGCACGCCCGCCGCGCGGTCGGCCACGTCCGCGAGGTCGACCTCCGACTCCAGCGCGCGAGCCGTGACCAGCGCCAGCACGCCGGGGGTCACCGCCGCGTCGCCGATCCGGGCGTCGAGGGCCTCGCGGAGCTGTTCGGGTTCCACGTCCGCGAGCGCCTCTCGCGCGGCGTCACGCGCTCGCGCGGCATCGTCCATTGCCATCCGGTAGACGAGCGAAGGGCAAAGACCTTTGGAAACGAACGGAATCCCGTACCGTGATCCGGACCCGAACCGACGGCGACGTGCGCGTCGTCACGCTGGACCGCCCCGAGGCGCGCAACGCGCTCCGCCCCGCGGACCTGACCGCCCTCCGAGAGGCGTTCGCGGAGCCGAAAGCCGACGAACGCCGGCCGGTGACGTTCCTTCGCGGCGCGGGCGACGCCTTCTGTGCCGGCGCCGACCTCGACGCGGTCGCCGCGCTCGACGACCCGGAGGCGTTCGCGCGGCGCGGCCAGCGCGTCGCCGCCGCGATAGCGGCGTCGCCGTCGGTCGTCGTCTGCGGAATCGACGGGTCGGCCCGCGGCGGCGGCGTCGAACTGGCGCTGGCGGCGGACGTCAGGGTCGCGACCCCGCGGGCGACGTTCGGGGAGCCGGGCGTCTCGCTCGGCCTGTTTGGCGCGTGGGGCGGGACCGTCAGGCTCCCGCGGATTATGGGCGAGGGCGACGCGCTCGACTTCGCGCTGTCGGGGCAGGTCCTCGACGCGGCGGCCGCGCTCCGGACCGGACTCGTGTCGCGCGTCGTCGACGACCCCCGCTCGGTGGCCGACGAGATTGCGGCGGGCGAGCCGGACGCGCTCGCGGCGATCAAACGCCGGATTCGGGACCGACGGGACGAGGGGACACAAGAGGACGCGGAGGCCGCGGCGTTTGCCGACCTTCACGACGCCCACGCGGCGGAGATCGCTCGACGGAGGGGAGAGTGAGGCGCCGCGTCGATGGAGACCGTCCCGATGTGACAGACTTAAGTGAGTCTCCGACCAACTGCCAGATGCGAAGCACGCACCGGTAGTGTAGTGGTATCACGCAACCTTGCCATGGTTGCAACCCGAGTTCAAATCTCGGCCGGTGCATTTTGCGAACGAAGTGAGCAAAGTCACCGAGAGAGATTTGAACGCTATCAGTCGCGCGCAGCGAACGGCGAGCGAAGCGAGCCGTGAGCGAGCACGTCTGATTCTGAGTTCAAATCTCGGCCGGTGCACTCCTTTCAGTCGTCTCCGCTGCGAACACAGCCAAAGCTCCAGCTGTTCGTTATAAATAACAAACCACCGCTCAACGGTGAACACCGCCAAAGCCCCAGCCGCGAGGACTCGCGAGGACTCGCGCGGCTCGCTGCGCTCCTCACCCGGTCGCTCACTCCGTTCGCTCTCTCGTTGCGGTGCTTGCGTCGCCGTGCTTCGTCCTCACGGCTGCCCCTTTGAGTCCCGCCCAACTCCGCACAGCACCTCACGCCTCCCCAGCCTCGTCGGCGGTCCTCCGCTTCGCTCCGGACCGCCGACTCCCTCGCGCGTGCTGTCGCCGGCGCGAAGCGCCGGCTTCCAGAGGGACCTTCGGTCCCTCGCGGCTCGGCCGCAAGGCGGCCTCACAGGCACGCGCCGCCGCCTCGCTCGTTTATAAATAGTATACACCGGATCCCATCGTCATTTAAATACCGTATCGGATTCTCTTCCGTCACTCGAAGTGCCCGCAGCGCGAGCGTCCGACGAGCGGACCCGACGGGGACGGACCCCGTCCGTTTAACAGCGCGTGCGTACTCTGTTGGCGTATATGGTCGAAATTCTTCTTTTGGTCGGGGTCGCGGTGGCGGCGTTCGTCGGATACAACATCGGCGGGGCGACGACGGGACCGGCGTTCGGGCCGGCGGTCGGCGCAGACGTGTTATCGAAGGCGGGCGCGGCGGCGCTGATGTCGGTGTTCTTCTTCGTCGGCGCGGGGACGCTGGGCCAGCGCGTGGTCACGACGCTGGGCGAGGACCTCGTCACGGGCGCGAGCGTGTTCACGCTGGAGACGAGCATCATCGTCCTCTTTTTCATCGGCGGCGCGCTGTTCATCGGCAACTTCGCCGGGGTCCCGGCGTCGACGTCGATGACGGCGGTCGGCTCCATCGCCGGGCTGGGGATCGCGACGAACACCCTCGACTGGGCGGTGATGGGCGAGATCGCGATCTGGTGGCTCGTCGCGCCGATCATCGGGTTCTGGGTGTCGGGCGTCGTCGGGCGCTACTTCTACTCCGCGATCGACCGCTGGGTGGCGATAGAGAGCACCGATGGCGCGCTGTTCGAGTTCGACCGGTCGAAGACCATTCCGCGACCGGTCCTCGGGCCGAACACGACGCGGCGCGAGCTGACGGGCGGGATCATCGTCATCGCCATCGGCTGTCTGATGGCGTTCTCCTCGGGCACTTCGAACATCGCGAACGCCATCGCGCCGCTCGTTGCGCTCGACGGCGTGGAGATGGAGCCGATGATCCTCCTCGGGAGCGCCGCGGTCGCGGTGGGCGCGTTCACCATCGCCCGCCGGACGCTCGACACGCTCGGCAACGACATCACCGACCTCCCGCTGACGGCCGCCATCGTCGTCGCCGTCGTCTCCTCCGGGATCGTCATCAGCCTCTCGGCGGTCGGCATCCCCGCCTCGTTCGTGATCATCGCGACGATGTCGATCGTCGGGCTGGGCTGGGGGCGCGCGACGCGCACGGTGACCGTGCGACAGGGGATCAAAGGCGAGAAGGAGCCGAAGGTTTCCGTCGGCGCGCTGACGGCCGACGAGATGCCGGAGATCGGTGAGGGCGGCGCGAGCGACATCCCCTCGGCCTCGGACCTGTTCAACCCGGGCACGAGCGCGCGCGTCGTGCTGATGCAGAACATCGTGCCGATCCTCTCGACGGTGGGCGCGCTGGTGACGTTCACCCTGCTTTTCACCTTCGTCTGGCAGGGTCAGCTCTGAGGGGGCCGGTCACCGGCCGAACCGGCGCTGCCGGTTCTGGTAGTCTAACACCGCGCGGAGGTACTCTCGCCTGCGGAAGTCCCGCCAGTTCACGTCGGTGAAGTACAGCTCCGCGTACACCGACTGCCAGATGGCGAAATCGGAGAGCCGCTCGGCGCCGGTCTTGATGACCAAGTCGGGCTCTTCAGGGAACAACAGCCGGTCCGCGACGTCGTCCTCGTCGATGGCGTCGGGAGGTAACTCGCCGTCCGCGACGTCGGTCGCCAGTTCGCGGACCGCGCCGGCGAACTCCGCTTTCCCACCGAGACCGACCAAGATCCGGACCGGCGCGTCCGCGTCGCTGTCCGGCGACCGGTCGGCGTCTGGGCCGTCTTGGCCGTCGGCGGTCCCTCCCGGTGACCCGTCGGCGTCCGGCCCGCGAACCACGGTCTCCGCGGGGGCGTCGAGGCGGCGCAGCTCTCGGACCAGCGTCGGGGCGACCGCCCGGTCGAGGACGGAGACGGAGACGGTGACGCGCTCCGCGCCGTACTCGAACGCCCAGCCGACCGACGACGACAGCGTGTCGAACGCGCCGTCGGCGAGAAGGTCGCGCTCCGTGAGGACCAAGGCGACGTGCGCCGGCGGCTCGGCGTCGTGGAGGCGGTGGCGCGTCGCGAGGTACGCGTCGTAGAGACCCACGTGGGAGGGATCCGGTCGAGCGTATAAAGGACTTCCCGCCGACGAGGGATTTAATTCGCCACCGCACCTACTGGTGTCGATGGCAGACAGCTACCGCGGGGTGTTCGGCGCGATCCCCTACGCGTTCCGCGCGACCGAGTCGAGGACGATGCGCGCGTACGCCGCGCTCGGCGCGCTGACGGCCGGGTTCGTCGCGCTCGTCGTCACGCTCGGACTGGTCGTCTGGATGGGCGAGACCGTCTCGGCGCAGGGGGGGACGTTCCTCTTCTCGCGGTCGCTGTTCGTGGTCGCCGGGCTCGGCGCGGTCGGACCGCTGCTCGCACCGATCCTGTTCGTCGCCCGCCGCCACCGCCGCGGCGATCGAGTCGCGGCCACGTACGACCGGTGGATGGGCGTCGCCGGCTTCCTGTTCCTCGTCTCGCTGTACCTCGGGCTGGTCATCTCGGCGCCCGAAGGGCTCCGCGACCCGAGCGGCTCAGTGATTATCAACGCGCTGTACGCGCTCCCCCAGCCGGCGGGGTTCGTCCCGCCCGTCGCGGCCGCGCTCGCGGTCTTCGCGACGCACTTCCGGCTTCGGGGGGGAGGCGACGACGAGGCGGCGGCCGGCGGCGGGGCGACGTAGGCGCGAATCACCGTCCGCGGCTCGAAAGCCGGAAGTCGCCCGAGCGACTACCCGAGCGCAATGACCGACGAGAAGGAGAGTACGTTCCTCGTCACGCACGTCGAGAGCGACTCGGCCGTCCTGAAAGACGTCCACGACGGACAGGTCCACACGCTGAGCTCGAACCCCGGACTCGACGTCGACGACGCCGTCGAGGCGACCGTCGCCCCCGACCCGCCGATGGAGGTCACCTACCAGGTGATCGAGGTCGAGGAGCGTCGCCCGCTGTCGATCGAGGAGAGCCCGGAGCCGCCGACCGTCCACGAGCGCGAACTCGCCGCGGAGACGCCGACCGGAGAGCTCGCACGGGAAGAGCGCGCGGGCGTGGGCGAAATCCACGTGCTGACGCCGCCGGAGTCGGAGACGGACGCGGCGGTGGCCGACGTGATCGACGACCGCGAGGGGACGCTCTCGCGAGCGGCCCGGTTCGGCGTGAACCGCGTCGAGGTCCGGTCGGAGCCGGGGGTCGTCGCGGTTCGATACCTCCCGTAGCGCGGGCGGACGGGGCGCCCGTCCCGCCGCCGGGTCGCCAGATAAGAAGGCTTATTCGCGCACGCGGGGGAAGCGGTGTTTATGGTAGCGATCGAGGTGCCGAAAGTCAACTACACCGACTACTCGAACCGGCAGCTTGCGGCGGTGCCGCTCGCGTTTCTGGTCCTCGCGCTGGCGATCATCGGCGGGTGGTTCGTCGCCACGGGTGCGCCGGCGAACCTCGGGCTGGAATTCACCGGCGGCGTCGAGCTACGAATCGCGGACGACGGGGGCGACGTCGAACAGCAGATCCAGACGGCCTTCGACCGGGAGCCGGACTCGGTCCGGACGATCCCCGGCGACAGCGTCGTCGTCGTCACGTTCCAGGCCGCCGAGGACGACCCCGAAGGGCTCGCGAACGACCTCCAGGAGCAGGCGGACGCGGCGGGGTTGACCACGACCGCGGTCGACCAGGTGTCGCCCAGCTTCGCGAGCGACACCGCGCGGACCGCCCTCTTCGGCGTGGCGCTCGCGTTCCTCGGGATGAGCGTGCTCGTGTTCGCGCTGTTCCGCACGTTCGTCCCCTCGATCGCGGTCGTCGCGTCCGCGTTCTCCGACCTGGTGATCCCGGTCGCGGCGATGAACCTCCTCGGCATCCAGATGACGCTGGGGACTATCGCGGCGCTGCTGATGATCATCGGGTACAGCGTCGACTCGGACATCCTGTTGAACGACTCCGTGCTGCGCCGCACCGGCGAGTTCTACGAGTCGGTCAGCCGCGCGATGCGGACCGGGGTGACGATGACGCTCACCTCCATCGCGGCGATGGTCGTGATGGCGGTCGTCGCCTCCGTGTTCGGGGTCGGACTCCTCCGTGACATCGGGATCATCCTCTCGGTCGGGCTGTGCGCCGACCTGATGAACACGTACCTGATGAACGTCTCGCTGCTTCGCTGGTACAAGTTCGAGGGGGTGGCGCGGTAATGCTCGAACCGATCAAGGAGAACTGGCGGATCCTGCTGCTCGTCGTCGTCGTGATCGGGGCGTCCGTGGCGCTGTTCGCGCCCGGATTCGGTCCGGACCCGGCGCCCGGCGAGAACGCGAGCGAGGCCCGGGAAGGGATCACGAACCTCCAGTACGGCCTCGACCTAGCCGGCGGGACGCGCGTCCGCGCGCCGCTCTCGGGGTACACCGCGACCGACGTCGCGTTCGACGGCGACGCGCCGGGGACCGTCGCGGAGGCGGTCGCGGCCGAACTCGACAACGCCTCGACGCGAGACGTCGGCGCCGTTCCCGAGGAGAGCGCGGTGGAGGTGACGGAGCCCTCGGTGACGGAGTCGCAGTTCCGGGCGGCGATGGACGCCGCCGGCTACGAGTACGGCGACGTCCGGTCGGGCGTCACGCAGGAGACGCGCGACGAGACGATGAACGTCATCCAAGGCAAGATCAACGAGGCGGGCCTCTCGGGCGGGAGCGTCCAGCAGGTCCAGTCGCTCACCGGCGAGTACTTTATCCTCGTGGAGGTGCCCGGCGAGGGGCGACAGAACGTTATCGACCTCCTCGAAGAGCGCGGGACGGTCCGGATCGACATCGCGTACGCCGACGGGAACGGGACGGCCGTTCAGGAGGGCGCGCTGATTCAGGGCGACTTCGACGAGATCGGGACCGCGGCGCAAAGCGACCGAGGCCCGGGGGCGTACGTGCCCGTCACCGTTCGCAACAGCGACGACGACGGCCAGTCGCCGGCACACGGGTTCCAAGACGCCGTGGTTCAGCGCGGCTTCCCCGACGCGTACGAGACGCAGGCGGACCAGTGCGGGTACAACTCCGAGACCGGCGAGATAGAGGAGGTGAACGGGGATCGGAACCCGTGTCTCCTGCTCGTCGTCGACGGCGAGGTCATCAACTCCTTCGGGATGGACTCCGGCCTCGCGGGCGACATGGGTGACGGCTCGTGGGCGGAGACCGGGCGGTTCCGGCTCACGACCGGGGAGTTCGCAGAGGCGCAGCAGATCTCGCTGAACCTCCGCGCCGGCGCGCTCCCGGCCGACCTCGACATCAGCGGCGAGGGGACCTCCTCGTCCATCTCGGCCTCGCAGGGGGAGAACTTCCGGACGTACTCGCTCGTCATCGGCGTGCTCTCGGTGTTCGCCGTCGCCGGCATGGTGTTCCTCCGCTACCGCGAGCCGCGGGTCGCCCTGCCGATGATCGTCACGGCGCTGGCCGAGGTGTACGCCCTGCTCGGCTTCGCGGCGCTGCTCGGCTACCCGCTCGAACTCGCGGTGATCGCGGGCTTCATCGCGGTGGTCGGGACCGGCGTCGACGACCTCGTCATCATCGCGGACCAGGTGATGAGCGAGGGCGACGTGAACTCCCGGACGGTGTTCGACTCGCGGTTCCGGCAGGCGTTCTGGGTCATCGGCGCGGCCGCGGCCACGACGATTATCGCGATGTCGCCGCTGATGGTGCTGTCGCTCGGGGACCTCTCCGGGTTCGCCATCTTCACCGTCCTCGGCGTGCTGATCGGCGTGTTGATCACCCGGCCCGCGTACGGCGACATCCTGCGCCGCCTGCTGACGGTCAAGTAAGCCGGGTCCGGGTCGTCGGTCGACTCCCCCGGTGTACCCCACGATCGGTCAGTTCTCTCGCTTCTGCCGCTGTCTTTTTGATTATCTTCGTCTCGGTAGAGCCTTGGGTTGGGTTCATCAAGAGCAGGCGATCTATCCGACAAACTATTAATTTAGACCGGTCAAAAGCGGGCATGCCGACCGACGCCGTCGAAGATTATCTCAAGGCGATCTATCGGATCGAGTCCCGCGCGGGACCCCCGGTCTCCACCTCGCAGATCGCGGAGGCGCTCGACAAGACCCCCGCGACGGTGACGAGCATGGTGGAGACGCTCTCCGACCGGGGGCTGCTCTCCCGCGAGAAGTACACGGGCGTCGAACTCACGCCGGCCGGCGAGGTGGCCGCGCTGGAGGTCGTGCGCCGACACCGGCTTATCGAGGCGTTCCTCGCGGAGCAGTTGGACTACGAGGCGACCGAGGTCCACGACGAGGCCGACGCGCTCGAACACCACGTCAGCGAGGAGTTCACCCGGCGGGTCGAACGGGTCCTCGACTACCCCGCCGCCGACCCGCACGGCGACCCGATCCCCCCGGCGGACCTGTCGACGCCGGAGGACGCGGGAACGACGCTCGTCGCCGCGATGAAGCCCGGCGAGCGCGGCGCGGTCGCCCGCGTCAGCGACCGCGACCCGGACGTGCTGGAGTTCCTCGTCGACGCCGGGATCACCCCGGGGACGACCGTCGAGGTGGTCGACGTCACCTCCTTCGGGCTGGTCACGGTCCGGACGAGCGACGGCGACGAACACGGGCTGCCGGAGGCGGTCGCGGACCGCGTGTACGTCCGCCGCGCGGCGGAGTCGAGCGCCGCGAGCGACGGGCAGGAGGCGGGTGACGCATGACCGGCTACGCCGAGATCGTCGTCGTCGCGTTCGCCGCCCAGCTCGCGGTGTTACCGGGCGAGAAGGTCCAGTTGATGATCGCCGGACTGGCGACGAAGTACGACCCGAAGGTCGTCGTCGCCGCCGCCGGCTCCGCGTTCGCCGGCTGGACCGCCGTCGAGATCGCGTTCGGGCAGGCGCTCCAGTCCGCGCTGCCCCCGCTCGTGCTCAACGCCGTGACCGCGGTGCTGTTCTTCGTCTTCGCGGTCCTCCTGTACCGGTCCGCGCCGGCCCGCGGGACGAGCGCCGAGGCGGAGCGCACGGACGGCGGGCTGGCCGCGTTCGACGACCTCTCGCTCCCGGGGCGACTCGACCGGTACTCGGGGTCGCTCGGCGGGTTCCTGCCCATCTTCGCGCTCACCGCGACCGGCGAGTTCGGGGACAAGACCCAGCTCGTCACCATCGGGCTGGCGGTCCAGTACGGCGCGACGTCCGCCATCTGGGTCGGAGAGATGTTCGCGATCATTCCCGTGAGCCTCGCGAACGCCTACTTCTTCCACAAGTTCGCCGGCCGGGTCGACATGCGGCTCGCGCACCTCGGCTCCGCGCTGCTCTTCGCCTTCTTCGGCGCGGACACCGTGCTGTCGATCGCGACCGGCTTCTCGGTGTGGGAGACGTTCGTCGGCGCGGTCAGCGGTCTCGTCGGCGGGCTGTTCTGAGCCGTCCCCGGCGAGCTCGCTTCGCTCCCGTCTCAGAACTCGTCTAACGCCGACTGCTCGGCGGCCGCGAGCGCGTCCTCGCAGGTGCTCCAGGACTCGCGCGCGCAGTCGGGAAGCTCGCCGGTGTCGTCGACGTACGCGGCGAGAAACGAGCGCGTCGCGGGGTCGCTCGGGTAGCCGCTCCCGAGGTCGTCGTAGTCGGGATAGGCGGCGTCGATCTCGGCCATCGCGGCGTCGCGGACCGCCTTCGCGACGACGCTCGCGGCACCGACGGCGGGGTCATCGGCGTCCGCGCCGTGGGCGGCCGTCACGTCGACCGACGGGAGCGGTTCGTCCACCTCCGGAGTCCCGTCCTCGCCGTCGCTCTCGACGAACTCGCGGAGGCGCCGCGCGAACCGCTCCTCGCTGGTGTCGCCCGCGTCCGCGACGACTCGGACGGGGTCGTCGGCCTCAGGAGGGAGGTCCGCGAGCGCCGCCCGGACCGCCCGCGCCTGCCCGCGGACGGTGAGCGTGTTCATGTCGGTGTCCGGTCGGTCGATCTCGGCGGGCTCGACGCGGGCGATCCCGACGGCGACCGAGGGGTCACTCCTGAGGGCCGCGGCCATCTCCACGCGCCGCGCCGGCGCGACCCGCTTCGAGTCGTCAACGTCGGCCGGGAGGCTCGCCGGATCAGCGGCCACCGCCGCCGCGACCATCGGTCCGAGCGCGGGCCCCTTGCCGGCTTCGTCGACGCCGAGGTACACGCGTCGGTAGTGGGGAAGCGAGGGGAAATACCTTCAGAAAGGCTCCGACGGAGCCGTCGGGCGACGGCGTCGCGTCGGCGTCAGTCGAGCAGGACCGCGTTGACCTGCCCGGTCTGGCCGGGACGGGAGGTGACGCGGGCGCGGCCGGCGGACGTCTCGATGATGGCGCCCTTGGTGACGATGTTCCGGCGGACGTAGTTGACGTTCGCGGGGTTGTCGACGACGTTCTCGATCTCCGCCTCGCTCACGTCGCCGTCGGCGGCGACCTGCGCGACGTTCGTCGAGAGCGCGCGGACCTTCTGGTCCGTGCCGCGGGCGTCGATGTACTGGAGCCGGGTCTCGCCCACCGTCGTCTCGGCGGGCTCGCGGCCGAGCTGGTGGCGCTTCTTGTTCGAGGCGTGCTTGAGTCGGCCGCCGGTCCGCTTGCGTGTGGAGCGTCCCTGGTCTTTCATACGGTTACGAACAGCCAGCGAATACTTGAACCGTTCGACTCGTCCCGGGAACGGCGGCGGGAGCGGGACCAGCGCCGCGAGCCGGTTCAGGCGAACGCGCGCTCGAACGCGCGGACCCCCTCATCGGTGCCGGCGACGACGAGTTCGTCGCCGCGCTCGATCCGCGTCCCCGGCCCCACGTCGGTGACGAGCTCGTCGTCGCGCTCGATCGCGATGACGGTACAGCCGGTGGTCTCGCGCACGGCCGCCTCCCCGATCGTCCGGCCGATCAGGGCCGGCGTCTCGCTCCTGACGACTTCGACGTGCGTGTCGAGCGAGAGCACGTCTCGGTCCGTCAGCACGGCCGACGCGGACATCCGGCCCGTCACCGTCGAGAGGGAGAGGACGTAGTCGGCACCGGCCCGGTGCATCTTCGGCACGCTCTCGGGGTCCGCGACCCGCGCGAGCAGTTCGACGTTCGGCGCCAGGTCCCGCGCGACGAGCGTCGCGAACTCGGCGGTGGTGTCGTCGGGGAGCGCGAGGACGACGGTCCGCGCGTCCGCGACGCCGGCCTCCCGCAGCGTCTCCGGGTCCGTCGCGTCGCCGACCACGTCGATCGCCTCGCCACCGTCGCGGTCGACGACCGTCACCGGGAGCCCGGCTTCCCTGAGCGCGTTCACGATGGTCTTTCCGACCTGTCCGTGGCCGATGACGACCGTCTCGCCCGCGCCGAACCGCCGTGCCGCCGAGTTGGTCAGGTCGACGAGCCGCTCCACCTGCCCCTCGGTCCCCGAGACGAGGAGGACCGTCCCCGCAGACAGCGTCGCGTCCGGCGGCGGGGCCGCCTCGAACGCCCCGTTGAACCACGCTCCGATCACGTCCACGCCGGTGCGCTCGCCGATCCCGCTCCCGGCGAGCGTCGACCCGGCGAGGCCGCTGCCGTGGTGGATCGACACCTCCGCGATCCGTAGCGAGTCCCCGATGGCGACCGCCTCGTCGAGGTCGGTGCGGACCGCGGTCGTCACCTTCGAGGCGAGGCTCTCCCCGAGCAGCGACCGGGGAGAGAGTACCTCGTCCGCGCCGGCGAGGCGGTGGTAGCGCTCGCGGGACGGGTCCTCGACGACGCTTATCGCGCGGACGTCCGTCGAGAGCTCCTTCGCGGCGAGCACGATGCTCGCGTCCACCCGGTCTGAAACGTCGGTGACGAGCGCCCGGGCCGCGCCGAGGCGGGCGCTCTCGAGCCCGGCGGTCGTCTGCGGGTCGGCCTGAACGACCGTGTGACCCGCCTCGTACAGCGCCAGCGCCCGGTCCGGGTCTGGTTCGACGACCACGTACGGGACCGCCTCCGAGTCGAACTCGTTTAACAGCGCGTCGGAGCGCGTGGTGTCGGAGGCGACCACGACGTGTCCCTCCGCGTCGCCCTCCAGCGAGCGGGGGACGGTCGTCGAGAACGCGGACTCGAGGAGCGGGGTCGCGACGACGGGGAGCGCGCCGAAGAGCAGCGCCATCCCGACGAGGTCCATCACGGCGATGTACGCGTTCATCTCCTGACTCTCCCACGGCGCATCGCCGCCGAACCCGGTGGTGGAGAACATCTCGACCGCGAACCGGAGCGACTCGATCAGGGTGCGCGGGTCGTTCTCGTACACGCGCATCCCCCACTGATACGTGACAGCGGTGAACGCTATCATCCCTCCGAGAAAGGCGGCGTACAACACGACCCGCCGCTTCCACGTGTCCATCGAGCCGCGATACGCCGTGGCGGTACAAAAACGGGCGGACTCGCGCGGTTCGACTGCCGCGTCCTCGGTCCGTTCCCCGCCGTCCCGTCGCCCGCCTGGCGGCCGGTCGGACCGACCCCGAGTCAGGCGAAATTCGATGCTTTAAGTTTCGGGGGCCGAACCGTCGCGTATGGTGCGGGACCCGTCGCGAGACCCGGAGCCGCCGTCGGTCGACGAGGTGCTCGACGCGCTGGCCGACGACGCGGCCCGTCGGATCGTCGCGGCGCTCACCGAGCCGAAGACCGCGAGCGAGCTCTCCGAGGAGTGCGACATACCCCTGTCGACGACCTACCGGAAGCTGGAGAAGCTCACCGACGCCTCCCTGCTGTCGGAGTCGACCGACATCCGGCGGGACGGGCAGCACACGACGCGGTACTCGGTGTCGTTCGACGCCGTCACCGTCTCCGTCGACGACGGGGGCGAGGACGGCGCGGACCGGCGGGAGTTCGGCGTGGAGTTCTCCCGTCCGGAGCGGACCCGAGACGAGCGACTGGCCGACCTGTGGTCGGAGCTACGAGAGGAAACATGAACCCGTACATCGACCTGTCTATCATCGTCGCAAAGACCGCCATCCTGGTACTCGGTGGCAGCATTACCTACTACGCGCTCCGCGCGTACGACCGGACCGGCGACCGGTCGCTCCGGGAGTTGGGGGTCGGCTTCGGCATCGTCACCGTCGGGGCGCTCTTGGGCGGCGTCTCTCACCAGATCATCGGCGCCGACCTCGCGGTCGGCATCGCCGTCGACGGCCTCCTCACGGCGGTCGGCTTCGGCGTCATCGTCTACTCGCTGTACCTGGAGTGACCCTCGCGGGCCGCGGTCGACGCCCCTCGCGGGCGTCGGTCGGTCCGGTCGGGTCTCGACGCGCGACGAACGGTACCCTTTTGCGGCGCTCGGCCGTCGATTCACGCCATGAACGACGCACGCGAGGAGCTCTCCCGCCGGATCGCCGGCGAGATAACGCTGAGCGACGACCCGGGCGCGACCCTCCGGAAGTGGCGCACCGACTTCGACGTCTCGCAGACGGAGCTGGCCGACCAGCTCGGCGTCTCCTCATCGGTCATCTCCGACTACGAGAGCGGCCGCCGCGAGAGCCCGGGGATCGGCGTCGTCCGCCGCACCGTCGAGGGGCTCCTCGACATCGACGAGCGCCGCGGCGGCGGCCGGCTCCGCCAGCACGCGCGGGTGCTCTCGGCCGGGTTCGAGAGCGATATCGTCCACGACCTCCGCGAGTACTCGACCGCGGTCCCCCTAGAGGAGCTCTACGAGGCGATGGGCGCGACGGAGGTCGTCCGCGGCGACCACGACCATGTCAACGGCCACACCGTCATCGACTCGATCCAGGCGATCACCCGGCTCTCCAGCGAGGAGTTCTACCGGCTGTACGGCCAGTCGACGAACCGCGCGCTCGTGTTCACGCGGGTGACCCGCGGCGAGTCGCCGCTCGTCGCGCTGCGGGTCGTGAGCCCGACGCCGAACGCGGTCGTGCTCCACGGCATCGAGGACGGCGACCTGTGGGACCACGCCGCCGACCTCGCCCGCGTCGACGGCGTGTCGCTGGCGACGTCGAACCGCGACCTCGACGAGTGCCTCGCGGACCTCCAGGCGCTGTGAGGTCGGCGGCGGCGCGCTGACCCCCGCGCCGGAACCGCGCCGCCGACCGAACCGCGGACCTGAAACCCCGGGCGCCCGTCGGACCGCCCATGAGCGAGGATTACGCCGAGCGCCTCCGCGCGAACCGCCGGGAGAAAGACGAGTTCTTCGCCGAGCACCAGCAGTCGCCAATTCCGCCGGAGCAGCGCGACGAGTTCGACGGGCTGGACTACTTCCCGCCGAACCCCGACTACCGCGTCGAGGCGACCGTGGCCGTCCACGACGACCCCGACCCCGTCGAGATGGAGACGACCGCGAGCAACCCGGTGCGGTACCTCCGGATCGTCACCTTCGCGTTCGAGATAGGCGGCGAGGAGCACACGCTCGCGGGGTACAGACAGGCGGGCGACGACGGCGCGGTCTTCGTCCCCTTCCGCGACAAGACGACGGGCCAGCAGACGTATCACAACGGCCGATACATGGAGCTGGCGCCGGAGCGGGACCTCTCCGACGGCGACGAGGTCACGGTCGATTTCAACCTCGCGTACAGCCCCTTCTGCGCGTACAGCGAGACGTTCTCCTGCCCGCTACCGCCCGAGGAGAACTGGCTGGAGATCGCGATTCCGGCCGGCGAGCGGACGCCTGATCTCGACTGATCGGAGGTCGGGACCGTCGGTAGCGGCGGCTGGGTCGGAGTACGGGACCGTCGGTAGCGGCGGCTGCGGGGCTGAACGGTCGAAAAAACAAAAATTCTGACTCCGGAACGTCCCGGGAAGCAGTCCGCCGGCCGGCTTACTCGAGCGTCTCGCTCGTGACGAGCGTGTCGTCTTCGAGGTAGTGCTCGAGGTGGTGGCCGTGCTCCTCGACGTCTTCGAGGATATCGCGGAGCTGCTCTTCGGTGTTGTAGTCGCCGAGGTTGTTGGCGAGCTGGATGTGCTCGCGGAGCTGCTCGGTGATGTCACCGAACATCTTGAGGTCGTGCTCCAGCGACGTCCGGATGTCGTAGGCGTCGGCGTCCTCGGGGGTCACCGGGGCGTGCTCCTCGTAGTTCGCGCCGCCCGAGAGCGGCACGCCGCCGAGCGCCTGCGCGCGCTCCGCGAGCACGTCGGCGCCTCCTTCGAGGTCGCCCGCGACCTCGCCGAGGTACTCGTGGATGCCGAGGAACTCGGCGCCCTCGACGAGCCAGTGGTGTTTCTTGATCTGGTGGTAGAGGACGTACGTCGCCGCGAGGTCGCTGTTGAGCGCGTCGACGAGCTGTTCGGCCTTCTCCTCGGGGACGCGGAGCGCTTCGCTCTCGTGAACGTCGCCGTACTGCTGACGGGCCTGCTTCTGGGTGCTCATTTCAGTTACACATACGCGCGCGACCTACTTAATAGTTCCTACTGAGAAAACTACTTTTTCGAAATTGAAAAGATTATTTTTGGTCTTCGCCCACGGCGCCCACGAGGTCGCGCTGTGCGGACAGCGTCTCGCGATCGAGCGTCGCGGTCAGCGTCGCCGGTTCCCGGCCGAGTTCCGCGGCGACCGCTCCGTCGGGGCGGGCGACGAGGGAGCTGCCGGCGTACGTCGCCGCCTCCGTGGGTCGTGCGCCGCCCGCGGTCCCGGTGCGTCCGGCGCCGACGACCCACCTGACGCCGTCGAGCGCGCGGGCGCGACACAGCAGCCGCCAGTTCGCGGCGTGGTCGGCGGGCCACGCGCCGACGACGACGAGGGCGTCGACCGCGCGCTCCGCGAACCACGCGCTCTCCGCGACGAAGTTGAGGTCGTAGCAAGTCAACAGCCCGGTCGACCCCGCGGGCGTCTGAACGACGACGCGGTCGTCGCCCGGGTCAAGCCACGCCGCCTCCTCGCCCCACAGGTGTCGTTTGCGGTAGACCGAGAACTCCCCGACCCCGTCGCTCGCCCCTGCGCCCGAGTCCTCGCCGGCGGACCGCCCCGGCGCCGGGACGTACGCGGTCGCGTTGTACGCGCTCTCGGCGTCGCGCCCGACGTAGCCCGCGATCACGGCCGCGTCCGCCGCCTCAGCGACGGATTCGAGCCGCTCCCGCGCGGCGCCCCGCGAGAGCGCGACCTCCCGGAGCCGCTCGTCGGCCGCGAACCCCGTGAGCGCGTACTCGGGGAAGACGGCGAGGTCGACGGCGGGACCTAGGTCGGCGGCCCGGTCCCGGAGCCGGTCGAGGTTCGCGTCGGCGCGGAGGTCGTCGACGGCGACCTGCGGGACGGCGACGGTCGGATCGGCGGGGTCTCGGCGGGTCGCGTCGGCGGGTCGGTCGCTCACGCCGTCGCGTTCGGCGCGGGCGAGCAAAACGTCCGGGCTTCGGGGGTGAGGCCGCGGGCTCGATCCCGCCCCCCAGCCGCGGCCGCAAGGACGATACGGACGGGGCGCCGACCGACCGGTATGACATTCGCCGACCTGTTCGAGCGCGCGGCCGCGCTCGGCGGCGACATCGACGAGGCGGACGCCCGGCGCGCGCTCGACGACGTGCGGTCGGGATCGGCGGCGGCGGACGACGACTCCTCCGGAGACGGCGAGGGGGCGGTCACCGATCCCCTCGATCCCAGCCCGGCCCGCGTCGTCGTCGACGCGGACGCGCTCGCGGCGGACCTCCTCGTCGGGGGCGCCGCCCGCGAGGCGCTCGACGCGCTGCGGTCGCACGGGTGGACGACGCTCGTCGCCAGCGGGCCGCTCCTCGACGACGCCGAGGCGACGATCGCGTCGCTGTCGGACCCCGAGTTGGCGGCGGACTGGCGCGCGGCGGCCGAGGCGTGGCGCGAGCCGGTCGCGCAGCCGCCGGGCGACCACCCCGCGCTGGCGTCCGCGTACCGCGGCGGCGCGATGCAGATCGTGAGCCTCGACCCGTCGCTGACCGGGCCGGGGGCCGCGGCCGGGCTGCGCGACCGCCTGCCGGTGAGCGTCAGGGAGCCGCGCGCGTTCGCGACGGTGTTCGACCCGGCGAAGCTGTACCCGGACGCGGTCGGCGGGGAGTACCCCGGCCCCGACCGCGACCCGCGGACGATGGCGGCGGTCGACGCCGACGGGGACCAGCACGGATAAACCGCCGCCGGCCGGACCGGAGGTATGACCGACTCGGACGGTGCCGCCGCGGGCGCGGGCGATGACGCCGAGGAGTCGCCGGAACTCCCGGCCGACCTCGACGCGGTCCGCGACGCGCTCGTCGACTGGTACGAGGCGGACCACCGGGACTACCCGTGGCGCCGCACGGAGGACCCCTACGAGGTCCTCGTCAGCGAGGTGATGAGCCAACAGACCCAGCTCGACCGGGTCGTGCCCGCGTGGGATGACTTCCTCGACGAGTGGCCGACGACCGCCGACCTCGCCGCGGCCGACCGCGCCGACGTGGTCGCCTTCTGGTCGGACCACTCGCTCGGGTACAACAACCGCGCGAAGTACCTCCACGAGGCGGCCGGGCAGGTCGAAGACGAGTACGGCGGGGCGTTTCCGGAGGACCCGGACGGCCTGAGCGACCTGATGGGTGTCGGGCCGTACACCGCCGACGCGGTCGCGTCGTTCGCGTTCAACAACGGCGACGCCGTCGTCGACACCAACGTGAAGCGGGTGCTGTACCGCGCGTTCGACGTCCCGGACGACGACGACGCGTTCGAGCGGGTCGCCTCCCGGCTCATGCCGGCGGGCGAGTCGCGGGTGTGGAACAACGCGATTATGGAACTCGGCGGCGTCGCCTGCGGGAAGAAGCCCCGCTGCGACGAGGCGGGCTGCCCGTGGCGCGAGTGGTGTCACGCCTACCAGACGGGCGATTTTACGGCCCCAGACGTGCCCGAGCAGCCGAGCTTCGAGGGGAGCCGCCGGCAGTTCCGCGGGCGGATCGTTCGGCTGCTCGGTGAGCACGACGAGATGGAACTCGACGCGCTCGGCCACCGGATCCGCGTCGACTACGCGCCGGACGGCGAACACGGCCGGGAGTGGCTCCGCGGGCTGGTCGACGACCTCGCGGAGGACGGGCTGGTCGAGGCCGAGGCGCGGAGCGACGGTGAGGTCGTCGTGTCGCTCCGTCGCTGAGACCGCTGACGTCGGGGTCGACGCCGCCCCGAGAACCGTCACCCGTTTATTACGGGAGCCGGAAGGGAAACGTATGAGCGAGACCGTCGATCCGGACCTGTACACCCGCACGAAGGCCCTGCTTGAGCCCGGCGACATCGAGCTGCTGGGCTGTATCGTCCACACGGACCTCGACGGGCAGCAGGACTTGGAGATGCACGAGCTGACGGTCGACGCCAACGAGGTCATCGCGGACCACGCGGGGAAAGGCGAGACGTACATCGAGGCGGGCAACGACGACACGGACTTCTCGTCGAACCAGTTCCAGGGGCTGACGCTCGACGGCGAGGAGTTCGTCTGGGAGTGCCAGCAGCTGCTCCGCGACGGCGCCTTCGACATCGTGTTCTACTACGAGGCGACCGTCGACCAGGAGTCGCTCGCGGCCGACCTGGAGGCGCTCGACAACGTCGACCGCGTGACGCAGGTCCCCTGATCGGGAGACGGGCTTCGCACTTCCGTGAGCGACACCGTCCTAATCGCCGGCGGCCGCGACGTGCGCGCCAGCCTCGACACCGCCGCGAGCGACGGCTCCGAAGGCGGCTCCGGGGAGATATCCAAGGGCTCGCCCCGCGCGGACGCGGTCGTCGTCGCCTGCCCGCCGCATCCCCAGCAGCGCGGGCACCGCGGCGACGAGCGGCTGGTGGCCGTGAGCGACGCCCTGACCGACCGCGGCGTCGACTGCCTCCGGTTCGACTACGGCGACTGGGACGAGGGGTACGGCGAGACCACCGACGCGGACCGGGCGGTCGGCTGGGCGCTCGACCGCTACGACCGCGTCGGGCTGTTCGGCTTCTCGTTCGGCGGCACGGTCGCGCTCGTCGCGGCCGCGTCCCGGCCCGAACTCGCGGGCGTCTGCGCGCTCGCCCCGACGGCCCGGCTGAACGACGACGTCGACGCGGTCGCCGCGCTCGACGATGTGGTCGGGCGCGGCACTCCGGTCCGGGTCCTGTACGCGACGCGCGACTCGACGGCCGACTGGCGACCCGTCGTCGAGCGCGCGGAGGAACTGGGGGTCGAGGCGGTCGCGTTCGAGTCCGACCACTTCTTCGTCGGGCGGAGCGGGGCGGTGGGAGAGAGCGCGGCAGCGTTTCTCACGCCGCGGCTGCGCGGTGAGTGACGGCTCAGTTGTACCCGCGCCAGCGGTGGCCGCACTCCTTACATTTAAAAAAGCGCGTCGGCGGCTCGTCCGCGGCGCCGGTCTGTTTGATCGTGTACCACGCCTCGCCGTGGCCGCACTCGTCGCAGACGACGTCGTTGGCGGTGGGCTTCCCCTCGAAGTTCGCTCCCTCCTCCGTCTCGATCACCTCCTCGCCGGTCTGTTCGGTCGTCGACTCGAACTCGGCGGCCAGCGCCTCGTCGCGCTCGGCAGTGCCGGCGCAGTCGTCGTTCTGACACACCATCTCCCCGTCGCGAGAGACCATCATCGAGCCGCAGTCGTCACAGAACTGCATATACGTGGGTGTTAGGGGGTCGAGCGGTTTAGCTCCGGTGGGTACGGCCGAATACGCGGTGTACGGTGTCGGATATTTATCAATAGACGATGCCGTTGGGGGAGGTGACGGTGTCTCGTGACCCGTCGCCGCGGTGACGGATTTCAGAGTTCCAGCCGCTCGTTTATAAATAATCGACTGTGGATCGGCGGGAAACGCCTCCAAAGCCCCAGCCGCTCGCTTATAAATTGGTGTCAGTAGATCGGCGGAGAACGCCTCCAAAGCCCCAGCCGCTCGCTTATAAATTGGTGTCAGTAGATCGGCGGAGAACGCCTCCAAAGCCCCAGCCGCGAGGGCTCGGTGCGCTCGCTGCGCGCCTCGGTCGCTCACTCCGTTCGCTCCCTCGGTGCTTACGTCGCGCGCCTTCGCCCTCGCGGCTGCCCCTTTGAGTCCCGCCCCGCACAGCACCGCAGCCTCACACCTCCCCAACCTCGTCAGCCGGCCTCCGCTTCGCTCCGGCCGGCTGACTCCCTCGCGCGTGCTGCTCGGCCGCGGGGCGGCCTCGCAGGCACGCGCCGCCGCGCTCCATTTATAAATGATCTCCTCACACTAGCCCGCTATCCGCCGATCCGCTCCCACGCGAGGTGGACAGCGATACCGACGAGGAACGCGACGCCGAGATTCGTCGCGAGCGCGAGGAGTCCGATCCCGACCGAGAGCGCGCGGTTCCCCGAGTCGGTGACGTTGCGCGCGAGCGAGACGGCGACGATCGCGAGGAGGGCGCCGAGCATCGCCAGCGGGAACGCCGCGATCAGCGCGGGCGTGGCGAACAGGGCGGCGATGAGGTAGCCGGCACCGAGGACGACGTTCGCACCGCCGGTGCGCGCACCGAACGCGTGCTTGCCGGCCACGCCGTCACAGCCGTGACACATCGGAATTCCGCCGAACGGCACCGCGATCAGGTTCGTGATCCCCATGCTCGTCGACAGCTCGTCGGGCGTCACCTCGGCGTCGAGCAGGTCCGCGAAGAGGAGCGAGGTCGCCAGAGCGGCGTTGCCGATAGTCATGGCCAACTGCGCGACCACCCCGTCGAAGGTCGCGCGCGTGAGCGCCGCGCCGAACGCCGGCGTGGGGGGCACACCGGGGAGTCGCGGGGTCGGCACCCCGGCGACGACGAGCGCGGTCGCGACGCCGACGGCGGCGACGGCCAGCGCGCTCGCCTTCCCGCGGCCCGCGAGCGCGAACGCGCCGGCGATGCCGACCCCGACCAGCGCCACCGCCGGGTCCTCGACCGCGAGTCCGATCCCGGTCTCCAGCAGGACGAGCCCCACCGCGAACTGGACGCCGCGGATCACCGGCTCCCCGATCCACCGCTCGACGGACGCGAGCGTCCCCGTGAGTCCGATCGCGAGGAGGACGACGCCGAGGATCACCCCCGCGAGCGCGAGTTCGGCGTAGGTGAGCGCGCCCGCAATGGCGAGCGCGGCCAGCGCCTTCATCGGCTCAACCGACACCGGCAGCCCGTACCGCACCCCCCAAACGACCTGGAACGCGCCGAACGCGACGAGCGCGTGCGGCAGCGACACGTCCGTCAGCAGCGCCAGCGCGACGACCAGCGGGATGACAGTAATCGAATCCCCTATCGCGCCGGTGACGGATCTCACCCCGAACTCGACGGACCGATCTCCCCTGAGACCGAATGTAGTCACGTGACGGGCGCCCTACAGGCTGCGAGCGCTTGAACGTGTTCAGAAATCTCTCGGGGTCACGCCGACGGCTCGGAGAAATTAGTTTCGGTTACTCGTCGTCGAACACCGGATCCGCCGCGTCGACCATCGGGCAGTTCCGGACGCGGAACCGCGAGAAGTCGACCGACTCGACGATATCGGTGCCCTCGTGGGTGCACGCCGTCTCCGGCGGCGCCGAGAAGTGCGGGCACTGCTGGCAGTAGCTCCGCTTGTCGACCACGCGCTCGTCGCCGGCGGTTCCCGGACCCGCGCTCGGCCCGCCGGGCCACGCCGTCGGGTCGTCGGTCTCGGCGTCGGCGGTTCCGGCGTCGAACTCGGTCGCGTCGGTGCCGATCGACGCCTCCCCGTCGAGCGCCTCCCACACGTCCTCCTCGCCCACGTCCCCGACCTCCATCGACTCGAACGGGTCCTCGTCGGTCGCCTCGCCGCCCGCGTCGGCGTCGAGCTCCGCGAACGGGTCGTCGGCGGGTGCCGCCGGCTCCGGGTCGGCGGGGGACGCCGCGTCTGCGGCCGAGTCAGCGTCAGGAGCCCCCTCGTCGACGCCGTCGCCCAGCGCCGCGAAGGGGTCGTCGACCTCGCCCGTGTCGGGCTCCGCGAACGGGTCGTCGGTCTCGTCGCCGCTGCCGTCGTCGAGGAGTTCGTCTCCGAAGGGGTCGCCCTCGGGCGCGTCGTCACCGTCCGAGCGGTCGTCGCTCATCGGCCGTCCCCGTCGGGGCCGCCATCGCTCGCGGCGGCGCCGGTCCGGTCTGTCGTCCGCCTCGTCTCGTCGCGGTCGGTGCCCGCGACGTCCCCGTCGATCGCGGGCCGGTCCGCGACGAGCAGCCGCGACGTGCCGAGGAAGCCGGTGTTCGGCTCTAAGTCCTCGAACCGGCGCCCGCAGTGGGGACACTCCGGGGTCGACAGCAGCCCCAACTCGACGTCGCCGCCGCAGTGGTCGCAGTCGGCGGCCCGGACCCCGTGCCGGTTCGCCGTCCGCGTCAGCGCGTCCACGCGCTCGCGGTCGGCGCGGTCGCGTTCGGCCGCGTCGAGCCGGCGCTTGAGCTTGACGACCGCGTTCGCGACCCGCGAGAGCTTGTCGTCGATCTCGGTCAGGTCGTCCGCGGAGGTGCCGGCGAGGTCGGTCTCCACGTCGTCGAGCCGGCCGTCGACGTCCGCAAGCCGGTTATCAACGCCGTCAACGCGGTCGTCGACGGCGTCGAGCCGCTCGCGGACCGCCTTCAACTCGTCGAGCCGCGCGTCGAGGGCGTCGAGCCGTTCTCCGAGGTCGTCGACCCGGTCCGAGGAGGGCGCGTCCGCGACCGCCGCGTCGAGCCGGTCCAGCCGGGCGGCGGTTTCCTCCAGTTCGCCCGCGAGGTCGTCGAGGCGCGCCGCGTCCGCCGCGGCCGCCCCGTCGCCCCCTCGGGGTCGTCGAGCGACTCCATCTCGCGGTAGAGGTCGATAAACCGCTCTCGGAGGTCCGCGATCTTCTCGTCGAGGTCGTCGTCGAGGTCGTCGAGGCGCGCCTCGATCGCCGCGACCTCCTCGGCGTCGGGGACGTCGATCCCCTTGGACTCCGCGAGCGCGACGAGCGCGCGCTTGAGGAGCTCCTCGCGGCTCACGCCGGCGTCCTCGGCCGCGGCGTCGAGGGCGGCCGCCGCCGGATCGAGGTCACTCATCGCGGATCCTCCGTCATCTACCTGCCGTTGAGCGGCGAGGCTTAAGTAATCTGTCGCGGCGTTCTCCGGATCGATACTCGGCGTTAGGGTCCCGTTACCGGATTTTGCGCACGTCGCTGATGTCGAACCCGCCCTCGTGGATCTCGGTCTCGAACCGGACGATGTTCTCGGCCTCCAGCCGGGAGAGCACGCCGCGGAACTCCCGAACGAACATGGTCCGGGCGCGCTGGGAGCCGCCGCTCTCCCACGAGAACTGGAGCGTCCCGCCGGCCGCGTCCGTCAGCGTACCGAACTCGCGGTCCCGGAGCGCCTCGGTGTTCACCAACACGAGGACGAGGGCGTCCCACTCGTAGGCGGCCTTCTTTAACCCCTTCATCACCATCGCCACGTCGCTCCAGTCGGTGTCGTCGGAGACCATCGAAACGAGGTCGGTGACGGAGTCGATACAGACGAGGCTCCCCTCGCCGTGCTCCGAGAGGTAGTCTCCGAAGGCGGTGAGCACGTCCTCGTACTCGCCGCGGTCCCCGAGCTCCGTTATCGAGGCCGTCTCCGTCTCGTACCAGTCGCGCGGCACCGGCGACAGCTGGAAGTACTCCGGGGAGAGGTCTCGGAACGATATCTCCGGGACCGCCGCGTCGACTATCTCGTCGGCCATCGTGTAGCTCATCTCCCGGGTGATCGCGTCGGTGTCGGCGGTGAAGGAGATGTAGTGGACGGACTCGGGCAGGTCGGCGTCGGCGTCGATGTCGCCGTAGTACAGGTCGAACAGCTCCTCGTCGGCGCGCGCCAAGGCGTTCATCGCGGCGCTGGTGTAGCAGAACTCGCGGGCGCCCGCCCCCGCCTCGCCCGCGAGCAGCACGACGCTCCCCGACGGCGCGCCGCCCCCGAGAATCGAGTCGAGGCGCGCGACCCCGAACGGAAGACTGGACATGGCTTACGCCCCGTCGCCGCGGGGTTTAGTGTTACCTCTCCCGGCCCGCGTCCCTCTCCCGGCCCGCGTCCCTCTCCCGGCCCGCGCTCACTTCCCCTCGTCCTCGCCGCCCGCCGCGCCTTCGGTGACCCGCGCGCCCTCGTTGGCCGCCCGGACTACCGAGACCGAGCCGCCGACGCCGGCCGCGTCGAGCGCGCGCTCGCCGGCCTCGCGCGCCGCGTCGGCGTGATCCGCGTCGGTGACGCCGTAGACGGTCGGTCCCCACGAGGACTGCCCCGCGCCGAACACCGCCGCGTCCGCCGACAGCGACGCGACCAGCTCACCCACAGGGGGCCTGTACACCCCGCCCTGCTCGTCGGCGTACCACGTGCCGTTGAGTCGGCCGATCTCCGCGACGGCCGCCCCGAACGCCTCCGCGTTCCCCGTCGCGACCGCGGGGAGGACGCGCCGGGTGACGGTCCCGCCGATCCGGTCCGCGAGCCCCGGCTCCGCGCGCTCGACCGCGGCGCGCATCGCGTCGTCCTCCGCCGCCCCGCTCCGCCCGGGGTCTGCGTCCGGTTCGACGAGGAGGAACCGCCAGCCGCCGGGGACGGCGTGCCGCGCGGCCACCGGCGGGACGGTCCACTCGCCGTCGGCGGGGCGGTCGGTGGTGAACCGCGCGGTCGGGTGGCCGGCGTCGAGGACGAAGCCGCCGGACTCGAACGTCGCGACGCCGACGCCGGAGCGCCCGCCGCGACCGAGCGCCGGGGCGCGCTCGCGCACCCGCGCCGGCTCGCCGTGGGCGGTCGCGACCGCCGCGAGCGTCGCCGCCGCCAGCTGGGTCCCGCTGCCGAGCCCGGCGTGTCGCGGGAGCGACGCGCGGACCGCCACGCGGGCGCCGTCGACGCCGAGCAGGTCGACCGCGGCGCTCGCGTACCCGCGGACGTCGTCGCGCACGCTCGGGGCGGAATCGACCGACTCCGAGCGGTCTCCCTCCCCGTCCTCGACCGTCACGCGCACCGCCGGGGCCGGCTCCGCGTCGACGACGACGCGGGGCGCCGCGAGCCCCACGCCGAGGGCGCCGTACAGCCGCTCGTGGGAGAGGCTGAGGTTACAGAAGCCGAAGTGGAGCCGCGCCCCGGCGCAAACGCGTGCCATAGTCGTCTCCGGTTTCGGGGCGGACTGATAAAGGGCCCGTGACGGTGGCGGGAGTTGCCTCGGAACGGCCGGAGCGGCCCGAAACCCCCGTGCCGCCGTCGACGGCGCCGAGGCGGCCGAACTGGTGCGCTTTTGAACGCGGGGGACCTCGGTCCGCGTATGACCGAAACGCTCAGGCTCGCGACCCGCGGGTCGGACCTGGCTCTCCGGCAGGCCGAGACCGTCCGCGAGGCGCTGTCGAGCCGGCGCCGCGACGTCGAACTCCGGCAGGTGGAGACGCGCGGCGACCAGATCCCCGACGAACTGATCCACCGCCTCGGCAAGACGGGCGCGTTCGTGCGCGCCTTGGACGAGGAGGTGCTCGCCGGCGACGCCGACCTCGCGGTCCACTCGCTGAAGGACCTCCCGACCGAGGAGATGGACGACCTCGTCGTCGCTGGCGTGCCCGAGCGCGCTCCCTCCGGCGACGTAGTCGTCCAGCCCGACGGGCTGGGCATCGAGGACCTTCCCGCCGGCGCCGTCGTCGGCACCGGATCGCTCCGCCGGGGCGCGCAGATCCGGGCGGCCCGCCCCGACCTCACCGTCGAGCCGATCCGCGGCAACGTCGACACGCGCCTGGAGAAGCTGCTCGCGCCCGGGCTTCAGGCGGAACACGAGCGGCGCCTGATCGCCTCCGGCGAGGCCCGGGCGGCGACGGCCGAGGGGTCGGAAGACGACAGCGAGGACGGTGGCGGCGAGGACGAACCGAACTGGGACGCGCTCGACGACGAGTCGGAGGAGGGAGAGGAGAGCGACGCGGGCGACGAGGTCGACGAGGAGTTCGAGCGGAGCGTCGAGGAGTGGTTCGACTCGCTCTCGGACCTCGAACGGACCGCGATGGAGCGGAAAGTCGAGACCGAGTACGACGCGGTCGTCCTCGCGGAGGCCGGGCTGCGCCGCTCGAACCTGTTCTACGAGGTGGAGACGACGCGGCTCCCGCGCGAGGAGTTCGTCCCGGCCGCCGGGCAGGGCGCCATCGCGGTCACCGCGAGCGACCCGGACGTGGTCGAGGCGGTCCGCGAGGCGGTCGACCACCCGCGGACCCGGGTGGCGGTCACGGTCGAGCGGACGATTCTAGGCGAGCTCAACGGTGGCTGCGTCGCGCCGATCGGCGTCTCTGCGCTCGTCAAGGGCGAACACGTCCACGTCCGGGCGAGGATCCTCTCGACGGACGGGACGGAGGAGGTCGTCGACACCCGCGATCTCCCGATCCGGTCGCACGCGACGGCCGCCGCGGAGTTCGCCGCGGACCTCGCGGACCGCGGCGCGGCCGACCTGATAGCCGAGGCGCGCGACGAGGCCGGGGAGGCGGAGACCGATGAGTGAAGGCGGTTCCGGCGCCGGAGCGGGACCCGGACCGAACGCCGACGAGCCGCCGGCTCGCGGCCGCGACGACCGGGTCGGGACGGTCTTCCTCGTCGGCTCCGGGCCGGGGAATCCGGATCTGCTCACGGTCAAGGCGAAGCGGCTGATCGAGTCGGCCGACGTGGTGCTTCACGACAAGCTCCCGGGCCCGGAGATCCTCGGCGAGATCCCCGAGGGGAAACGGGAGGACGTGGGGAAACGCGCCGGCGGCGAGTGGACGCCGCAGGAGTACACCAACCGGCGCATGGTCGAACTGGCCCGCGAGGGGAACCGCGTCGTCCGGCTGAAGGGCGGCGACCCGTTCGTCTTCGGCCGCGGCGGCGAGGAGGCCGAGCACCTCGCGGACGAGGGCATCCCCTTCGAGGTCGTCCCCGGCGTCACCTCCGCAATCGCCGGTCCCGCGGTCGCCGGCATCCCGGTGACCCACCGCGACCACGCCTCCTCCGTCTCCTTCGTCACGGGCCACGAGGACCCGACGAAGGAGGAGTCCGCGGTCGAGTGGGACGCCCTCGCGGCCACCGGCGGGACCGTCGTCGTGCTGATGGGGGTCGGGAAGCTGCCGGCGTACACCGCCGAGCTCCGCGACGCGGGCCTCGACGGCGACACCCCGGTCGCGCTCGTCGAGCGCGCGACGTGGCCGAACATGCGCGTCGCGACCGGCACGCTCGACACCATCGTGGACGCCCGCGACGAGGCGGGGATCGAACCCCCGGCGATCACCGTGATCGGCGACGTGGCCGCGACCCGCGACCGCGTCGTGACCTTCCTCGAAAACGCCGGCTCGGCGCCGGTGCGGTCGACGGACGAGGGCGGCGAACCGGCGGGAGCGGAAGACGACGCTCCGGCGGACGGGGGTGACGGGGCGTGAGCGGCGAGCCGGACCGGCCGCGCGTGGCCGTCTTCCGCCCCGACGACGAGCGTATCGAGTCGGCGGTCGAACTGCTCCGGTCGCTCGGCGCGGAGCCGGTCCCCGACCCGATGCTCGAAGTCGAGCCGACCGGGGCCGTCCCGGTCGACGCCCCCCTCGTCGTGCTCACCAGCAAGACCGGCGTCGAACTCGCCGCCGAGGCGGGCTGGGAGCCGGGCGACGCCGACCTCGCCGCAATCGGCCCAGCCACCGCCGCGGCCGCCCGCGAGGCGGGCTGGACCGTCGACGTCGTCCCCGAGGAGTACACCTCCGCGGGCCTCGTCGCGGCGCTCGAACCGCTCGTCGCGGGCGAGCGCGTCGTCGTCGCCCGCTCGGACCACGGGAGCGACGTCCTCCTCGACGGACTGCGCGAGGCCGGCGCCGAGGTGACGGAGACCGTCCTGTACCGGCTCACGCGGCCCGACGACGCGGGCGACTCGGCGGAGCTGGCGGCGGGCGGCGACCTCGACGCCGTCGCGTTCACCTCGTCGCTGACCGTCGAGAACGTCCTCGCGGCGGCCGCGGACCGCGGCGTCGAGGACGCCGCCCGCGACGGACTGGCGGACGCGGTCGTCGGCGCCATCGGCCCGCCGACCGCCGAGACGGCCGCCGACAACGGCATCGAGACCGACGTCGTCCCCGACGAGGCGTCGTTCGAGGCGCTCGCGACCGCGGTCGTCGACGCGCTCGACGACGAGGCCACCGACGGGGTCGACGCCGGCCGAAGCTGACGCGAGCCGCGGTTCGTCCCGCCGAAGTCGACGTACCTCAGGGTCGACACGTCCGCGATCAGAGAGCCGGCTCCGAATCTCTCGATCGAAAACGAGAGCGATTCACCCCGTCAAAAGCCGATTTCGACCGTCTATCGGCCGTTACTCCATACTTGTTCGATCACCTCGATCGCTTTCAGATATCGATATCGATATTCTGGAACGTAGTTTTATAATCAGGAGTGTGATATCAGAGGGCATGGAACCGAGCGAGCGCTGGCTGCTGCGGGTCGAGGACGACGTCCTCGTCGTCGAGTTCCCTCACGGGACTGGACTGAGCCCCGCAGACGGCGAGACGCTGCTCGACCGATGGCGGAGCGCGGCCACGCGGGACGCGGTCGACGCCGTCGTGATCGTCGTTCGGACGAGCCGCCCGTGTTCCGACGCCGGGCGCCGGGCGCTCCGCGAGTCCGCGCAAATCGCGGTCGCCCGCGGCGTCGACCGCTTCGCTGTCGTCGGGCAGCGTTCGAAGCGACGGTACCTCAAGCGGACCATCGACGTCGAGGGGGTCGACACCGAGGCGTTCAACGACGACGACGCCGCGCTGCGGTGGGCGAAGTGCCCGCCCGCGGCCGCCTCGTCCGTCGAGACCTCCTCGTAGCTAGCTCCCGCTCGCGGTCCCGTTCTCGTCGTCGTCCGTCTCGTTTCCGTCGGTGGCGTCGTCCGTCTCAGCGTCCTCGTCCGCTTCCGAGTCGCCGGCTTCTGATTCCTCGTCTTCGTCCTCATCCTCCTCGCCCTCGTCGTCGATCTCGTTCACGTCGACGTCGCGCCCCGCGACCCCGCTGCCCGAGATGACGGGCTTGAGGATGTAGCCGTTGTTCTTGCCGCGCTTGACGACGTTGATGTCGAAGACGAAGCTGACCGGCTCGTCGGGCGTGACCTCGAACCCGTTCGTGATCTGGAGCTTCTCGCTCGGGAGCTTCACGTCGACCGCTTCGCCGTCGACGACCCCTTCCACGGCGGAGACCTCGAGTTCGATCTTCTCGTAGCTTCCCGCCGGAATCTCGCCGTCGAAGACGGCGATCGCGTCGTCTTCGATCACCCGCGTGAGATCGACCGCCGCGTCGTCGAGTTCGACGACGGTGAACCCGCGGTCACCCTCGTCGTCCTCGCCGTCCGCTTCGGATTCCTCGCCACCGTCGTCCTCGCCGTCCGCCGTCTCGTTCGCGTCGTCGGTCTCGGTGGCGTTCCCGTCGTCCTCGGCGGTCTCGGTGGCGTTCTGCTCGGCACCCTCGTCCGATCCCTCCTCGTCTTCGTCGTCCGTTTCGGGTTCTTCGTCCTCCTCGTCGCCGTCCCCCGCCTCGAAGACGCGCGCTCGGTCGAAGGTGACGTCCAGCCGGTCGAAGTCACCGATGTCGGCCGGGGCGTCGCTGATGAGGAGCCGGAAGCCGCCGGTGAGCGTCTGCGAGCCGTCGGCGTCGCCGGAACCGTCCGAGCCGTCCGTCGACGGGACCCCTCCGTCTCCGGCGCAGCCCGCGAGCAGCGTCGCGCTCGCGCCGGCGCCGAGGGCGACGAACCCCCGTCGACTGAGCTCGTCGGTGCCCGCGGCCCGAGTGCGGTCGTCGCCCGTCGTCCGCGATCGGTCCGTCATGGTGACCTATCGAACGGGGCCCGAACGGGTATACCTCGGAGATACTGTGTCCGAATTTGCGCCGATAAAGCCCGTTTTAGCGGTGATAGACCGGTTTTTGCGCGCGATGCGGTCGAGGGCCCCGAACGCGTTACGGTCTCGCCGTCTCGATCCCCGCCTCCTCGACGACGCGCTCCGCGTGCCGCGTCGCGCGCTCGCGGACCGCGGCCGCGTCGGTCCCGACGTGCTCGCCGTTCGCGTAGCGGACCTCGCCGTCGACCATCGCGAAGGTCACGTCGTCGCCGTGGGCCGCGTACACCAGGTGCGAGAGCGGGTCGTGGAGCGGCGTGGCGCGGGTGATGTCGGTGGTGATCCCGATCACGTCGGCGCGGTGCCCCTCGCGCAGCGCGCCGAGGCGGTCGAAGCCGGCAGCCCGGGCGCCGCCCTCGGTCGCCATCTCCAAGACGGTACCCGCGGGGAGCCGGGTCGGGTCGCGGGCGTCGACCTTCCCGAGGAGGCTCGCCTGCCGCATCTCCGTGAAGGCGTCGAGCGTGTTGTTACACGGCGGACCGTCGTTGCCGAGCGCGACCGTGATCCCGCGGTCGAGGTAGTCCTGAACCGGGGCGATCCCCGAGGCGAGTTTCATATTCGAGGAGGGGCAGTGGGTGACGACCGTGTCGGTCTCCGCGAGCACCTCGCGCTCCCGCTCGTCGGTGTGGACGCAGTGCGCGAGCGTTACGTCCGGGCCGGTTAGGCCGACCTCGTCGAGCCAGAGGACGTTCCGCTTCCCCGTGTCCGCCTCGACCGTCTCGACCTCGTCCTCGTTCTCGCTGGCGTGGGTGTGGATCGTCACGCCGTCGTGGCGGTCGGCCAACTCGCGGCAACCGCGCAGGCAGGCCTCGGTACAGGTGACGGCGAACCGCGGCGTGACCGCGTAGCGGACGCGACCGTCGGCCGCACCGTGGTATTTCTCGATAAGGGTCTCGCTCTCCGCGAGCGCGGCGTCGGTCTCCTCCAAGAGGCCGTCGGGCGAGTCGCGGTCCATCAGGACCTTCCCGAGCCGCGCGCGGATCCCCGTCTCGATCGCGGCCTCGAACGCCTCCTCGGCGTGGTTCACCGAGAGGTGGTCGACGACGGTGGTCGTGCCCGATTCGAGACACTCCAGGTACCCCAGCTCGGCCGCGGCCCGGGTGGCCTCGGCGTCCATCGCGGCCTCCATCGGAAGCACGGCGTCGAACAGCCAGTCGAGGAGGGCGTCGTCGTCCGCGATCCCCCGTCCGAGCGACTGGACGGAGTGAACGTGGCCACCGACGAGGCCGGGCGCGACGAGGCCGAACGCGCGGCGCTCGTGGTCGGGATAGCGGTCGCGGAGGGTGGCCTCGTCACCGACCGCGGCGATCGTTTGTCCCTCGACGACGACGGCGCCGTCGGGGATGACGGTCTCGGAGTCGGCGACGATGGTTCCGGCTATCAGCATGTCCGTCCGTTCCTGACGGTCGACTCGTAAGAGGCTGTCCGTTCGACGGCTCTCCCGACCCCATTCGATCGGTGTTGTCTGGCGACGGGTGTTGAAACAGCGGATCAGCCCGCTGACAGCGACGCGATATTTAAATGTGGGTGAGACTGCGAGATCCACTTATAAACGGCGATGCGGTGGCGCGTGCCGACGAGCGGCCGGAGGCCGCGAGTCGCACGCGCGAGGTCGCCGGCGCGTAGCGCCGGCTGCCAGAGAATCTTCGATTCTCGCTGGAGTCAGCCGGCCGGAGCGAAGCGGAGGCCGGCTGACGAGGTTGGGGAGGCGTGAGGCTGCGGTGCCGTGCGGGGCGGGACTCAAAGGGGCAGTCGCGAGGCGGGCGCAGGCGTTCACGAGAGCGGAGCTCTCGTGAGCCAATCAGAACGCGAAGCGTTCTGATGACGACGTAAGCACCGCAACGAGGGAGCGAACGAAGAGAGCGACCGAGTGAGGAGCGTGGTTCGAGACGCCTTCGGCGTCTCGTCATCACGAAAGGCGCGAAGCGCCTTTCGAACGACAGCGAGCGTGCGCCCGCCTCGCGACTGGGGCTTTGAAGATGTTCGTCGTCGATCAGCTATCGTCTATTTATAAGCAAGCGACTGGGGCTTTGGCGGTGTTCACCGTCGAGCAGCGGTCGACTGATTTTAAATACTCGTCGAGAGAACCGCGGTCAACTTATTCCAGTCGGCGGTCGCGGAACGCGCGGATCACGTCCTGGCGCGCGATGATACCGACCAGTCGCCCGTCGTCGTCAACCACGGGCACACGATTAATATCGGGGTCGTCGCCCACGAGCAGGTCTAGCACGTCGTCGACGTCGCTGTCGGGCGTCACCGTCGCCACGTCCGCGCTCATCACCTCGGAGACGGGGCGGTCGGCGTTGCGGATCATGTCGACGCCCAGGTCGATGTCCGCCCACGGGCGCTTGATCTGATACGAGAGCGTGTCCACGAACGGCGGGAGTCCGACGGGGATCCACAGCGTCTCGTCCTCGGGTTCGAACAGGTCGACGAGGTCGGACTCGGTGATCACGCCGACCACCCGCTCGTCGTCGTCGACGACGGGGAAGCCGCTGAACTCGTAGCGGGCGAACCGCTTGAACACCTCGGCGACGTCGTCGTCGGGCGAGACCGTCTTCACGTCCGGTTCCATCAGGTCGCGCGCGGTCAGCGTCATACCGGACGGTCGCGGGGGGAGGCCGTAGGCGTTTCGCCCGGAGGGGGCCGACGTAACGGACTTACGCGCCGAGAACGCAGTCGCTCACATGTACCGCAAGGGTCACCTCGGGGCCGCGCTCGCCGTCTACGCCCCGTTCGGGTTCCTCGTCGCCGCGTTCGCCTCGTTCGAGGCGGGCGCGGTCGGCGCCCTCGGCGTCGCCTCGACGGCGACGGTCCCCGACCTCGACCTGCGGATCCCCTTCGTCAAACACCGGGGGATCACCCACACGGTCTGGTTCGCGCTGCTCGTCGGGGTCGCCTTCGGAGCCGTCGGGCTGGCGGTCGGGGTCCAGCGCGGGGTCGCCGTCGCGCTCCTCGCCGGCGGCGTCGGGTTCCTGTTCGGCGCCGTGGCGATCGTCTCGCACCTCCTCGCGGACGCGCTCACGCCGATGGGGATCCGGCCGTACGCGCCCGTTCGGGACACCGAGTACACGCTCGATCTGGTTACGGCGGCGAACCCGCTCGCGAACTACGCGCTGTTGGGAGTGGGCGGCGTCGTCCTCGCGGTCGCGCTCGTCGCGGGCGCGGCGGTTCCGGTGTAAGGGGCCGAATACGGTGTAGGAGGCCGAACAGTTCGACGCCGTCGAGCGATTCGACGGCGCCGGCGCTCGGTGCGTGAGAGCAGTATGGCCGGGGTGGGCTCCGAACCCACGATCTCCGCATGTCCCAGGTCCGAGGCTCGGCGGAGCCACGGGAAGGACGCGGACGCTTCCAAGGCGTCACCGCACCGAATCTCTGAACCCTATGAGTGCGGCGCTATGTCCAGCTAAGCCACCCGGCCTCACCAGTTCGTACCGCGATGAGACTCTTTAACCTTCCCATCCGTCGGAGGGTTGTGAACCGATCGCAGATCGCTGCGGGCGGCCGCTTCCGGGGCCGACGCGAGCCGGGGGGCGACCGCCGCGTGCGCGCCGCGACGAGGGCGTTCGGCCCGCGCTCGCGGCCGACCCAGCGGATTTATGCCGGGCGCGGCGTATCCCGGGCGTATGAGCCTTCCCGAACTGCTCGCGGGGACCGTCGGCGACGAGGACGTCGTCGCCGAGGTGCCGCTGGGCGGCGACGATCGACTCGCGGTCACGCCCACCCGGACCCTCGTCTACCGCGGCGACGGACTCCTGTCCGACGAGTCCGTCGACGAGTACGACCACGACGTCGAGCGCATCGAGGTCTCGACGGGCCGCCGCAAGTCGAAGATCACCCTCGGATACGGTCTCGACGGCGACGAGACGCTCTCGGTCCCCTCGAAGCGCGTGGACGACGTCCTCCACCCGGTCCTCGCCGGCGTCCTCTCGGCCGGCGGCGTCACCGGTCCCGGCGAGACGGTCGTGCGCACCTTCCGGTTCTCGGAACTCACCCTGATCGTCACCAGCGAACGGCTGGTCAAACACGTCGGCTCGGCCGTCTGGGACGCCGAGTTCGAGGAGTTCCACTACGAGGACCTCACCGGGCTCGACTTCGAGGAGGGGACCGTCGCCACCGCGGTCGTCCTCGTCCACGACGGCCGCTCGGAGCGGTTCAAGGCGCCGAACGAGTCCGCGCGCGCGGTCCGGGAGACGCTCGCGGACGCGGTGTGCTCGTTCCACGGCGTCGACAGCCTCGAAGAGTTCCGCGTCGCCGCCGCCGAGGCCGACGAGTCGACGACGAGCGGCGAGTCGAGCGGCACAACCGACTTCGGCGAGGGGCCGGACCCGCTCTCGGCGTCCCCGGTCGCGGACGCGGAGGCCGACGCCGACGGCCCCGAGACCCGACCGGACGAGGCGGGCGGTCCCGCCGACCCGGCCGCCGGGTCGAACCCGGTCGAACCCGAGGCGTCGAGCGACGCGGGAGACCCGCTGGGCGCGGACCCGCTCGCGGCGGACACCGCCGTCGACGACGCGAGCGCACAGGACGCGACCGTCGACGACGCGGCCACAGGCGACGCGGTCACCGGCGACGCGACCGGGGGCGACGCGAGCGCGGACGCCGCCGAGGCGGATTCGCTCGGCTCGGACGCGACGACGACCGCGTCCGTCTCCGAGGAACTCGGACGAGAGGCGGCGGACGGGTCCCCGTCGCCCGCCGGCGGCGACGCGGTCGCGGCGGACTCGACGGTCGCCGGGTCGGGCGGCGCGGATCCCGTCTCCGACGCCGACGTCGCCGCGGAGGCCGTTACGGACGAGGATGCGGTCCCGGACGGCGACGCGTTCGACGGGTCGCCGTTCGAGAGCGCCGGGGTCGAGGACGCGGACCTCGCGAGCGAGGTCGCCGCGCTGCGGCGCACCGTCGAGGCGCAGTCCGAGCGCCTCGACCGGCAGTCGACGCTCATCGAGCAGCTGATCGAGGAGCTCCGACGAGGGCGGTGACCGGGGCACCCCCCGGGACGCCGCTGCCCGTCGACGGAGGCGGGCCGATTCTCTCGGTTGAGACTCGCGTCGAACGCGTTATTCGGCCGGGGACGAACCCCCGACCGTGATTGGCCGACTGGGAGCCAGAATCGGTGCGGTGTTGAGCGACGTCGCGACCACGGAGGGGCGGCTGGCGGCCACCGCCGGTATCGTCCTCGTGACGCTCGGCGTCGGGTGGCTGCTGCTTCCGAAGGCCGTCCGCGCCGGCGAGCGGACCGCCTCGGACCGGGTCGAGCGACTCCTCGACGGCCGCACGGACGGGTCGGCCGGCGGCGCCGTTGAGACGCTCCGCGAGGGAGTCCCGGCGTCGTTCCTCCTGCGAATGGCGGTTGGGCTCTCGCAGCTCGCGCTGTTCGCGCTCGCGGGCGTCGCCGTCCTGACGGTGTGGGGGCAGTTCGACTTCGTCCGCTCGGTGTTGCCCGTAGCCGAGAACGCCGTCAGGGTCGGCGGACAGGTGCTGCTCTCGGCGGTGCTTCTCGGCGGCGCCTACGTCGCCAGCGACGCGTTAGAGACGTACGTCGCGGACCTCTCGGCCGACAGCGACCGTATCACCGCCCACCAAGAGCAGATCCTCACCCGGCTCGCGCAGGTGGGGCTACTCATCCTCGCGGGGATAACGGTCCTCGGCATCTGGGGCGTGAACCTCGGCGGCCTCCTCGTCGGCGCCGGCTTCCTCGGGATCGTCCTCGGGATGGCGGCCCGGCAGACGCTGGGGTCGCTCATCGCCGGCTTCGTGCTGATGTTCGCTCGCCCGTTCGAGATCGGTGACTGGGTCGAGATCGGCAGCGAGGAGGGGTTCGTCACCGACATCACGATCATAAACACCCACATGCGCAACTTCGACGGGGAGTACGTCGTGGTGCCGAACGACCTCGTCGCCAACCAGGCGATCACGAACCGGAGCCGCGAGGGGCGCCTCCGGATCCACATGGAGGTCGGGATCGGGTACGACGACGACCCCGATGAGGCGGCGGGAATCGCTGAGGAGGTTTTGGAGGGGATCGACGCGATCGCGAACAACCCGCAGCCGTACGCGATCCCCTCCGGGTTCGGGGACTCCGCGATCCTGCTCGACCTCCGGTTCTGGATCGACCCGCCGACGCCGCAGGCGCGGTGGCGCTCGAAGGCGCTCGCGGTCGAGCGGATCCAAGAGCGCTTCGCTGACGCCGGCATCTCCATCCCCTACCCGCAGCGGACCGTCTCGTACCCGCCCGAGACCGCGGAAGCGGAGGAGACGGTCGAGCGCGTCGAACGGACCGACGAGGACGGCGACGGGCGCCCGAACGACCGCCCCGCCTGAGAAGAGCCGCCCCCGATCCGGGCCGCTATCGGTCGGACGGACCGGTGTACCCGCTCGGAAGCTCCGTCCCGCGGCCGGTGAACAGCCGCTCGAACCGCTCGATGCGCTCCAAGATGTAGCTGAGCGCCGCCGTGAGCGAGTCGGCGCCGATCGACAGCAGGTGACGCGCCCCCTTCGTGCGGTCGGCGTGGTAGAAGCTGACCTCTCCCTCCGGCTTGGTGTTGCGCTCCGGCATCACCACTAGGTCCTGTCTGGTGGGTCCGTGTCGGAAGACGAGCACGTCCGTGAGCGAGTCCGCGCCGTAGGTGACCACGTCGTGGAGGACGCTCCACTTCGGCGGCGTCTCGGCCGCGAGCGCGTCCGCGTCGACGACGTTCCGCATCGTCGTCGCGGTCGAGACGCGCTCTAAGCCCGACCCGCGCCGGTCCCGAAGCCACGCGAGCAGTCGCTCGACGAGGTCGCGGAAGCCGTCAGGCGCCGAGAAACGGCCGCCCGACCGCTCCTGCGGCAGCGAGCCCCGCGTCACTTCGGTCCGCTCTCCATGTCAGTACCCCGGTCTCATCGTGTTAATAGGTACCGGTCGGGATCCCACCCGTTTCGCCGTCGAGCGCGCCGCCCCCGGCTCGTCGGTCTCGGCGGCCCGATTCACCGGTCCCGCCCGAACCCGGCCGCGAACGTCGCCTCGTCGACCGAAAGGACGGTCGGGCGGCCGTGCGGACAGGCGTACGGGCGGTCGCACTCTCCGAGGCGGTCGAGCAGGTCCCGGAGGTCGCCGTCCGCGAGGTCCTTGAAGTCGCCCCGCTTCAGCGAGGGGTGACACGCCAGGTCCGCGAGCAGGGCGTCGCGCGCGTCACGCGACGCGCCGCGGCCGCCGTCCGGTCCCGACAGCGCGGCGAGCGCGTCGCGGAAGGCGTCCGCGTCCGCGGTCCGGCCGAACGGCGCGGGGACGGTCCGCAGGCGGCGCGCGCCGCCGCCGAACGCCTCGGTCTCGAAGCCGAGCGCGACGAGGTCGTCGGCGTGCGCCTTCGCGGCCGCGGCCTCGTCGGTCGACAGCGAGACGGTCGCCGGCGGGTCGAGCGCCGCGGTCGGCACCGGGTCGCCGTCGAACGCGCGGGCGAGCCGCTCGTAGTTCACGCGCTCGTGGGCGGCGTGCCCGTCGATCACGAGCAGGTCGTCGCCGGACTCGACGAGGACGTAGAGGTCGCGGAAGACGCCGAGCGGCTCCGCGTCCGCGAACGCCCCGGCGCGCGAGCCGTCCCCCTCCCCGACCGGGTCGAGCGCGGAGCCGAGGTCGGTGGCGACGTCGGCGGAGCGCCGGAGGTCCGCGCCCGTGAGCGCGTCCGCGACGACCGAGGCGACCGCGTCCGCGACCGCGTCGGCGTCGCGGAGCCCCACCTCCCGCTTGGCGGGGTGGACGTTCGGGTCGACGCGGGCGGGCGGGAGCGAGACGTCGACCGCCGCGACCGGTTCGCGCCCGTCGGGCAGGAGCCGACCGTACCCCTCGCGGACCCCGGCCGCGAGCCGGTCGTTCCGGACCGGCCGCCCGTTCACGGAGACGCGGACGTGGTCGCGGGTGGCCCGGGTGACCGACGGGTACGCCAGCGCGCCCGAGACCCCGACGTCGACCGCGTCGCGCTCGCCGTCCGGCTCGACCGCGACGCTCGCCTCGACGGTCGTCGACCGGCTCGCGGTGTCGCGGTCGTACACGCCGAGCAGCGCGTCCGTGCGGTCGGTGCCGGGCGTCGACAGCGTCGTCGACCCGTCGTGGTCGAGCGCGAACGCGACCGAGGGGTTCGCCAGCGCGTAGTCCGCGACGAGCGAGGAGATCCGCGCGAACTCCGCGTCCCGCCCGCGAGCGACTCCCGGCGGGCCGGCCGGGTCGCGAACAGGTCCTCGACGACGACGGTCGTTCCCCGGGCGCGGCCCGCGGGCTCGACCGCGACGTCCCGCTCGCCGCCCGGGTTCCCCGACCGCGTCGCGCTCCCCGTGCCTCCTGCGCTCTCCGTGCCTCCCGCGCTCTCCGTGCCTCCCGCGCTCCCGACGACGACGCGCGTGCCCACCCCGTCGCCGGGGCTGGTCACGAGTTCCAGCCGGGCGGCCTCGGCAACGGCGGCGAGCGCCTCGCCCCGGAAGCCGAGCGACTCGACCCCGACCGGGTCGCCGTCGGGCGCCAGCTTGCTCGTCGCGTGGCGCTCGACGGCGCGCTCGGCGTCCGCACGGCCCATTCCACGCCCGTCGTCCGCGACGCGGATCCGGTCGGTGCCGTCGCCGTCGACGGAGATTTCGATCCGCGAGGCGCCCGCGTCGAGCGCGTTGTCGACCAGCTCTCCGACCACTCTCGCGGGCCGCGTCACCACCTCGCCGGCCGCGATCCGGTCGACCGTCGCCCGGTCGAGCCGGCGGACGCGCCGGGCGTCTCCGTCACCCGTCATCGTCGACCCGCGACTGGAGGTCGTGGAGGGCGTTCAGCGCCTCGATGGGCGTCATCCGCGCGAGGTCGAGGTCGCGGAGGTCCGCGGTGAGGTCGGACGGAGCGCCGGCGGCGGCACCCGCCTCACCGGTCTCGTTCGCTGGCGGCTCGGGGTCGCTTCCGGTCGGGGTCTCGATGGAGGGGTCGCCCGCCTCCGGACCGCCCTCGTCTCGCTCGCCCGACGCCTCCTCCGCGAGGAACTCCCGCAGCGACGCGTCGCCGTCCCGGTCGGCGTCGTCCGGGTCGGCCCCGCCCGTCGCCCCGTCGTCGGTTCCGCCCTCGCTTCCGGCACCGCCCGCGTTCCCGCGCCTGTCCGCCTCCTCGGCGGCGACGAGGTCGCGGGCGCGGTCGACCACCGGGCCGGGGACGCCGGCGAGCTCCGCGACCTCGACGCCGTACGACGACGAGGAGGCGCCGGGGACGACCCGGTGGAGGAACGTCACGTCGCCGTCCTCGCGGGTCGCGGTGAAGTGGAGGTTGAAGACGCGCTCGCGCTCGTCGGCCAGATCCGTCAGCCCGTGGTAGTGGGTCGCGAAGAGGGCGGTCGCGCCGAGTTCGTCGTGGAGGAACTCGGCGGCCGCGCGGGCGATGGCGCGGCCGTCGGTGGTGGCCGTTCCCCGGCCCACCTCGTCTAAGAGGACGAGGGAGTCGGCGCCCGCGTCGTGGAGGATCTCCGTCAGCTCGCTCATCTCGCGCATGAACGTCGACTGCCCGCCCGCGATGTCGTCGGAGGCGCCGACGCGGGTGAACAGCCGGTCGAAGACGGGGAGCGTCGCGGCCTGCGCGGGGACGAACGACCCCGTCTGCGCGAGCACGACCGCGAGGGCGACCGAGCGCATGTACGTCGACTTCCCGCTCATGTTCGGTCCCGTGATCACCGCGACCGAGCCGCGCGGGAGGTCCGCGTCGTTCGGCACGAACGACTCCTCGGCCCGCTCGACGACCGGGTGTCTGCCGCCCTCGATCTCGACGCCTCCGGCGGGGTCGACCGCGCCGCCGACGTCGGCGTCGGGGCCCTCCCGGAGCTCCGGGCGGACGTAGTCGCGCGCGACCGCGACCGCCGCGAGCGAGGTCAGGGCGTCGAGTTCCGCGAGCGCGTCCGCGAGGCCTTGAATCCGCTCGGTCTCGGCCGCGACGCGCTCGCGGACGTCGACGAACAGGTCGTACTCCAAGGCGTCCGCGCGCTCGGCGGCGCCGACTATCTCCTCCTCGCGCTCCTTCAGCTCCGGGGTGACGTAGCGCTCGCTGTTCTTCAGCGTCTGCCGCCGCCGGTAGTCGTCGGGGACCTTCTCGACGTTGGCGTCGGTCACTTCGATGTAGTAGCCGTGGACCTGGTTGTGACCGACCGACAGCGAGTCGATCCCGGTGCGCTCGCGCTCGCTCGCCTCGAGGGCCGCGACCCACTCGCGCCCCTCGCGCTCGGTGGCGCGCAGGTCGTCGAGGTCGCCGTCGAACCCCTCGCGGATCACGCCGCCCTCCGTGATCTCCTGTGGCGGGTCGACCGCGACCGCGCCGTCGATCAGCTCGCGCACCTCTGTCAGTTCGTCGAGGCGGTCGCGGAGGTCGCGGAGGTGGTCGGTCCGGGGGAGCGCGGGGCCCTCATCGGCGCCACCCGGCTCGCTGCTCGCACCCGCTTCTCCCCCTGCCCCCGCGAGCGTCGCCTTCAGCTCGGGGACGACCGCGAGCGTCCGGTGAAGCGAGCGCAGGTCGCGGGCGTCGGCCCGCCCCCGCGACACCCGGCTCACCAGTCGTTCGAGGTCGTATGCGGTCGAGAGGGCGTCCGCGACGCCCTCGCGGGCGAGGCTCCGGTCCGCCAGTTCCCCGACCGCGTCGTGGCGGCTCCGGATCGCGTCGGCGTCGACGAGCGGGCGGCGGAGCCAGCGCTCCAGACAGCGGCGGCCGAGCGCGCAGTTCGTCTCGTCGAGCGCGTCGAACAGCGTGTCGCTCGCGCCCAGCCCGCGGTTCTCGAACAGCTCCAAGCTGCGCTGGGCCGCGGCGTCGAGCCGAAGCCGGTCGCGGGGGTCGTATCGCCGGATTCTGGTGACGTACGAGAGCGGGCCGTCGTCGCCCTGCGTGTACTCGGCGTACGCGATCACCGCGCCCGCCGCCCGAAGCTCCGCGTCGGCGTCGAACCGCCGCTCGGGCGCCGGGAGGTACGGCTTCAGCCGCTCGGTCGCGGTCCGGCGGTCGAAGGCGTCGGCGTCGTAGTCGTGGGTCGTCCAGCCGCGCTCCGCGTCGCTCGGTTCGAACGCGGGGGCGTCGGGGCCGGCGATGAGTTCGGCCGGGGCGATCCGGTCGAGTTCGCCCGCGACCGCGTCCCGGTCGCCGGCGGTGACGAGGCACTCTCCCGTCGAGACGTCGACGGCGGCGAGGCCGACGCGACGGTCGCTGGCGCCGGGCGTGTCGCTCTCGCCGCCGTCGCCCTCGGCCGCCACCGCCGCCACGTAGTTCGTCGTCCCCGATTCGAGGAGGTCGTCCTCGACGACGGTGCCGGGCGTGATCACCTCGGTGACGGCGCGGTCGACGAGTCCGGAGGCCTGCTCGGCGTCCTCGACCTGATCGCCGAGCGCGACGCGGTAGCCCGCGTCGAGCAGCGATTCGAGGTACGGCGCGGCGTTGTCGATGGGGATCCCCGCCATCGGGTAGTCGCCGGTCGAGTCGGAGCGCTCCGTCAGCGTCACCTCGCAGACGCGCGCGACGGTCTCGGCCGCCTCGCAGAACGCCTCGTAGAAGTCTCCCACCTGAAACAACACCAAGGCGTCCTCGTGGGCGGCACAGAGGTCGGCGTACTGCGAGAGCATCGGCGTGAGTTCCTCGCGGGCGGCCGCGATCCCGGGCGGCAGCCCCGTGGCCGTCTCTCGGTCCGCCGGTTCCATACCCCGTACCGAGGCGGCCGCGGTGATAAACGGTGCGGAGGCGGCGCGCCCGAGAGGTCGACGCCGCGCGCCGGCGGCGAGAGCCTTACGGTCCTGCGACCCCGAACACGGCCGTGAGGAATCGAACGGTCGTCGTGGGACTCGCCGGGACGTTCGTCGGCATGACGGCGCTGCTCGTGATCGGCGGGATCGTCCTCCACCCGATCGCGTTGGCGCTGGCGGCGCCGTTCGCCGCCGTCTCGTACTTCCTCTGGTACCACGCCACCGGGCGCCTCCACGACCAAGCGCGGCGGTCCGCCGAGCAGGCGGGGCCGACGGAGCGCGAGCGCGCCAGACAGCGCGCCCGCGCCGAGACCAACCGAGAGCGCGCGTACCGGGCCGCCGGCGCCGCCGACGGCGGCCGCGGCGCGGGCGGAGGACGGCGGGCCGGCGCTCGCGGGACGGGGGGTCCGAACGGGCCGGGCGGTGCCGGCGGTCGAGACCCCAGAGACCGCGCGCCGGCGGCCGACGCGATGAGCGAGGGCGAGGCGTACGAGACGCTCGGACTCGACCGCACGGCCGACGGCGAGGCGGTCCGGCGGCGGTACCGCGAGCGCGCGAAGCGGCTCCACCCGGACGGCGAGGACGGCGACGAGGAGGAGTTTAAGCGGCTCAACGAGGCGTACGAGGTGCTGAAGGAGTGACGCCGCGGTCGAGGTGAGCTACCGGCCGCCGGCCCGCTCGGCGTCGACCGCGGCGGCGACCGCCCGCTCCGCCTCGTCGTGTTCGGCCCGCGTGTTGACGTTGGTGAACGTCTTCTCGGTCGTCAGCGACCGGATCGCGTCGTCGTCGACGACGACCGCGTCCAGTCGGTCCACCACCGCGAGCACCTTCCGGTCGCCGCGGTCGAGCGCGCGGTCGCAGGCGGCCGCGGCCGGCCCCGTTGCGTACACCGCCTGCGTCGTCTGGTACCAGCGGTCGTCGAGCCGCGGGACGACCGCCTCGACTCCGCCGTCGGCGTCGGCCGCTCCCGCTTCGGTCGTCCCCTCCTCAACCCGCTCGCGCAGCGACGCGAGGAAGGCGGGGTCGACGAACGGCATGTCGCAGGCGACGACGACGGCGTAGGGGTCGGTCGCGGCCCGGCAGGCGTTCCGGATCCCCGCCAGCGGACCCAAGTCCGGGTCCTCGTCGAGCGCCCAGCGGACGGGCAGCGGGACCCCCGACAGGGCCCGCTCGATCGCCTCGCGCTGGTCGGGACGACAGTTGACGACGAGTTCGTCGACGACCGGGTCGCCGCTGCCGGCGCGCTCGGCGCCGGGCGGGACCGGGTCGTCGCTCCCCGCGAGCCGGTCCGCGACCCGGCGGATCATCGGCGCGCCGGCGAGCGGCGCGACGGCCTTGTCCGCGTCTCCGAAGCGCGTCGAGCGCCCGCCGGCGAGAATGGCTCCGGTGGTCACGCTCGCCGCTTGGACGGCCGGGGACTTCGCGGTTGCGGTGGCGAGGCGGCGGGGGAGTTCGCGGTTGCGGTGGCGGGTCGGGAGGAGGGTCAGTCGTCGCGGTCGCGGTGGCGGGTCGGGAGGAGGGTCAGTCGTCGCGGTCGCGGTGGCGGGACGCGGAGATCGTGTCCGGGAGGTCACCCGAATCGGTTCGGGGATCGAACGGCGCTTTCGGCCGCCCATCCGCCCGAAAGCGACCCGTTAAGTGGCCGGCGACCCATGAATTCGATATGGCAGAGGCCACCGATCTGGAGGAGCTGAAGCGGGGGACCGAGCTGGTCAAGCGCGGCTTCGCGCAGATGCAGAAGGGCGGCGTCATCATGGACGTCGTTAACCGCGAACAGGCTCGCATCGCGGAGGACGCCGGCGCGGTCGCCGTGATGGTCCTCGAACACGTTCCGGCCGACATCCGGAAGCGCGGCGGGGTCGCGCGGATGCCCGACCCCGAGCGCGTCCCCGAGGTCATCGACGAGGTGTCGATCCCGGTGATGGGGAAATCGCGGATCGGTCACCGGAAGGAGTCGGAGATCTTAGAGGCGCTCGGCGTCGACATGATCGACGAGTCGGAGGTGCTGACGCCCGCCGACGACGAGTACCACACCGACAAGCGCGACTTCACCTCGCCGTTCGTCTGCGGCGCCCGGAACCTCCCCGAGGCGCTCCGCCGCATCCGCGAGGGCGCGGCGATGATCCGGACGAAGGGCGAGGCCGGCACGGGCGACGTGAACCAGGCCGTCAAACACCAGCGCACCATCAAAAACCAGATCCGGACGCTCACCGGACTCAACCACGAGGAGCGCGAGAAGTGGGCCCGCGAGCACGGCGCCCCGCGCGACCTCGCCCACGAGACGGCCGAGGCCGGCCGGCTCCCGGTCGTCAACTTCGCGGCCGGCGGCATCGCGACGCCCGCCGACGCCGCGCTGATGATGTACCACGGCTGTGACGGCATCTTCGTCGGCTCCGGCATCTTCGGCGCGGAGGACCCCGCGGCGATGGGCACCGCCATCGTCGAGGCCGTCAACAACTGGGACGACCCCGAGGAGCTCGCCCGGATCGCGAGCGGCACCGGCAAGGGGATGAAGGGCCAGTCCAACGAGGACATGGAAGAGGAAGAGAAGCTCCAGAGCCGCGGCGTTTAAGCGGGCGTTTTCGGGCTACGCGGCGATTTTTCTCGGTTGAACTGCGGTGGCGCGTGCCTGCGAGCGGCCGCCATCGGCGGCCGCGAGTCAGCACGCGCGAGGGAGTCGGGCGGCCGGAGCAACGCGGAGGCCGGCCGACTCCCTCGCGGTCGGCTCGCGCCCTGCGGGCGCTCGCCGGCGCACCGTTCGGTTTTTAAATGGCACAGAGCAGTGCGGCCGGTTGGCGATCACACAGGATCAACTCCGCAGCGCCTCGACCGGCCGTTCGTTGGCCGCCTTCCACGCGGGGTACGCGCCGCTGACGATCCCCACGCCGACGCCGAATCCGAGCGCGAGCAGGAGGTAGTAGGCGTTCGTCCGGTCGAGCACGAGCGCGGCGTCGACCGCGGGCGTCGCGATGACGAGGCCGGCGACGAGCAGGACGGTGAGCAGGGTCCCCGCCGCGGCGCCGGCGGCGCCGATCAGCCCGGCCTCCGCGAGCAGGACGCGCAACACGTCGCGGCGCGCGACGCCCACCGCGCGCATCACCCCGATCTCCTGTCTGCGCTCGACGGTGCTCATCAGCATGACGTTGAGGATCGAGACGCCGGCGACGACCAGCGAGATGGCGCCGAGGCCGAGCAGGAACGTCGAGAGCAGGTCGAAGAACTCGTTGATCTCGTCGACGAGGGCGGCCAGTTCGAACAGCTCCACCCGGTCTTGGCGCGCGTTCACCGACTCGCGGATGGCGTCCGCGGCCGCGCGCGCCTCGGCGCCGGAGTCGGAGACCACGAGCGCCTGCGCGTAGCCGTCGGCCGAGAACGCCGACTCGGGGAGGTAGACGGCGTCGTCGGGCGCCACCGGGCTGAACGTCTCGCTCTCGACTAACACCGCGATCACCCGCACCTGCGAGCCGGCGATCTCGACGGTGTCGCCCGCGCCGGCGCCCAGGTCCGCTGCGATGCCGGCGCCGAGGATCGCCCCCTGCCGGTGGCGTTCGGGCAGCCGGCCCTCGGCGGCCTCGTACGCCAGCGCCGGCTCCTCGATCCCGTACACCGTCGCGAACGTCTGGTCGCCCTGCCGCGCGACGGTGGCGCTGTCGGAGTACAGCGGGACGACCGCCGGCTCACCGACCGCCCGCCGGATCGACGCCACGTCCGCGTCCGACAGCGACTCCACGCCCGCGTCGGCGTTGGGAGAGACGACGACCTGAGTGCCGATGTCCCCGATGGCGTCGTCGGCTCCCAGCGCCAGCACGTTCCCGAAGATGCCGAGCGCCGCCACCGCGAGCACGCCGATACAGACGCCGAGCACCGCGAGCACCGTCCGAACCCGGTTTCGCCGGAGGTTCCGCGACGCCATCGACACCGCGGGCCCCCACCCGCGGAGCCAGCCGGCCAGCCCGCTCGCCGTTCGACCGTCGCCGCCGCTCATCGGTCGCCTCCGACCGTCTGGCGGTCGTTCGGGGCGCGGGACCGGTCGGCGGCGCCCTCCGACTCGCGGTCGTCCGGCAGCCCGCCGGTCAACACCCCGTCGGTGAGGTCGACGACGCGGTCGGCGTACTCCTCGACGAGCGGGTCGTGCGTGACCGCGACCACCGCGACCCCCTCGGCCTTGACGCGCTCGAACTCCGCGAGGATCGACTCTCCGGTCTCCGTGTCGAGGTTCCCAGTCGGCTCGTCCGCGAGCAGCACGGACGGCTCGTTGATGAGCGCGCGGGCGATGGCGACGCGCTGCTTCTGCCCGCCCGAGAGTTCGCTCGGCTCGTGGTCGAGCCGGTCGCCCAGCCCGAACCGCGCGAGGAGGTCCGCGGCCCGGTCGCTCGCGTCGCCCGGGTCGAACGCGGTCGGCATCGCGACGTTCTCGACGGCGGTCAGCGTCGGCAGCAGGTGGAAGTCCTGAAAGACGAAGCCGATCGACTCCTTGCGCGCTCGCGTCCGCTCGGCGGTCGAGAGGTCCGTCACGTCCGTCCGGTCGAGCAGGCGTCGCCCGCCGGTCGGGTCGTCGAGCAGCCCGAGCACGTTCAGCAGCGTCGACTTCCCGGAGCCGCTTGGACCGACCACCGCGACGAACTCGCCGGGCCGGACCGCGAAGTCCACGTCGTCGAGCGCGACGACCGGGTCGCCGCCCCCGCTCGGATAGCGCTTCACGACGCCCCGGAGCGCGACGCCGTAGTCGTCGGGCGGATCGCCGTAGTCGTCGTCACGCGCGGCGGCGCCGTGGTCGTCACTCGCGTCGCCGCTCACGGCGCCGGTCCGTCGCGTCGCCGGTCGGTCGACCTCCCGGTCCGTCCGGTCCGCACCGCGACGCCGACCGCCCCGGCGAGACCGACGAGCGCGAGCCCGCTCGCGACCGCGCCCGCGGCGCCCACGCCCCCGACGCCGACCCGACCGAGCGTCCCGCCCGCGTCGCTCTCGTCGTCGGGTTCGGGCGCCGCCACCGTCACCGTCTCCGTGTACCGGACGCCGCGCTCTGTGTAGGCGACCCGGATCGGAATCTCGTCGGCCACCGAGGCGTTGACCGTCGTCTCGAGATCGAAGCCGACGAAGTCGCTGGCGCCGAGCGTCCCGACGAAGTACTCGCCCCCCGCGGGGGTCGGCTCGACGCCGGGCGCGTCCCCGACCGAGACGACGGCGCCGGTCAGCTCGCCGCTGCCGACGTTGCCGAGGTTGGCGTCGACGACGACGGCGCCGTCCCCGCCCTCGCGGACCGTCGCGTCGGTCACGGTCGCCGCCCCCTCGCGGACCGGGTACGTCACCGTCGACTCCGCGGTGCGGTCGGCCCCGCGGTCGTTCCGCTGGTCCGTGTCGGCGCGGAACGCGGCGCTGACCGTCACGTCGGAGCGCCGGTCGAGCGGCCCGAGGTCGACTATCACTCGCCGCTCCTCGCCGGGCGCCACGTCCTCGACGACGAACGGGCCGACGTCGACCGTCTCCGCGGCGCTGTCGCCGCCGCCGTCGGCCGCGGTTCCGACGGCGCGGAGGCTGACGCGGTCGGCGGTCGTCGTGCCGGTGTTGACCACGGTCACCTCCACGGGCGAGTCCGCCACCGGCGGCGACTCTTCGCCCTGACCGCCGCCGCCCGCGTCGAGTCCGCCGCCGCCGCCGAAGATGCCCTGGATGCCGCCGACGCCGAGGTCGGCGGTCGGGTTCTCGCTCCCGTCGTCGGTCTGGAGGTCCTCGGGGTCGAGCGCGCGGGTCCGGAGGTCAAGCGCGACCTGAGTCGGCCGCACCTCGACCACGGTCTCGCGGCTGACGGTCACGAACTCGCCGGTCGTTGACTGGTTCGCGACCGCCTCGACGGTGAGCCGCTTCTCGCCCGGCTCCTCGAAGGCGGTCCACAGCGTCGCGTCCAGCGAGTCGCCGGCCGAGAGCGCGCCGACGCCGGAGACGTTGTCGAGCACGTCGCCGTCGGCGTCGCGGACGCGGACCTCGGTGACGTTCGCCGCCGCGTCGCTGCCGCCGGAGTTCGAGACGGTGACGTTCAGCGCCGTCCGCTCGCCGACGGTCGGACCGCTCGGAGAGACGTCGACCGCGCCGACGGTGATCCGCGCGTCCGGTACCGCCGCAGCGCCGCCGACCGCGAACGCCCCGCCGACCGCCGCGAGGAGCGCCAGCGCGGCCAGTAGCGCGGCTGAGATTTGTGTGTGCGCCAATGTAGTCTCATTTAAGTGACCCCGGTGGATATATCCGTCGGCAACGGAAGCGGGGGCCGTGCCGCCGGCTGGCGGCGGGTGCGACGTGTCGGGGTCGGCGGTCGGCCGCGGAACCCGGGGGCGCGGGCGACCCCGAGACGTACCGGTTACGGATGCTTTTTCAACGGCGCGGCGTAAGGGACGGTAATGAGCGAACGCGACACCGCGCGAGCGGGTGATCGACGATGATGGGTAACAACGACCAGCAGGCGTACGACCGCGGCACGTCGCTGTTCTCGCCGGACGGCCGGATCTACCAGGTGGAGTACGCCCGCGAGGCGGTCTCGCGCGGCGCGCCGAGCGTGGGCGTCCGGACGACCGACGGCGTCGTCTTCGTCGCGATGTCCCGCCCCTCCTCGTCGCTGATGGAGGCCGAGAGCATCGAGAAGCTCCACAAGCTGGACGACCACCTCGGCACCGCGAGCGCCGGCCACGTCGCGGACGCGCGTCAGCTGATCGACTTGGCGCGCCGCCAGTCGCAGGGGAACCGCCTCCGCTACGGCGAGCCGGTCGGCGTCGAGACGCTGACGAAGTTCGTCACCGACCACATCCAAGAGAACACGCAGCGGGGCGGCACCCGACCGTACGGCGCCGCGCTCCTCATCGGCGGCATCGACGACGGCGAGCCGCGCCTGTTCGCGGCCGACCCCTCGGGGACGCCTAACGAGTGGAAGGCGACCGTCATCGGCGGCGGCCGCCAGGACATCCAGGGCCACCTCGAAGACGAGTGGAGCGAAGACCTCTCGCTGGAGGACGGCATCGAACTCGCCGTCGCGGCGCTGGCCGCCCACGACGACGAGTTCGAGGCCTCGGACCTCGCGGTCGCGACCGTGACGGAGGCAGACGGCTTCCGGACGGTCCCGGTCGAGGAGGTCGAAGACGCGTTCGAGGCGGCGGGCCTCGACGAGGAGACGGAGGGTGACGAGGCCGACGCGGACGACGAGACCGACGCGGACGACGAGTAACGGTCGACTCTACCTCCCGAAACGGTCGATCTCGACGACCGCCTCCCGGGACCGTCGGCTTCGTCGGCTTCGTCGGCGGCGACGCGTCGTCGATGCTGCCGAGTGTGTGGAATTGTACAACACACGCACAACGCTTTTAGCGACGGCACCCCTCAGTTACGTCACAAAATGCCCGATTCGATGTCCGAACAGCTCCAGCGGGACATGGAGTGTGAGGGGTTACTCGAGTGCTTCCACGGTCTGAAGCAGTTGGACAAGGACTGTTACCAGACGCTTGTCTCCGCCGACGAGGCGCTCACCATCGACGAGGTGGCCGAGCGCGTCGACCGCGAGCGCTCGACCGCCTACCGCGCGGTCCAGCGGCTCCTCAAGGCCGGCTTCATCCAGAAGGAGCAGATAAACTACGAACAGGGGGGGTACTACCACGTGTACAGGCCGACGGACCCCTCGCAGATCGCCGACGACATGCAGCGGATGCTCAACGACTGGTACGCGAAGATGGGCCAGCTCATCGGCGAGTTCGAGGAGAAGTACGACCGCCCGGAGCGCGCCGCCGCCGAGGGCTGACGCAGCGCGGAAGACGCGAACTCCCGGCCGTCGACCGTGCCGGCGCGCGGTCGTCTCGCGCCGGAGGCCTGGCCGTCGCGTTGTGTGACACACCCAATAGCACCGCCGTAGTCACGGGGACGAGAGGACTCGGTGACGAGCCACCGCCCTCGGTGGAGTCGCGACGGGCGAAAGAGAGGCGGTCGCCGTCGCGGTCCGCCGCTCGCACGCCGTCGAACCGGGGCGTCGCGGCGGTGCCGGTACCGCCCCCCGCGCCGAACCGACCGGCGCGCGGGACGGGGATCGGTGGCGTTAGGCCCTCCGAGACCCTACGGACGGTATGGCGACGAGCGTCCGCGTCCGCTGTGACGACTGTTCGTACGAAGCGGCGTTCGACTCCCTCCGGCGAGCGCGGACGGCGCTGAGCGACCACGAGCGCGAGACCGGTCACGCGGTCGAGTGGGAGATCGGGTCCCTGGCCAGAGGCGTCGAGCGCGCCGGCGACGACGCCGGCGTGTGCGGCCGACCGGGATGCGAGAACCCCGACACGCCGCTCCTCGACCACGACACCGGGCGCGGACCCGACGCGGACGACTGATCGCGCGGCCGCCGACGGGTTCGGGCGGTGCGGCGGGAACTCGATCCCCCCGCGGCGGGGGTTTTTGTCCCCGCCGTGCGGAGCGGTATTCGATGTCACGAGCAGTCGTCTCACACCGCGACGGCCACGTCTACGAGTTCGGGCCGTCGATGGACCCAGTGTACGAGGCCGCCGACGGCGAGTCGCTGACGGTCGAGACGGTCGACAGCCTGAACGGCGCGATTCAGGAGGCGGGAGACCTGCTCGACGCGATCCCCGAGGAGGTCAACGCCGCGACCGGACCGATCGCGGTGGCCGGCGCGAGCCCGGGGGACGTCCTCGCCGTCGAAATCGAGGCGGTCCGCGTCACAGAGGACCGCGGTCGCGTGCTCACCGCGCCGGGTTTCGGACTCCGTCAGGACGACCCCGAGATCGACCACCCGGCGACGCGGATCACCGAAGTCGACGGCGGCGACGGGGTCGGCACCGAACCGGGGACGATCGACTTCGAGGGGATCGACGTGCCGATCGAACCCGTGATCGGGACTATCGGGGTCGCCACCGACGGCGAGACGATATCGACGCTCACGCCCGACGACCACGGCGGCAACCTCGACACGACCGACGTGACCGGCGGGACGACCGTCTACTTCCCGGTCTTTCAGGAGGGCGCGATGCTGGCGATGGGCGACGCGAAGGCCGCGATGGCCGACGGCGAGATGTGCGGGACCGGCGCGGAGATCGCGGTCGAGATCGACGCGACGCTCTCCGTGGTCGGGGACCCGCCCGTCTCGCCGGACCGTCCCGTCGTCGACACCGGCGACGCGGTGAAGACGCTGGCGAGCGCGGAGACGCTGGAGGAGGCGGTCGCGCTGGCGAACGGCGACATGCTCGACCTGCTGGCGCACCATCACGACCTCTCGCGCACCGAGGCGTACCTCTTCTCCAGTCTCGTCGGCGGACTGGAGGTCAGTCAGGTTGTCGACCCGCAGGTGACGGCGCGGAACGCGGTGCCGAGCGAGTACCTCTCGCTGCCGTTCTAACATCGTCGGCACCGAGGTGAGGTCGCGGCGAGGTCTCGTCCGGTACCGGAGTTCAGCGGTCCGACCGCTCCGCGAAGCGGCGCGCGGCGTCGCTCAGGCCGGAGTCGGCGGCCGCTCCCGCCTCGTCGGTCTCCGCGTCTGCGTCCGACTCGGCCCCGGTGGGTTCGAGGTCGACGGCGGTCCCGTCGGCCTCCGTGACCGGATCGCTCCCCTTGGCGGCCGTCGCCCCGTCGGCGGTCTCGGATTCGGGTTCGGTGGCGGCCGCCCGGTCTGAGCCGGAGACGGCCGACGGGTCGGCGTTCGGCGGGTAGCTCAGCTCGGCGGGCGGGACGAAGACGCGCTCGACGGCGCGGACGATTTCGTCGACCTGCGCCTCGTCGAGCCGGTCGGCGTACGCCTCGCGGACGAGGTCCGGCACCGCGTACGCGTAGTGGCCGCGGCCGGCGTGCCGGATGAGTCCCGCCCGCCGGATCGGCCGGTGGCGGCTGTAGGCGTGCCCGGAGTCGCCGTCGCCGCCGGCGTCGATGTGGGCCGCGACGGGGTCGCTCGCGCCCTCGCGGCGGTAGTGGCGGAGCATGCCGCGGGAGAGCTCCGGGAGCGCCTCGATCCGCGAGCGGAGCTCCTCGATCACCGCCTCGCGGGTGCCGAGTTCGATCGCGTCGTCGAACCGGAGCGCGCTCTCCGCGACGTCGTCGCGGGTGACTGGGTCGACGTCGTCCGGAGGAGTGGTCCCGGGTTCGGCCGCGGCGCCCGCGGGGGTGTCGGACCCGTCGCCGGCGTCCGCGGTAGTCGAGGAACCGGCGCCCGCGGTGGGGTCCGCGTCGACCTCGGCGCCGCCGTCGGCGGCCGAAGCGTCCGGTTCGGTCGCGGTCTCGGCGTCCGCTCCTTCGCTCGCGGTCTCCCGGGTCGGCTCGGTCGGCTCGGTCGCGGCGACCGCCTCGTCGTACGACTTGAGCACGGACTGGCCGCCGCCCTCGTCGTCGCCTCGGGGTCGATCGGTCTCGGCGGGAGGTCGGTCGCCGCCGCTCCGGTACGGCGCCTCCGCCTTTCCGAGGAGCGCCTGCGCGAACTGGTCGGCCATGTCGCTCAGGTCGCGGGCCTCCTCCAGTTCGCGTTCGAGGTCGGCGATCCGCCGGTCCTTCTTGTCGAGCTCCTGTCTGAGGTCGGCTATCTCCGACTCGCGGCGCTCCTTCTCGTCGGAGATGGACTCGAGCTCCCCGACGAGGTCGCTGGAGACCGACTTCAGTTCCGGGCGCTCGAAGTCGTCGAGTCCGGGCGTCGCGCCCGCGTCGAACGTCTCCTTACGGTGGAACTGGATCCGGCGGATCGACTCGTCCCAGTCGGTCATTAAAAAGGCCTCGCCGTCGCCGAGGTCCTCGACCGCGCTCGCGTACTTCGAGCCGAGGATGCGCCCGACGACCTTCGTGTCGTTGTCCCAGGTGAGCCGGTGCCAGCAGAGCCAGTCGCACTGGGTGATGAAGTCCTTCTTGACGTCGGCGGGGCGCTGGCTGATTCCGACGATGCCGAGGCCGTGCTTCCGGCCGCGCTTGCCCACCTTGATCAGCATCTTGCCCGTCTCGTCCATCCCGCCGCCCTCGGGGATGTACTCGTGGCACTCCTCGATGACGAGCAGGAAGGGCTTCTTCATTCGCTTCTCCTTCGCGAACAGCTGCTTGACGACTTCGAGGAGGAGCTCGTTGGCGGTCTCCTCTTCGAGGTAGCCGGAGACGTCTAAGATGATCGGGACGTTCTGATCTAAGGCGAGCGTCGCGAGCTTCTCGGCGTGCTCGGGGGAGACGACGATGTCGCACTCGTCGTCGGCGCCGGCGTGGAGGATCTCGTACTCCTCCTTTAAACCGTAATATTCGCCGTCTGTATCCACGATAAGAACCGGAAATCCGCTGTCAAGCAGGTTCTCGATGACGACGGACGCTGTGTTGCTCTTTCCGGACCCGCTCTTGCCCGTGATGAACGACCGGCCGGTGAGCACGTCGACGACCGGGAGTTCGACCGGCGAGCCGGGGTCCGCCGTCGCGTCGCCGCCGATCCCCTCGCTGACGTCCGCGACGTGGATCGTCTCCTCCTCGCTCATACCCGTGAGAGGTAGCGCCCGCCTCATAAACCATCGCCTCGTTCCGCGTCGGTCGCCGTCGGCTACGGCGTCGGCACCGTCGGCCACGAGCGGAGCGTGGGCGAACCGCGAGCGGAGCGTAGGCGAACCGCGAGCGGAGCGTAGGCGAACCGCGAGCGGAGCGTAGGCGAACCGCGAGCGGAGCGTAGGCGAACCGCGAGCGGAGCGTAGGCGAACCGCGAGCGGAGCGTAGGCGAACCGCGAGCGGAGCGTAGGCGAACCGCGAGCGGAGCGTAGGCGAACCGCGAGCGGAGCGTGGGCGAACCGCGTTCCAAGGTCCGCAAGACGTATGCCGCCGCCGGGAGTCCGGCCACGCATGGCCCCCGAAGACACCCTCCGCAACGCGGTCATGGGCGCGGTCGCGTCGGTCCTGCTCACCTTCACCGGCATCTCCCCGCTCCCCGGCGGCGCCGTCGCCGGCTACCTGAACAGCGACGGCACGCCGGAGAGCGGCGACGGCCTCCGGGTCGGCGCGCTCTCCGGGTTCATCGCGTCGATCCCGATCGCCGGCCTGCTGTTGCTCGTGTTGGTCGTCCTCCCGTTCCTCGGGTTCTTCGGATTCCCGCTCGAAGCCAGTCTCATAGCCGGAGGACTATTCGTACTCACGGCGATCACCGTACTGGGTAGTGTCGCCTATTCCGTCGTGTTGAGCGCGCTCGGCGGCCTGCTCGGCGTGTACCTGAAAGAAGAGCTGTAGAACGGTCGCTGGTAATTATAAACAGCCGAATCCGGATCGGTGACGAACACCGCCGAAGCCCCAGTCGTTCGTTCATAAATAGCTAACTGTGGATCGGCGGCGAACACCTCCAAAGCCCCAGTCGCGAGGGCGGCCGCTCGCAGGCACGCGCCACCGCATCTATTTATAAACAGAGTGTGTGAGAATCGGCTCGCGACAGCGCGTCGGGACGCCTTAGTGCTCGCCGCCGGTGCCGCGCCGGTCGGAGTTGAGGTCGATGTCGAGGTCGTCGAGCAGTTCCTCGGCCTCCTCGCGCTTCTCCTGGTGGTCTTCGAGGAACTCGCGCATCAGTTCGGCGGCCTGCTCCTTACAGCCGCCACAGAGGCGCTCGCCGTTGACACACTCCGAGTAGACGGTCTTGGTGAGTTCGTCGTCGTCGCCCGCGAGCAGGTAGGCGTACAGCTCGTAGACGGGGCACTCGTCGGCCTCGCCGCCGAGTTCGCGCTGCTCCTCGGCCGTGTCGCGGCCGCCGGTGGTCGCCGCCTTCACCTTGTCGTAGCCCTCCTCGGGGTCGTCCAGCAGCGAGATGTGGCTCGCGGGAATCGACGAGGACATCTTTCCGCCCGTCAGCCCGGTCATGAACCGGTGGTAGATCGAGGAGGGCTGCCGGAAGCCGAACCCGTCGTGGTCGATTTCCACCTCGCGGGCGACCGACTCGGCCTCGTCGCGGGTGAGGTCGAACGCGTCGACGTGGCCCTCGAACACGCGCTTCTCGCCGTCGACCGCCTCGATCAGCGCCTCGAACGCCTCGTCGGTCGCGTTGCGGTCGAAGAAGCGCACGCGGGGGCGGAGCGGCTCCTTCCCGCCGGCTTCGAGCTTGTCGAGCGCGGTCGACTTCGCGGCCGCGAGGTCGACGCTCTCCTGGTCGCTCTCGGGCGGCTCGTAGTCGGCGAGCCACTCGGCGGCGTCCTCGCAGCGCACGTCCGAATCCGCGTCGTCGCCGTCCTCGCCGCCCGCGAGCGCGTCGTAGGCGGCTCGTACGAGCTGCCGCTCGTCGTCGTCCAGCTCGAAGGAGGCGAACGCCTCGGTCACCTTGAAGTAGCGCACGCGGGTCGCGAGGTCGCGGGTGAGCCGGACGTGGGGGTCCTGATCGGGACCGACCGGAATGACGGTGGGCTTCGGCTCGTCGACGAGCTGCGGGTAGAGGATGTCCGCGGTCTGGGTAACGACGCTTTGCATGTGCGAGATGTTCGTCTCGCCGTCGAAGCCGTAGATGGCCTCGAACTCCGAGAAGTTCGCCTTCGACCCCAGCTCGAACCCGAGGTCTTGCACCGCGCGGTTGTCGGACTGGCGGTACAGCTCGCCCGCCTCGGCGTCGAAACCGAGCGCGAGCAGCGAGAGGAGGTAGTTGCGCGCGTGCTCGTCGATCTCGTCCCACGACATCCCCCGGGCGGAGTGGGCTTCGAGGTCGGCGATGAGCCCGAACGCGTCGCCGCCCTGTCGTTGGTGCCAGATGATCTCGTCGAACACGAGCTTGTGACCGATGTGGGGGTCGCCCGTGGGCATGAATCCCGACAGCGCCGCGAACGGCTCGTCGTTCGCCATCGCCTCCGCGACCGCGTCGTACTCGCGGTGCCCGAAGATGACGCCGCGGCGCATCAGGTAGTGCGGGTCCGGCACGTCGCCGTCGACCTCGTCGAACGCCTCGATGCCGAACTCCTCGAAGAGGTCCGCGTAGTCCCCGACCGACGCCGACCCCCACGGGTCGAGCGCGACGTCCTCGGTCGGCTCGTCCGCGCGCTCGGTCCCGCCGTCGGTCCGCGGGGGCGTCGACGGCCCGCGGGCGCCGGCGGACTCGCGTCCGTCGCCGCCCGTCGTCGCCCCCTCGGGGGTGTCCTCGTCCATACCACCTCTCCCGTCGGTCGACGCAAAAACCGTTCGCTTGCGCGGGAGCGGTTGCCACGGCGCGCCGGTTCGAACCGACCCCGCGGGGTCGGTTCACTCCGCGTGCGGGACCAGCCGCGTCGCGGTCGCCTTCCACCGGATCGAGACCGGGTCGCCGGGAGCGAGGCCGAGCCGCCCGATGCTCTCGGCCGTGATCAGCGCGGCGACTTCGATATCGGAGCCGCCCGCTGACTCTCCGCCTCCCGTCTCGCCCCCGTCGGTCGCTTCGACCGCGATCCGGAGCGTCGACACCGTCTCGCCGGCGTCGACGGTCGAGACGCGCCCGTCGAGGCGGTTCCGGGCGCTCGTCGCGTCCGGGTCGACCGCGTCGGCCGCGTCGTTGATGGTGACGGCGTCGGCCCCGATCCGGACCTGGACCGCGTCGCCGGCGGCGACCCGAGCGCCTCGGCCGGGCTCGTCGCCCCCGTCATTGCCGTCACCGCTCCCGTTCTCGGCGTCGCCGCCCTCGCCGTCGACGGTCCCGCCGTGGAGTCCGGAGAGTCCCCCGACCGCGGTGTCGACGGCCGCGAGTTCGCCGTCGACGGCGGTGACGGTGCCGTCGAGGACCGTCTCCGGCACCGCCGCGGTCGCCGCGAGGACGGCCTGAAGCCGGTCGTAGCGGTCGAGGAGGTCCCGCCCCGACGCGGCGAGTCGGCTCCCGCCGCCCCCCTCGCCGCCGCGCCGGCGCTCGACGAGCGTCCCGTAGGCGTCCTCCAGCGCCTCGATCCGCGAGAGGGCGCGGGCGCGCGAGCGACCGAGTTCGGCGGCCGCGCCCGCGACCGACCCCGCCGCGTCGACGGCGCGCAGCAGGGCCGCGTCGCGGCCGTCGAACTCGACGCCGTCCTCGATGAGCGCGGCGCGCCCGCGGCCCGCGGCCGCGTCCGGGCCGGCTTCGGTCGGCTCTCCCATGGCCGATGGATGGATCGGGACCGTGTTGGCGTTTTCGACCGGTCGCGTCCCGCCGCTCGCCGCGGCACGCAACTTATATGTGGCACCGACCCACCGTTGTATCTATGACGATACAACGACGCGAGCTGCTGGCTGCGCTCGGCGTCGGCGGGGTCGCGAGCGCTGCCGGCTGTTCCGCGGTAGGGGGGCGTGAGGGCGGAGGGGAGGGTGAAAACGGGACCGACGGCGAGAGCGAGGTCGGCGTCGCCGGCGAGGCGCTGACGCTCACGACGACGACGAGCACCTACGACACGGGGCTCTTAGACGCGATCCACACGGAGTTCGAGGAGCTGTACGGCGTCACGGTCGACGCGATTCCGAGGGGGACCGGCGCGGCCCTCCGGACGGCCCGCGACGGCGACTCGGACGTCGTGATGGTCCACGCACGCGGCCTCGAAGACGAGTTCCTGCGCGACGGGTACGGGGTCAACCGCCGCGACCTGATGTTCAACGACTTCGTGATCGTCGGTCCCGAGAGCGACCCCGCGGGGATTCAGGGGACGGGCTCCGCGACAGAGGCGCTGACGGCCGTGGCGGACGCGCAGGCGACGTTCGTCTCTCGGGGCGACAACTCCGGAACCCACACGAAGGAGCTGAACCTCTGGGAGGCGACCGGCACGGAGCCGGGCGGCGACTGGTACCAAGAGACCGGGACCGGGATGGGCGAGGCGCTGAACATCGCGAGCCAGCAGGGCGCGTACACGCTCTCGGACCGCGGGACGTTCATCTCGCAGCGCTCGGCGGTCGGCCTCGCGGTCCTCGTTCAGGGACCGATCAAGGGCGGACCGGAGATCCTCGCGAACCCCTACGGGATCATGGCGGTGAATCCGGGCGTCCACGAGGGCGTCAACTACGACCTCGCGATGGCGTACATCGGCTGGATCACCAGTCCGACCGTTCAGGACGCCATCTCGGAGTACCGGGTGAACGGCGAGCAGCTGTTCTTCCCGCGGGCGGTCTCCGAGGATCCGGACTTCGGGCAGTACGTCCCGGAGGGTTGGAGTAGCGAGAGCGACGACTCGGACGTGTAATCGTGACGTTCGAAGCGACCGTCCAGGTGGTTCCGGCGCTGATCGACGTCTCGTTCAGGGACGGGTATGTCGGGAGCGTCGTCGCCGTCTCGCTGTACGTGAGCCTCACCGCGGTGGCGCTGAGCACGCTCGTCAGCGTGCCGGCCGCCGCCGCGATCGGCCTCGCGGAGTTCCCCGGAAAGGGGTTCGTGAAGTCGGTGGTCTGTCGCAGTTCGTGCTCGCGACGCCGCCGATCACGGCGATCAGCCTCGCGGCCGTGAGCGGCGTCGACGACGGGGTCCGCGACGCCGCTCGCGTCCTCGGGGGACGCGCGTCGACGTGGCCTTAGTCGTCATCAAGGAGGCCCGCTACGGGATCGCGACCGCGGTGCTGGCCGGGTTCGGCCGCGCGGTGAGCGAGGTCGGCTCCGTGCTCATCGTCGGCGGGAACATCACGAGCGCCGACGGCGTCTCGAAGACGCGCACGCTGACGACGGCGATCCAACTGGAGGCGCGGCAGGGCCAGTACGAGACCGCACTAGTGTTAGGCGCCGTGCTCGTCGCGCTCGTGTTGACCGTCAACGCGATCGTCGTCCGCTTCGGTGACCGCGGGGTGGCGGGATGACGCGCCGCGGGTGGCGAGACGACGTGCCGGAGGTGACGGACTGATGCTCCGCGCGACGGGCGTGTCGCGGTCGTACGGCGACGAGACCGTGTTCCGCGACCTCTCGATCGAGGTCGACGCCGGCGAGGTCGTCGCGGTCATCGGCCCCTCCGGCGTCGGCAAGACGACACTGCTCCGGACGCTCACGCTCTCCGCGGAGCCGGACGAGGGGACCGTGGCGTTGGGCGGAACCGACGCGTGGGCGGTCGACGAGGCCGAGCGCCTCGCGCTGCGCCGCCGCGTCGGCATGGTGTTCCAGGAGGCGAGCCTCTTCGACGGCACGGTCGCGCGCAACGTCGCGTACGGGCTTCGGGTCCGACGCTCGTGGAGCGACCGGCTCGCCGCGATGCTCCGGTCGGGGAGTACCCCCGACGCAGTCGACGAGTCCTTAGCGGTCGTGGGGTTGGCCGACGAGGCGGACCAGCCGGCCGAGTCGCTGTCGGGCGGCGAGGCCCAGCGCGTGTCGTTCGCTCGGGCGCTGGCGTACGACCCCGACGCCCTGCTCCTCGACGAGCCGACCTCGGACCTCGACCCGCGCAACACCGCCGTCATCGAGGAGGCGGTCGGCGAGGCGAAATCGCGGGGGATCGGGGTCGCGCTCGCGACCCACGACATGCATCAGGCCGAGCGGGTCGCGGACCGCGTCGCGGTGCTGTTAGACGACGGGATCACGGAGGTGGGGCCGACGGAAGAGATATTCGAGAGTCCGGCGGACGAGCGCACCCGGAAGTTCATCTCGGGCGAACTGGTGTACTAACTCGCGTCGAGGGGAGGCGAGAAACCGGTCGAATCCGTCGATCTGAGTTAAATGATCGGCGGATTTGCGGTGAATGTCTCCAATGTCCCAGCAGCTCACTTATAAACACTCGACTATGGATCGGCGGAGAATACCTCCGAAGCCCCAGTCGCTCGGTTATAAACACTCGACTATGGATCGGCGGAGAACACCCCCAAAGCCCCAGTCGCTCGGTTATAAACACTCGACTATGGATCGGCGGAGAACACCCCCAAAGCCCCAGTCGCTCGGTTATAAACACTCGACTATGGATCGGCGGAGAACACCCCCAAAGCCCCAGTCGCGAGGACGGCGCACGCTCGTTGCGCTCCTCGTCACTCACTTCGTTCGTTCCTGTGGTGCTTACGTCGCCTGCGCCGTCCTCGCGACTGCCCCTTTGAGTCCCACCCGACCGCGACCGCACAGCGCCTCACGCCTCCCCAGCCTCGTCAGTCGCCTCCGCTTCGCTCCGGCGACTGACTCCCTCGCGCGTGCTGTCGCCGGCGCGAAGCGCCGGCTTCCAGAGGGACCGAAGGTCCCTCGCGGCTCGGCCGCAGGGCGGCCTCGCAGGCACGCGCCACCTCGCCGTTTATTTATAAGTAATAGTCAGCGCCGCTTCAGACGTCGAAGTCGAGTTCCACCGCGTCGCCGGCGTCGGCGTCGCCCAGATCGACGACGTTCTCGTCGGCCGCGAACCCCGCGTGGAGGTGCCCGTAGGTGCGCTCGATCGCCTCTACGATCACCTTCGTGTCGCCGGTGACGGGCATGAAGTTCGTGTCGCCGCTCCACCGCGGGACGACGTGCGTGTGGAGGTGGTCGATCGAGCCGCCGGCGGCGTCGCCGCCGAGGTTCTGGCCGGTGTTGACGCCGTCGGGGTTCATGTCGCGTCGCAGCGCGTCGAGCGTCGCCGCCTTCAGCTTCGCGTGGTCAAGGAGGGTCGCGTCGTCGAGGTCGGTCGGGTCCTCGACGTGTGCGTCCGGGATCACCATCGCGTGGCCGGGGTTGTACGGCGCGTTGTTCAGGAGGACGTAGTTGCGCTCGCTGCGGGCGACGATCCGCGCCTCCCGGGCGTCCTCGCGCTCCGGCAGCACGCAGAACGGGCAGCCGTCGATCGGGTCCGAATCGCGTTCGACCCACTCGATCCGCCACGGCGCGAATATCCGGTCCATCAGTCGTCGAACCCGTGGATGCCGGCGGTCGTCACCTCGATCCCGTCCTCGGTGACCAGCAGGGTGTGTTCCGCCTGACTCACGAGGGCGTCGTCGTCCTCCTTCAGGACGGGGTACCCCTTGATCGCGTTCGCCTGCTTCAGCCGGCGGAGCGCCATCTCGGCGCGGTCCGTCTCCAGCCAGCGCGCCGCGAACGGGAGGTCGTCGAACGCCTCGATCTCTTCGAGCGCCTGCCGCGCGCGCCGGTCGCGCACGCTCGCGGAGCCCTGCTGTTCGAAGATTTCCTCCTCGGTCCCCTCGCCGACCTTCCCGCGGCCGTCGGTGGCGAACGGCTCGATCGCGACCGCCTGCCCCGGTTCGAGTTCGACCGAGCGGTCGACCCCGCGGTTCGGCACCGTCGGCCCGGTGTGGGCGTCGTAGCGCTGGACGCCGTGCCCGGAGAGGTTGAGGACGGGCGTGTAGCCGTAGCCGCGGATCACGTCCTCGATCGCCTGCCCCACGACGCCGACCTCGACGCCCGGGCCGGCCTCGTCGAGCGCGGCTTCGAGGGCCATCTCCGCGGCCTCGACGAGTTCGGGGGTCCCGCTGTGGTCGACCGTCACCGCGGCGTCCGCGATGTAGCCGTCGACGTGGACCCCGACGTCGAGACACACCATCTCCTCGCCGAACTCGGTGTCGTCGTCGCGGCCCGGAGTGGCGTGCGACGCCTCCGGGTCGACGCTGATGTTCACCGGGAACGCGAGGCCGGCCCCCTGCTCCCGGACGAAGTCCTCCGTCCACTCCGCGACTTCGAGGTGGGTCCGGCCCGGTTCGACCATCTCGCGGGCCTCGTTCATCGCTTCCGTCAGCACCGCGCCGGCCTCGCGGTAGCTCTCGACCGCGTCCTCGTCCAGAGGTCCGTGACTCATGGGTCCGGATTCGACGACCGCGCGCAAAGAGGTTGCGGAGGGCGGTCGACCGCGCCGCGGGAGGCGGTCGACCGCGCCCCGATCAGGCGGGCGTGATCTCGACGTACCACTCGTCTTCGGCCGGATTCGCCGTCTCGTGGGCGTACCCCCGCTCCGCCAGCACGTCGTACAGCGGCACCGGCTCGAAGCTGTTCACCAGGCAGAGCGACTCCCCGTCGTCGAGACCGTCGAGCGCGGCCATGATGTCCCCGAACGGTTCGCCGTCTCTCTCGCGCGCGTCCAGTCGCTCGTCCGCGTCGTCGAACGGCTCGGCGCTCATACGTCTCCCGTCGCGTCCCGCGGTGGTATAGTTCCTCCCGAAGCCGTTCGGGTGGGTCGTTCGAGCGCCGGGGTTCCGCTCGAACATGTTCGCTCGAAGATGTACGGGGCCGAGGCGCGTACTGGTATCTATGTCGAGTACACTCTCGGACCACGACCACGGCGCGGACCCGGTGACCGACCACGTCCACGAGAACTCGTGGTCCGCGAACCTCGAAGGTCCCGAACACGCCGAGGACCGCGACCTCCTCGTGCGGCAGGCGATCGAAGCGGTCGAGCACACGGCCGCCGGCAACCACGTCAACCTCGTCACCCACGGCGACCACGGGCATCCGGAGGAGTACCTCTTCGAGGCGCTCGAAGCCGAACTCGGCGGCGACCTCGACTGGCAGTACGTCGAGCAGTGCGGCTGCGGCGGCCACGTCGTGCGCGTCCACGTGTGACCGGAGCCGCCCGGTGAGACGGCGGACCTACTCGTTCTCCTCGGCCGCCCTAGGGAGCCACATCCGCACCACCGTCCCGGTCGGCTCGCGGGTGTCGATCTCGAGGTCGCCGCCGGACTCCGTGACGATCCAGTGGACGAGCCAGAGACCGAGTCCGCTCGCGTGTTCGAGCGCCGTCTCCCGGGCCTCCGAGAACACCGTCCGCTCGACCGGCGGGATCCCCGGCCCGTCGTCGGCCACGTCGATCCGGAACCGGTCGCCGTCGGTGACGACGGTGGCCTCGACGTGCGGGTCGTCGCCGTCGTTGTGGACGACGGCGTTCTCCAACACGTTCCGGACCGCGGACTCCAGTAGCTCGTCCGCGGAGACGACCGCCGACTCCGGGGCGGTCACCGTCACCGTCGCCCGGGGGAACGACGACTCCAGCGACTCACAGAGGCGGTCGACGAGTTCGGTCAGGTCGATCTCGGTCCGGCCCGCGTCGCTGTGGAGCGCGACGTCGATCTCGCGGGCCTGGTCGCTGAGGTGAGTCAGCGTCTTGACCTTCCGGTCGATGATGTCGAGGTACGGGTCGCCCTCCTCGTCGACGTGGTCGCGAAGCAGGTCCGCGTAGCCGCCGATGACGTTCGTGTCGTTTTTCAGGTCGTGTCGGAGCACGCGGTTTAACACCTGAAGCCGCTGTTCGTACCGCCGGGCCTCCGTGACGTCCGTGGCGGTGATGACGACCTCGCGCGCGTCCTCGAACAGGCGCTCGATCACCGTCTCGAACCGACGCCAACTGCCGTCGTCACAGGCGATCCGGTGCGTGAGCGACTCCGGCTCCGGGCTGTCGAAGGCGCGTTCGAACGCCTGCTGTGCCTCGCGCCGGTCCTCGGGGTGGACCAGATCGATGACCGGCCGCCCCTCCACCTCGTTCGTCTGGTGGCCGAGCAGCCGCTCTATCGACGGGCTCACGTACCGGAGGAGACCGTCGTCGCCGCAGACCGCGATCACGTTCGGGGACTTCTCGATGAGCGCGCGGTAGCGCCGCTGGAGCGTCTCCCGCTCGGTGACGTCGCGGAACAGGAGCACTGTCCCGGTGCGGGCCGTCCCCGGTCCGGAGATGCCGTGGACGTCGACGGTCAGGAACCGCGGCGCGCCGCCCTCGTCGACCGTCACGCGGAACTCGTCGTCCCCGCTCTCGTCGGTGGTCGCGTCGACGACCGCCGGAACGTCGTCGAACGCCTCCTCGACCCGAACGCCGAGTTCGACGCCGGGGAACAGCGACCGGGCGGGGTCGTTGCGGTCGACCACCCGGCCGTCGGCGTCGCAGACGACGACGCCGTCGGAGAGGTTGGCGAACACCGCGTCCCGGGCGATGGGGGAGACGTCGAGCAGCCGGTATCGGAACACGACCCACGCCAGGAGCGCCGAGGTCCCGGTGAACGCGATCGGCGTGAAGTCGACGTGTCCGGCCTCGGGACCGATCGCGCCCGCGATGCCGGCCGCGCCGAGCGCCAGCGGCGCGACGCCGGCGACGAAGAGGGCCGCCGCCTGCCGGCGGAACACGCCGTCGCGGGCCGCCGCGGCGTAGCCGAGGACGGCGAAGGTGAACAGGTTGACCGCGTACGTGTAGCCGACGAACCCGAGCAGCGCCGGCGTCGGCGCGTAGTCGAGGACGCGGTAGCCGCCGACGTCGACGAGCGAGGGGTCGGCGTAGAAGAGCGGGTCGACCCCGACCGTCCAGACGGCGGCGGCGACGGCGACCGGGACGAGCCAGAAGAGCGCGAAGCGGCGCCGACGGAGCCACGCGACCCTGTCGACGTACGCCAGGACGAACGCCGGCCACGCGACCGCCAGCCCCGCGGTCCCGAGCCAGACGAAGCGGTCGAGGTACAGCGTGGCCTCCAGCGAGCCGGCGGACAGCTGCGCCGCGTACGCCAGCGACCAGACGCCGGCGGCGCCCGCGACGCCGACGAAGCTTCGAAGCAGGACGTGTCCGCCGCGGGAGCGGTTGACGACCGCGTACACGGTGAACGCGAACGACGCCACGGCCGCGACGAGCAACGGGGCCGTGTACGGCGTCGGTTGCCACGCCATCGATACCGGTAGGATGCGAGTAGTCGGTAAAAAGGGACCGAATCCTCTAACCCGTTCGAGGGACGCCGATCGGTATGCTCGAACCGGGCGACTCCGCACCCGATATCACGCTCACCGACCACCGCGGCGAGACGGTCACCGTCGACCCGGCCGCGGCCGCTCACACGGTCGTGTACTTCTACCCGCGCGCCGACACGCCCGGCTGTACCGCCGAGGCGTGTGCCTTCCGCGACGAGTGGGACGCGTTCGAGGAGGCGGACGTCGCCGTCGTCGGGATCAGCGACGACCCCGTCGAGGACCTCGAACCGTTCGCCGCGGAGTACGACCTCCCCTTCACCCTGCTCTCGGACCCCGACGGCGAGGTTTCGAGCGCGTACGACTCCTACGGCGAGAAGTCGATGTTCGGGAACACCTTCGACGGCGTGTTCCGGAACACCTACGTCCTCGACGGCGAGGGGACGGTCGTCTTGGCCTACGAGGGGGTCTCGCCCGAGGATCACGCCGTGGAGATACTCGACGACGTCCGCGCGCTCGACGACTGACCGAGGCGGAGCGGCGGCCCTCCGCCGACCGGCTCTCGATACTCTTATTACTTGTCACGAGACACTCGAAATGATGCCCTCCAAACGAGCGTTCGCGAAGCGCCTAGCCGCGCTCGCGGCGACCGGGCTGGGAGTCGCCGGACCGATCGATGCCCTGAGCGCCGAGCCGCCGCCCGACGCGGCCCTCGCGGTCGAGTCGGCCGGAGCCGGAGCCGGCTCGACCGGCGGCGAGACCGCCGGAGACCGCGCGGGGTCCGGTGGACCGCGCTCCGCGGTCGCCGCGGGGAACTACGACCCCGCGGAGGTCGCGTCCGCTGCCGTCGACACCGTCGTGACCGGGCGGATCGATCCGGCGGTCCTGACGGCCACCGGCCTCCCGGGCGGAGTCGGAGAGCGCGTCCGGCGGCTCCTCGACCGGTACGAGAGCGCGTCGCTCGAGGCCGTCGAACGGGCGACCGGCGGCGCCGCGCTCACCCCCGACGGACCGGAGGGGTGCGCGGTCGCGGTCGGTGACCTCGACGCCGCCGCGCTCGCCGCGGAGCTGGACGCGGACCCTGACGTGGTCCGCGAGTCGGGAGACGACTCCGAGTTCGCCCGGTTCCGCGCGCGGAGCCTCGGCTCGGCGGTCGCGGTGGCGCCCGGCGAACTCGTGGCCGCGTACGGCCCGACGCCGGCCGTCGCCGCGACGCACCGCGACGCGGGGATCGGCGGCGGGGCCGACGGCGGAACCCGGCGACGCGGGGGAGCGACCGCGAGCTACGGCCCCCTCCCCTCGCTGCTCGGCGGCGACGCGACCGCGTGCGTCGACCTCGGACCGGACGCCCGCGACCATCTCCGGGGCCTGCTCGACGACGCGCCGGAGGCGCTCCGCACCGCGCTCGACGCGTCGGGCGCGGTCGGAGCGTCCCTCCGCGTGACCGACGAGGGGACAGGCGGAGACGCGGGGAGCGACGGCGCAGGGAGCGGCGACGGCGACGCGCCGAGCGTCGCGCTGCGCTACGGCGCGGTCGCGGACCCCCGACGCCTCGACAGGGAGACGGCCGAGGCGATCGCGGAAGCCGCCCGCGAGGGAGAGACGTCGCTCGCGGACGCGACCGTCACCCGACACGGGCGGACCGTGATCGTCGACGCCGCGGCCGAGAGCGACCTCTTCGCCTCCCACGCCTCGCTCTTCGGAGCGACCGTCGGGGACCCGATCGAGGTGTCCGACGCGTGAGCGACGGCGACGACCGTCGCCCCGACACGGGCGACGGCGCGGCCGGCGGCGCCCGTCGCGACGGAAGCGCAGACGCATCGACCACTGACCGACGCGCGAGCGAATTCACGATGACGACGCGACAACACACGCGACGACTGCGGAATCGAACGAGGGCGGCTCGATGAGTTCCGAGGACTCGCCCTCGAAGACACCGGACGAACCGACGGACGACGCGGAGGTCGCGACGGGCGACCGGTCGACCGCCGCACCCTCGACACCGAACGCCGGTCGGTCGACCGCGAACGACGCTGAATCGACGCTTCTCGACCGGATCGAGACCCGACACGCGGTCGGGGTCGCGGCCGTCCTCGCGGTGGCCGCGGGGCTGCTCGTGGCGCCCGGCGTGTACGGCGCCGTGACCGGTCCCGACGGGACGGTCGCCGTGGTCGAGATCGACGGCACGATCGACTCGGGGACGGCCCAACACGTCGAGGACAACCTGCGGGACGCCCGCGCCAACGACTCGATCGAGGCGGTCGTCCTCGAGGTGAACAGCGGGGGCGGCCTGCCCGCGCAGAGCGAACGGATGTACGCCGCGGTCGACCGCACGGCGTCGGTGATGCCCGTGTACGCCGCGGTCGACACGCTGGGCGCGTCGGGGGCGTACCTCGCGATCGCGCCCGCCGACCGGATCTACGTCGCGCCCTCCGCGCAGGCGGTCGGCAGCGTCGGGGTCGCCGGCACCGCGCCGGCCCCTAACGGCCCGAGCGCGGGGACGACCGGGCCGGACAAGCGGGGAGCGACCCGGACACCCAGCGCGAGCGGCGGCAGACGCTCGCGAACCTCTTCGTCGAGAACGTGATCGAACAGCGCGGCGACGAGATCGAACTCGACCGTCAGGAGATCGCCCACGCCGACGCGTACCTCGGCACCGAGGCGGTCGAGAACGGCTTCGCGGACGAGTTCGGCTTCGTCGACGGCGCGGCCGCCGACGCCGCCGCCGAGGCGGGGATCGACGACTACGCGGTCGACGCCCGCCGCACCGAGAGCCCCGTGCCGACCGGCATTCCGCTGTTGGAGCGCGACGACGGGACGGTCGTCGTCGCCGGCGACACCGGGGAGGAGTTCGGGGACGGACTGATCCTCGCGGTCGCGCCGGCGGCGTGGGACGAGACCGTCGGCGACGACCTCGTCATGACGAGCTACACCGGGCGACTGCCCGCGGACGGCGACGCGGCGGACGCGGAGACGACGACCGGCGGGGGCGCGACGAGCGACGGGACGAACGGAACGGACGACGCGGCCGAGCGGATCGACGGCGCGGTCGCGGCGACCGGAGGTGACGGCGAATGAGCGTCGACCTGCGGACGGCGGTCGGCGCGTTCGCCCTGGTGTTCCTCGCGGTCGTCGGCGTCGCCGCCGTCGGGGGCGTCGTCCTCGACGGCGCGCCGCCCGAGACCGACGCCGTCGCGGACGACCACTGGCAGTTGGACTCGGTCGAACCGGAGACGGTGAGCGAGGGCGGCGAGGTCGAGATGGAGAGCAGCGAGCCGTCGAACACCGTCGTCGTCCACCTCGGCGGCGCGGCGGGAGGGATCGGCGGCGGCACGTCGATACTCCCGATCGAGGACGGTGACGCGCCCGCGGAAGCGGACGTGGGCACGCTCGGCGGCGTCCGGCGCGGCGTCGCGCCGCTCACCGCGGCGCTCGTCGAGAACGGCCACGAGGTCCGGTTCTACGGCGGATCTGTGGGCGGTGAGCCGCTGCCGACGATGCTCTCGGACGCAGACGCGTTCGTCACCACGAACCCCGGCGCGTTGTCGGGGCCCGACGCGGACGCGGTCGAGTCGTTCGTCGACGCCGGCGGCCGGACGCTCGTGACGAGCGACCCGGGCGGCGCCGGCGCGCTCACCGACTTCGGTTCCCCGTTCGGCGTCTACGGGGAGGCGGGGTACGTGTACGACATGGAGAACAACGACGCGAACTACCTCAGCGTGCTCGTCGAGCCGAACGGACCGGGGACGCTGACCGAGGGGGTCGATGAGGTCGTTCTCCGCGGCGCCGCGCCCGTCGGGGCGGCCGACGGCTCGGCGGCGCTCGCGACCGCGGAGACGTCGCGGCTGTCGACGACCCGCGAGGCCGGCTCCTACGGCGTCGCGGTCCGGAGCGACTCGCTCGCGGTGATCGGGGACTCCAGTTTCCTCGAACCGGAGAACGCCGGCCGCGCCGACAACGGCGTCCTGATCGGGAACGTCGCGGACTTCCTCGTGACGGGACCGACCCCCGACGTGTCGTTCGGACCGGAGGCCGGTCCGGGCGGCGCGGCCCCGCCGGGGACGACGGTTCCGCCGGGAGGGAGCCCGACGCCCACCGAGCCGACCGACCCGTCCGGAAACGAGACTGACTCGGCCGGGGACGCGACCGCGTAACCGGTCGCGCCCGGTTCGACGCCGACTATCTTATCCCGGGAACCGGATCCCGGCCGCCGCGTCGACGATCTCCCGGCGCTTCAGGAGGCCGAACCCGAAGACGATGACCGCGAAGCCCGCGACGGTGAGCGGGGTCACCGGCTCGGCCAGCAGCAGGGCGCCCGCGACGGTGGCGACGATCGGCACGACGTACGAGACGAGGTTGATCTCGAAGGGACCGAGCCGGTCGAGCAGCGTGAAGTAGATGGTGTACGCCACCGCCGACGAGAGCAGTCCGAGGAACGCCAGCGCGGCGAGCGCGCGCGGCGCCGCGGCCGGGAGCCGCTGGGCCTCCCCGAGTCCGAGGCTGAGCGCGTGGATCGCGAGCGCGCCGAACCCCATCGCCCAGCCCGTGAGCGCGACGCTGGAGAGGCTCGTCTCCACGGTCCGGAGCCCGACGCTGCCGACCGCGACGGCGACCACGCCGATCGCGATCAGCCCGACCCCGACCGCGACGCCCCCGCCGAGGTTCGCTGGGTCCGGCTGCGCGACCAGCCCCACGCCGAGGAACGCGAGGACGACCCCGACGGCGCCGCGCGCGTCGAGGCCCGCCCCGCCGATCCAGACGGCGGCGACCGCGACGGTCGCGATGGGGACGAGGCTGTAGGTGATCGAGGCGATACCGCTCGTCGTGTACTGCTGGCCGACGAACAGCAGGGCGTTGTTCGCGGCCACCGAGAGGCCGCCGCTGAACCCGATCGCGGCGAGGTCCCCGCGGGTCCGCGGGAACGGGTCGTCCTGCGTGAGCAGCACGTACGACAGCAGCGCCAGCGCGGCCACGTAGAAGCGGTAGGCGGCGTACAACACCGGCGGGTAGTAGTCGAGACCCACCTCGATGGCGACGAAGGAGCCGCCCCAAAACAGCGCGAGCAGGCAGAACAGCGCGGCGTTTCGGTACCGTGACACGGTCGACCGAACGCGGGCCGAGGGTAAAGCGGTGTCCGTCGCGGCCCGGACCGGCGGTGTCGACCCGGAGATCGGGGCAGGGCAGCGAGCCGGGGGCGGGCCGCGGCCGGGTGACTCTAGTAGCCGCGGACGATGAGGTAGTCCGCGAGGTCTTCGAGCAGGCTCCGGGAGCCGCTCTCGGGGAGGATTTCGAGGTGTTCCTTCGAGCGCGCGGTGAGGTCCTCCGCGGTCTCGCGGGCGTACTCGATCGAGCCGACCTCTTCGAGCGCCGCGACCGCGTCGTCGATCGCGGCCTCGGTCGCCTCGGCGGGCGTGTCGGCGTCGACGAGGCCGTCGACGTCGACCCCCTGCTGGCGGGCGTGGAGGGTGATCAGCGTCTCCTTCCCCTCGACTAGGTCGGAGCCGCGCTGCTTGCCGAGCTCCTCCGAGGGGACGGTCAGGTCGAGCACGTCGTCTTGGATCTGGAACGCGCGCCCGGAGTCGATCCCGTAGCGGTAGAGGGCGTCGACGACCTCCTCGTCCGCGCCGAGCAGGAGCGCGGGCGTCGCCGCCGACGCGCCGTACAGCACCGCGGTCTTCAGCTCGACCATCTCCAGGTACTCGTCGGGGAGGATGTCGTCGCGGCTCTCGAAGGCGACGTCGAGCGCCTGTCCCTCGCAGATCTCGGTGCAGGTAGAGGCGAGCATCCGCATCGCCTCTAACCCGTTCTGCGGGTCCGCGCCCGTTTCGGTCATGAACTCGAACGCCTTCGAGTAGAGCGTGTCGCCAGCGAGGATCGCCGTCGAGACGTCGTACGCCTCGTGGACCGCGGGGACGCCCCGACGCAGGTCGTCCTCGTCCATGATGTCGTCGTGTATCAGCGTGAACGACTGGATCACCTCGATGGCGACCGCGGCCCGCATCACGTCGACGTCGTCGCCGTCCAGCGACGGGAACGCGCGGAAGTCGGCGTCCATCGGCTCGGTGCCGGTGACCGCCTCCGCGGCCAGCGTCGTCACCGTCGGCCGGAGCCGCTTCCCGCCGGCTTCGAGGATGTAGCGAGTCGCCTCGTACAGCCGTTCCGGCTCCTGTACCGGCAGCTCCTCGTCGATAGCGGCGTTGACGAGGTCACGCCGCTCGCGGATGGCTTCGAGCACCCGCGCCTCCTTCGTCTCGCTCGTCATTCGACGAGCTGGATGGTGGACCCGTTCTGCGTGACGTGAACGTCACGTCCGAGCTTGTACCCCTGCGACTTCGCGAGGTCGACGTACGGCGAGCGCCCCTTCAGCGTCTGGTGGCCGGGAATGAGGTGTTGCGGCTGGAGCGCGTCGAGCATCTCGTAGTGGCCCTCCTCGCGGAGGTGGCCGGAGACGTGGATGTCGTCGTAGAGGCGCGCGCCCTGCATCCGGAGCAGCTGTTCGGACTGGTAGCGCTGCCCCTCGTTGGTCGGCTCCGGAATGATGCTGGCGCTGAAGACGACCTTGTCGCCGTCGTCGAACTCGTACGGCGTCTCGCCGCGGCCCATGCGGGTTAACATTGCGCGCGGCTCGCCCTGGTGGCCCGTCACGATGGGGAGGAAGTTCCCCTTCCCCTCCTTCATGATCCGCTTGAACGCGCGGTCGACGGACTTCCGGTGGCCGTACATGCCGACGTCGCCCTGGAAGTCGACGAAGTCGAGGCGTTCCGCGGTGCCCGAGTACTTCTCCATCGAGCGGCCCAAGAGGACCGGCTGGCGGCCGATTTCGCGGGCGTACTCGACGAGCGTCTTCACGCGGGCGATGTGCGAGGAGAACGTGGTGGCGACGATGCCGCCGGTGTAGTCCTCCATCGATTTGAACGTGTCCTCGACGTGTTTTCGCGCGTACGACTCCGAGGGCGTCCGACCCTTTCGGCCGGCGTTCGTGCAGTCCTCGACGTACGCGAGGACGCCCTCGTCCTGACGGCCGATCTCGCGGAACCGCTCCATGTCTATCGGGTCGCCGATGACGGGGTCGTGGTCCAGCCGCTTGTCGAGCCCGTAGACGATCGCCCCCTCGGGCGTGTGGAGGACGGGGTTGATCGCGTCGATGATGGAGTGCGTGACGTTGACGAACTCCATCTCGACCTGCTCGGAGTCGCCGATCGCCATCGTGGCGCCCGGCTTCATCTTCACGAGGTCGTTGTCGACCTGGAACTTGCCCTCGTCTTCGATCTGCTGGCGCACCAGTTCGATCGTGTACGGCGCGGAGACGATCGGCGCGTCGTAGCGGTGGGCGAGCTTCGGGATCCCCGCGATGTGGTCGAGGTGCCCGTGGGTGGGGACGATCGCTTTGACGTCGCCCTCAAGTTCGCTCATGACCCGGTCGTCCGGGATGGCGCCCATGTCGATCAGGTCGAGGCTGTGCATGCTCTCGGTCTCCACGTTGTCGTGGATGAGGACCTTACTGAGGTTCAGGCCCATGTCGAAGATGACGATGTCCTCGCCCGCTCGGACCGCCGTCATCTGTCGACCGACCTCTTCGTAACCGCCGAGTGTCGCAATTTCTATTTCCATGGTGTGGTGTCTGACGCCGTGATCGGCGTCGGTCACTGAAACCCCGCAAGGAGCCGTCGGCGCACCGTCGTACCGCGCGTCGTTGAGGCCCCGCTACGGCCGAGTCGTCGCGACTCACCGTGTCCCGCGGGAGTGTGGTACATCGGCGTACTCTCGCCGGCATTAAAAACACCCGGGTTCGGTCGCGCGGGCGCGGTTCGCGTCCGAACGCGGCGACGGAACACCCTCGGAATCCCCACAAAGCGTTTCACGCTCTCCGGCGAATCGCCGGCGATGGCAGAGGCTCCCCGCCGACGAGTCCTCCTCGCGGCCGCGTCAGGGATCGCCGCCCTGGCCGGCTGTTCCGGCAGCGAGACCGCGTCGAACAGCTACCCGAGCAGAAACCGACCCGTCGAGGGGTACGAACTCGAAAAGGCGCGCGACGAGCGCGGCGGCGCGCTGGTCACCGCGGGCGACGAACTCCCGTCGCTGTCGGCCGACGAGCGGGCGCGACAGCGGCGAGCGACGCGGCGCGTGCTGGTCGCGGACGACGAACTCGACGAACTCGCCTTCGCTGGGACGGACGGGGGCGAGACGCTCCGGTCGTTCTGCGCCGCGACCGACTTCGACGCGGCGTCGGTGTACCTGCTCGCGATGCCCGTGGACGCCTGCCGAGAGATTCGGTTCCAGTCGGTGGCCGTCGAGCCGGACGAACTCGCGGACGGCGACCTCCACCCCCACGCCGACTTCTGTGAGGCGTACCGCCCGGCGGACGTCGAGTGCGGCGCCGACGAGACCCACACCGTCGGGTTCGCGATCCGGATCCCCGTCGCCGCTGACAGCTCGACCGGGAGCGGAAGGAGCATGGGCAGCTCCTGTGGCCGAGTGGAACCGCCGACCGTGTTCAACGCGTCGGCGGCGTCCGGAAGCGGCGGTGATGACGCGTGACCCGCGGATCGGGTCCGGATCGCGGGTCGTCTTCGCGCCGCGGGTTCCTCACCGGGGTCGCGACGGCCGGCGCGGCGGCGGTCGCCGGCTGCTCCGGGCTCCCGTTCACCGGCGACGAGGAGCGTCGAGAGGCGCCCGCGTCGCTCCCGTCGGACGCCGTCGGGTCGGTCGAGTGGCCGGCGCCGCCGTTGCCCGTGACCGTTCCCGCGTCGCTCGCGGACGCCCACGAGGCGCGCGCTCGCGAGCTGCTCGACGCCGTGCCGAGCGACCCGGACGTCCCCAACGCGGCGGTCGCGGCGAAGATCGGGACCGACCGCGAACACGCGCGAGAGCACGCGAACGCGGACCTGCCGGACGAATGGCCGGTCGACGCCCTCGCCGCGTGGCGCCGGCGGCGGGAGGACGCCGCGGAGGTCCGCGGCGCGTACCGCGCGGCGACCGGGACCGACGACGGGTCGAAGCTCGCCGCTCGGCGCCGCGCGGTCCGCGACGACCGCGGGGCGCTCGCTGGGGATCTGGAGTACCGAGCCGAATCGTCGACGGCGGCGGTGCTGGCGTACGAGCCGGTCGAGTCGCTGCTCGCGGAGTGTGCGAGCTACGTCGAGCCGCGCGTGCCGTACCCGGCGGACCCGGTGGCCGAGCCCTTCCGGGCGGGCGAGGCGGTCGCCCGCGTCGAGCGCGCCGAGGCGGCCGCGGCCGACGCCGATGGGCTCCGAGCGGCGTCCCTCGACGAGCGCGACGAGGCGGCGCCGCGGTGGGCGTCGCTGGTCGCGGCCGCCGACGAACTACGGGGGTCGGTGAGCCGGACGCGCGCGACCGCCCGCGAGCGGCTCGGCGGCGACGAGCCGCTCGACGACGAGGACCTGAGCGGAACGGTCGCACAGGAACTGGCGGCCACGAGCGAGACCCGGGTCGAGTCGGCGGTCGACGACGTCAGGCGGGCGTCCGACGCGGGCGAGCACGCCACCGTCGTCGTCGAGTCCGGCACCGCGCTGGCCGATATCGAGGCGTATCGGGCGGCCGTGAGGGGGATCCGCGACGGGGAACATCGGGAGACCCCTACGGAGGCGTCTGTGCGGTCGGCCGCGGAGCGGGCGCGCGCGGCGGCGAGCGGGGCCGTCGACGCCGGCGATCCCCTGACGGCGCGGCTCGTCCGTCCCGGGCTACGGGTGTTCGGGTACGCCGCCGACCGGGTCAAGGAGGGGTACGGCTCCGCGCGGCGGACGCAGGCGAGTCTGACGTACGCCGCCCTGTACGCGAGCGCGGTCCCGGCGGCGGCCGAGTTCGTGCGCGAGCGGTTGGAGTCCTGATTCGTGTCAAATCGAGCGATATTGGGGCCGGCGTCCCGGTATTTTTATTACCGCGACGGGCGGCGGTAGGGACAATGAGTGGACGACCCCTCGACGTGCTCGAAGCGTCGCTCGAGGAGCCGGTGACGGTACACCTGAAGGACGGCACGACGTACTACGGAATTCTGGGCGGCTACGACCAGCACATGAACGTCGTCATCGAACCGGAGACCGACGTGGACGACCGCGTCGACGACGACCTCGACGGCGAGTTCGCCGTCGCGATCGAAGACACAACGATTATACGCGGCGATAACGTCGTCACAATCAAAGCATGACCGGCGCAGGTACGCCCTCTCAGGGAAAAAAGAACAAGACGGTCCACGTGAAGTGTCGACGCTGCGGTGAGAAGTCCTACCACGTCAAGAAGGAGCGCTGCTCCTCGTGCGGCTTCGGTGAGTCCGCCTCCCGGCGCGACTACGCGTGGCAGTCGAAGACCGGCGACAACTGAACTGCGGTCTCTCCGGTTCCTTCCCGCTTTTACTCGCGTAGCTGTGCGTTTATAAGTAGAGTGGCGAGAGACGGCGAACGCCTCCGAGAGCCAGTCGATTACTTATAAATAGCCGATAGCAGATTAGTGGCGAACACCTCCAAAGCCCCAGCCGCGAGGCGGGCGCACGCTCGTTGCGCGCTTCAGTCGCTCACTTCGTTCACTCCTTCCAGTGCTTACGTCGCCTGCGCCCGCCTCCCGCCTGCCCCTTTGAGTCCCGCCCCGCACAGCACCGCAACCACACCTCACGCCTCCCCAGCCTCGCGGCTCCCTCCGCTTCGCTCCGGTCGCCGCGTCCCTCGCGCGTGCTGCTCGCGGCCAAGGGCCGCTCGCAGGCACGCGCCACCGCATCGGAGCCGCGCTTACGGTCCGCCACGACGCCGCCGGGACCCAAACCGTTTCCCGCGACGGTAGCTGAGTCGGGATATGGACCTCTCTGTCGTCGACCTCTCGCCGGTCCCCCGGGGCGGCACCGCGGCGGACGCGTTCGAGAACACGGTCGACGCCGCGCGCCACGCCGAGCGACTGGGGTACGAGCGGTTCTGGGTCGCCGAACACCACGGGATGGGCGACCGCCTCGCGGGCACCACGCCCGAGGTGCTGCTCGGGCGCCTCGCCGGCGCGACCGACTCGATCAGGATCGGCTCCGGGGCCGTGCTCATGAACCACTACGCCCCGTTCAAGGTGGCCGAGTCGTTCGGCGTCCTCGACGGGCTGGCGCCCGACCGCGTCGACCTCGGGATGGGCCGCGCCAACGGCTCGCCCGCGTCCGACCGCGCGCTCGGCACCGACCGGCGCGTCGAGAACCCGAACGAGGACCACCGCGAGCGGATCACCGCGGTCGTGAACCACCTCCGCGACGACTACCCGCCGGACCACCCGTACGGCGACCTGTCGGTTCCCGGGTCCGACTCGGGACCGGCCGTCCCGTGGGTCCTCGGATCGAGTCCGTCGAGCGGCGAGGTCGCGGGCGAGCTGGGGCTCCGCTACTGCTTCGCCGGCTTCATCCGGCCGGGATTCGCCGAGCGCGCGTTCGCGGCGTACCACGAGGCGTTCGACCCCAAGGGCGGACTCGGGGGGCTCGACGAGCCGCGGGGGATGGTCGCGGTCAACGCGGTCGCGGCCGAGACGGACGAGGCCGCGGCCCGACGACGCGCGCCCGCGGAGGCGACGTTTCGGCGGATGCAGCGCGGCGAACTGGGCGACGAGACGCCCACGGTTGAGGAGGCGGTCGACGAGCTCGGCGGGGCGCCCGACCCGACGCCCGCGACGCTGGACGACGACGAGTGGCCGCGGGCGATCTCCGGGAGCCCGGAGACGATTTCCGGGCTGTTGGAGCAGTTGGCCGACCGCGCCGGCGTCGACGAGATGATGATCCAGCACACCGTGCCGGACCACGACGACGCCTTGGAGTCGCACGCGCTGCTGGCCGAGGCGATGGATCTGGAGCCGCGGGCGTAATGTGCTGATTCGGGGGTCCCTCGGTCCTCTGAGCGCGCTTTATAAGCAGATGAATCGTGTCGACGGCGGACGGTCCACGAGACCCAGCCGTTCGCTTATGAATTTACCACCCTGCTTCCAGTCGGCACAGGCCTACGGACGCTGACGGCCTCCCGCGAGTCGAGCGCCCGGGCTCCCGACCGGGGGCTCGCTCGATCAATCGCCGATACTCCCCTCCACGGGAGCGACGTTCGTGACGTCGAGACTGCCTGAGAGTTCCGCGTTGGGGTACGGGATGTCGATGCCCTCGGCGTCGAAGCGGCGCTTGACCGCTTCGGCGAACTGCGAACGCACCGCAGAGTAGCTGTTTTCCGCCGGGTCGATCCAGACGCGTCCCGAGAGGACGACCGCCGAGTCGCCCAGTTCGGCGAGGGGTGCCGTCGGTTTCGGGACGTCAAGGACTCCGTCAATGCGGGCGCCCTCCTCAACAATGGCGTTCCGTGCTCTGGTGATATCTTCGTCGTATTCGACGCCGAACTCGATCGACACCCGGCGTCGGTCGTTCGCGACGTTGTTGATAACCGCCGCGTTAGCGAGGTCGCTGTTCGGCACCGTCATCAGTTGATTGTCGAGCGTGTCGAGTTTCGTCACCCGCAGGTGGATCTCGCGGACCACGCCGTCGTTCCCGTTCCACTCGATCCAATCGCCGACCGTGAACGTCTTGTCCTTGATGACGAATACGCCGGCGACGAAGTTCGCGATGAGGTCCTGTGCGGCGAAGCCGATCGCGAGCGTGAGTGCACCGCCCAAGGTCGCGAACGCGGCGAGAACGCTCCCGAATCCGGCAATCGCCGCCGCCAGCGCGGCCGCGAAGACGGTCATCACCCCGACAGTCATACTCACAGCGAACCCGACGAGCGTCTCGTCGAAGTCCCGACGTTTGAGGCTGCTCTCGACCGCTCGAGTGACGACGGACCGTCCGAGTCGGTACACAACGAGAAACACGACGACGAACAGCAGCGTCGTCACTATCGCGTTCGTGAGTCCCGGAATATACCGCTGTAGGCCGATTGAGACCGCTTGTTGTATCAGTGCCATCGCTACGTTCCGATCGCATCGATCGCACTCTGTTATTTGCCCGTTGACCGGCCGCTTTTGTGGGCTTACGCGGGGATCGGCGCAGATCAAACCGACTCGTGACCAGTGCGCGATGATTCTGTAGCATCGTAGTCAGAAAGCGTGTGTTACTGTACGTTATTTCCATGTTATTCAGTCGAAAACTGGCGTCCCTCGTGGTGACGCCACATAGGTTACCTCGGGTTCAGCCAACCTGTTCAATTCAGAGCACTTACCGAAGTAATATTACTTCTAGCGAGGTGTGAACTGAAATGAACGATATCTAGTATTTTTTATGTGAACTGTCGTATAATGTCACGTGAGCTCAACTAACTCTGCCGGAGCCGAATCGAGCCGCACCGGGAGCCGCACCGCTGCGGTGGCCGGAACGATCCTCGCAGTGCTCGGGGTCCTCGCGATGATATTTCCGTTTGTCACGGGGCTTTCGCTGTCCGTCTTAGTCGGCGGACTCCTGGTCGCCGGCGCGATCGTGCACGTTCTGCACGCCTTCTCCGCGGGAGCGTTCAGAGATAAGCTCGGTCAAGTGATACTAGGCGGCCTCTACGGCGTCGCCGGAATCGTGTTCATCACGAACCCTGTTTTCGGGCTTTTGACATTAACCCTCCTAGCCGTCGGGTTCTTCGTCGTCGACGGCATCGTCGAGGTGGCGTGGGGGATCCGAAGTCGCGGACAGCCGGGAGCCGTGTGGGTGCTCGCAAGCGGGAGCGTTTCGTTCCTGCTCGGCGGTCTCCTCTGGCTCGGGTTCCCGAGCGACGCGGTCTGGGCCATCGGCGTTCTGTTCGGGATCAATCTGTTTGTGACCGGCGTCTCGGTGATCATCCTCGGACGGGGGAGCCGTAACTCGATCCCACAGCACACCGCCCAACGGAGTCAAGGATGACGTCGTCGCTCAGCGCGGTCCACACCGATCCTCTCGAGGAGCACTTCCGACCATGAGTCAACAGCTACCCGAAGAGTGGTTCCTCAGGGACACACGAATCAACGCGGCCATCGCGTGGGTGATCGTCGGCGCGCTCGTTATTGTCGCGATAAGCGCGTTTCTGGAGCTCCTGTTCACTCGGATGGCGCTCGCTGTCGTGGCGGCGTTCGTCGCCGTCACCCCGGCGCTCGTCGAGAGAACGTGGACACGAACGGTTCCGTGGCCGCTCCTACTGATCAGTGCGATTCCCCTCTCGATAGGAGCGCTCGGGGTCAGTTTCTTCGTCGATGTCGTCGCCGGCCTCAGTATCGCCGCGTTGGGGATGCTCGTGGTCGTCGCGTTCCAATCGACGGGGTCGGTGCGGATGACGCCGAACTTCGCCGTGTTCTTCGTCGTGTTCGCCACGCTGGCGACTGCGGGCCTCTGGGCAATTCTGGCGGCGGGTTCGGCCTACTACTTCGACACGGCCTTCATCGAGACCAACGACGAGCTGATGATGATCTTCAACGCCGCGGCACTGGCGGCGTTCGTCGCCGGCGGCGTCTTTCGGCTGTACTTCCAGCGGCAGCTCAAAGCCAACCTCGACCACGCCGGCGTAGAGGGGGTGAGCGCGCGATGAGCATTCGGACCCGCATACGCGTCTCTCACGGCACGCAAGTGGGGATCGTCAGGATCCTCCAGGTTTCGCTGGTCGCTATCCTCGGGTTCGGATTGTACACCGGCAACGTCGTGATCGCGTTCGACGCCGCAATCGGGCTCTTCGTCACGCAATTGCCGGCGCTCTTGCAGCGTCGATACCAGATCGTTATGGACGTGTGGCTCGTCATCTGGATCACGATGGCGGTGTTCCTGCACGCGCTCGGAACGGTGCCGCTCCCCGGACTCGACTTCGAGACGCTGTACGGTGCGACGTGGTGGTGGGACCACCTGACTCACGCGCTGTCGTCGTCGATCGTCGTCGCGTCGGGCTACGCGGCGACGCGAGCCCTGCAAGAACACACCGAGTACATCCAGCTGGGCCCGAAGTTCATGTTCGCGTACCTGCTGATCTTCGTGTTGGCCTTCGGAGTGCTCTGGGAGCTCCTCGAGTTCTACATCGCCGTGGGCGCGGACCTGTTCGGCATCCCTCAGGTGCTCACGCAGTACGGGCTCGACGACACCGTGCTGGACCTCATGTACAACAGCATCGGTGGCATCCTTGTCGCCGTCTTCGGGACGACGTACCTGACCGGCATCTCCGATCAGTTGGGAGACCGGCTCGAGTCGAGGTCGGCGAACCGCTGACGCTCGTGGTCGGGCAGGGCCCCAAATATGGTTTCGGCCTCTCTGTATTTTCGTCTGGTCAGCCAGCCGCCCCCAACGCGATCGCGCGTCGACCGTCCTGCCGTTTTTAACGAGCAAGATGGCCGAACCGGTCAGGGCCGACCTGAGTCGCGCGGGATGAACGCCGACGCCGCGAGCGTGAGCAGCGCGAGGAGGACGAGGAGCAGCAGCGTCCCCCGGTGTGCACCGATCATTGCGGCCTCGAAGATGCCGTCGAGCAGGTCCCGCTGGGCGGGGGGCAGCCCGGCCACGAACGCTTGTTGGGTCGACGCGGTCGCCGTTTCGGCGGCCTGTTGTAGTGCGCGGGCGAGGTCGTCGCGCTGTGCCGCCGACACGGTGACGTCGCCCGCACGGAGCACGCCGTCTATCACCCCCCGGTAGAACTGCCCGAGGAGGAAGGCCCCCACGACGGCCGTCCCCAACGCATAGCCGAGCATCCCGACGGCGTTCATCACGCCGGACGCCTCCGAGGAATCCGTCTGGGGAACGGCCGATAACGTCGTGTTGACAAGCTGCGGCATGAGCAATCCGACGCCGACGCCGACGACCGCCATCGGCACCGCCATGCTCATCGCGGTCTGATCCGGGGCCGTCCGCTCGAACAGCAGGAGGAGCCCGAGACCCATGAGCGCGACGCCAACCTGAATGAGCGTCTTCGGCGAGACGTAGTCGCGCCAGCCGGTCGTGAACGTCGACACGAGCAGCGTCCCAACCGAGAACGGGAGCATCGCGACCCCGGCCCCGAACGCGGTGTACCCGAGCCCCGACTGGAGGTACACCGGGACGACGAAGATGAACCCGGCCATGACGAGCGACCGGGCGCCGAACGTGAGCGAGCCCGCGGTGAACGCGCGGTTCCGCAGTATCCGTATCGGGACGAGCGGTGAGCCGCCGACTCGTTCCAGCCGGAGTTCGTATTGGGCGAACACGGCGAACGCGAGTAGCCCCGCCCCAATCAACCAGACCGCCGGCGACGTGCCGAAGGGGGTGAACTGGACACCGAAGACGACGAACGGCCGCGTCGCGACCAGCCACCCGAACTTGCCGGCCAAGAGGAAGCCGACGACGAGCGACGTCGCGCCGACCACCGACAGAGCGGTCCCGCCCAGATCGAGGGAGCCGCGCTCCTGTCCCAGCGGAGCCGCGCTCACGTAGCGAACGAACACGAGCGCGACGGCGACGACGACCGCCTCGAGGGCGAAGCCCCATCGCCAGCTGGCGAAGGTCGTGAGTGCGCCGCCGAGTATCGGTCCGATCGCAGCGCCCGTCGCGTTCACGCCCGCGAGCAGCCCGAGCGCCTTCGCCCGGTCTTTCCCCTCGTAGGTGACCACGAGTACGGTGAACGTAAGCGGCATGAGCACGGCCGACGCGGCGCCCTCGATGACGGACCAGCCGACGTACAGCACTGCGGGACTCCAACTGACGGCCGCCAGCAGCGTCCCGGCGGCGTATACGACGAGCGTGACCTGCATCAGTCGCCGGACGCCGTAGATCGACGAGAGCTTACTGGCGGGGAGCATCAGCGCCGCCATCACGAGCGAATAGATCGCGATCGCGCCCTGAACGACAGGGACGGTGGTGTCGAGATCCGAGACGATCGCGGGGACGGCGACGTTCATCAACGTCGAATCGATGACAGCGATGAACATCGCCAAGCTCACAGCGATAGCCGGGCCCCAGTACGCCAGTGCGCTCTGATGCCGTATTGGCGAGTCGTCTTCGTCCCGTGGGTCGCTCACTTCAGAACTCATGGGGACGGTGTCGGAGCAGTTAGTCGCACGGGCTGTCGTTCCCACGTTTTCCCGTCGGAGACTTGTGCCTCGATAAATCCGACGCGAACGATGACATCGCGGTCGAACTCCGCGGTCAGCTGGTCGTCCCAGCGCTGAGCGAGGTCGGGCGGCACCGCGAGATTCCGTGGAACGCCGACGAGAACGTTCACCCGCGGTTCGTTTCCGAGGAGCAGATCGACCGGTTCGTAGTCGACGGTCACCGAGACGAGTTCGACCCCCTCAATGTCCGCCTCGTCGAACTGCTGCCGGAGTTCGCTCCGGGTCTGCTGCTCGAAGCTCTGCGTCTGAAACGTCGTCCAGGTGACCGCACCGAGGACGATCGAGAGCACCGCGATGGCGACCGCGAACACGACGACACGCGAGGCGATCGAGGCACGAACGCCCTCGAACGCGCCCGCGTCGAGCGGCTTGAACCCTGCCGCCCAGAACAGGATCAGGGCGGAGACGTTGATCGCGAGCAGGTTCACGACGATGAGCACGGCGCCCGCGATAGCGACACCCGGCAAGCCGAACGCGATACCGAGGCCGGACGTCGCGGCCGGGGGAACGAGCGCGACGGCGATGGCCACGCCAACGAGGGTCGACCCGGAGCCACGCATAATGCTGAGCGCTCCGGCGATCCCTGACCCGAGCGCGAGGAAGAGCGACAGGAAGTTCGGACTCGTCCGCTCGGCGATCTGGGGGATGGTCCGGATATCGATCCCCGGCGGGATGAGAACGGTCTGTTGGAGGAGCCAGCCCATGACCGCCGCCGACACGATGGCAGCGACGAGCCCGACGACCTGCAGTCTGATGCCGCGTCTGGTCATCACCGGATCGTCGAGAACCGTTCCGACGGAGGCGGAGACGGCGGGCCCCATCAGCGGCGCGACGACCATCGCGCCGATGATCGTCGCCGTGGAGTCGAGTAGCAGTCCCGTCGTCGCGATGACGGTGCTCAAGAGGAGGAACGCAAAGAAGGTCGAGTTCGCCGGCGCGAGGTCCTGTGCCCGTGCGTACAGCTCCTCGCGCGAGATCCGGAGACCGGGGAACCGTTCGACGAGCGCGGACAGCCGCTGTGAGACGACGGTCTCGGTCGAGAGGACGATGGTGTACGCGTCTTCCCGGACGCCGGCCTCGATCAGGTCGTCCAATACCGGTTCCACTCCGCTCGGCGGGAGGGGAAACTGGACCATCGCCTCGAAACCGCCGCGGCCGACCTCGTCGAAGACGGCGTAGTCGACACCGTGATCGTCGAGCGTGTCGAGGACGGCCGAACGGGTTCCCTGAGGGATCAGGACTTGGACGAGTCGCATGCAGTACTGGGTGTCTGGTCGTCTGAGCGTTCGAGGCAGTCCGTGCGTGCGGTCCCCGCTCGTGCCACTCGGCGTCCCCCGGCGGCGGCAGTCACGCGCCTACCCGGTGACTTTCTCGGCGGCGAACGTCGCGCGCAGGTTGTCCTCGTCGTCGGGGCTGAGGTTGGTCTCGATGATCTCGAACGCGTACTCGAAGTCCGACAGCTCCTGTTTGATACGCTCCGTTTTGCCTTCGCGGGCCAGCAGGAACAGCGCGGAGTTCCCGGGCTCGATCGCGTCCCGAGTCTCCTTGATGAAGTCGTCGTCAATGCCGATATCGCCCAGTTTTCCGGTCACTGCGCCCATGGTGGTGCCGGCCAACAGGCCGAGCCACGGAGCGAAAAACAACAGCCCGATCAACATGCCCCAGAAGGCGCCGCCGAGCGCTCCCGCGCCGACGAGACTGTGGGCCTGTTTGACTTTCGCGCGTCCGTTCTCGTTACGGACGACCACCGCGGCGTCCTCGAGTTTGACCAGTTCCCGTTTTTGCAGCTCGTACATTCTGTCGCGCATCGCCTCTGCACCGCCTATGTCGCTGAATCTGAGCACAACAAGTGAACTCATACTCGTAATGGCCCGCGAGCGGTATTAGTTAATTACTGTGAAATGAACGCTGCGAGTGGTATTAGTTAATTACTGTGAAATGAACGCTGCGAGTGGTATTAATTAACTACTGTGAAATGAACGCTGCGAGCGGTATTAGTTAATTACTGTGAAATTAACGGCGATGGCGCGCGGATTCGCCGCGCGTCCCGCGGGGTCGCGTTCGGTCTCGAATCCCGGCTCGTTCGGTTCGCTGTCGTGCCGATACTGCCGGCCGGCACAGCGCCGGGGCCGCAGACTCGTCTCCCGTTCGGCTTATGTCAGAACGGCGACTGACTGTAGGGCGTCCGCGCCGCGCGCTGCTGGGTCCGCCGTCGACATGTCCGCGCTCGCCGTGGTCGACGCGCTTCGGAGACCGCTTGCCCCGTACCGCTCGCCGCGTCCACGTCGTCGCCACGTGCGCCCGCATCTCACGCCATCTTAACCGACCGCTGCCGAAGCGTGTGGTAAGTATCGTTGTAAATAACAATATTGATATGCGCTCTCTTCTGAACCATGGGATTCACGGACAGCGTCGTCATACAGGTCAGTGCACCGGGCGTTCCCGACTACCTCCAAGAGGCCGTCGCGGCAGTGATCAGCTTCCTACCGCAGCTCGCCGGCGCAGTAGTCATCCTGCTCATCGGCTGGGTCGTCGGTCGTCTCGCGGGCGGCGCCGTTCGACGCGTCGCCGACCGGACTCAGATCGATCGGCTCGTTATGAAAACGCCGCTCGGCGGTGTGCTAGGTGGGACTGAAAAGGCGATATCCCGGAGTATCGGACGCTCAGCGGCCTACTTCGTGTACGCGCTAGCGATACTCGCGGCGGCCGATGCCCTCGCGGTCGAACTCCTGTCCGAGTGGATGGCGACCGCGGTCTCGTATCTGCCGGCGTTCGTCGCGGGGACGCTCATCGTCGTCATCGGGTTCGTTCTCGCCGACTTCCTCGCCGAGATCGTCGCGAACACGAAGACGGTCACGGAGACCGACTACACCGGTGTATTCGCCGATGGGATGCGCGTGTTCCTGTACTTCATCGCGCTCGTTATCGGACTGGGCACGATGGGTGTTGACGTCCAGATCCTCAACACGTTTGCGCAGGCGGCGGCTTACGGGCTGGCCGCGGGCATCGCTCTCGCGATCGGTATCGCGTTCGGTCTCGGTGGCCGCGACTACGTCGCCACCAACATCGATGACTGGCTCCCGGGGCGTTCGCCGGACACCGATCCGGCTCCGATCGGCCAACCCGACGGCGGCGAGGAGTGAGTCGCAACTGCGGGACCGGCATCGACGGTGACGGCGAACCATATCCATCTCGTTTGCCCCGCACGCGACGCTCGAGGCCGTGAACGGACCGATCGTGCCGTTCGGCGGCTCCCGCGACGCGAGATGCTTATTACTTTTAAACGGAAACTACAGGTATGTTCGTCGGGCACAGTCTCGCGGCGTTCGCCGTCGGAGCGCTGGCCGCGAGACGGCTCGGCGTCTGCCGAGACAGGGCGCTCCGGTTCGGCGCGCTCGCCGCGCTGTTCGCGCTCGTGCCTGACGTGGACATCGTGTACGCTCCGGTCGGGTTAGCCCTTCAGTCCGTTCAGACGGTCGACCCGGACGCGTTCTGGAACACGGCGAACGTCGTTCATCGAGGCCCGACCCACTCGCTCCTCTTCGGCGGTGTTCTCGCCGTCGGCGTCGCGTTCCTAGCTACGGGCCGACGAATCGGACACGTCGCCGGTGCGGGCGTTATCGCGGGGTTGATCGCCGTTGCCGGTGTGGCCGGTGGAGGCGTCGTCGCGGGAGTCACCGCGGTGTACGCCGTCGCCGGCGCGGCGGTCGCGACGGGTGCTCGACGACGCGGCGTCCCCGCACGGTGGGTACTGGCTGCGGCGTCTATCGGGTTGCTATCCCATCCGTTCGGAGACTTGGTGACCGGCACGCCGCCGCTGTTTCTGTATCCGTTCGACGCGACGCTGGTGAGTCACCGAATTACCTTACACCCTGATCCGACGCTCCACTTGCTCGCGGCGTTCCTCATCGAAATCGGAACCGTTTGGCTGGGGATACGGACGTACGCTCGCTCGCACGGCGTTTCGATCCGCCAACTAATTCGCCTGCGGGCGGGGCTCGGGACGGGGTACGCCGGGGCTGTCTTCGTTATTCCGCCGCCGACGATTCACGACGCGTCGGTGTTCGTGTTCAGCGTCCTCGCGCTGAGCGTGATCGGGACTGGGATCCCGTCTTACCCGTTCGCGAAGCCGGTCGATACGCTGGGAACCATCGTCACCGGTACGGCGGCGGTGACCGTCGGGGCGGTCGGGTACGGCGTCGCGTATCTACTTTTTTAACGGGTCGACGGGGAACGGCTCGAAGCACCAGCCGCTCGATTATAAATATCTGCTACAAAGCCGACGGACGGCACCTCCAAAGCCCCAACTGCGAGGTTGACGTAGACGACGGAAGTACCGCAGGGAGAGAGCGATGGCGGCCGACCGAGGAGCGCGGTTCGAGAGAGCGGAACTCTCTCTTCATCGCCGGAGATTGGGGATTTCCGGCTAGCAGTCAGAACGCGAAGCGTTCTGACGACATCACCGGAACGCTCTGCCCCGGTTAGCGGCCAGAATGCGGAGCACCCTGGCGACATCACGGGGCGCCGAAGCCGTCTCGAACGACAGCGATCGTACTCGCCCTCGCGGCTCGGGATTTGAGTCCACTCACAGCACCGCAACCACAGCCTCACGCCTCCCCAGCCTCGTCGACCTCCCTTCGGTCGGCCGACTCCCTCGCGCGTGCTGTCGCCGGCGCTTCGCGCCGGCTGCCAGAGGGACCGGAGGTCCCTTGTGACTCGCGGCCCCCGGCCGCTCGCAGGCACGCGCCACCGCAGATTATTTATAAATGATAACGCGGTCGGAATCGCACTCGCGGCGCTACTCCACGCGCTCGCGGGCGGCGGCGACGAGCATCGGGAGCATCACGGTCGCGTCGCCGTAGACGGAGGCGTTGCGCGCGTCCTTCTCCAGTTTCCCCCACGAGCGCGCCTCTTCGAGGGTCGCGCCGGAGAGCCCGCCGGTCGCCTCCGGGTCCATCGTGATCTGGACGGCGTAGTCGTAGGCGCGCGGCGTGACGAGCATCGTCTGGAGCGTGAAGTTCTTCGGGACGCCGCCGCCGACGAGCAGGCAGCCCGCGTCGTCGGCGTCGAAGGCGAGGTCGGTGAGTTCGGTCATGTCGGCTAAGGCGTCGAGCGTGAAGTCCGCGGTCTGGGCGTACATCCACGCCTGAAGCCCCAGTACCGAGTCTTGGACCGCCGGGCAGTATATCGGGACGTCGCACTCGTAGGCGGCGGCCGCGACGCCCGGCCCCTCCGTGACGTCGTCGCGCTCGTTCACCTCGGCGTTCGCGCGGCCGAGTTCGCGCGTGAGGTCCGCGATGGAGACGGCGTCGGTCCCCTCCGCGTCCGGGTCGGCCTCCAGCGCCGGGAACACCTCCTCGCGGAGGTGGCCCTCGAACTCCGCGAAGTGTTCTTGCGGGAGGTAGACGTTGTAGATGCGGTCGACCCCCTCGTCGCGAAGCCCCTCGTCGTGCTCGCGGAGGCTCTTCTCCGGGTCGTGAGTGCGCCCGTGGTGGTGTTTCCCGCCGATCGCCTCGATGGCGTCGTGGGTGAGGTTCGCGCCGGTCGTCACGAGGGCGTCGACGTAGCCGTCGCGGATGAGATCGGAGACGATCCGGCGCATCCCCGCGGGGACCATCGCGCCCGCGAGCGAGAGGAACACGGTGCAGTCGTCGTTCTCGAACATCTCCGCGAGCACGTCGCCCGCCTCGTTGACCGAGGCGGCGCCGATCCCCGCGTCGCCGTAGCCGTCGACGAGTTCGCTCACGGTCATTCCGGCGGTCGCGCGGGTGTGGCCGACCGGGTCCTCACCGAACTCCTCGCGGTGGGGGTCGTGGTCGCCGTGGTCGTCCCCGGCGTCGTGGCCATCACCGGCGTCGTTGCCGTCCTCGGCGTTGTCGCCGCCCGCGGCGTCGTCTCGCGTCCGCTCGTCGCTGTCGGTCATGGCTCTCGATGGGGTCGGCGCGCGTTTGAAACGACCGATCTACCGACCGGCCGAGCCGCCGCTCACGGGCGGGAAAAGCGCCAGTTCGTCGCCCGCTTCGAGCGTCGCGTCGAGCCCCTCGTCGTGGCGGACGCTGCGCCCGTTCCGGAGGACGTTGATGTGGTCCGCGACGGTCCCGTCCTCGATGACGCGGTCCCGGAGGGCCGGGTGCGCGTCCAACAGCGCGTCGAGCGCGTCTCCGACCGTGTCGCCCGGATCCGCGTCGACGGTCACCGCGCGGTCGCCGGCGATCTCCGCGAGGTCGGCGAACAGCTTCCACTCCATAGCGGATCCCCGCGCGGGCGACTCAAGAGCGTTGCGTCCCGTCGGCGGGCGGATCGGTGCGGTCCGGATCGTCGTCGGCGGGCGGATCGGTGCGGTCCGGATCGTCGTCGGCGGCGGTGTCGGCGTCCGCGTCGGAACCGTCGTCATCGCCGGCGGTGTCGATGTGCGGGTCGGGTGCTTCGCCTCCCTCGTCCGCGGACTCGGACCCGCCGGCCGCACCGTCCTCGTCCGGCGCCGTTGCGGCCGCCTCGAACCGGCGGATAGCGTCCGGACGGCCGACGAGGTACACCAGGTCGCCGGCGCCGAACGCGTACGAGCGCGGCGGGATCGGCTGGACCGACCCCTCCGCCGGGCGGACCGCGGCGACGACGGCGCCGACCCCGTCGACTGTGCTCCCGTCGAGGTCGCTCCCGGCGGCGACGGCCGCGGAGGCCATCGTCTCGTCGGCGTTGCGCAGCAGGGAGGCGAACTCGCGGTCCGCCTGCGGCTCCGCGGGGAGCGTCACGAGCCGGTACCCGCCCTCCTCCGTCAGCCGTTCGGCGTCCGACTCGTCGAGCGCGACGGTGACGGCGTCGCCGGCGACGCCGCGAAGCTCGCCGGTCGCGACGCGTTTCGGCCCGGGGTCGTCGCGCCACAGCTGGACCGTGTCGCCGACGGTGGCGTTGTTCGGCGGGTCCGCCGCGACCGCGACCGCCGCCGACCCCGGCGCGAGCGTCGGGCCGAGCCCCGCGGCGCGAGAGCCGACGGCGAAGTACTCCACCATGCCGTCCTCGTCGAGGTCGACGTCGACGTAGCCGACGCCGTACTCGTCTTTGATCCGGGCGACGAGCCGCTCCCGGAGGTCCGTCTCTGAAAGCTTCCGCGGGAACAGCAGGGTCTTCTCCGCGATTTCGGCCTTCTTCTCCGAAGAGACGGGGTCGTACGTGTCCATGTCCGCGATGTCGTCGGCCGGGGGGAGCGTCACCGCCATGAATCGCCCGACCGCGCGCACGATCCCGCTCAGCTCGCCTTCGAGCTGCTTGGCGCCGGAGAGCGCGAACACGTCGACGGCGAGCCGGTCGCCCGCGTACCGGCCGACGGGCGCGGTTCCCGCCGCGACGCCGAGCGAGACGAGGTTGAAGAACGCGCTCTCGGGCGCCAAGAGGGCGGGGTTGTCGCCGATCGCGACCGATCCCAGCGAGGTCGTGTTGAGGTATAAGGCGACGACGGAGACGCCGATCAGCCCGGTCACTCCCTCGGGGATCTCCGTCCGGAAGTACCAGCGGTAGGCCAGCGCCGCGCTCCCCGCGACGAGCGCGGCGACGACCGCGAACGTGACGAGGGTGACCGCCGCCTGCCGCGGCCGGGCGAAGCCCACGTCGACCGCGGCGGCGACGCCGAGACCGCCCGCGACGGCGCCGGCGTCGACGACCGCCGCGACCGCGTCCGCACCGGCGAGGGCGGCGAGCGGAAGGCTCACGCGGCCACCTCTGCGAACCGGTCGAGCGCGTCGCGGCTCCCGACGACGAACAGGTCGTCGCCCGCAGACAGTGACTGCGAGCCGTCCGGCGCGATCGTCCACGACTCGTGGCGGGCCGCGAGGACGGCCACGTCGTACGCCTCGCGGATCCCGGCCTCGCCGATGGTGTGGCCGTCCAGCGGCCCGCCGGCGGCGACCGATACCTTCCGGAACCGCTTCCCGGCCCGGCGCAACAGGGCCGTGAGCTCGTACTCGCGACGGGTGCCCCGCGACAGCACCAGCACGCGACCCCGATCGGCGCCGAGCAGCACGGCCGCCTCCGAGCGGCCGACGGCGAGCGTCACCCGGCCCTCGCCGCCGGTGGTCGTGGGCGCGGTCGCGGCCGGCGGTGAGGCGACGGGGTCCGCCCCGCCGTCGGTCCGCAGGTCGTCGTCCGGGTTCGGGTCGTCACCCGCGGCGGCCTCCGGCTTCGGCGCCGCGCCGGCGCCGGACTCCGGCTTTCCGCTCGACCGGGCCGCGAGCACGGCGCCCTCGGTCCTGAGTTCGGGCGTGATCACGCGGACCACGTCCCCGCGAGCGATCCCGGTCGGGACCAGCGCCGAGACCGACACCGCGCGTTTCCCGGCCGGCACGCGCTTCGAGAGCGCGCCCGTCGGCGGCGCGGCGGAGACGGTCGCGCGCGCCTGCTCGTCGATCCGGACCGCCACGTCGGCCAGGTCGAGCTCGGTCCGGAGCCGCTCCGCGAACCGGTCCTCCAGCTCCGCGAGCGGGAGGTCGGCCGGGAACGTCCAGTCGCCGTCGCGGATCGCCGTGCGCGTCTCGGCGGGCAGCGGCGGGTACCCCTCCATGTCGTTCACCTCGCCGGTCACCTCGACGGAGACGCGCCCGCGGCCGCCGACGAGCTCGATCACGTCGGTCGAGAGCGTCCGGTCGCGGAGCTGTCTGAGCGATATCCGCTTGGGGACGCTGGCGCCGAGCCGGTCCCCCTGCGCGTGGGCGTACATCGAGAGCATCAACACCACGACGATCGCCGTGAGGATCGCCGGCGCGCGCTCCGAGGACCGGATCGTCTCGTCGTTGAGCGCGAGGAGCCCGCCGTTGACGCCGGCGATGGCGAGCGACAGCACGACCACCCCCAGCCCGGGGATCGTCACGTCGGTCACGTACTTGAACACGAAACCGAGGGTCCCGGCCACCAGCGCGGGGACGATCCCGGTGATGACGCCGAGGTAGACGCCGAAGACGATCTCGACGGGCAGCGACATACGCCCCCCAACCGGCGGCGCGGTTAAACCTGTGTCGGCGCGGCGTCGGGTGAATCGCCGGAGCCGTAGGCGTCGCCCGGCCTCGCGGGGTTTAAGTACGGTCTCGGTCAGGCGGAGGTATGGAGCTGACCCGGGACTGGGTGACCGTCCGAGCGTCGATCCTCCTGACGTTCGCGGTCGCGGTGCTGTCGATCCTCGCCGGCCTCGCGCAGATCGGCGGGCTGGGAGTCTCCGGCCCGCTCGCTCCCCACGTCCCCGACGTGGTCAAGCAGACCGTCGGGTTCACCGGGACGATCACCGGCTTCTCGATGCTCGGCAGCGGCTTCGCGCTGCGGAACGGCTACCGGGTCGGCTGGTACTCCACGGCGGTCCTGCTCCCGCTGACCGCGTTTCAGGGGCTGATGCAGGCGTCGGTGCTGTCGTTCCCGCTGGTGGCGCTGTCCGCCCTCTCGGTGCCGACGCTCGTGATCAACCGGGGGCGGTTCGACAGGTCGTACTCCCCGTCACCGACACAGCTCGCGGCCGGCGCCGCGCTGGTGACGGCGGTCTCCTACGGCACGGTCGGCACGTACGCGCTCCGCGATCAGTTCAACGGGGCCGAGACGATCGTCGACGCGTTCTACTTCACCGTCGTCACCGCGTCGACGGTCGGGTACGGGGACATCAGCCCGGCGACCGACATCGCCCAGCTGTTCGCGCTCTCCTCGCTCGTCATGAACGTCGCCGCCTTCGCGGTGGCGCTCGGGGTCCTCCTCACGCCCGCCATCGAGGCGCAGCTCTCCAAGGCGCTCGGAAAGATGACAGACAGACAGATAGACCTCCTCGACGACCACGTCCTCGTCCTCGGCTACGGGGACCTGACGGAACCGATACTCGAAGAGCTCGACGCCCGCGACAGCGTCGAGTACGCCGTGGTGACGCCCGACGAGACCGCCGCGAGGCGGCTCGCCGACCGCGACATTCCGGTGTTCACCGCGGATCCCAGCGACGTCGACCCGCTCAAACGGGTCAACCTCTCCGGCGCCCGCGCGGTCGTCGCCGCGACCGAGGACGACGCCCGCGACGCGCTCGCCATCCTCACCGCCCGCCAGCTCAACCCGGACGTGCGGATCGTCGCGGCGGTGACCCAGCGGGAGAACGTCGACAAGCTCCGGCGCGCCGGTGCGGATCAGGTCATCTCGCCGTCGACGCTCGGCGGGCACATCCTCGTCGACTGCGCGTTCGGCGCGGACAGCAGGGACGCGACGGAGGGAATCTTAGACGACGTCGACCTCGACGACTGAACGGCGCGGCGCGCGGTGAACGGCGGTCCGCAGGCTCCCCGACTCAGCGGCTTTGCCGCCCCTTCGTCTGTCGGTAGTCCCGGCTCAACACGTTCTCGCGCATGTGGTCGCGGAAGGCGTCGGCCTCGGCGTCGGTCATCTCCGCCGGCTCTCTCATCGGCACCAGCTCGAACCCCCGCCCGCGGATCGTCGTCGCGTGTTCCGCGTCGACGTCGAAGGAGTCGGGCCGGCGCGTCGTGTACTCGACCGCCAGCTCGCGGAGCGGGCGCTCCCCGACCGGGACGATGATCTGGGGGTTGATCATCCGTATCTCGGCGTTGAGGAACGGCTCGCAGGTCTCGACCTCCCGGTCCGTCGGGCCGCGGTCGGGGTGTCGACACCGCGTGAGATTGGTGAAAAACAGGTTCTGGACGTCCGGTTCCGCCGCGTCCGGCTCCGAGCGGACGAAGCCGAGGTCACCGAATATCGACTGGACGCGCTCGCCGCCGCCCGAGCCGGTGAAAGGGACGCCGTTGCGCTCGGCCGCCTCGGTCGGCGCCGTCCCGACCACGAGGAACTCGGCGCCCACGTCGCCGTAGCCGTGAACGACGCGGTCGCGGGCGCCGCACAGCCCGTCGCAGTTCTCGCAGTCGGCGTCCATCGCGAACGGGTTCTCGAACTCCGTCTGATTCGCGTCCACGGTTGACGTGGGCGCCCCGCGCCCCTAAACGCTCCGGCGCGGAGACGGGAGCAGCGGGGCAGCGGCGTCGGAGGAACGAGGCGTCACCGGGGGCGCTCAGTTCGGAACGTAACAGTCGCCGTCGCAGTCGACGAGCCCCTCGTTGCGGAGGGTCTTCAGGATGCTGTACAGGGAGAGCTTCTTCATGTCCAGCGACTCGCCCATCTCCGAGACCGTGGCGTCGCCGTTCGTGGTCAGGTACAGGTACACGAGCTTGGCACGGGGGGACTGAAGCTCCCGGGGCAGCGCCGGGGCCGCCGCGGACGCGGTTTCCGTCTCGATCATCTTGTTCGACAGATTGGGTTCGACGATAATAAACCCCCTATTCAACGTTCGTCGAAACAGTCGGAAGTGCGTCGAAAGCGTCCCAGTCGACCGATTTCGCCCGATTCTCGAACAGAACGTCGATCGACGAGGGCGAACTAGACGAATATCGACGACGGTTTTCGACCGTCGACGGATACGGAATCGTGAACGATCCGGATCGTTCGGGCGGGGCGCGGCGGTCCGCCTCGCTCCGCCGCGGGCGAGCGAGCGGCGCCGACCGGGTCAGTACGAGCGGCTCTTCGGCTCGTACGTCTTGTTCTCGCCCTCGAGGACGACCGGCTTATACCACAGCTCCGGCTCGCCGTCGTTCCACGAGATGAGCGTGTGTTTCAGCCAGTTCTCGTCTTTCCGCTCCTGATGCTCCTTCCGCCAGTGAGCGCCCCGGAACTCCTCGCGGGCGAGCGCACCCATCGTCAGCGCCTCCGCGAGGTCGAGGATGTTTCGCGTCTCGATGGTGTGGATGAGGTCGGTGTTGAACGTCCGCGACGGGTCCGACACCGCGACGTCCTTGTACGCCTCGCGGGCCTCGCGGAGGTCCGCCAGCGTCTCCTCTAACCGCCCCTCCTCGCGGAACACGTTGACGTTGGCCGTCATCGTCTCTTGGACCGCCGAGCGGATCTCCGCGTGGTTGCGGCCGTCCCGGGAGAGCAGTTCGTCGACGCGCTCCTGCGCCCGGTCGACCGCGCCCCCAACGACGCTCTCGGCGTCGGTCGCCACGGCGCCGCCGTCGGCCGCGGCCGGGTCCGAGCCGCCAGCCTCACCGACCTCGATCCCGAACTCGTAGTCGGCGGGCTGCCAGTCGCCGGACCGGCCGGTCTCGATCTCGGCCTCGCCCATCTCCTCGCCGGCCGCGTGGCGACCGGCGCGCTTGCCGAAGACGATGAGTTCGGGCAGCGCGTTGCCGCCGAGGCGGTTCGCGCCGTGGACGGACGCGCAGGCGCACTCGCCGGCCGCGTACAGCCCGTCGATGGCGGTCTCGCCGTGCTCGTTCGTCTCGATGCCGCCCATCGCGTAGTGCTGGCCGGGCTTGACCGGCATCGGCTCCGTGAGCCCGTCGGCGCCCTCGAAGTCCTCCGCGAGGTGGAGAATGTTCTCCAAGCGGTCGAGGATGCGCTCCTCCCCGAGGTGGCGCATGTCGAGGTGGACGTACTCGTCCTCGATGCCGCGGCCCTCGTTGACTTCCGTCAGCTCGGCGCGGGAGACGACGTCGCGGGAGGCGAGCTCGCCGTCGTTGTTCGCGTAGCCGTGCTCGAACATGAACCGCTCGCCGTCCTCGTTGTAGAGGATACCCCCCTCGCCGCGGACGCCCTCGGAGATGAGGACCCCGGTCGACGGCAGCGTCGTCGGGTGGAACTGGATGAACTCCATGTCCTCCATCGGGACGCCGGCGCGGTACGCCATCGCGACCCCGTCGCCGGTGTTCGCCACCGCGTTCGTGGTGTGGTCGAACACCTGTCCCATCCCGCCCGTCGCGAGGATGACGCCGTTCTCGGCGCGGAAGCCGCTGATCTCTCCGCTCTGGATGTCGTACGCGACCACGCCGTGACACGTCCGCTCGGCGGGGTCCTCCTCGTCGGTGACGGCCAGGTCCATCACGTGCCACTCGTCGTACACCGTGATTCCCCGTTTGACCACCTGCTCGTACATCGTGTGGAGCATCTGGTGGCCGGTCTCGGCGCCCGCATACGTCGTTCGCGGGAAGGATAGGCCGCCGAACGGCCGCTGGGAGACGCGGCCGTCGTCCTCGCGGGAGAACGGCATCCCCCAGTGTTCGAGGCGAATGACCTCCTCGGGGCTCTCCTGACAGAGCGCCTCGACCGCCGGCGCGTCGCCGAGGTAGTCGGACCCCTTCATCGTGTCGTACGCGTGGTCCTGCCAGGAGTCGGCGTCGCGCAGCGCCGCGTTGATCCCGCCCTCTGCCGCGCCCGTGTGCGACCGGACGGGATGGAGCTTCGACACCATCGCCACGTCCGCGCCCGCTTCCTGTGCCGCGATCGCCGCCCGGAGTCCAGCCCCGCCGGCCCCGACGACGACGACGTCGTGTTCGTACATTGTTGGTATGTAATTTCGTAGGTTCCGGAGTCCCTTGATACTGTCTGTCGGGATTACCAGAATTTCAGGTTGTTTTTGACCGCTTCCCGCTTCAGCTCCTGGATGTGCTCGGTGAGGGGGATGTCCTTCGGGCACACCTCCGTACAGGAGAACTGCGTCTGGCACCGCCAGACGCCGTGCTCCTGCTCGATGATCTCCAGCCGCTTCTGTTTGATCTCCTCGCCCTCGCGCTCGTCCATCGCGAACCGGTACGCCTTGTTGATCGCGGCCGGGCCGAGGTACTCGTTGTCGCCCGCGGCGATGTTACACGAGGACATACACGCGCCACACCAGATACAGCGCGTGGACATCTTGATCTTCTCGCGGTTCTCCCGGTCCTGTCGCTGCTCTTCGAGCTCCCCGTCCGGGTACTCGTTCGTCTGGAAGTACGGCTCGACGGCCTCCATCTGCTCGTAGAAGTGCTCCATGTCGACGACGAGGTCCTTCGTCACCTCGGCGTGGGGGAGCGGCTCGACGCGGACCGGCTGTTCGAGGTCCGAAATCTGGGTCTTACACGCCAGCTTCTGACCGCCGTTGACGAACATCGCGTCGGAGCCGCACACCGCCTGCCGGCAGGAGTGGCGGAACGTGAGCGAGGAGTCGTACGTGTCGCGCGCGTACATTAGCGCGTCGAGGACAGTCATCCCCTTCGTGAACGGGACGTGGAACGTGTCGAACCGCGGCTCCTGTTTCCCCTCGACCTGCGGGTCGTAGCGGAACACCTTCAGCTCGACCGTGCTGTCGTCGGCGGCCGCCTTCTCGGCCTCCTCCTCCTGCCGCTGCTCGCGACGTTCCGCCGCGCGGCGGCGCTTCTCGGCGCGGCGCTCGTCGCCCTTCGAGGCCGGCTCCGTCTCGGCGTCGGTCTCGGTCGATTCCTCGGTCTGCTTCGGAATTTGCGTGCTCATTGTCGGTTCAGTAGAGTCCGATGCCCGCCCACGCGTTCGCGGTGCGGATTCCCTGCGCGATCAGCACGACGCTCGCGGCGACGAGCGTCCACTTGATAACGGTGCGTTTCGTGCCGGTGAGCCCCTGGTTCAACAGGGCGTTGTAGACGCCGTTGACCCCGTGGAACGTCGCGGTCACGAGGAAGAGGATCATCAGCGAGTAGTAGCTCAGCGACTCCATGCGGCCGGCGCTCATCGCGAACGTCACCTCGTCGGCGTGGTGGACGAAGTGAAGCAGGAAGAAGTGGAACGCCAACACGACCAAGAGGAAGACCGCCGTGACCCGCTGGAGGAACCACATGCGGCCGCCCGACTGGAACGAGGAGTAGCGCTCTGCCATCTCAGAACGCCCCCGCGATGAACGTCGGCACGGACGCGACGGTGATCGCTCCGGTCAGGATCAGCGACGCGTAGAAGCTCTTGTCCTGTGCGTCCAGCCCGACGCCGAGGTCGACGAGGAGGAGCCGGGTCCCGTTGAGCATGTGGAAGACGGCGACGGCCAGCAGGCCGACCTCGAGGATGCGCACGAGCAGCAGTCCCTCCAGAGAGACGATGGTCTGCGTGTACACGTCGTTCCCCGCGGCGATCGCCGCTTCGCTCGCGCCGGCCGCCGGTATCCCCGTGCTCAACACGGCGATGTGCGTGAACAGGTACCCGATGAGCACCCATCCCGTGAACTTGTGGAAGATCCACGCCCACATCCCCGCCTCGAACTCCCGCCAGCGGCCGAAGTCCTCGATGAGGCCTCGATTGTACGACTGACTCATACCTAACGGTTCTGAACCCCGTTCGTATAGTAGTTTCTAACACGGAGTTGCTCGCTCCCGCGTCCCGAAACTCGGCCGCGTCTCGCGGGCGGGGCGAGCACCTCCGATCAGATCCGTGCGAGGCCGTTCCACGCCCCGGGTCGTCGCGGAAGCCTTTTATGTGCCAGTCCCGCTTGTCCGGTCGCAATGGCGAAAGGCGAAGTCGATTTCTTCAACGACACTGGCGGCTACGGATTCATCGAGACTGACGACGCGGACGAGGACGTGTTCTTCCACATGGAGGACGTCGGCGGCCCGGACCTCGAAGAGGGTCAGGAAGTCGAGTTCGACATCGAGGAGGCGGACAAGGGTCCGCGCGCCACGAACGTCACCCGTCTGTAAGTCGACGACGACACCGAGGCGAATCGGCTTTTCGAACGCTTTCACTCCCCGAGCGGCCGCGCCGGACGGCGTTCCGTCCCCGGCCGACGGGACCGCGCGGGCGGCGAGCGGTTTCGCCGGCGGCGGTCCCGACCGATAGGGATTTACCGTTCGTTGACTGACCAGTCAGTCAATGAGCGACTCGCCGAGCGCGGCGGAAGAGATCATGGACGGGGTGTACAGCGCCCTCCGCGCTCACGGCTACGCCGACCTGACGATGCAGGACATCGCGGACGAGTGTTCGAAGAGCAAGTCGCTGCTCCACTACCACTACGACACGAAGGAGGACCTGCTCGTCGCCTTCTTGGAGTACATCGTCTCCGACTCCGAGGAGCGGATCGCGGCCCGCGCGGACGACCCGCCCGTCGAACGGCTGGTCCAGTTCATCGGCTGGTTCGTCTTCGCCCCCGACGAGACCGACCGCGAGGCGTTCCACATCGCCCTGCTGGAGCTGCGGACGCAGGGACCGTTCAACGAGCGGATCCGCGAGCAGCTGGCGCGCAGCGACCGCCTGCTCCGGGGCACCGTCGCGGACATCCTCGCGGACGGCATCGACGCCGGCGTCTTCCGCGACGTCGACGTCAAGGAGACGGCGGCGATGATCGTGGCGACCCTCGACGGCGCGCGGACCCGACAGATCACCCTCGCCGGCTCCGTGCGCGACGACGAGGCCGACGGCTACACGCGCACCGTGGCGGAGGCGACGCTCCGGCGGATCGTCGAACCGCTGCTCGTCGACGGGGTCGAACTGCCGCCGCTCGACGCGGCGATCGAGGCGCTCCGGCGGGGGCCTGACGACGACGAGGCCGCCGAGGCGAGCGACGGCTCGGAGACCCACGGGAGTGCCGACGGCTCGGCGGCCGACGCGCCCGCGGACGACTCCGAATGAGCCGCCTCGGGTTCGAGCGGCCGCCGCCGGTGCTGCTCGCGGTGATCGCGAGCACTTTCTTCGTCGGCTTCGGCGGCGGCGTCGTCTTTCCCATCCTCCCGAACCTCGGCGCAGTCCTCGGCATCTCGGCGTTCATGGTCGGCGTGATCCTCTCCGCGAACCGGTGGGTGCGACTCGTCGCGAACGCGCCCGCCGGCGCGCTCGTCGACCGGTACGGGACGCGTACGCCGTTCGTCGTCGGCCTGTTCGTCGAAGGGGTCGCCACGCTCGGCTACGTCGTCGCGCTCGCGATGCCGCCCGCCGAGTCGCTCCGCCCGCTCGCGGCGTCGCTGCCGACGCTCGCGGCCGGCCCGCTGGTCGTCGGCGCGGAGGAATGGTTCGCCCCCATCGGGGTCGCCGTCGCGCCCGAGACGTGGTTCCTGCTCGCGCGGGTCCTCTGGGGGCTCGGCTCCGCAGCGGTGTTCGCGACCGCCTACACCATCGCCGCCGACCTCTCGGACGGCGGGTCGCGCGGGACGAACATGGGGATCGTCCGCGGCGGGATCACGATGGGGTTCCCGGCCGGCCTCGTGCTCGGTGGGGTCGTCTCCGCGGTGGCGGGCAACGTCGCCGCGTTCGTCGTCGCGGCCGCGTTCGCGCTCACGGCCAGCGTCGTCGCCCACCGCTACGTCCCGGAGACGCACGTCACGGGCGACCGCTCCGGGGACTCGATCAGGCCGTGGGAGGTCGACACCGCGGTCCCGGCCCTGACGGTCGGCTTGGTCAACTTCGGGCTGATGTTCGCGTACGTCGGCGCGCTGTTCTCCACGCTCGTCTTATTCCTCGGCGCGAACGACATCTCGCTGTTCGGCCTCGCCCCACAGGGGACCTCCGGGCTGTTCATGGCCGGCACGGTCCTCTCGGCGGCGTTCTTCATGCTCGTCGGGGGACGGGTCTCCGACGCCCGCGACTCCCGGACGCCGATCTTGCTCACGTTCCTCGTCGTCTCGTTCGTCGGCTTCCTGCTGCTCGCTCGGGCCGGGTCGGTCCTCTCTTTGGGCCTCGCCTGCGTCTTCATCGGCGCCGGACAGGGCGGGACGAGCGGCCCGATGATGGCGCTGCTCGCGGACCTCACCCCCGACGAGCGGATGGGCCGCGCCTCCGGGACGAACAACGTCTTAGGCGACGTGGGCGGCGGTCTCGGGCCGATGGTGTCGCTCCCGCTGATCGAGGCGGTCGGGTTCGCTCCCATCTACGCCGCCTGCGCCGTCCTCCCGCTCGCCGCGGGCGCCGTGCTCCTCGTCGGCGTCCGCCGGGAGACCGGGACCTTCCTCCCCGGACACGCGACGGGCGAGACGGGGCCGAGCGAGCGGTCGACCGCCGCGGATTCGTAGTCAGGCGGCCTTCGACCCGTGGACACGATTTATAGGTAGATAGGCTGTGGCGCGTGCCTCCGAACGCCCGCAGGGCGTGAGGAGCACGCGCGAGGGACGCGGTGAGCGCTCAGAGAGCGCGAACCGCGAGGCTGGGGAGGCGTGAGGTGCTGTGCGGAGCGGTACGGGGCGGGACTCAAAGGGGCAGTCGCGAGGACGAAGACGCGCGACGTAAGGACCGCAGGGAGCGAACGAAGTGAGCGACCGAGGACCACAGCGAGCGCATCGAGTCCTCGCGACTGGGGCTTTGGCGGTGTTCGCCGTCGATCTGCCGACGGTCATTTATAACCGAGCGGCGGGAGGCTCAGTAAGGTTCAACCGACAAACGCGCGATAGCTCACAAAGACGCACGAAACCGCCGCGTCTCGTCGGGCGAGTCGTTCGTCGCTATACAGTCGATCTGTAAGGTGTGCGAACCGCTGACTCCCCCTACCCGAAAGAACAACCGTTAAAAGTCGGCGTCGGGTTCGTACGGACATGGCTGGAACTATCGAAGCGCTCGTCCCCGGCGGGCAGGCCACCCCCGGCCCGCCGCTCGGTCCCGAGCTCGGACCGACGCCGGTGGACGTTCAGGACGTCGTCGCGCAGATCAACGACGAGACCGCCGCATTCGACGGCATGGAAGTGCCCGTCACCGTCGACTACGACGACGACGGCTCCTTCAGTATCGAGGTCGGCGTGCCGCCCACCGCGGAGCTCATCAAAGACGAGGCCGGCTTCGAGACCGGCTCCGGCGAGCCCCAGACTGAGTTCGTCGCTGACATGTCCATCGAGCAGGTGAAGACCGTCGCGGAGCAGAAGTCGAGCGACCTGCTCGCGTACGACACGAAGGCGGCCGCCAAGGAGGTCGGCGGCACCTGCGCCTCCCTCGGCGTCACCATCGAGGGCGAGGACGCCCGGACGTTCGACGACCGCGTCGACGCCGGCGAGTACGACGACGTCCTCGACGAGTAACGCCGCGGTCCGGCGAGCACGATTTTTTCGGTGCGGATTTCGTGACGCGGACGTTCCGCTGCGGTCGTTACGACGGATACGGTCAGTTTTGTATTTAAAATAAGAGACGTATTCGACGACGTACGGGCCCGTCACGCGCCGGTTCGCCCGGTCACACCGCGGGGCGCTCGACCGGGTCAGACTCGCCCGTGTCGGTCGCGACGGGGCGGACGTCCGTCCACGTCCGGCCGATGATGGCGGCCGCGGCCACGAGCGCGTAGAACTGGACGAAGAAGCCCGCGATCGTCCCGAGAATCGGGACGACGGAGAGCACTCCGATCACGAGCGCGCCGGCGAGAGCGATCGCGGCCGCGGCGAGCCACCCCGTCGCGTACGCGCGCTTCGAGACGACGCCCCAGAGCGTTCCCACGGCGAAGCCGTCTCCGACCCGTCCGGAGCCGGCGACCGACGCGACCGCCGCGGGCGTCACGTAGAGGCCGGCGAGCGACGCCGCGAGCGCGACGAGCGTCAGCGCGAGCGCCACGACGCCGCCCGCCAGTCCGCCGAGGAGGCCGCCGTCGCCCGAGCCGACGAGCGCCGCACCGATGCCGATCACGACGGCTACCGAGAGGATCGCGAGCGGGAGGAGCGAGTAGACGAACGTGACGACGAACGCCTTCAGGCCATCGGTGAGGAGGTCGCCCCACGCGTCGAAGACGGGCGGCTCGTCGTCGCCGTCGGCGGTCCGTCGCAGGACGCGGACGACGTACCCGAGCACGGCGAACGCCGGAATCAACAGCGGACTCGCGAGGAGCAGGACGCCGCCGATCAGCGTCGTAACGAGGGCGTCGTCGCTCTCGCGAAGGTAGTTGAGAGAGGCTTCTATCATGGTTTGTCCCACGTCTTAACGCGCCGTGAGATATTAAATTAGTACGGTAAAAACGGCCGAGAGGGCCGCTCTCGGCCCCGGACGCGAGTGCCGCCTCTCGGCCCCGGACGGGAGCGCTACCTCTCGATCCCGGACGCACCGACGAGCGGAGCCGGTCACTTATAACCGAACCGAGGCGATACGGTGACATGCCCGACCTCAATCCCGTCGCGAAACGGATCCACAACGTTCAGCCCCGACCGGTGCGGCTCGAACTCGACTCCGGCGAGACCGGCGTCTTCGAGTTCTCGTCGACGGAGTTCTTCCAGCGGGAGTTCCGCGGCGAGGGCGTCCGGACCGACGCCGACCCCGACGCCGACTTCCGGCTGATCAGTTCGGACGACTACGAGCGGATCCTGCTCGGTCGCTCGGGACCGGACGAGGAGGGTGGTCGATGGTCGGCGAGGTGGTCGCGGCCGAGCGCACCGAGGAGTAGCGGAGCGCCGTCGCCCCAGTCCCCGCTCACCGGACGACAGTGACGGGCACCTCGACGCGGCGTACGACGCCCTCCGCGACGCTGCCGAGGAGGACCCGCGAGAGCCCCGTCCGCCCCCGACTCGCCAACACGACGTGGTCGAACGGCTCGCCGGGAGCGTCGTCCTCACCGACCGGCGTCTCGCCGCCCGCCACGCCGAGGATCGTCTTCGTCGGGCGGCCCACCTCCAGTCTCGTTTCGACCCCTCGATCGACCGCCTCGGCCGCCTCGGAGAGGAGCCGCTCGCCGCGCTGCTTGGCGCTGGCGTACCACTGGTCGGAGGCGCCCGGAAACCCTCCGTTGGCGCCCGTCGCAGAGTCGGCGGGGTTGATCACGTGGAGCGCCGTGAGTTCGGCGTCGGGCCACTCGTCGGCCGCGAACCGCAGCGCCTCGGTCGCCTCCTCCGACCCGTCGACCGCGACGAGAATGCGCTTGCTCATACGCGGCGATTCACGCGCTCGATATAAAAAGGGCGGCGGCGGGTCCGAGCCGGCGGCAATCCGGATCAGCGACCGGGAGTCGCGACCGATCCGGGGGAGCGCCGTCAGTCGTGTCTCGTCACGCACTCCGAGAGCCCGATCAGCTCCACCGGCTCGGAGTTGTCCGGCGAGTACACCACCATCTGGCCCTTCTCCATGTACGGCACCTTCCCGGCGAGGTTCGTCGGGATGTTGACGCTGGAGATCGCGTCCTCGTCACCGAGGTTCAACACGACCTTCGTGTTCACCTGTTTGAACACCGACTCGGCCACGTCCTGCGGGTCCTGAGTGATTAAGAAGAGTCCGAGGCGCTCCTTGCGGCCCTGCTTGGCGGCCTCCGTGAACTTCTGGACCACCTTCTGCGCTTGGACGTTGTCGGCGTCCGCGAGGAAGTTGTGCGCCTCGTCCATGCCGACCAGCAGCGGCGTCTCCTTGATCCGGTCGCTCGCCGGGTCGTTCGAGAGCTTGTCGTCGACCAGCAGGCCCGCGACCGCGAGGACGACGATCTCCTTCTGCCGGGAGGTCGGCAGGTGGTACGTGGGGACGACCGAGAGTCCGCCGGGACGGACGAGGGTGTGGTCGAGCTCCGTGATCGGTTTCGCGTCCTGGTCGAAGACGCCGCTCGGGACCCCGCGGACCCGACGCTTGACGGCGTCGAACGTCGCCTCGTGGATCCGCCCGCTCTCGTGGAGCCCCTCTTTGAGCGCCGGGTCGTCGAGGTACGAGAGGAACTGGCTGTAGGTGCCCGAGTCGCCGTAGTCGTCGAAGAAGCGGTTGAGTAGCGTCAGCAGGGCGGGGTACTGGTTGTCGTTGAGCCCGGATCCAGCGACGAGCCACGGCATGTCGTCCGCCAGCGAGAAGGGGATCGTGAACTCGACGCGCTCGGCGCGGTGCCCCTCGCCGGGGTACGTCGCGTTCGCGACGCGGGGCACGAGGGCGACCGTGTCGTCGTGGCCGCCGTGGGCGATCCCCTCGCGCTCCAGCCGGCGCGCGAACGCGTCGTCGAGGTCGGGGTTGTCGTCGTGCATCTGCGCGTACTCGTCCTGCGGGTCGAACTGGACGACCGCCATCCGCGACTCGCGGCCGTCGCCCATCGGGTAGGTCCGGTCCGAGTCGAGGTACTGCCGGAGGACGTTCTTCGAGGCGTGGGTCTTCCCCGACCCGGTACCGCCCGCGACGAGCGTGTGGCGGAACGCGAGCGGGTCGCCGTCGCCGTAGTCGTCTTTCACCCGGTAGTCCACGGTCGGCGGCTCCGCCGCGGTCCGCACCTTCTCGCCGCCGACCGAGAGGTGCCCGAGGAAGACCCCGTCGTCGGGGATCTTCAGCCCGGTCTTGATCTCGGCGTCGTCGGCCGCCTCCTCGACGACCGCCCCGGGCTTCGGCACCCGGTCCGTCATCCGGCGTTTCATCCCGTCGCCCTCGCCGTAGACGACGGATATCGGCTCCAGATCGGCGACGAACTTGTAGTCGCGCTCCGCGAACTCGTCGCGGCGCATCTGCCGGCGGGCGTGGATCTCGGTCGCGTCGTCCGACTGGAACTCCTGTGCGTACTCCAGCCCGGTGATCCGACAGAAGAGGCGCTCTCCGTCCGGGTAGGGGATCAGGAGGTACTTCCCGAGCCGCACCGTCTCGCGGTTGTCCGTCGTGACGAACGCCTTCAGCGACGTCTCCTCCTCGTCTTCCGCCACGCGGAGCCCCTGCGACACCGACACGACGCCGAGCCCCGCATCGCTGCCCGCCGGCGCCGCGTCGTAGGCGGCGAACGAAGCCTCCTCGCCGTCGCCGCCCGCGTCGGCGGCGTCGGTCGCCGCCGAAGCCGCGCTCGGGGGCTCCTCCGCGCTCCCGCCGTCGGCCGCGGACTCGCCCCCGGCGCCGTCGGCCGCGCCCGAGCCGCCGTCGCCGTCGCCGTCACCGCTGAACTCGGTGAAATCCTCCAGCGTCATGCCGTATCCACCGGCCGCCGGGCCGAAAGCGTTTGCCCTCGCGCCGCGGGCGGCCGGCTCGGCTCCGACCGGCGCCGAGCCGTCGCGGCGCCCTTATCCCGCTCCGACCCGTATCTGCGGCATGATACTCGTTCGCGGCAGCGGCGGCGGGACGGACCTCACCGGCACGGTGTTCGAGCGCGGCGAGGAGCCGCCGGCGTACAAGGGCGCGCCGGACGAGGACGCGCCGTACGTGTGGGTGTGCGACTCCTTCTACGAGGTCGAGAGCGGCGGCTCGCCGCTCGTCGTCGACGGCGAGGAGATCCGCGTCGCCTTCGAGGAGCCGATGCCGCGCGGGTTCGACACCCGCGATCAGGCGGTCGAGGCCGCCCGCGAGCACGTCCGGACGCAGTTCGCTCGGATCGGCGTCGACCCCGCCGACGTCGAGGTCGAGGTGACCGCGGCGGACCCGGCCTGAGACCGTCGGAAGGAACCCCCGCGGCCACCCTTTTACCCGTTCCGCCCCGGTACGGCCCGTATGTCCGATCCACCGGAGGACTTCGACCCCGAGTCGCGGGAGGAGCGCGAGGTCGCCGCGGGGGCCGCGGGCGACCGGTCCGACTTCCTCTCGCTGATGGGCCACACCTACCGCGGCGAGCTCGGCCGGACCAGCTCGTGGCGGACCCGAATCGACCGGACGACCAACTGGGCGGTCGTGGTGACCGCGTCGCTGCTCACGTGGACCTTCTCCAGCGAGTCGCGGCCGCACTACGTGTTGCTCATCGGCCTCGTCATGCTCAGCGTCTTCCTCGGCATCGAGACCCGCCGGTACCGCACCTTCGACGTCTGGCGGTCGCGCGTGCGGCTCCTCGAGGAGAACGTGTTCGCGAACGCGCTTGACCCGGAGGGCGTCGAGGAGTCGAACTGGCGGCGGCTCCTGAGCGAGGACCTCCGCGAGCCGACGATCAAGATGCCGAGCGTCGAGGCCGTCTCGCGGCGCCTCCACCGGGTGTACGCGCCGCTCTTCTCCGTCCTCATCGCCGCGTGGGTCGCCAGGCTCACCGTGTTCACGCCTGTCGGGGACGGCGTCGTCGCGACCGCCGCGGTGGGCGCGATACCGGGTGCGCTCGTGCTCGCGGTCGTCTCCTGTTTCTATCTCGGCGTGCTGGCGCTGACGCTCCGGAGCCCCCCGAGGCAGGCGAAAGGCGAGATGCAGGCGGCCGAGAACGTCGACGAGTGGAAGTGAACCGGCCGGGTCCACTTCCCGCAACCCCTTTTCGCTCTCGGTCCAACCGGACCGTATGACCGAGCTACCGGACCGCGTCGTGGGCGACGCGCGGACGAGCGACTTCGGGTGGAACCTCCTCACCGACCTGACGGACGTCGGGAACCGCATGGCGGGATCGACCGGCGAGCGCCGCGGCGCCGAGCGCGTCGTCGAGGCGTTCGAGGCGGCCGACCTGCGGAACGCCGGCCTCGACGAGTTCGAGATCCCCGGCTGGTGGCGCGGCGAGTCGTCGCTGTCGGTGTCTGGACCGGTGGAGCGGCACCACGAGAACTCCCACGAGGTGATCGCGCTGCCGGGCACCCCGAGCGGCGAGGTGACGGCCCCGCTCGTCGACGTGGGCGACGGCACCGACGGGGAGTTCGCGGCCGCGGAAGGGGAGCTTGAGGGCGCGGTCGCGATGGCCTCCTCGCGCACGCCGGAGGGCCGCGACCGGTGGATCCACCGGATGGAGAAGTACGTCGCGGCGGCCGAGCGCGGCGCGGTCGGTTTCGTCTTCCGGAACCACATCGAGGGGGCGCTCCCGCCGACCGGCGAGATCGGCTACCACAACCGGCCCGGACCGATCCCCGCCGTCGGCGTGTCGAAGGAGGTGGGCGACCGGCTCTCGCGGCTTGCCGCGGCGGCCGACGCCGACGAGGAGAGCGGCAACGGTTCGGGAAGCGACGGCGCAGCGGAGGACCGCCCGACCGTCTCGCTCGACGTCGACTGCCGAAACGAGCCGACGACCTCGGTGAACGCGGTCGCGGAGGTCGGGCCGTACACCGAAGAGGCGGTGTTCCTCACCGCGCACGTCGACGCCCACGACGTGAGCGACGGCGCCAACGACAACGGCGCCGGGTCGGCGCTCGTCGCGGAGGTCGGCCGCCTGCTCGCGACCGTCGAGGGCGACCTCGACACGCGGGTCCGGCTCGTCACCTTCGGCTCGGAGGAGATCGGGCTGTGGGGCGCGTACCACGCGGCGGAGACGACGCCGGAGGAGGAGATCGCCTGCGTCGTCAACCTCGACGGCGCCTGTAGCTCCCGGAACCTCCGCGTCGGGACGAACGGGTTCGAGGGGATGCGCTCGACGTTCGAGGCGGTCGCGGACGCGTTCGACGCGCCCCTGACGGCCGGCGAGACCATCTCGCCGCACGGCGACCAGTGGGCGTTCGTGCAAGAGGGGATCCCGGCCGTGATGGCCTCCACGACGAGCGACCAGTCGGGGCGCGGCTGGGGGCACACCCACGCCGACACGCTCGACAAGCTCGACTCGCGGGACCTCCGCGAGGTGGCGACGCTCGTAGCCGCGGCCGTCTACCGGTTCGCGACGGGGGAAATCGAGGCCGAACACCGGTCGCGGGAGTCGATCCGCGACGCCATCGACGAGGGGTACGTCGAGGAGCTGAAGACGGGCGGGCGGTGGCCGTACGAGGAGTGACGGACAAAGCCTATACCGGAGCGATCGAAGCGATCGCGTATGTCCCCCTGTTCGAGGCGACGCGCCCTCCGCGGCGGTCTCGTCACCGCGACGGCGTGTCTCGCGGGATGCGTACTCTCCGGCGGAGCCGAGGACGGAGAGAGCGAGACCGGACGAACCCTTCACGAGTCGGACGTCGCCCTCGACTCCGCGGCGTCGTGGGCGGGGTACAGGCGTGACCCCCGCAACACCGGCCACGATCCGGACGTCTCGGGGCCGACGGACGACGCCGCGGTCGCCTGGCGGTACAGCGCCCGCACCGAGGCGGAGTCGGGCGTCGTCGTCGACGGCGGTCGCGCGTACGCCGGCGGACTGGTCCTCGACGGGGAAACGGGCGAGCGAATCGGCGGGGAGTGGCACGGCCACATGAGCACGCCGGCGGTCGCCGACGGGACGCTCTTCGTTCCCACCTTCGACCTCGAGGGGCGGGACGCCGCGACCGGCGAACTGGACTGGACGTTCGAGCCCGACTCGCAGGCCAGCGGGCTGGGGGGAGTGACCGTCGTCGACGGGACCGCGTACGTCCTGGGAAAGCTCGGGCGTCCGCTCGTCTACGCGGTCGACGTGGAGACGGGCGACGAGGTGTGGCGGTGGGACCCCGACCCGGACGAGGTCGAGTCGATCCGGTCGCCGCCCGCGGTCGCCGGCGACGCGGTCTACCTCGTCGACGAGGCGGGAACGGCGTACGCCGTCGACGGCGAAACGGGCGACGAGGCGTGGCGACGGCCGACGTGGGTCAGGGCCTCCGGCTCCCCGGTCGTCGTCGACGGGACGGTGTACTTCGGGTCAGAGGACAGCGAGGCGACCGCGCTCCGCGCCGGGGACGGGGAACCGAAATGGCGTCGGAGGCTGGGCCACGAGTCGGACGAGACCGTCGCGGTCACCCCGGACGCGGTGTTCGCGACCGGCGGTGACGGGAGCGTGACGCGTCTCTCGACCGCGGACGGAACGATCGAGTGGGAGCGACGGTACGACGACGTCGGTCAACTCGGCTCGCCGACGGTCGCCGGCGACGCCGTCTACGTGGGCTCCCAAAGCGACGGAACGGTCCTCGCCCTCGAAGCGGACGACGGGACCGAGGACTGGCGCGTGGAGACGCGGAGCGTCTTCTTCGGCGATTACAGCCGTGTCGGCGTCGTCGACGGGCCGGCCGTCGTCGACGGCGTCGTGTACGTCGCAACCGAGCCCGGCGACGTGTACGCGATCGCAGAGGTCTGACCGGTGCGGAGAGCGGTCAGCGATCGACGGACTCCGGCGCTACCGCGGCGGCGAGCGCGCGGCTCCGCTATCTTTTTTCAAGGCGAGAATCTCGCCCTTTTAGGGCGGGCGTGAAGCCGACAACTCCTACACGTTTCACCGTCGGTTGTAAGCCGAATACCCCACGACTGTAAACCTTTATTGGAATTGGGTATACAGAAATTAGTACGGCCAAATAAAGTACAATCTTGAAACCGGGTCGCACACGGTCTACGCACTCCAATATCACTTTGTGACCGTCACGAAGTACCGCGCAGACCTACTCACCGATGAAATCGCAGAACGTATCGGTGAGATTGCCAGCGACATCTCCGAGGACTTCGGCGTGAACATCCAGAACGTCAACGGCGGTTCCGACCACGTTCACATTCTGTTCACGGCGAAGCCAACGACCGACCTCACGAAGTTCATCAACTCACTCAAGGGCGTCACGTCCCGCAAAATCCGTGACGAGAATCCCGAAGTTCGCCAAGCACTCGACAAAGCGTTCTGGCAACCGGGGTACTTTCTCGCCACCACCGGTCAAGTGAGCATCGACGTACTCATGAAGTACGTAGAGGAGCAGTAGCGATGTCCACGACTGTCACGAAGACGTTACAGGCGACGTTCGCGCCACCCACCGCGCACAAGCAGTCGAAACTCAACGACCTGCTCGAAACCTACCGTGACGGTCTGTAAGAGGCGTTCGACGCCGGAGCGAGTACCATGTCGGCAGTAAGCGACATCGTGACGCCCTACGACCTGCCGTATCAGGCCAAAGCAGCACTCTGTAACTACGTCCCGAAACTCCGCAAGACGTACAACGCGAAGGAGTTGGACGACGAACACCCGATACGGCTCACCAACCAAGCCGCCAAGTTCGACTACTCTGATGAACGCGAGTACGAGTTCACATGGTGGGTTCCGCGGCCCGGTCGGGGAACGAACTTTTGGATACCGCTCCGCATCAACCCCGAACAGGAAGACCTCTGGCACGACCTCGTATCGGAGGACGCGAAGGCAGGCGAGATCCGGCTTCAACAGCATCGGAAGAACTGGGTACTACACGTCACCGTCGAGTACCCGGTTGAAGAACCAAGGACTGACGGTGACGCCACACACATCGGCTTAGATATCGGAGAAACCGCCCTCATCACGGGCTGTGCCCTCAAGGACGGTTCTCCGACTGACCCGTTCGTGTGTAGCGGAAGTAGAGCGAAGCATCTCCGCAAAGAGATGCACACGACCCTGAAACGACTCCAAGAGCGTGACGCATCCGAGTGGCGGATTGAAGACCGCTTTTCGCACTACCAGAACGCGCTCACCGACCTCGTGGAGAAGGCGTCTCGGCAAGCCGTCGAGTACGCAAAGCAGTACGAGAATCCGGTGTTGGTGATGGAGGACTTGACGTACCTCCGTGAGCGTCTCGACTACGGGAAGTACATGAACCGTCGGCTTCACTCGTGGGCGTTCGCCCGACTCCAAGGACGCATCGAGGACAAGGCGAGGGAGGCAGGCATCCCAGTTGAGTGCGTGAACCCGGCGTACACCTCGCAGACGTGCCACTCGTGCCACCGTATCGGTCGGCGGGAATCGCAGGCCGAGTTTCGGTGTCCGCACGACGACTGCCACGTTTCGACGTTTCAGGCCGATATCAACGCTTCCGCGAATATCGCACGACGGGTTGACCCGTGGGGAGAGAGCGTCCCGCTTGACAAGGCGGAACGCGATGACTCGCCACGGGATGGGAGCGGTTGTGACACCGCCGCGACTCACCGTGAGAAGAGCGTACCAGCGCAGATGACGCTCACGGCCTACGAAGAGTCGGAACCCTCTGCCAGCGTTCACGAGACGGAGTCTCGTGAGCCAACCAGAACGGACGGTTCTGGTGACGACGACTGACTGGTATTCCCACCGTGTGGGAAGCCTCGCCGTTTACGGCGAGGAGGATGTCACTCGATCTCCAGCCGCCAGACGCCGTCGGCTTCGACCTCGATCCACGCGACGCCGGCCGGATCCGCGCGCGCCTCGCCGGAGAACTCGCCGATCCGGTTGAACACGACTTCGTCCGGAGACCCGTCGCCGGCGTCCTCGCCGTAGACCTCGACGACGAAGTTGCCGCCGTCGGACTCGTGTTCGCCGACGAACGTCGTCTGCTCCGTGAGCTCGACCGGGCCGACGACCGCGTGTCCGTCCCCGCTGGCGCTGACGCTCGGGGTCCGGATCGCCTCCGGCGGCGCGAACGACTGCCCGACCGTCATCGACCAGTCGCCGTCGGTCGCGACGCCGAACTCGTAGTCACCGCGGTCGGCCGCGAAACCAGCGCCCCCGGTCGCGTCGGGGCTCTTGACCACGAGCCCCCCGACCGATCCGCCGGCCTCGACGATGAAGTCCTCCTCGCCCCCGTGTTCGAAGGCGACGGCGGTGAACGCCGACCGGAGCGAGACGGCGGCCCTGTCGGTCGAGTCGCCGCTACCGAACGTCTCGCTCCGGGGATCGAACAGCGGATCGTCGGCGTCGAGCGTGTCGCGGATGTCCAACAGCGTGTCCGCGTCCGAGCGCTCGGACTCCCCGTCCAGGTCCCGTTCCCGTGCCGCCTCGTCCGTCGGCTCCGATTCGTCCGGTCGTTCGTCGGTGTCCGAGCCCGGATCGCTCGGTTCCTCGGCGTCGTTCACGCCTCCGCAGCCGGCGAGTGCGGCTGCTCCCGCGACCGACAGCCCGAGTACGGCTCTGCGGTCGAGGGGACGCGTCAGCGGGGGGCCAGTCATTAGCGACCCATTCAGACACCCGAAACAAAAGGACTCCGGGGCTCCCGTGTGCTCGCCCACTACGCTGCGTTCCGGCAGCGAGTTCCCCTCACCGTTCGAGCGTCTCAGCGAAACGGAGCGTCCTCACCTCGGCCCGACGCGGTAGCTCACGGACCGCGCACCGGCCCCCCGCACGACTCACTCCCCGTCGGAGTCGTCGCAGACGCCGAGCGGGAGGGTCTCGGGGGCGTTATCGCCGTCGAGACCGGCGTACGCGTCGTCGATGAGGCGGGCTAGCTGCGTCTCGGGGCTCACGCCGCGGGCGGCGGCGAGGGCGGCGAGCCGCTCGTACTGCTCGTCCGGCACGGTGACGGTTCTGTCGTCCATACGCGGCGCTCCGTCCCGAAGCATCAAAAGCGTTGGTCTGACCCGGGTTCACGACGAATCTGTTCGGTCAGTCCCGCGGACGGCGTCGACCGGCTCGCCCGCGGCGAACCGCTCGAACAGCGCGTTCATCACCGACGACTCGGCGCGCGAGAGGTGCTCCCACACCGTCGTCGAGCCGAGTCCGAGTTCGGCCGCCACCTCCTCGACGCCCACCCCGCCGCCGTGGTCGTAGTAGCCCGCGGCGATGGCGGTCGCGAGAACCTCCCGCTGTCGGTCGGTGAGGCCGTCGAGGAGGCCGGACGCGGGGAGCTGCGGCGATCGCTCGATCGACGCGAGCTCCACGTTCCGCGCGAGTTCGACCTCGTTGCCGCCGCGTTCCAGCTCGCGCATCACCGCCGAGAGGTCGTCGGCGTCCTCCAAGTAGGCCGTCCAGCGCTCGACGCCGCCGGAGATGGTCGTCCCCGTTCGGTAGTGGATCCCCATCCGCGAGAAGCGGTCGCCTATCCCCTCCCAGTCGGCCGCCGAGACGTCGATCGTCAGGGCGACGTACGCGTGACGACCCTCGATCGGCGCGAGCGGCTCGGCGGAGACGACGAGGTCGAACTCGCAGAACTCCTCGACGAACGCCTCGATCTCGGCCGACGGGCCGGTTAGCTCTGCGATCCGCTTGCGCTCGGGACCGCTCCCGGTCATCGACGAGACGGAGCGGTACCGCACCTCCGGGTGGCGCGCGCTCACCTCGCACTCCGGCTCCCCCGCGTGGTAGACCCGGAACGTCACTTCCCGCATGGGAGAGTCGAGGGCACCGGGGTTCAAACGGGTTCCGGACCGGTCGCGAGCCATTTATCACCGCGACCGTGTTACCGTCGGTGTGGTGGCGATGACGAGTCGGTTACCCCCACTGAGCCCCCTGTGACGACGGGTTTCCACCGAGCCACCGTTTCCACGTCCGCCAGCGCCGCGACCGTTCCCCGCCCGGAGCGGTCGTTCTCCGGTCCCGAAGCGGTCGGCGTCCGATCGCGGAGGAGCGGCGCCCGACGGACCGTGGTGAAAGTGGTTGTTTTCGACAAAAAAAGGCCGCAGTCAAGCGGTTTCGAGCGGAAAGAGGCGGGTGGCGTCGGGGCGTCGACGCCGGAGAGCGGTCCGCCGCTCAGTACGAGGCCGCGCGCTTGTCGAGGCCGGCCGCCTCGATGTCCTCGCCGTCGACGGAGGTGCGGAGGACGTCCATCCCGTCGTCGCGGTCGATGTCGAAGTTGCGGGCGTACAGCTCTTCGAGGCGGTCGTACTCGGCGTCAGAGAGGGACGGCACGCCCGCCGCGCTCCACTCCGCGATGTCGTCGCCGTCGCGGAAGGTGGGCGTGACGGAGGCGACCTCGTCGTGCGCGAGCAGCCACCGGATCGCGGCCTGCGCCATCGTGCGCGTCCCCTCGGCGTGGTCGGGCTCTTCGAGGAAGCGGATCGCGTCGACCTTCTCCCAGCCGGTCTCGTACCACTCCTTCGGGCGGTGCGAGCGGTGGTCACCGTCCTCAAGGACGGTGTCGGGCGTCACCTGCTCGTTGAGGAGGCCGGAGGAGTGCGGGACGCGGGCGATGACGGAGGTGTCCGAGTCGCTCTCGCGGATCGTTTCAACGAAGTGGCGGCCGGGCTCCTGCTCGAAGAGGTTGAAGACGGTCTGGACCGCGTCGAACTCCTCGTACTCGACCGCGGCGTCGCCCTCCGCGAGCCAGCCGATCGAGGGGCCGAGCGCCCAGCCGAGCGCGCGGACGCGCCCCGACTCCTTCCACTCGCGGAGGAGGTCGCGCACTTCCGGCGTCACCTCGTCGACGTTGGCGTTGTGCAACTGGAGCACGTCGACGTAGTCGGTGTCGAGCCGGTCGAGCGAGGCCTCGAACGCCTCGGTGAGGTACTCCTCGTTCAGCTCCTTGGGTAACTCGCCGTGGCCGGCCTGCGGGTTGTCGTAGAAGTCGTAGCCGATCTTCGTCGACAGCGTCACCTCGTCGCGGCGGCCGTCGATCGCCCGCCCGATGATCTCCTCGCTGTCGCCGTGGCCGTACACGTCGCCGGTGTCGACGTAGGTGACGCCCGCGTCGAGCGCCTCCTCGACCATCTCGACCGCCTGTTCGTCCGAGCGGTCGCCCCACCAGTCGGTGCCGACGACCCACGCGCCGAAGCCGATCTCAGAGACCTCGACGCCAGAGTTCCCGAGTTCGCGGTGTTGCATACCCGTCGTTGGGGGCTGGCGCACTTATCCGGTGCGGTTGATCCCGCGGCGCGGTAGCGGTCGGTCAGCCGAGGCGCCGCGCCCGTCGGGTGTGAAGTCCCGATTTATAAGGATCGTCGGAAAGCCCCTCCTCGCATGGACGAGTCCCTCCACGACGCGCTCGACGCGATCGGCTTCCTGCTCGCGGTGATCGCCGCCGCCGCGCTCGCCGAGGTGGCCATCCGACACGGTGCCATCGGTCTCGCGTTCACGCTGCTGTTTCTGATCGTGCTCGCGCTCGTCGGGACCGCGCTCGGCGTGTTCCCGGACCGCGACGACCGAATCGACGCGGGCGACGCTCCCTGACGCCGCGGTCACACAACCGAATCCCTTTGAGGGACCCCGACGAAGGGGGGCCGATGACAAAGCGACACGTGTCCCTGCCCGACGGCGCCGAGGCCGGGGTCCGAGGGTTCATCGACGAGGTGGACGAGCGGCTCTCCTCGGACGAGGACACCTGCGAGGTCGTCCGCGACGTGCTGATCGACCTCCACGGCGACCGCGAGGCGTGGGAGGCGTGGCAGGACGGCGAGTCCGTGTCGCGCGCCGAGCGCGTCCGCCTTCAGGGGTACGACCCGTGTAACGCGACGCTGGAGTCGGAGTACTACGCCGAGAAGGACGAGGACCGCTTCCAGCGCTCGAAACACCTCCAGTGGCTCTGGCGGCAGTTCGACGCCACGCCGATGGCCGACAACGTCGAGTTCGCGCTCCGCTTCCGCCAGATGCTCGGGAATCACCTCTTCGCCGAGTGCGGGGAGGACTGCCGCTTTTTCAAGGGAATCTCCGTCACCTACGGCCACAACATCGAGGTGGGCGACAACGTCGTGATCCACGACGACGTCCACCTCGACGACCGCGGGAAGCTGACGATCGGCGACCGCGCCTCCATCTCCGACGGGGTCCACCTCTACAGCCACGATCACGACATCGTCGACCAGACCGAGGTCCGGAACTTCCACACGATCGTCGAGGACGACGCCCGCGTCACCTACGACGCGATGGTCCGGGCAGGCTGTCGAGTGGGTGAGAACAGCGTGGTCGGCGCGCGCTCCGTGGTCCAAGGGGACGTGCCCGACCACCACGTCGTCGTCGGCTCGCCCGCGCGCAGCGTCCGCGTGAAGCCCGGCTGGGAGGAGGTCGCCGAGGAGTTGGAAGACGGCCGCCTCCCCGACAACCAGGACGAACGCGAGATCGAGTACGAGCTTCCCGACGACCTCGAACGGTTCGACGAGTTCGGCCGAGACCGCCGGCCGCCGGAGTGAGCGCCCGTCGCGGAAGAGCGGGCGTCGCCGGGAAGCGAGCGCCGCGGAGCCTACTCGTCTCGCTCCTCGACCAGCAGCGTGTTCTGTACCAGCGTAAGTATCCCGCGGCGGAGGCGCTCGGTCGCGGCCTGATCGGAGATGTCGAACGAGTCCGCGAGCTCCTGCGTGGATATCTGGCGCGGCAGCGAGTAGTACCCGGACTCCACGGCGGCGGTGAGCGTCTCGCGCTGCGGCGGCGTCAGCCCGTACCAGGGACTGGCGTCGGGTCTCGTGGGGTTGTAGATCCGTTCGATCGACACGTCGATATCGGCCTCGAGGTAGTGGTCTTTGAACGCCGAGAGCGCCTCGTGGGTGGGGAATCTGAGCTCGAGCCCCCACGTCTCGGCGCCGCCGGTCGCGCTCAGGAGCGCCGCGTCGAGGTCGAGGATCGTCCGCAGCAGCGAGGCCTCGGACGGCTCCCAGTCCAGCGTGTACAGCGCCTCGTCCCCGTGCGTTTCGAGGCGTCTGATGTCGTTGACCCACGGGTGTTCGCGGACGGATCGCTCGAAGCTCTCCCGCGCGTCGTTCCGGATCCGAACGAACGGCGTCGCCCGTCCGCCCAGCGGCACCATCGTTTCCAGCGTGACCTGGGTGGGCGCTTCGACGTCGAGTATCTCCCCCAGCTCGAACGCCGCGGACGGGATAGTCACCTCGGCGATAACGCTCATTAGACGCGACCCGTTTCGCCGCAAACCCGTTAAATACTCGGGAGCGACCCTCTCGCCGCCGCGATCAAAACATGGTGTACCATGCCTTTTGATGATATTATGCCGTGTAACGCCGTACCGAATGATATAGGGGCGGACGGCCGCGGTTCCCGCTGTTGTACGGCGCTGGGCTCGACGCCGCCGCGGCGTCGCGTCGCGGTCGAGCGCGTCTCCATCATGACAACCGACCCCACTTCCGACGACGAGATATCGACCCCGAAAGAGTTCGAGGCCGCCCTCGGTCGAGTGATTCTCGCCGCGCTCGAAAGCGACGTCGACCCCCGCGGAGCGTGGGAGTTCCGCAACGGTGAGGCGGGTTCGGACGTGGAAGTCATGATGGTCGAGCTGGCCGACTGACGGGCGGCGCCGGGCGCGTCGGGTGTTCGGAACGCCCGCCGGTCAGCGGGGACCGTCGGCGTCCGGGGAGCGAAATTGCCCGGTGAGACAGGTTAATATGTCCCGCTGGTAACAAGTGGTACTGTGAGTGGAACGGTCCTCCGTCTCGTGGTCGCTATCGTGTGCCTCGTGGGGATCGTGTTGGGCGGCGCTCTCGCGCCGGCTATCGGCGTCTCGACGCCGGTTCCCGACCTCGGCGTCGAGAGCGGCGAGGGAGAGTCGGTCGGCGAGGGGCTGCTCGTCGACGGCGGGGCGGCCCCCAACTCGTCGACGGCCAACGGCCGCGACGTCGGCGCCGAGTCGGGTACCGGGCGCGGCTCCGGCGCCGGTAGCGGATCCGGGGGCGCCGCCGGGGAATCAGGTGCCGCCGGTGGATCCGAGGGCGCCGGCGGCGAGTTCGTCGAGGACGTGGAGACGACCGAGGGCGGAGTTCCGGTCGAGTCCGGGACGAGGAACTACGGCGGGGTTTCGAGCGGCGGTTATCCGGAGGAGAGCTCCGTCGGCGGACCGCTTTCGCTGTCCGATCGGGTCGAGCTGCGCGTCGAGAGTCCGGAGCCGTCGCGCTGGCGGCTCGGCGCGTACGCGAACTACACCGGTGACGGGTGGGACCGCCGGACGACCCCGACGGAGCGGCTCTCGGGGACGCTTCCGACCGTCGACGGCACGTCGACGCCGGCGTACGAGATCCGCGTGACGCCGCAGCGGTCGTTCGATTCGCTGGCCACCGCGTGGCGGCCGGCGTACGCCGCGGCGCCGAACCGCGAGGTCTCCGTCACCGAGGAGCGCGGCCTCGTCGTGTCCGAACCGGTGGAGGCGGGCGACACGTACGTGACGGCGACGTACGGGGCGCCGTCGCACGCCGCGGCGGCCGAGGCCAGCGGCGAGGGGTCCGTTCCGTCCGCGATTCAGGACCGGTACACGAGGCTTCCCGACGACACCCCGGAGCGGCTCGGCGACCGGACGGCGGAGATCACGGCCGACGCCGGGACGCCGTACGAGACCGCCGCGGCCGTACAGCTGTGGCTGATGGAGAACAAGGAGTACTCGCTCGACGCGGGGCACGAGCGCGGGAACGACGTCGCGACCGAGTTCGTGTTCGAGATGGACGCCGGCTACTGCGAGTACTTCGCGACCTCGATGGTCGCGATGTTGCGGACGCAGGACGTGCCCGCCCGCTACGTGACCGGCTACGGTCCCGGCGAGGCGGTCGGCGACGACGAGTACGTCGTTCGCGGGCAGGACGCGCACGCCTGGGTCGAGGTGTACGTCACCGACGTCGGGTGGGTGACCTTCGACCCGACGCCCGCCGGCGGTCGCGTCGACGCGGACCGCGACGCCGCCCCGGTCGACGGGGGCGGCCCGACCAGCGGCGGGCAGGCGAGCGGGCCCGGCGGGCAGAGCTCGGGACCGGGCGAACCCGGTTCGGGCGAGGAGTCCGGACGGGACGGGTCCGACGACGGCGAGCCGAGCGACGGTTCCGGGGAGGGCAGCGAAGGGGGCGACTCCGGGCAGGAGTCCGAAGACGGCGGCTCCGAGGAAGACGCTCAAGACGGCAGTTCCGAAGAAGACAGCTCCGAGGGAGACAGTCAAGACAGCGGTTCCGAGGAGAGCAGCTCCGACGACAGCGGTTCCGAAGGCAGTAGCTCCGAAGACAGCGGTTCCGAAGGCAGTAGCTCCGAAGACAGCGGTTCCGAAGGCAGTAGCTCCGACGACAGCGGTTCCGAAGGCAGTAGCTCTGAGAACGGCTCCGAGGCCGAGGAGACGGCCCCGCTGGAGATCGAGCTGTCGGCCGACCCCGTTCCGGGGCGGGACCTCACGGTGACCGTGACCCGGGCTGACGAGCCGGTGTCCGGCGCGACGGTGTCGTTCAACGGCGATCCGGTCGGCGAGACGAACGCCGCGGGCAACGTCACCGGCGAGGTGCCGTACGCCGAGTCGCTGGAGGTTGTCGCCCGGACGGACGGCGCGGAGACGCAGGCGTCCTCGCTGGGTCCCGGGACGCTGCTTCCCGGCGCGAACGGCGGACCGGATGCGACCGCGAGCGGGGACTCCTTCCGGCGGTTCACGGGCGGGGACGGCATCGCCGCCGTCGGTGCGGCGGGCGGTGTCGCCGCCCAGGCGGGTGGCAACGTGACCGTCGACGTGCCGGTGGACGTCTCCGTCGAGGTGGTCGGCGAGCCGGTCGCCGGCGAGCCGGTGGATGTCATCGCGACCGTCGCGGGCGAGCCGGTGCCGAACGGGACGGTCCGCGTGAACGGGACGGCGGCGGGACGGACCGGGCCGAACGGGCAGGCGACGGTGACGCTCCCGGCGACGGAGTCGGCCGTGATCAACGTGAGCCGCGGCGACGCGACCGGCGGTCGAACGCTCTCCGTCGGCCGGCTCTCGCTGTCGGTGACCCCGTCGACCGTGGTCCCGCTCCCGCTGACGGAGAGCGACGTGACGGTGACGTTCGACGGGGAGCCGGTGCCGGGCGCGTCGGTCGCGGTCGCCAACGAATCTGCCGGCGCGACCGACGCCAACGGGACCGCCGCCGTGCGGCTGCCGTTCGCCGATTCCGCGAGCCTCTCCGCGACGGCGTCCGTCGGCGGGACGAGCGCGTCCGCAACGCGGAGCGTCGGGAAGCTGTATCGCAACCTCGCCGGGGCCGTCGGGCTGGTCGCCTTCGCGCTCGGGGGCGTCATCGTCGGCGCGCGTCGGCGAGGGGTGTCCCCGCGGTCCCTCCCGCGGTCGGCCGCGCGCGTCGCCGTGCGCCTCGTTCGCCTCGGCGTCGCCGGGCTGGTCCGGTTCGCGGCGGGGGTCGAGGCAGCGATCGTGGCGCTCCGCCGAGGGCTCTCGACGGCCGTGGTGCTCCTGACGCAGGGGATCGGCGGCGTGAAGCGGCTCGCTGCGGCCGCCGTCGCGGGCGGTCGACGGCTGCTCGGTCGGCTGGTCGCGGCGCTCCGCGCGGCGCCGCGGTACCTCCATCCGCTCGCGATACTCGCCGCGCTCAGGCGGGCGGGAGGGGCCGGCAGGGACGCCGTCGCGGGGACCGGCGACGGCTCGTCCCGTGCCGACCCGGCGAGCGAGTCCGAGGCGGACGAGGCGTTGCTCACGATCCGAGACGCGTGGGGCGAGTTCCGGACGCACGTCTCGATCCGGTCGTGGCGCACCGCGACGCCGGGCGAGATCGCACGGTGGGCGGTCCGACGGGACGGGCTGCCGCAGGAGGCGGTCGAAACGCTGACCGACGCGTTCAGGGACGTCGAGTACGGCTCCCGCTCGCCGAGCGACCGCGCTCCCGCGGCGCGGCAGGCGCTCGAAGCGATCCGCGGCGCGACCGACGCCGACGAGGAGGAGGAGGCGGAGTGACGTTACACACGCGACCGCCGGCGCGGTCCGCGTCGGCGGCGGAGTCGCCCGCGCGGACCGTGGGAATACGGGCGGCCGCGGCCCGCAATCGAGGTGGTCTCGACCGATGATCCGCCGACTGATCCGCGCGCTCGTCGCGCTCGTCGGGATCGCGCTGATCGGCGGGTCAGCCGCGCTCCTGTTCGCGCCGGAGGCGGTCGAGCCGACGCTGCCGATCGACGCCATCGCCCGGAGCCAGGCCCTCTCCGAGCCGGTCGCCCGCACGGGGACGTTCGCCGCGCTCGGCGTCGGGGCCGTCCTCTGGACCGCGTTGACGACCCCCTCGCGGATCGCCGGGGAGTCAGGGATCGGCGGCTCCGGCACGGGTCGGTTCCCCGACTTCGAGGCGCTCCGGGCGGACCCGCCGGAGACGGCGACGTCGACGCCGGTTGTCGGGAGCGACTTCGAGCGGCGGATCGAGACCGCGAAGTCGGCCGCGACGGCGGCCGCGGGGCGAGACGACGGCGTCCGGGGTCGGCTCCGGTCGCTGGCGGTCGAGACGCTCGTCACCGTGGACGGCTGCTCGCGCGAGGCGGCGCGCGACCGCGTCGACGAGGGGTCGTGGACGGACGACGCCGTCGCGGCCGCGTACGTCGCCGACCGCGAGGCGACGCTCCCGTTCTGGCGGCGGCTGCTCGCGTGGCTGCGACCGGCGGCGACGCGGACTAGACGGATCGAGCGCGCGGCCGACGCGATCGCGACCCGGGCGACTGCGCGTCCGGAACCCGACGCCGACGGAGGCGATCGCGCGTGAGCGACCGGCGGGTCACGAGCCGGTTCGACGGCGCCACGATCGGCGCGATCGCGCTCGTCACCGTCGGGACGGTGTTCGGCGAACCGGTGTTGTTCGTGGCGGCGTCGGTACCGCTGTTCTACCTCCTCGTCGAGTGGACCACCGGGCCGCCGGAGCCGAGCCTCACCGTCGAGCGCCGGATCGCACCGGACCCGGCGGCGCCCGGCGAGCGGACGGAGATCACCCTCAGCGTTCACAACGAGGGCGCGTCGACGCTCACCGACCTCCGCGTGGTCGACCGCCTGCCGGACGGACTCCCCGTCGACGACGGCTCGCCCCGGGGGTGCCTCTCCGTCCGACCCGGGGAGACGGCCTCCATCGAGTACACGGTCGTCCCGCGGCAGGGCACCTACGCGTTCGACTCGCCGGTCGTCCGGGCGCGCTCGCTGTCGGCGACCGGCATCTACACCGACAGCCCGGACGCGGCGGGGGCGACGACGCTCACCTGTCGCCGCGACGCCGGGGAGGTGCCGCAGCTGCGCGGCTCGCTCCGGCGGTTCGGGACGCGGCCGGTCGACCGCGGCGGCGAGGGGCTCCAGTTCTACGCCGCGCGCGAGTACCAGCTCGGCGACGACGTCCGCCGGATCAACTGGCGCGACTACGCGAAGACCGGGGACCTGACGACGATCCAGTTCGCCGAGACGAGCGCGACCGAGACGGTCGTGCTCGTCGACGCCACGAGCGCCGGGCGGGTCGCCCGGGAGTCGGGGTACCCGACCGCGGCGGAGCTGGCCGTCTACGCCGCCGACCGCGTCGTCGCGCGGCTGCTCGCCGACGGCGACGACGTCGGCGTGTGCGCGCTCGGGATCGACGCGTCGGACGTGGCCGTCCCGGTGTCGTCAGCTGGCCGGGACCAGCCGTGGGTCCCGCCCGGGTCCGACGACGCGACCCGCACCCGACTGGACGCGGTGTTCGACGCGCTCGTCGCGGCCACCGACACGGCCGCCGCGCGAACGGACCGGATCTCGACGGACCTCCGGGAGCGGCTCTCCGCGCGCGCCGACGTCGTCGTCGTGACGCCGGCGCTCGACGCCGAGACGGTGGAGCTGGCGACGTCGCTGTCCACCGTCGGGCACCGCGTGGGCGTCGTGTCGCCGGACGTCACCGACCGTCGGCGGCCCGGGAGGACGGTCGCACACGCCGAGCGCCAGCTCAGGCTCGCTCGGCTCCGCGGCGCCGGGGCGACGGTGTTCGACTGGGACACTCGGCGGTCGCTCGCGGCCGCGATGGAGGTGGCGCGGTGAGCGACGCCGCGTCCCGGTCCGAGCCGTCGGTCCCGAGCTGGCGGCCGGCGCTGTTCTCGACGACGACCGCGGTGGTCGCGGCCGGCGCCGCCACGCTCGCGCTCGCGGCGAGCGTCGGGACGCTCCTCCCGGCCCTGCTCGGGGTGGTCGCCGGCGCGGCCCTCGGCGTGACCGTCATCGCCGTGGGAACGGCCACGCGACGCCTCACCGTCGCCGTCGGCGGTCTCCTCGCGACGGGGAGCGGCCTCGCCCTGCTCGCGGCGGTCGCCGGCGCCGCCCTCACGCAGCTCCCGTGGCCCCCCGTTCCCCCCGTCGATGTGCTCGCGGTCGCGCCGTTCGCGTTCGCGTTCGCGGGCGTCGCGACCGGCTTCGGCGCGTTCGCGGCGATGCGCGACCTGTCCCCGCTCTCCGACGCCGGCCTGACCGCGATCCGGCTGCTCGGGATCGGGCTGGTCCCCGCGGGAGCGGTCGCGGTCGAGCAGGTTCGGCTCCCCGTTCCCCCGGTCGTCGACGCCGTCGACGCTCTCCGCGCGCGGCTGTTCGTTCCGGGACGGCCGCCGCCCGGTCTCGAGGCGGCGTTCGTGCCCTTCGTCGAGCTGATGGCGTTGCTGTTCGTGGCCGCGAGCGTCCTCGCCGTCGCGGTGCGTCGGGTGCCGCTCGTCCCCCTCGCGAGCGAGTCGGCCCGCCCGGCGGCCCGCGCGGTACAGGGCCGACTGCGGCAGCTGTGTGGCGCCGGCGTCGCGGTCGCGGTGCTCGGGGGGGTCGCGGTGGCGGTCGCGGTGGGGTTCCCCGGTCTGCTGGCGCGGGTCCCGCCCGGGGTCCGCGAGGCGGTCCCCGGGGTCGCGGTCGCACCGCTCCCCCGCCGCGCCCTCGGCGTCGGCGTCGCCGCCGGGACCGCGACGATCGTCGGTCTCCGGTTCGTTCGGACTGTCGCCTCGACACGGACCCGGCTCTCGTCGCTGCCGGTCGTCCCGCTCGGCGTCGGGGGGCTTCTCACGCTCGCCGTCGCGGGGACGCACGAGTCGGCGGCGACGACGGCGGTCGACCGGGCCGGCTCCGACGCGGGCCGGGAGCTCCTCGATCAGGTGCTCGGGACGTTCGGATCGTTCACGCTCCTCGCCGGGGTCGTACTCCTGGGACTGGTGACGGCGATCGCGGTTACCCTCGGGTTGAGCGCGCTCCACGCGACCCGGCTCCTCGGCTCTCGCTCCGGAACCCAGATCGCCGGCACCGGCGTCTTCGTCGCCGCCGTCGCCGCCGGCATCGCCGACGGCGCGGTCGTCGTCGTCCTCGGCGGCGTCGCGGCGAGCCTGTTCGTGTGGGACCTCGGCGAGTTCGGCGCGACCCTCGGCCGGGAGATCGGCCGCGCCGGCGTGTCGCGGCGGGCCGAGATCGTCCACGGCGCCGGGAGCGCGGTGTACGCGGCGCTGGCGGTGGCGCTCGGCGTGGGAACGCTGGCGGTCATCGGCCGGCTCCCGTCGCTCCCGGCCCCGCCGACGACGGTCGCCGTCGTGGCCGCCTCGGTCGGGACGGTGTTGCTGTTCCTCGCCTCCCGGTGAGGCGAGTGCGGTCGCTCCGCCCGAACCGGACACCTTCCGGCCCGGTCAGTCGACGGCCACCGCGGGGACCTCGACCCGGTCGACGATGTCGTCCACCACGGTCGCCGGCGAGGTGTCTTGTACCGTCGCCTTCGAGGTCAGCACGAGCCGGTGGACGAACGCGTCCGCGACGACGGCCTTGACGTCGTCGGGCGCGACGTACTCCCGGCCGCTCACGAGCGCCCGCGCCCGGGTCGCCTCGAAGAGGCGCTGGATGCCGCGCGGCGACACCCCGACCTCAACCCGGCCGTCCGCGCGGGTCGCCTCGCCGAGCGTGATCATGTACTCGCGGAGCGACCCGTCGACGGTCACGCGCTCCGGAACGTCCTGAAGGCGCGGGACCGTCTCGCCGTCGATGACCCGCTTCGGCTCCGGGGTCCGCGCCGTGCGGTCCGCGCGCCGGTCGAGGATCGTTCGCATCCCCTCGCTGTCGGGGTAGCCGAGCGTCGTCTTCATGATGAACCGGTCGCGCTGTGCCTCGGGGAGGGCGAACGTCCCCTCCTGTTCGACCGGGTTCTGGGTCGCGATGACGAAGAACGGGTCCGGGAGCTGGTAGGTAGTGCCGTCCGCCGAGACCTGCCCCTCCGACATCGCCTCCAGCAGGGCCGCCTGCGTCTTCGGCGGCGCGCGGTTGATCTCGTCGGCCAACACCACGTTCGCGAAGATCGGGCCCTCCGCGAACTCGAACTCGCCGGTCTCCTCGCGGTAGATGTGCGAGCCGGTGATGTCCGACGGGAGCAGGTCGGGCGTGAACTGGATCCGGTTGAAGGAGAGTCCGAGCGCCGTCGCGAAGCTCTGCGCCGTGAGGGTCTTTCCGGTGCCGGGGACGTCCTCCAGGAGCACGTGCCCGCGGGACAACACGCCCGTGAGGACGGTCTCAAGGACCGGCCGGTCGACAACGACGACGTCCGATATCGTGTCGATGACGTCCCCGCACACCGCCGCTGCGTCGTCGACATCCATACGCGTCCCTCGCGGGCGACGTATTTCAATCCATCCAACACGTCAACGCGGACACCGGTGTGGGGCCGACATCACCCGGGAAGCGGATCTCACGTGCCGCGGCCGCGGACCGGCTCCCGGACGCGGCGGTCGCGGGACTGCGCGGACGAACCCCATCGAAGCGCGGATCGGGGAACGGCCCGTCCGAGGTGGCGTGTGTTAGCACGTGGCAGTATTGTTATCTGCTAGCGGCGCCTACGTCCGCGCGGTGTGACACGCATGACAGGACAGGAGATACTGATGATCGTCGGCGACTTCGGGGAGGACTACGAGATAATGGTCCCGTTTCAGGCGCTTCAGGCGGTCGGCCACGAGGTCCACGCCGTCTGCCCCGAAAAGGAAGCGGGCGAGACCGTCAAGACCGCGGTCCACGACTTCCGGGGCGACCAGACGTACCTGGAGACCCGCGGCCACGACTTCGAGCTCACGCGCGGGTTCGACGAGGTCGACCCGAGCAACTACGACGCCCTGGTCGTCCCCGGCGGGCGCGCGCCGGAGTACCTCCGCGGCTACGAGGCGGTGCTCGACGCGGTGCGACACTTCTTCGAGACGGACAAGCCGGTCGCGTCGATCTGCCACGGGCCGCAGATCCTCGCCGCCGCCGGCGTCCTCGACGGCTACGAGATCACCGCGTACCCCGCGGTCAGACCCGAGGTGGAGGCCGCCGGCTGCTCGTGGGTCGACGGCGTGACGACCGACGGGAACCTCGTCACCGGGCAGGCGTGGCCCGATCACCCCGAGTGGATCGCGGCGTTCCTCGACCTCCTCGGCACAGAGATCGACCACGGGGCGGCCGCGGCGACCGCGGAGTGACCCACTCGCCCCTCGATGGCTGACTCCCGCGCCGACGTCGAGTCGGACCCGCGCGCCCTCGCCGTCAACGTCGCCGCCAACACGAACCAACCGGGGTTCCGCGGTCCCGTCTACCCCGACGGTTCCTTCGCGTACGTCCCCATCCCTGAGCCGGCGCCGACGCTGCCGCGCGGGCAGTTCCCGGTCGACGAGCCGCTCCCGACCTACGGCGACCTCGACTTCCCCTTCGCGGTGCCGGCGGGTCTGCGCGACGCCGCCGTCCACGCCGACCCCGAGTTCCCCGGCGTCCACGGCCGCGAGCGCGCGACGTACGGCGACCCCCACGGCGTGAAGGCCGGGCGGATTGCCGACCTCGAACCGGGCGACCGGCTCCTGTTTTACGCGACGCTGTCGTTGCGCCCGCACGACTGGGCGGGACCGGGCGGCGAGCGCCCCGGCGACGCGGCCGCCGACGAGCGCGACGGCGCGTGGCTCCGGGAGCGAGGGGTCGCCGTCGACGACGACCTCGCGCCCGACTGGGGCGCGTACCTCTTCGCGGGGCTGCGGATCGAGCGCGTGCTCTCGGGCGGGGACGAGGAGGGGGACGGCGGGGGCGTTGTCGACCGCGTGACCGCCGCCGCGGCCGCGCCGACGAACGCGCACCTGAAGCGGGACCCGTTCGACGCCCGGGTCGTCGCGGTCGGCGACCCGGCGGCGTCCGGTCTCTTCGACCGGGTGGTCCCCTTGAGCGCGCCCGACGACGGGAGCGAGGCGAACCGGCTCGTCACCGGCCTGTCGAGCGACTCCGGGAAGGGCCCGTGGTGGCGCCGCCCGATGGCCTTCGACGAGGCGGCGACAGCGGCCCTGCCGGAGCCGATCGGCCGAGACTGAGTCGACGCCGCGCTCGCGTCAATGAGAAACGAGACAGGATTGCCGGTTTCTCGTGGGTTGCGGTCCCGTCTGCTCGCTTTTTTCCCGGTACAGAAGCTCTGTTACGTCGGTTCTCTCTGCTCCGTCGGTGGGTTTAAGAACCGAACGTGTTCGGCAGCCGCAATACTTGCTCGGATATTGTTTCACCACCTATCATTGTCGGTTCCACAGTTTATACATTACAATAAAACCATGGTGAATTTGATGTCAGACCTGAATATCTCTCACGAATACTTTACGTGGAGACTCGTACAGGACGTCGCGGAAGAAAAGGGGTACTTCGAAGACGAGGGCGTCGACGCCGACCTCTCGTACTTCGCCCCGGGCACGCAGGAGTTCGAGGGCGAGAACGCCTTCGACGCCGACTGGTGGGACGACATGGACGAGGACGGCGGCACTCACGGCGTCTGCGAGTGGAACGCGGTCCAGGAGGTCTCCGAGACCGACCGCGACATCGTCGGCTCCTACAGCGAGTGGGACCGCGTCGTCTTCGTCGACGCCGACGACGACGCCGAGACCATCGACGACCTGCGCGGCCGCTCCGTCGGGATCAACAAGTACGCCACCTCGTTCTACTCGATGCGGGAGATGCTGGAGAACGAGGGGTTCGACGAGGACGAGATCGTCTTAGAGCACGTCGGCGAGGCCGAGGAGCGCTTCGAGGCGGTCAAGGCCGGCGAGGTCGACTCCATCGCGGTGCTGGAGCCGTTCGTCACCCTCGGCCGCTACGACGAGGAGCTGAAGGAGGTGTTCGACGGCCCGTGCCGCGCCGCCATCACCACGCGCGAGCAGCCCGAGCCGGAGAAGCTGGAGGGGTTCCTCGCGGCGCTGAACCGCGCGGTCGCAGACATCAACGACGATCTCGAAGGCTACACCGACCGGTACGTGGAGCTGCTCGAAGACGAGGCGGCCGACAAGGCGGCCTTCGACGACGTGGACTTCGACCGGCTCCGCGAGGAGTTCGAGCTCCGCGAGTTCCTGCCCGTGCGCGCCCCCGACGAGGACCGGATCGGCGCGACCACGGATTGGATGCGCGACAAGGGCTTCGTCCCGGACGACGCCGACATCGGCACCGCCGAGGAGCTCGATGACGACGGCGTGCTCCCGGACGGCGAGGCCGAGTCCGAGGAGGACGAGCCGGAAGCGACGGCGGACTGACCGATGGCCATCGAGTCCCGCCCGGCGACGACCGACGACGGCGACGACGCCGAGTCCGACGGCAGTTCCGACGCCGCGTCCGCGGTCGGCGCCGACGCCGGCGCCGCCGACCGACGCGCGGGCGACGCGGCGCCGGTCGTCGCCAACGACCTCACGAAGCGGTACGACGAGACTCTCGTCTTCGACGGGCTCGACCTCTCGGTCGACCCCGGCGAGGTCTGCTGTCTGCTCGGCCCGTCGGGCTGCGGCAAGACGACCCTGCTCCACCTGCTCGCGGGACTCGAAGCGCCGACCGGCGGCCGCGTCGAGATAGACGGCGAGACGGTGACGGGCCCCGATTATCGGTGGGGAGTCGTCTTTCAGGACCCGCTGCTGTACCCGTGGCTCTCGGTCCGCGAGAACGTCGAGATCGGCCCGCGGCTCCGCGGCGAGGAGCCGGACGACGACCTGATCGACGAGCTCCTCGATCTGGTCGGGCTCGACGGCTTCGAGGACGCCGACACGGCCGACCTCTCGGGCGGGATGGCGCAGCGCGCGTCGCTCGCCCGGACGCTCGCGAACGAGCCCGAGGTGCTGCTCTTAGACGAGCCGTTCTCGGCGCTCGACCAGCTGACGAAGATGGAGCTACAGGACGAGCTGCTGCGGATCGTCGATGAGCTCGGCGTCACCGCCGTGTTCGTCACGCACGACATCGACGAGGCGGTGTACCTCGGCGACCGCGTGGCGGTCATGGGGCCGATCCCGAGCGGCATCGAACACGTCGAGCCGATCGACAGCGAGACGCGCTCGCGCGACGACGAGGCGTTCCTCGAAGAGCGGGCGGCGACCTTCGAGCACTTAGAGGCGGTGGGACTCGAATGACGCGCGACCGCGACGGCGGCCGGGGGCACGACCACGGCGCGCGCGACGACGAGGTCGACCCCGACGTCGCGGCGAGCGCCCGAGAGCTCGTCGGCGGCCCCGGCTGGCGAGACCCCTCCGAGGAGGCGCGCGCGAGCGGGCTCTCCCGGCGCGAGTTCATGAAGGAGTCCGGGCTGGCGTCGCTCGCGGCCGCCGGCGTCGGCTCGACGGCCGGCTGTCTCGGCGGCGGAAGCGGCGGCGACGGTCCCCCGACCGCGGAGATCGGCTACCTCCCGATCACGGACGCCGCGCCGCTCCTGACCGGCTACGCCAACGACCACTTCGCCGACCACGGGGTCGACGCCGCGGAGCCGACCCTGTTCCGCGGCTGGTCGGACCTCGCGGAGGCGTTCCTCTCCGGCGAGGTCAACGTGGCGCACTTCCTGATGCCGATGACGGTGTGGATGCGCTACGGCGACGAGCTCGACGCGAACGTGAAGGTCGTCGCGTGGGACCACACGGACGGCTCCGCGCTGACGGTCCAGCAGGACGTCGAGGGGTGGGAGGACCTCGGCGGCGGCACCGTCGCCGTCCCGTTCTGGTACTCGATCCACAACGTCATCCTCCAGATGGGGCTCCGCGAGCACGGGCTCACGCCCCGGACCGACTCCTCGGCCGACGAGGTGGCGGACGACGAGGTGAACCTCGTCGTGACGCCGCCGCCGGACATGCCCGCGGCGCTGGAGAACGGCTCCATCGAGGGGTACATCGTCGCGGAACCGTTCAACGCGATCGGCGAGCTCGACGCCGGCGGGAAGGTCCTGCGGTTCACCGGCGACGTCTGGCGCGAACACGCCTGCTGCGTCGTCGTGATGCGCGAGGAGCTGGTGGAGTCGCAGCCGGAGTGGGCGACCGACGTGATGAGCGGGCTCGTCGACGCCCACCAGTACCTCCGCGGGAACCGCTCGGAAGCGGCGCGGCTGCTCTCCTCAGCCGAGAGCGGCCTACTCCCGCAGGGGCCGGAGCCGATCGACCGCGCGCTCACCCACTACGACGACCACCAGCCGTACCTCGACTCGGGCGCGATCCGGAACGCCGACTGGGACGTCGAGCGGATCGGCTTCTACCCGTACCCGTACCCCTCGTACACGGAGGAGCTGGTCCGCCGCATGCGCGAGACGCGCGTCGAGGGGGAGGACGCCTTCCTCGACGAGTTAGCGCCCGCCGAGGTCGCGGACGACCTCGTCGCGTACGACCCCGTTCGCACAGCGCTGGAAGACGCCGGCGGCCCGCCGGCCTTCGACGTACCCGAGGACGATGGCTACGAGAGACAGGAGACGATACGGTTCTGAGCTGGTCGGGGACGCCGGCCGCCTGCTGCCGGCGGTCGGGCTCCTCGGCGGCCTCGCCGTCTGGTGGGCGGTGACGGCGCTCGGCAGCGGCATCATCACCAACTTCGCGCCGGCCGCGACGTTCGCGGTCCTCGCGGAGCTCGTCGCCTCGCCCGCGTTCTACGACCACGTGTTCGTCAGCGTCTACCGGTTCGCGATCGCGCTCGGGCTCTGCTTGGCGGTCGGGCTCCCGATCGGGGTCGTCGTCGGCTACTTCAGGGCGGCCGAGCGCGCGACGACCGTCCTCTTCCAGTTCATGCGGATGATCTCGCCGCTCGCGTGGTTCCCGATCGCCATCATCCTCTTCGGCGTGGGGACCCGGTCGGCGGTGTTCGTGATGTTCATGGCCGGTCTCTGGCCGATCGTGTTGAACACCGCCCACGGGATCGCCACCATCGACGACGACTGGATCACGGTGGGCGAGTCGCTCGGCGGCGACACGCGCGCGCTGCTCCGCCGCGTCGTCGTCCCCGCGGTGATCCCGGACATGCTCACGGGGATCCGCCTGTCGATCGGAATCTTATGGATCATCCTCGTCCCCGCGGAGATGCTCGGGGTCAACACCGGGCTGGGCTACCTCATCCTAGACGCCCGCGACCGGTTCGCCTACGCGGAGATCCCCGCGATCATGCTGGTGATCGGATTCATCGGCTTCTGGCTCGACCTCTCCGTCCGCCGGCTCCACGCCCGGTGGAACTGGGGGTAGCCGGCGCCCGTCTCGCGGCGCGCCGGGCACCCGTCCCGCAGCGCCGCGCGCCGCGTCCGCACGTCGATTTATGTGTCATGCTGCCGTAGATACACCCATGACCGACGACGACACCGACGACGCCGAGGCGGTCGAGAGGCCGGCGGACGACGAGACGGGGACCGGCCGCGGCGCGCCCTCGCGGATCGGGCGCGTCCTGCTCGGCGTCGGCCTCGCCGCGCAGGCCTCGGAGGACTTCCGCGACATGGACGACACGATCGAGTACGCCGAGTCGGCGGGCGTTCCGATGCCGGACGTGGCCGCGCCGTTCGCCTCCGGCATGATGGTGGTCGCCGGCCTCGGGATCGCGCTCTGGCGGCTCCCCCGGATCGCGACCGGCGCGGCGGTCGGGTTCCTGACCGTCGTGACCGCGACGATGCACGACTTCTGGAACGCCGACGAGGACGACAAGGGCGGCGAGCGACTCGCCTTCTTCGGCAACCTCGCGATGCTGGGCGGCGCGCTGGTGTTCCTGCGCGAGGCGTATAAGAACTGAGCGAAGAGGCGGGGAACGGTTCCGAAGCGACGGGCGTTTGTTTATAAATCGTTACCGGCGGATCGGCCGTGAACACTTCCAAAGCCCCAGTCGCGAGGACTCGCCCGGCTTGCTGTCGCCCGAAAATCTCCGACTTTCGGGATGTCGTCAGAATCCTTTGTATTCCGACTGCTAGCCAGAAATCTCTGATTTCTGGCGGTGACGAGAGAGCTTCGCTCTCTCGAACCACGCGCCTTGCTCAGTCGCTCGCGCTGCTCGCTCCCTCGCGGCGGTGCTTGCTACGCCGTGCTTCGTCCTCGCGACAGCGTGGCGCTACGCGGCACGGACAGCGGGGGACTTCGTCCCTCTGGCAACCGGGCTTCGCCCGGTGACAGCCCCTTTGAGTCCCACCCCGCACATCGACCGCACGGCACCTCACACCTCCCCAGCCTCGCGGCTCCCTCCGCTTTGCTCCGGTCGCCGCGTCCAGCGAGAATCGAAGATTCTCTGGCAGCCGGCGCGTAGCGCCGGCGACAGGGCGAGAGCGAAGCTCTCGCTTGAAACCGGACTCGTCCGGTGACAGCGAGGCGCGACGCGCCTCTGGCAGTCGGGCGAAGCCCGACAACCTCGCGCGTGCGGTTCGTGGCCTGTCGGCCACTCACCGGCACGCGCCACCGCGTCGTTCTTTATAAACCACCGGCGTCAAGCGGGTCCTCAAGCTGTCCCATCACCGCCTCCATCGCGTCGGTCGCGGTGAGCAGCCCGACGACCTCGCCGCCCTCGGTGACTAAGGCGAGCTCCTGTGACTCGGCCTGGAACCGGTCGTATGCGTCGCTGACGCTGGCGTCCGCCGAGACCGTCATCGGCGGCGCGGCGACGTCTGCGAACGTCAGGTCGCCGTCTCGGAGCCCGTCGTAGCGGCTCACGATCGATGGGGCGTACACGATTCCCTCGAAGTCGCTCGGGCCGTCGCCCACGAGCGGGAAGCGGCTGTGCGGAGTGTCGCGGATCCGGTCGAGGTTCGCCTCGACCGACGCCGTCGTCGACAGCGAGATGATCTCGTCGGTGGGCGTCATCACGTCCGAGACGGCGACCCGGTCGACGTCGAGCGCGCTGAGGACCTCCTCGCGGCGCTCCTCGGGGAGTTCGACCTCTTCCATCATCGAGCCGAGCCGGGTGCGGAGCTGCGCGCGCGTCTCCAACACCTCCTCTTCGGCCTCGGTCCATGACCCGGTCATCTCGACGCCGAACAGCCCGAGCGTGGCCTTCGCGACCCAGTCACCGAACTTGATCAGCGGCGAGATGAGCCACGCGAACCAGTAGAGGGGGCGCGCGCCGTAGTTGGCGACCTGCTTCGAGCGCTCGACGCCGAGGTACGTCGGCGTCTGCTCGCCGTGCGTCAGGTGGACCATGTTGATGATGAAAAAGCCCAGAAGCGAGCCCGCGCCGGCGGACGCGAGGCTCGTGTTCTCGAATATCGGCGCGAAAAGCGCCGCGAGCCCCGGCTCCGCGACGATACCGAGCGCGATGGACGTGCCGGAGATCCACACCTGACAGGTGGTCAGGTAGAACTCCAAGTCGTCGGTCATCTCCCACGCCCGCCGCAGTCCGGGCGTGTCCATCTCCGATTCGGGGTACTGACGCAGGCGCGTCAGGCCGAATTCGACCGCCACGAAGTACGCGTTGATCAGGATGAGGAGGACGCCGGCCGCCACGCGAAGGGCGACCTCTGTCGGGGGCATCGCCGTCGAGAGCGGGATCATCGTTCCCCCGTCCCGGCGCGCGACGCAAAAGCGTTGATGGAGCGGTCCGCGGTGCCCGGTGAAACCGGGGCTAAAGCGCTACTCGTAGTCCTCGTACGTCGGCAGCCCCTCGTCGGGCGGGAACTCCTCGACCGGGACCGTCGTCTCGTCGCCGCTCGCCATGTCCTTCACCGTGTACTCGCCGTTCTCTAAGTCGCGCTCACCGACGACGACGACCGTCTCGGCGTTGATCGAGTCGGCGTAGCCCAGCTGGGCGCCGAACGAGCGGTCCGAGACGTCCTGCTCGACGACCACGTCGTCGTCGAGCGCGCGGAGGTCGCGGGCGAGCGCGGCCGCCTCGCTCCGGGTGTCCCCCACCGAGAGGACGTAGTAGTCGGTCGAGAGCGCCTCGTCGGGCCAGACGCCGGCGCGCTGACAGAGGAGCTTCAGCGTCGCGTGGCCGGGCGCGACCCCGACCGCGGGGGTGGGCTGGCCGCCGAAGCTCTCGATGAGGTCGTCGTAGCGCCCGCCGCCGAAGACGGAGCGGGACACCTCACCGGTGGAGTCGAAGCACTCGAAGACGACGCCGGTGTAATAGTCCAGCCCGCGGGCGGTCGTCAAAGACACCTCGCAGAACTCGCCCGCGCCGAAGTCATCGGCCGCGGCCAGCACGTTCCGGAGGTTCTCGACCGCGGCTTCGACCGACTCGTCGCCCGCCTCCGCGACCGCGTCGAGGTCGTCCACCGTCTCGACGCCCGAGATGAGGTCGTCGAACTCGCGGGCGGTGTCGCGGGCGAGGCCGGCGTCGGAGAGGAGGCCGACGTACTCGCCGTCGTCCACCTTCGCGCGCTTGTCGACCGCGCGGATCGCGGCCTCGGCGTCGACCGAGTCGGGGTCGTCCGCGAGCGCGCGGACGAGGCCGCCGAGGATGTCGCGGTGCGAGACGCGGAACTCGAAGTCGTCGCCGGTGAGACCGAGGCTCGTGAGCGCGTCGGCCGCGACCGCGAGCACCTCGGCGTCGGCCTCGGGCGCCGAGGAGCCGAACACGTCGATGTTCGTCTGGTAGAACTCGCGGAACCGGCCCTGCTGGACCTGCTCGTAGCGCCAGAACGGGCGGGTGGACACCCACTTGATCGGCTTCGAGAGCTCCTGCCCGCGCGCGACGACCATCCGGGCGACCGTGGGGGTCAGCTCCGGGGTCATCGAGACGCCGCGGCCGCCCTTGTCGTCGAAGGCGTACAGCTCCTCGACTATCTCCTCGCCGGACTTGTCGACGTACATCTCCGTCCGCTCCAAGGCGGGCGTGGCGATCTCGCGGAAGCCGTGCCGGCTCGCGGCGTCCTCGATCGCGTCGGTCACCTCGCGGCGGGCGGACTGCTCGCCGGGGTAGAAGTCGCGGAATCCCTTGAGGCCGTCGTACATGGGCGTCGGTTCGGCGGTCGCCCGCTTGAAACCATCCTTTCGGGGGCGGCCGCCGGTTCGACCCCGCCTCGGTGGTTCAGTCCGAGTTCGCCTCGCCCGTCGGGGAGCGGTCAGCGGCTTCCGAATCGGCTGGGTCGGCGGCTCCCGGGTCGGTCGGGCCGGCCGCTCCCGGAACTGCGGGGTCGGCGGCTTCACCGGCCCCCGCGTCGGCGGGGTCGGCGGCGGATCCCGTGTCCCCGAAGGAATCTTCCTCGCCGTCCGCCAGCGCCACATCAGCGTCCGTCTCGAACTGGTCGAGCGTCTCCGAGAGTTGGGCAGCGCGCTCGGAGAGCGACGAGACGGACTCCGAGACCTCCGCCAGCGAGGTGGTCTGCTCCTCGGCGGCCGCGGCGACGGTGTCGGCCTCGGAGGCGGTCTCCTCGCTGATCGTCGCCACCTCGTCCGCCATGGAGACGACCTCCTCGGTGGAGGCGGCCTGCTCCTCGGTCACGTCGGATATCTCCTGGACCCCGTCGTTGGTCTCGTCCGCGAGGTCGGCGATGTGTTCGAGGTCGTCGACGGCGGCGTCGACGCGCTCCGCGGCGTCGTCGATCTGCTCGCTCGTCGACTCGACCTCCGCCGTCGACCGGTCCATCTGGCCGCGGATCGCGTCGATCCGCGACTCCGCGGTCTCGGCGGCGTCTTTCACCTCGTCGGACAGCGCCTTGATCTCTTCCGCGACCACCTCGAACCCCTTGCCCGCCTCGCCGGCGGAGCGGGCGGCCTCGATGTTGGCGTTCAACGCGAGGATGTTCGTTTGCTCAGCGATCTCCGAGATCCGGTCTATCAGCTGGTCCACCTCGCTCACCTCCTCGTCGAGCGCGTGGATCGCCGCGACCGCGTCCTCGACCGTCTCCTCGGTCGCCTCCATCCCGTCGATCGCCTCCTCGGCGGCCTCCTGCCCGCGGTTGCCCGCCGCCGCCGTCCGCGCGGCCGCGTCGGCGACCTGATCGGACGAGGAGGCGACCTCCTCGATCGTCGCGGAGAGGTCGCTCATTTCGCCGCTCACCTCGGTCAGCGACTCGCTCTGGTCGGCGGCCCCCTGCGATATCTCGTCGACCGAGCCGGCTACCTCCGACGCCGTCTCGGCCACCTCCTCGGCGGAGGCGGTCGCCTGCTCGGACGCCGAGGCGACCTCGTCGGCGAACGCCGAGAGGCGGGCGTACGTCCGCTCTATCTCGGCTATCATCCCGTTGAACTCCTCGGCGATCGCCGCCATCGCCTCGTCGTCGGCGTCGGTCCGCATCCGCGCCGTGAGGTCGCCGTCGGCCGCCTCCCGCATCGTCTCGCCGTAGTCGTCGGCGGTCGACTGCAGCCGCTCGTTCCGCCGCGCCATCCGCTCGCGCTCGGACTCCGCGGCCTCCTGTGCGGTCTCCGCCTCGTCGATCTTGGTGCTGAGGGAGTCGCGCATCGCGCCGAACGACCCGTACAGCCGACCGATCTCGTCGATCCGGTTCGTCTCCAGGTCGACCGAGAGGTCGCCGGCCTCCATGCGCTCCGCGCGGTCGCGGAGGTCACGCAGCGGGCCGACCGTCTGCCGGCTCAAGGCGAGTCCGACGACGACGAGCGAGAGGAGGCCGGCGCCGATCACGGTCAGGACGCTGGTACCGACCGCGTCGCCCGCGGCGAACGCCTGCGCGGTCGGGACGGTGGTGACCGCGACCCACTCCTTGTCGCCGGTCGAGGCGTACGCCGCCACCTCGTCGTCGCCGCGCTGGAAGGCGGTCCCGTCGCGGGACGCGCCGAGTTCGGAGACGACGTCGCCGTCGGCGTCCAGCGTCCCGTCGCCGCCGGAGAGGATCGTCTCGCCGTTCGCGCCGACGATGGTCGTCTCCTGGTCGGCGTGGAGCTGCCGGAGGTTGTCGACCCGGTACTCCAGCGTGCCGACCAGCACGACAACGCGCGACTCGTCGCCCTCGACGGGGCTTGCGAACGCCATCACCTGATCGCCCATCGCGCTCGACTCGTAGGCGGTCGGCGAACTCCACACGTCGTTCGACGAGGTGAGGTCGACGCCCGGCTCGACGTCGGTCCACGGGGCGTCGACGCCGTCGACCGACTCGCCGCGGAGCGCGGGCGACGTGCTCGTGACGACGCTCCCCTCGGCCGTGTCGACGAGGTGGATCGCCCGCACGTCGACCGGGAGCTGCGCCTGCTTCTGGATCAGTTCACCCTCGGCGGTCCCGGCGTCCGCCCCCGCGAGCGCCTGCGTCGACGAGACGGACCGGGCGTGGGTCTCCATCGAGACCGCCCACTCGTTGATCGAGTCGGCGTACATGTCCACCGCGGAGGTGAGCTGCTGTTCGGCGTCCCGCTCGACCGTGGCCTCGGCGCTCGCGTAGTTCACGCCGCCGACGGCCGCGAGGACGACCACGACGAGGAGGATGGAGATGACGAACTTCGCCCGGTAGTTGCGCCGGATCACGCCCGGCGTGAGCCGCCTCGCGGCCCGAGAGAGGACCGAGTCGTCGGGGTCGCCCGGGGCGTCGTCGCTCCCGCGGGGGCCGGGGTCACTCATTCGCCCACCTCCGGGGAGACCGTCTCGACCACGCTGATCCCGTCGGCGTCGTACCGGAAGTACTCGTAGTCGATTCCGGAGACGTCGCCGTTCTCGTCGAAGACGACCTCGCTGGACGCACCCCGGTACTCGACCGGGTCGCCCGCGGCGGCGCGGCGCACGCCCTCCGCGAGCGTGTCCGGCGTGACCTCGGTGCCGCCGCCGGAGGCGACGTCTCGCATCTGCTCTCGGATCGCGCCCCCGTCGTTCTCGCCCGCGGCGGCGTTCGCGAGGAGGAGCACCGCCGCGGCGTCGTACCCGTTCGCGGTGAAGATCCCCGGATCGCTCCCGTACTCGGACTCGTAGCGCTCCGCGAAGGCGTCGTAGCCGGGACCGTTCGAGGACGGGGCGGTCCCGTAGACGTTCGACATCGGCTCCCCGACCTGCTCCGGGAGCGACGGGTCCATCATGCCGTCGGTGGTGAACACGGTCTCGTCGCCGGCGTGGCCGTCGTAGTAGTGATCGAATATCTCGACGCCGTCCTCCGGGTAGCCGATCACGAAGAGCAGGTCCGGCTCGCCCGAGAGCGCGGTTGCGAGTGGCTCCTCATACTCGTCGGAGAAGGAGACCTGTCGCTGTATCTCGCCGTCGAACGACGTGGCGAAGGCGCCGGAGAGCTGCCGGCCGTAGTCGCCCGCGATGTGGAGCGTCGCCGCCGACGACGCGTCGTGTTCGTCGGCCGCGAGCCCCGCGGCGACGACTGCCTGCAGCGAGTCGTCGGGCGCGGTCCGGAAGCTGAATCCGCGGTCGTTGAGGATCGAGAGCGTCGGCGTCGTGCTCGCGGGCGAGCAGTTGACGACTTCCGACGGGATGGAGGCCTGCTGGACCGCCTGGAGGGTCACGTCGGAGCCGAGCGGCCCGGCGACGGCCGGGAACCCGGCGTCGACGAGCGTCCGCATCGCGTCGATCCCGCCGCGAGCCGTCGTCTCCGAGTCCTCGATCTGCCACTCGACGTCGGCCTCGACCTCCGAGGAGTCGAGCTGTTTGCCCGGGAGCTCGACCGCGTCGGCGATCGGGGTCCCCACGGACTCCAACCCGCCGGAAAGCGCCATCACACCGCCGTATCGGAGGGTCCGCTCCGACAGGGGCGTGCGGCGATCCTCGGTGCGTTCGGCGTTCGATCCGAGACAGCCCCCGAGCCCGAAGGCGGCGGCTCCGGCCGTCGCGGCCAGCAGCTCGCGGCGACTGCGTTCCCGTATCGGTCTGTTAGGACACACACGCGTCCGGAACCAGCATCGGGTTTTAACCCCTCAGACTAATTTATCACTCTCGATAACTAGAGTGTGTGGTGTATTTCCAATCCCCGAGAGAGCGGTTGACACGCCGTTCGACGTGCGAATTGACGGGAACCGGGTGCGAATCGAAAAACACACGATCTGAGAAACGGGGCGAAGCGAGCGAGACGAAACGAAGCGCGGTCGGCGGTTCGCCGGCCGCGGTCAGGGAACCCGCGTCCGCGGATATATCGGCTCGTCGCCGGCCGTCTCCTCCTGGTCCGGCTCGCCGCCGGCCGTCTCCTCCCGATCGCGCGTCGATTCGCTCGGCCCCTCGTCGTCGGCGGCGTCGGACGACCGCGGGACTCGCGTCCGCGTCGCTATCGGGCGGACGGCGTGGCGTGCGAACTGTTCGTCGAGGGCGTCGAGACGTTCTTGCGGGGCGTCGCGTCGGTCTTCGGCCATCACACTCGATCCGTGTGGCCGGAGGCGGGAAACGGGAGTCGCACAGTAGCGAGGGTCTTTAACCGGGGCCCGGGCCGTCGACCGCCGCGTCGGGCGTCAGTCGCTCCGGCCGTGGACGTACGTCTGGTCGTGGTCGGGGAACACGTCGTCGACGGTCTCGGCGCCGTACTCGTCTGCGATGAGCGTCCGGAGCTCGTCCTCGTAGTCCGCCTTCGGGACCTCCTCGCTCGGCCCCTGTTGGACGTCGAAGGTGGCGTCGACGAGCTGGTCGACGGCGTGGCGGCCGAACCCGGAGAGCGGGGAGATGTAGTCGACGCCGTTGCGGTCTTCGAGGCTCTGCGCCTGCGCCCGCGACACCGTCGGGACGCGGTCGTCGCGGCGCGTCCCGTCCGCGATGGCGTCGACGTCGAGCGCGGCGATGGTCTCTAGGGCGTGCTCGTGGACGCGCTGGATCCCGTTCCGGGGGTAGCCGTCCGCGACCATGGACTCGGCGGCGGTCTCGGCCACCTCGGGGTCGAGGTCGACGCGCTCGAAGGGGAACCCGAGTTCGGCGGCCGCCCGCTCGGCGTGCTCCCAGTCGTCGGTGAGCCCGAAGCTCCCGGTGACACAGCGGACGTCGTAGAACCGGTCGAGCAGGTGGGCGGCGAGCGAGGAGTCTTTCCCCCCGCTGTACAGCAGCGCCAGCTCCATCTACCGGCGGCGGATGTCGAAGCTCTTCTGTTCGGGCTGGAGCTCTTTGAGCAGGTCTCGCATCTGGTCTTCGTCGATCTGCCCCTGAATCCGTCCGCTCTGCGCAAGCGCGGCGACCTGCTGTTTCACCTTCTCGCCGAACTGCGGTTTCGACATCTCGACCGCGTTGAGCCGCTGGCGGGCGCCGTCCGTCAGGTGCTGTTTCAACACCGCCTCCTGTTGGGCCTCGGCGCGCTGTTGGGCCTCCTGTTGGGCCTCGGCGGCGTCGCCCTCGCCGCCCTGTCGCTCGCGGAGCTCCTCCATCTTCTGTTCGCGCAGTTCCTCGAGCCGTTCGTCGTCGGGGTTGCCGCTCATACACGCCCGTTCTCGGTCCGTGCGAAAAACCATTTCGGAGGTCGCGACCTGCGCGGAGCGGCCGGATGCGGCCGCGCGCACCCCGCGGGGACCGGGACGGTCCGCGCCGTTTAAACGGGTCCTCGGCGTAGCCGGCGTCAATGAGCGAGTCGCGGGAGTTCTGTCCGCGCTGCGGCGACCCGGTCCCCGAGCGGCGCGACCCCCTTCCGGGCGAGCCGCGCGGGCGAGACGCGCTGCTCTGCGACGACTGCTACTTCGAGGACTTCGACCTCGTCGACGCGCCCGACCGGATCGAGGTGCTGGTCTGTTCCGGCTGCGGCGCCGTCAGGCGCGGCGAGTCGTGGCGCGACGTGGGCGCGCGCGACTACACCGACATCGCGGTCGACGAGGTGGCCGAGGCGCTCGGCGTCCACGTCGACGCCGAAGACGTCGAGTGGGGCGTCGAGCCCGAGCAGGTCGACGAGAACACGGTCCGGATGCACTGCCGCTTCTCCGGCGTCGTCCGCGACACCCTGCGCTCGGCGGAGGTGACGGTCCCGGTCAAAATCTCGCGCGGGACCTGCGACCGCTGCGGGCGCATCGCGGGCGGCTACTACGCCGGGATCGTTCAGGTCCGCGCCGACGAGCGCGACCTCACCCCCGCCGAGCGCGCGGAGGCGCTCGACATCGCGGAGTCGTACGTGGCCGATCAGGAGGCCGACGGCGACCGCGAGGCGTTCATCACCGAGGTGAAAGAGACCGACGACGGTCCGGACGTCAAGCTCTCCTCGAACCGGCTCGCGCAGAACGTCGCGACCCGGATCACCGAGTCGCTCGGCGGGAGCTTCGAGTCGTACCCGACGCTCGTCACCGAGGACGGCGACGGCAACGAGGTGTACCGCGTCACGTTCGCGGTCCGCCTCCCGAAGTACGCCGAAGGCGAGATCATCGACCCCGAGGACGGCGACGGCCCGGTCCTCGTCACCGGCGTCTCCGACCGCCTTCGGGGCGTGCGGCTCGCGACCGGCGCGGCGTACGCCTCCCCGTTCGCGGACGGGGAGGCCCCCGACGCGACCCGGCTCGGCGCCCGCGGCGACGCGGCGGAGACGACCGTGGTGACCGTCGAGGACGAGAACGCGATCCAGGTGCTCGACCCCGTCACCTACGAGGCGAAGACCGTGCCGAACCCCGCGTTCGTCGACGGCGACGCCGACTCGGTCCTCGCGTTCGAACACGGCGGCGACGTTCACCTCGTGCCGGAGGAAGGCGCGGAACGGCCCGCGGAGTCGGCGCCGAGTCGGGACTGACGGCTTCCCGAGGTTCGGCTCGGAGAGGAAACTGATCGTTCGTGGGAGCGGATCGAAAAAACGGCGCGGCGCGTCGCGGACGGCAACGCGTCGCGGTTAGTCTGCGCGGGCGGGCCGTTCGCTGCCGAGGGCTGCGGCGCGCTCGGAGTCGGTTACCTCGATGCCGCGGCGTTCGAGCTGCTCGATGAACTCGGACTCGCTGAGCCCCGCCTGTGCGGCCGCCTGCGACAGCGTCAGGGTTCGCGCACCGTACAGCGTCAGCGCACTCGACAGCCCGTTCGTGGCCATACATCCAGTAGTCGCGTGAGGGTTTATGAAGGTTACTACTTCATTGAGGGACCTGATACACCTTATACGATATATATTGACAGATGATCGGCACGGGAGTCATAATACGACGCCGGCTCGCCGCCCCTCGCCCGCAGGAGTTATACCGTTCTGCGGCCGACACGCCGGTATGGACAGACAACAGGTCATGGCGCTGTTCTTCGCGTTTCTCATGGTGAGCTCCATGGTCGCGTACGGCGTCTCGCTGCTGTGACGGCCGGCTCGCGGTAACCCCCGTCAGCCGTCGCCCCACACATCCGACAGCGGGTGGTCCTGCCGGCGCTCGGCGTCCCGCTCGGATCGGGTCCGGACCGACTCGTCGCCGGCCGTCCTGCTGTCGGCGGTCGCGTCGCCGCCGTCGCCTCCGCGGCCGGCGTCGTCGCGGGACGAACGACCGGTGCCGGCGTCGGCGGAACCCCTCGACCGCCTGCTCCGCCGTCCCGCGCCCGCGCCGCCCGACGGCGACGCGTCGATGCCGGCCAGCGCCGCTTCCGGGTCGAACGCCGGCAGCGACGGGGTCGTCATCGCGTCGACCTGATCGCGGAACCAGTCGGGCGTGTCGGCCTCGGCGCGCTCGAAGAGGTCGAGCAGGGAGTCGTCCGCGAGGTACGTCGCGCCGTGGTCGTCCGGGGCGCGGACGACCCGCCCGCATGCCTGAATGACGGTCCGGAGCGCGGTGCGGTGGTACCACGCCCACTGCCCGTCTTCGAGGCGGCGGGCGACCCGCGAGTCGTTCGTGTTCCGGTACGGCGCCTTACACACCACCTGCCAGCGACAGAGGTCGCCTTTGAGGTCAAGCGCCTCCTCCATCTTCACCGAGACGAACACCTCCGGGTCCGAACTCGCCTTCCACGCCTCCAACTCGCCGTCGCGGTTCTCCCGGTCGTGGCGCCTGACGCGCGCGGCGACGCCGAACTCGCCTAGCCGTTCGGTGAGCCGCTCCGCGATGTCGTACGAGTGCGCGTGGATCAGTCCCTTCTCGTCGGGGTGTTCCGCCATCAGCCGGGCGATCAGCCGGGCGATCTCCGGGGTCGTCTCGTCGCGGTGCTCGTAGGTCATCGACCCCTGCGTCACGTCGTACAGGGGCCGGTTCGCGAGCGGGAACGTGTGTTCGACGTCGACGAGGGCGACGTCGGCGGGGTCGAGGCCGACGCCGCGGCAGAACGCCTCCTTCGAGAGGATGGTCGCGGAAAGCAGCGCGAAGCGGTTGCCGCGGTCCCACACCGTGTGCCTGAGGTACCGCGCGGGGTCGAGCGGTTTGATCTCGACCGCCGTCCCCTCGCCGCCCGGCTGGTCGACAACCCACGAGGTCGGGGACTGGGGGTCGCGGTAGTCCTCTAAGAACCAGCCGAGTTCGCTTATCAGCTCCTGAAGCCGGTCGCGGCGGGCGACCTCCTCGCGGTCGAGTTCGGGCTGGCCCACCAGCTCGTCTTTCGCGCGGCTCGCGGCGTCGCGGAGGGTCTCGACGAACCGCGCGGTCCGGTCGAGCGCGTCCTCCTTGGGACCGGCGTCGGCCGCGACGTCGGGGACGCCGACGTCGTCCCACACCGGGACGCGCTCGGGCGAGATTTCGATAGTGGCGTACATCTCGGCCCACTCCGCCAGCCCGTGCGCCTCGTCGATGACGACGACGTCCCGCTTCCGGAACACCTCGGAGCCGGCGGTGCGCATGAAGTACGCCAGCGTCATGGCGGCGAACCGGTTGCCGGAGGCGATGGCGCGGTCGGAGAAGTACGGGCAGCGGTGGCGGATCGAGCAGTCGAACCCCTGCTGGCGCGCGCAGGGCGCGCGGTTCACGGGCGTGTCGTGCTCGCCGGGGAGGACGCAGTCGTAGTTCGACTTCCCGCGGATCACCGCCAGGTCGTCGAGTAAGTCGTCGGCCTCGACGTCGTCGATCTGCGACACCTGCGGGGTCGTGTAGTAGGCGCCGGTCGCCTCGCTGGGGGCCGCCTCGCCCGCGGTCTCGGCCGCGCCCATGATCGCGCGGGCGAGCAGCGACTTGCCGCTGCCCGTCGGCGCGCGCACTAACACGACCCGGTTCCCGGCCGCGAACGCGTCGCGGATGTCGTCGAGGGCCTGCTCCTGCGCGCCGCGGTAGCTCGGCGCGGGGAACTCGGCGGGGATCCGGCTCGGGTCCACACGACGCCCTCGCGCGCTGGCGGGGTTAACTTTTGCGAGGCTAAGTCTCCGTTCTCAAGGAGCAACGCAGGGGGCCAAGCGATCGAGTAGCGTTAACGAGAGCGAAGCTCTCGTTCGCACATCAGAACGCTCCGCGTTCTGAGGACGCAGTAGGGCGGGGATACAGCCGACACGAGATTGGGCTCTCCACAAAATCGAATACCCTAACCAAAGAATTATATGACAATATACTGATAGTAGAAGTGAGCCCGATGGAATACGACCTCGATACGGGAGCGCACTCGACATACTCCCTACACTACCACCTCGTCCTCGTCGTGAAATACCGACGCGAGGTGTTCAACAAAGAACTCCGAGATTTCTTCCGCGAGGTCGTGAGCGGGTTCGCTGACAACTACGGCGTCGAAATCAAAAACCTCGAAGCCGACCGCGATCACGTTCACCTCCTGTTCAAATCCATCCCCACAACCGACCTTGCCAAATTCATCAACGTCTTCAAAGGCGCGTCTGCTCGACGCATCCGCAACGAATACGCCGACCACATCGAGGACAAACTGCGGGGCGACTCGTTTTGGACAGACCCGTACTGCCTCATCACCACAGGGCAAGTATCGCTGGACGTACTGAAAGAATACGTCGAGAACCAGCGGGAGCGTGACGACGAATGAAACAGACTGCCGAGAGGACGGTCGTGGCGAAAATCCTCACCGACGACCTTACGCAGTCGAAACTCGACGCCATCAATCACGAGTACGAAGCGTTCCAGCGATACATTCGTGGTGACGAAGACGCCGACCTCTACTCGGCCACGAAACAATGCGCCGACGCCTACGTGGACACCGACAACCTGCGCGACGACCACGACTACCCGTGGTTCATCCGCAACGACGTGTTCGACGTTGGCGTGGACGTGGAACAGCACGACACCGACCTGACGAACTGGTGGCTGAAACTCCCCGTCTCACAGGTCTGGGGTGGCGTGAACGTCCCGATTCAACCGCACGACGAGATCCCCGACGAGGCCGACGTGAAGGACTCGAAAATCGTTCAGGAGGACGGAGAATACTACGCACACCTGACGGTTCGGCAAGAAGTGGAAGTTAGGGAGGAGTACGACGGTGTTATCGGCGTTGACTTCGGTGTTCGATGGGTGGCAACGTCGGTGGCGTTGCCTTCCCGTAACACCGAGTTCTACGGTCGAGAGATTCGCCGTATCCGCCGTCACCATCACAATCTTCGCACTCGTCTCCAAGAGAAGGGAGCCTACGACACGCTCCAGTCGGTCAAGGGGAAGGAATACCGTCGCGTGAACGACCGCCTCCACAAGATTTCTCGCGCTATCGTGGAGGAAGCCGAAGAGCGCAACGCGCTCATCGTGGTCGGAAACCTCGAAGGAATCCAGAACCAAGACCTCGGTGCGGAGATGAATCGTCGGCTCCACTCGATGCCACACCACACGCTGAAAAAGTATATCGAGTATAAGGCGACGTTCGCGGGTGTTGCGGTAAAGTCCGTGAACGAGTATATGACGAGTCAGACGTGCTGGCGGTGTGGCGAACAGGAAGCGACGACCCGCAAGGAACAGGGCCGGCTCCTGTGCCATGAGTGCGGGTTGGACGACAATGCGGACAAGAACGGTGCGACGAACATCGCAAAGAAAGGACTGGGTAAGGACATCGCGTGCCCACTATCCAGTCTCGGCGCAGTATGTGAACCTGCGCTCGAACCGAGCGGTGCTGACCAAGCCTCTGTAACGGTACGCTTGCGAGCCGACTTGGAAGCCCCTGCCTCAACGAAGCGAGTTGTCAGGCGAACGAAGTAGGTAGGGGTAGTTCACACCCTCGCTTGGCGGACGGGGCAGCGGTGGATCGGCCGGGAGCGACGGGGCCGCCGGTGCCGCGCCGGCCGCGTCCGACCGCGCAAGCTATTCGTGGCCTGCCCCGATACGAGAACGAGAGCGATGAGCGACGACGGAATCCTCGGATCGCTGTCCGCCGTGGGCCTGTTGAGCCTCTGCTGTATCGGGTTCGGCGGGCTGGCGGGCGGGGCGGCGGTGGTCGGCGGGTCCGCCTCCGCGAGCGCGTTCGCGACCGGGGCGACAAGCGCCCGCGGCGCGCTCGTCTCCGGGGCGGTCACGTTCGGGACCGTCCTCCTCGCCGCCGTAGTGATCCGGTGGCGGCTGAATCGGTAGCGGGACAGGACGGCGGCCGGAGGCCGAACTCACTCCCGCCCGTGCGTCTCGATGTTCTCCCAGACGACCGCCATCAGCTCGCCGGTCTTCGCCACGAGGTCCTCGACGGCGCCCTCGTCGACGCCGGCGGCCGAGGCGCAGCCGAGGTCCCGGATCGCCTTCGTCGCGGAGACGTGGTGGACGTGGACGCGGTCGTCGCCGGCGCGCTCGTACACGGGGTGGTGCACGGGAGCATCCCGGCGAGCGTGGGGTCGATGCGCAGGGCGTCGTACGCGATCTCGGGGTGACAGACGACGATCAGCGCCGTCCGCTCGACGTCGTCGTGACCCAGCATCCCCTCGATCATCTCGTCGAGCCGGGTGACACGCACCGTCTCGAAGTCGGCCAGCTCGTGTTCGAGCTGGACGAACGGCACCGCGTCCTCGAAGGGGAGGTCGACGGTCGTGTGGAGCGCCTCGTCGGCGGTCGGCGCGGGGGGTGCGGCGTCGCTCATGCCGGCGGCTCCCGTCCCATTGATAAAAGCTGTTTCGCGGGTCCAACACCTGCCGCTACCTCTGACAGGAGGCCGCGGCATCCGCGGAAGGTGCCGCGTCCGGCGACCGACCTACTCGTCACCCGGAGGCGTCGCGTCCGCGTCGCCCGCGTCCGTCTCCCGCCGGTCGCGGACGACGAGGACGGGGCCGACCGAGGCGGCCGCGACCCGCTCGCTCTCGTCGCCGTACACGAGCGACCGGAGCGAGGGCGCGCGCTCGCCCATAACGACCGCGTCGTGGCCGGGGACCGCGTCGACGAGCGCGTCGAAGGCCGAGCCCGCCGCCGCCAGCGTCGTTTCGGTGTCGATCCCGGCCTCGCGGAGCCGGTCGGCCGCGGCCGCCAGCCGCGCCTCGGCCGTCTCGCCGTCGGGGGTTTCGGTCGTCCCGCTCCCCGCGGACGCGCCGGCGTCCCCCGCGGCGTCGTCGCTCGCGGGCGGCCGCTCCCCGGCCGCGAGGAACAGCGTGACGCCGATAGCGCGGCCGCCGACGAGCGCCTCGACGAACGAGAGGACCCGGTCGACGTCGACGTCGCCCGAGAGCGAGACGAGGAGCCGGTCGACGTCGCCGGTCGTCCCGGGGACGACGAACGCGTCCGCGTCGACCTCCCCCGCGACCCGCCGGACCGTCTGCTCGCGGTCGTGCGTGAACACGAGCCGGTGATCGGCCGCACCGCCTTCGGCTCCGAACTCCCGGGTGACGTCCTCCAAGGCGGCCGTCGCGCGCTCCTCGAACTGGAGGCGGGCTTGGTCCGGCGGCGTCTGCTCCGGCAGGACGTGGTAGCCGAGCACGGTCACGTCGACCGCGCCGAGCAGCGATAGCAGGCCGGGCGAGACGCTCTCTCCGTCGAGCACCGCGATGGGTACGAGCACGCGTGTCATCACAGGACCCCCTTGAGTGCCACGTCGCGGGCGTAATAGAAGTACCACCCGGCCGTGGCGGCGATGACCGCGATCCCGACGAGGATCGACAGCCGGTTCATGAAGGCGATCAGCCCGAAGCTGGCGATCGCGCCGAGGACGGGGATCACGGGCCCGCCGGGCACGACGAAGTCTGGGTCGTACCACTCGGGGCGGTCCCGGCGGATGGCGACGAGCGCGACGCACATCAGCCCGTACATGATCAGGTGGAGGAAGGAGGCGACCTCCGCGAGCAGCTGCACCTGTCCGGTCGCCGCGAGGACGACGACCGGGCCGCCGGCCATGCCGAGCGCGACGTGCGGCGTGCCGTACCGGAGGTTGACCCGGCTCGCCCACCGCGGGAGGAGCGCGTCCTTCGACACGCCGTAGATCGCCCGCGAGGTGCTGAGGACCGACGCGTTCGCGGACGACATCGTCGCGAGCAGGCCGCCGACGATGATCACGAGCGCCCCGGTCGGCCCGAGCAGCGCGCGGCCGACCTCGACTATCGCGGTCTCGCCGGCCGCCAGCAGGGCGTCCCGCGTGAAGACGTTCGTCGCGACGAAGATTGTCAGCACGTACAGGACCGTGACGATCAGCACCGATCCGACCATCGCCAGCGGGAGGTTGCGCCCGGGGTCTTTCAGCTCCCCGGCCACCGTCGCGACCTGCGCGAACCCGAGGTAGGAGGTGAACACCAAGGCGGCGACCGAGAGGACCGGCCCGGCCCCCCAGACGTTCGCGGCCTGCCCGGACGGCGTGTCGACGGCGACGAGCCCGAACGCCTCGAGGAGGCCGAACCCGAGGAAGACGACGAGCATCGAGAGGAGGAGCGCGACGATGCCGTTCTGGAGCTTCGCGGCGTTCTCGGTGCCCGTGACGTTCAGGACGGTGAACCCGACGCCGGCGAGGACGGCGATGACGGAGACGATCGCGCCCGACCCGGCGCCGACCGTGACGCCGACCTGCGCGAGCGCGTCGAGCGCGTAGTAGCCGAGCCCGACGAGGTAGAAGGCGGTCGCGAACACCAGCCCGAGCCACAGCGACAGCCCGATGACGGTCCCGGCGAGCGTCCCGAGCCCGCGCGAGACGAAGTAGTAGCCGCCCCCGCTCCGCGGCATCGCCGTCGCCAGCTCCGAGGTTGGGAGCGCGACGAGGAGCGCGATCAGCCCGCCGACCGCGAACGAGGCGGCCGCCGCCGTCCCGATCTGTCCCCCGGCGAGCCCGGGGAACACGAAGATCCCGGCCCCGATCATCGTCCCGATCCCGATCGCGAGGCCGCCTGTCAGTCCGATGGTGCGTTCGAGCTCCGCGTCCTCGGTGATCGTCGCCCCCCCGGTCTCGACGACGGCCTCAGCGGCCGGCGCGTCGCCGTCGAGGTTGCGGCCGCTCGGCTCGTCGGTCATGTGTCACCGCCGACGGACGGCCCCCGCATAAGTGTGGGGAGCCAGCGAGTCGTCCCGACGGGGGTCACGCGGCACCGTTCGACCGTTAGAAAGCGACATCACAGAGGTCTCGAGCGGAGACCTGACTCCGTCAGTGGGTTTCGCTCGCTTCGAGAAATGCTCCGGCTGGGATTTGAACCGGAATCAGACGTGCTCGCTTCGCTGCGCGCGACTGATAGGGTTCAATCGGCTCGCATCGATTTCTCTCACTTCGTTCGAAGAAATGCTCCGGCTGGGATTTGAACCGGAATCAGACGTGCTCGCTTCGCTGCGCGCGACTGATAGGGTTCAATCGGCTCGCATCGATTTCTCTCACTTCGTTCGAAGAAATGCTCCGGCTGGGATTTGAACCCAGGTCATCACCGTGAGAGGGTGATATGATTGGCCGGACTACACCACCAGAGCACGCGTCCGCTCTGCGCAATATCCGGTACGAAAGGAGATTGTAAAACAGTTCCGTTTCGACGCCGCCGTGCCCCGGTTTGTCGTGGCGAGCCGCGCTCAGACGTCGACGTCGAACGGGTCCGACTCCGCCTCGGTCTCGCCCGCCGCCGCACCTATCGCGGCGAGGAGGTCCGCGACCGCGTCGAGGTCGCCGGTGTCGATCACCTCGACCGGCGTGTGCATGTACCGGTTCGGGATCGAGACGTTGAGCGCGGGGGTCCCGCCCCGCGTCGTGTAGAACGCGTCCGCGTCGGTCCCCGTCCGGGTGCCGGCCGCCTGAAGCTGGACGTCGACGTCGGCGCCTTCGGCCGCGTCGCGCGCGAGGTCGACGAGGACCGGGTGGTTTGCGCTGCCGCGCCCGATCACGGGGCCGGCGCCGAGTTCGACCGGGCCGCGGCGCTCGCGGTCGACGTCCGGATTGTCGGTGGCGTGCGTGACGTCGACCGCGACGAACGCGTCGACGTCGTCGAGGTCGACGCCCACCATCCGCGCGCCCTGAAGCCCGACCTCTTCCTGAACGGTCGAGACCGCGTAGACGGTGGCGTCGACGCCGCCCTCTGCGGCGCGCCGGAGCCCCTCCGCGGCCGCCCACGCGCCGGCCCGGTTGTCGACCCCGCGGGCGGCGATCCGGTCGCCGGCGAGGTCGCGGACGCCGGTCGAGAAGGTGACTGGGTCCCCGACTTCGACGTGCTCGCGCGCCTCCTCGGCGTCCTCGGCGCCGATGTCGACGAACTGGCCGGCGACGTCCTCGTACTCCTCGTCGCCTCCGTCCCGCAGGTGGATCGCGGTCTGCCCGATGACCCCCTGGGCCGGCTCCTCGGCGTGGACCGTGACGTGCTGGCCCTTCGAGACGGTGCGGTCGGAGCCGCCGATCCGCGCGATCCGGAGGAAGCCGTCGTCGAGCACGTCGCGGACGATGAACCCGATCTCGTCGGCGTGGCCGGTGACGGCGACCGTCGGCGCGTCGGGGTCGCCCTCGTGGACCGCGACGGCGTTGCCGTACGCGTCGGTGTCGACGCTGTCCGCGAACTCGCGGACGTAGTCGGTCCAGACCCGCTGTGCGGCCGTCTCGAACCCCGAGGGACTCGGGGTCGCGAGGAGGTCGTCGAGGAACGCTCTGCGCGTCTCTTCCATGTCGGTGACTGTGTCGCGTCCGGCAAGAAGACATCGAAGCGGGTGCGCGGACCCCCGCAGGGCGGGCGGCCGCGGGCCTCCGCGGCGGCGCGAACGACCCGGGCGACACAAGCGCTTTGAGGCGTCCGCCCATCCTATCCGTATGGACATCCTCCGAAGCGCCCGGGCCGTCGTCGAGGCCGAGGGACCGGGCGTCGTCGACTGGGACCGGGCCGCGGCGGCCGCGAAGAGCGCCACCGAGCCCGGGTCGGTCGCGCTCACCGACGCGGAGCGCGCGGGCTACGCCGCCGACGTCCGCGACGCCCGCTCGCGGCTCGCGGCGGTCGCCGGGATCGACTTCGACGTGCCGGACGCTATCGAGGTGCAGAACCGCCACCACTGGATCGACGCGAGCGTCGGCACGTTCCGGCGCGTGATGGACCCGATCGAGGCGGCCGCGGCCGGCGAGACCGGGGAGGTGGGCGGCGACTCCGGGGGCAACGGCGCCGCCGGCGGCCGCGCCGGGACGGACTCGATAGACGTGCTGCCGGACGACTCGGTCGGGCCGGTCGGGTCGGCGCCCGGGACCGCGCTCGTGCAGGACCTCTCGCGGGTCGCCAACACGGGGTCGATGGCGTTCGCGCTGGGCTTCCTCGCGCGGAACGTCCTCGGCCAGTACGACCCGCTCCTCCTTGCCGACGAGCCGGACGCCGACCACGGGCTCTACTTCGTCCACCCGAACATCGTCGCGGTCGCCGCCTCGCTCGACGTCGACTACCCGCGGTTCCGTCGGTGGATCGCGTTCCACGAGGTGACCCACGCCGCCGAGTTCGGCGCGGCGCCGTGGCTCCCGGAGTACCTCGAATCGCGCGTCGAGCGCGGCGTCGAGGGAATGGTCGGGGGCGCCGGGGGCGCGGCCAGCGGGCTCGACCCCGACGCGTTCGCGGAGCTTCAGGCCGCGATGACGGCGGTCGAGGGGTACGCCGAGGTGCTGATGGACCGCGCGTTCGACGGCGAGTACGCCGACCTCCGGCGGAAGCTGGACGAGCGCCGGGGCGGCGGCGGCCCGGTCCGACGGCTCGCGCAGCGGCTCCTCGGACTCGGCCTCAAGCGCCGGCAGTACGAGCGCGGGGCCGCCTTCTTCCGGCACGTCGCGGACGAGCGCGGCATCGAGGCCGCCGGCGCCGTCTGGGAGCGCGCCGAGAACCTGCCGACCGCGGAGGAGATCGACGACCCCGAGGCGTGGCTCGTCCGCGTCGACCCCTGAGGCGCCGCGGTCGACTCACTCCAGTTCGAGGTCGCGCTCGCGGCGCTCCCCGCCGCGGTCGGCCTCGGCCCGGTCGGACCGCTCGTCGAGGTCCTCGGTCGCCAGCAGGCGGTCGAGCCGCCGCTCGAACTCGGCCTCGTCTATCTCGCCGGTCGCGTAGCGGTCGCGCAGCGCCGCGATCGGGCGGTCCGCCGACGCCGCGTCCGTCGATCCGACGGTCTCCCTCTCCTCCGCGGGCGCGACGAGCGGGAAGTCCTCGCCCAGCACCAACACCAGCGGGATGAGGATGAAGAAGCCGGTGATGAACAGGGCCGGTCCAAGCGTCACCAGCGGGGCCGGGAGGAGGACGGCGGACAGCGAGGTGAGGCCGAACGACAGGACCGCGATGAGTCCGATGAGGCGCTTCTTCTCGAACGTTGGGAGGGCCATACCCGACGGGTTTCGTCGCGCCGACAAAAACGTGCTGTTGAGTTGGCACGTCGGTCGGTCGTCGCGTACGCCCGGCGTCGAGTCCGACCGGCCCGGGGTCGACGACGCGCCGACGACGCGCCGCCCGCCCGCGACCGACGGCTATTCCTCGCGGGCGCGCCCACGGCGATCCGTGCTCAGGTACGTGACGACGAACCCGGGGAAGGTGCGCGAGGCGGAGCGGTACCTCCCGGACGGCTCGGTGGAGCGGCTCGACTTCGACTACACGGAGATTCAGGCCGACGAACTCGGCCCGATCGCGGCGCGGGGGGCCCGCGAGGCGTACCGCCACGCCGACGCGCCGGTCCTCGTCGACGACGCGGGGCTGTTCGTCGAGGGGCTCGACGGTTTCCCCGGCCCGTACTCCTCGTACGTCGAGGACACCCTCGGGGTCGAGCACGTCCACGAGATCGCGGCCGAACTCGACGACCGCCGGGCCGCCTTCCGGTGCGTCCTCGGCTACTGCGACGGGGAGGGGTTCGCCGCGACTCCCGACCCGGTCGACCGCGGCGACCGCGACGCGGCCGCGGCGGCGGGACCGGACGGGGAAGCGGGAGACGGGAGCGACGGCGGGAGCGCCGACGCCGACCCGCTCCCGGTCAAGCTGTTCGAGGGGTTCGTTCCGGGGCGGATCGTCGCGCCGCGGGGCGACGGCGGGTTCGGCTACGACCCGATCTTCGAACACGACGGCGAGACGTTCGCGGAGATGGACACCGACCGGAAGAACGCGGTGTCGCACCGCGGGCGGGCCTTAGAGAAGTTCGCGGAGTGGTACGCGGACAGGTAGCGATCGACGACAGCGAGCCTACGCGGCGTCCTCGATCGCCGCCGTGAGGAGGTCGCAGCCGAGGTCGACCTCGCGTTCGGTGACGTCGAGCGGCGGGAGGATCCGGAGGACCTCGTGGCCGCACGCGAGCGTCAGGAGGCCGCGCTCGAACGCGTGCTCGACGACGGCGTCCCGGCGCTCCTTCGCGTCAAACTCGACCGCGAGCAGCAGCCCCTTCCCGCGGATATCGTCCACGGGGTCGAGGCCGGCGTCGCGCATCGTCTCCTTGAACTGCCGACCGCGCTCGACCGCGTTGTCCATGAGGTCCGCCTCCTCGATGGCGTCGAGCGTGAGCGCGCCCTGCGCGGAGGCGATCAGGTCGCCGGCGCCCCACGTCGAGGAGATGCGGCCGGCCTCCTCGGGGAACACGTCGCTCCGCGAGACGGTTGCCCCCACGCGGAGCCCCTTCGCGCTGGATATCACGTCCGGGTCGTACGCGTAGTGGTCCGAGCCCCACATCTCGCCGGTGCGGCCGACCCCCGACTGGATCTCGTCCGCGATCAGCGTGATGTCGTGTTCCTCGGTGACCGCTGCTATCTCGTCGGTGAACGCCTCCGAGGGGAACCGGTAGCCGCCCTCACCCTGGATCGGCTCCATGATCAGGTACGCCACGTCGTCGGGGTGGACGTTCCCCCGCTTCGGGTCGAGCTTCTTCCGGAGCCGAGAGACCCCGTCAGCGAAGAAGCCGCACGAACAGGTCTCCGGCGAGCAGGTCCGGTCCTCGCAGAACGGGACGTCCATCACCCCGCTGACCTCCGGGAAGTCGCGGCGGTAGACGGACTTCGAGCGGTTGAGCGAGAGCGCGCCCAGCGTCCGGCCGTGGAACGCCCCGTCGAAGGTGATCGCGTACTTCGCGCCGTCCGAGGCGTCGTAGGCGATCTTGATGGCGTTCTCGACCGCCTCCGCGCCGGAGTTCGAGAGGAAGACGGTGTCCATGTCGTAGTGGCTCGTCAGGTCGGTCAGGCGGTCCATCAGCCCCGAGGCGCCGGGGACCCCGTCGCCCGGCCCGAGGCCGCCCGCGGCGTAGAAGTCCTGCCCGGCGATCTTCAGCGGGTCGACGAGGTCGAACTCCGCGAGGCGGTCCATGATGAGCGGGTTGTTGTACCCGAGCGGCGCGGCGGCGACGTGGCTGGTGAAGTCTAAGAGGACGTTGCCGTCGACGTCGGTACAGAACGGCCCCTCGGCGGGGGCGGTGCGGTCCCAGACGAACTCGTAGACGTAGGTGCTCGGCGCGGCCGACTCGTGGTGGTACTCGACCCACTCGCGAGCGCGCTCGCCCGGGAGGTCCGTGACGGCGGGCGTTGCGGTGTCGCGATCCATGGGTCGCGGTGGCACGCGGGTGAAATAAATCCGGGGCGATCGCGAAACCTTTGGAGAATTCTCCAACCGTTCCGCGATCGATCGTCGCCCGCGCCGGAGACCGGACCCGCCGCCGCGACGCCTCGAAACGAGCGTTCGGTTTCGGTACGGAAGGAGGTTCAAACTGTGACAAAGTGCCATAACTCGTGAGATTTTTATAGAATCGCAACCATACTCTCGACTGAGTTCGAGGTGGTCAACAATGCCCATGCTCGAACCGGCGAACGCGTGGACGCAAGGACTCGACTTCCCGAGCCGACTGTTCGAATCCGGTAGCAACGACTACGAACTGTACGAGGAGGACGGCGAGTTCGTCCTCTCGGTCGAACTCCCCGGGTTCGACCCCGCGGAGATCACCGCCTCGTGGAACGACGGCGTGCTCAACGTCGCCGGCGAACACGAGGACGAGCGCCGCGGGACCCGTCGGACGTACCACCGGCGGTTCCGCTTCCCGAAGGCGATCGACGAGGACGGCATCGAGGCCGAGTACCGGAACGGCATCCTGACGGTTCGGCTCCCCGTGACCGTCGAGGGCGCCGTCTCCGGCACGGAGATCGAAATCGAGGGCTGACCGCGCCCTCGGTCGCGACCCCTTCGGTCTCCGGCCCCCGACTCCGAGCGACCGGCGCGGTGTCGGTCGCCCCCTTCCGCGTTCCGCCCTTCGTTTTCCGATCCCGTTCCCGCTCCCCCTCCCGCTTTCCGACCGCTCGGATCGTCGCAGGGCGGAGCGCCCCGACCCAGCACGCCTTTTAGCTCCCGTCGCCACGGGAGACGCATGAACCGCGAGGAGTTCGCCGCCAGCATCGACCACACCGTCCTCGGTCCCGAGACGACTCCGGCCGACGTGCGGACCGTTCTCGACGAGGCCGCCGCCCACGGGATGAACGCCTGTATCCCCCCGTGTTACGTCGACGAAGCGATCGAGTACGAGCGCGACCCCGAGGCGATCGCCACCGTGGTCGGGTTCCCCCACGGCCAGCACGCGCCCGAGGTCAAGCGCGACGAGGCGGTCGCGGCGTGGGAGGCGGGCGCCGACGAGGTCGATGTCGTGATCAACGTCGGCCGGCTGAAGGCGGGCGACGACAGCGCGGTGGCCGACGAGCTCTCCGACGTCGTCGCGGCCGTGCCGGTGCCCGTGAAGGTGATCATCGAGACCGCCCTCCTCGACGACGGCGAGAAGCGCCGCGCCTGCGAGGCCGCCGTCGCCGCCGACGCCGACATGGTGAAGACCTCGACCGGGTTCGCGGACGGCGGCGCGACCGTCCCGGACGTCGAACTGATGAGCGAGTACCTCCCGGTGAAGGCCTCCGGCGGCGTCGGCTCCTACGAGGAGGCGACGGAGATGCTCGACGCGGGCGCGGTCCGGATCGGCGCCTCCTCCGGGGTCGAAATCATCGAGGGCTACCCGGAGTGACGGGCCGGCCCGCCGTTCTCCGTGGCTGAGAATCCCGCTGGGCGGATTTATGTTCGGAGCGCGTACGGAGGGGTATGAGCCACCAACCGGGATCGGAAGGCTTCGATCTGGACGCGGCGTTCAAGGCGTTCGGCGCGGTCGGGATCGCTATCTCCGTCGCGCTCATCGTCGGCGTGTTCGCGCTGACCGACCCGTTCGGCGAGTACGTCACCGCGTCGCCGGCCGTCTTCGGCACCTTCCTCTCCGCCGCGCTCGTCGCCGCGGTGGGCTACACGACGTACGCCCTTCGCCGGCGCTGACGAGGCCCGCGCGCGCGCCGCGGCGGGGACGCCGCTCGCGAACTCGACCCCTCGTGCCCGTCGCCCCGCGCCCGGCGCCGGGAGACATAAACCGCTCGCGGGCCGACGGTCTCGCATGCCCGACGAGGCGACCGACGCGGCGGTGGAACGCTTCCTCGATAGAGCCGCGGCCGCGCTCGACGACTACGACGAGGGGTACGCCGACGCGGACGCGACGCTGGCGACCCTACGCACGCACGTCGACGAGCTGTCCGCGAGCGTCGAGGAGAACGGAGACGACGGAGAGTCGTAGCCGGAGGATCCGGAGCGGCCGCGGGAGTGCGCCGCCGGATCCGCTACGGCCCGGCTCCGATCAGCTCTCGGACGCGACCGACGTACTCCGCGAAGGCGGCGTCGCCGCGCCGGCGCGGGCGCTCGACGTCGACGTCGACGACCTCGCGGACGCGGCCGGGGTCGGCCGCCATCACGACGACCCGGTCCGCGAGCGTCACCGCCTCCGCCACGTCGTGCGTGACGAAGAGGACGGTCTTCCCCGTCGACGCCCACACGTCGAGTAGCTCCCGCTGGAGCATCTCGCGCGTCTGCGCGTCGACCGCGCCGAACGGCTCGTCCATCAGGAGGAGGTCCGGGTCGACCGCGAGCGACCGGGCGATGGCGACGCGCTGTTTCATCCCGCCCGACAGCGATTTCGGGTAGGCGTCGCGGAACTCCGTCAGCCCGACGAGGTCGAGCATCTCCTCGACCCGCGCCTCGCGCTCGTCCGGCGAGCGGTCGCTCCGTTCGAGTCCGAACCCGACGTTCTCCGCGACGGTGAGCCACGGGAACAGGTGGTACTCTTGAAACACCACGCCCATGTCCGTCGTCGGGCCCGTGACCTCCGTCCCGTCGAGGAGGACGCGCCCGTCCGTCGCCCCTGTCAGCCCGGCGACGATCCGGAACAGCGTCGTCTTCCCGCAGCCCGACGGCCCGACGAGGCAGACGAACTCCCCGTCAGCGACCGAGAACGACACGTCGTCGAGCGCGCGCACCGAGGCGCCGTCGCCGGGATACGTCTTCCCGACCCCGTCGAGCGCGACGCTCGCCGCCGCGGCGGAGAGGGAGGCGCCGTCGGATCCGACCGGATCGTCGCCGTTCACGCCCGCCACGCCAGAACCCTCCGTTCGACCGCGCGGAACGCCACGTCGACGAGCAGGAACATCAGGCTCAACACGAGGATGTACGCGATCGCCCGGTCGACGCGCAGGTTGTTGCTGGCGCGGATGATCTCGCGGCCGACCCCGGGGACGCCGAATATCTCCGAGGCGACGACGAGCATCCAGCACCGCCCCAGTCCGGTCCGGATCCCGGTCATGATGCCCGGCATCGACGCCGGCAGGACGATCGACCGGACCGCGTCGAGGTCGCCGCGGACCCCGAGCGTCCGCCCCACGTCGAGGAGGTCCTCGCTCACGCCCTCCACGGCGCCGTACGCCGCGTAGAAGTTGATCCAGAACGCGCCGACCGCGATGATGAATGCCGCGCCCCAGTCGTTGATCCCGAACCACGCGATGGCGAAGCCGATGAGCGCGAGCGGCGGGACCGGGCGCAGCGTCCGGACGAGCGGCGCCGTCAGGTCGTCCAGCAGCCGGCTCCAGCCGAACGCGACGCCGGCGGCGACGCCGAGGCCCGTCCCGGCGATCGTGCCGGGGATCCAGTGGCCGACGCTCTGGAGCAGCGCCGCCGTCATGTCGCCCGAGGCGAGTTCGCTCGCGAACGCCCCGGCGACCGCGACCGGCGAGGGGAGGACGAACGGGTCCTGCGTGAGCGAGACGCCGTGCCAGACGAGGAGGAACCCCGCGACGCCGACCGCCCCGCGGAGCAGCCGCCGGCCGTCGCCGAGTCCGACGCTCGCGAACCCCTCCTCGCTGCCGACGGGCGATCCGGTTTCGGTCGCCATCAGAGCGAGTCGTACACCTCGAGGTCGAATATCGCGTCGTTCGACAGCTGCTCGTCGATCTGATCGTTCCCGGCCGCGAACTCGGAGAACACCTGCGTCGCGTCCGTGATCTCGTTGGGGTCGGTGATGAAGTTCGACAGCGGCGAGTCGAGCGCGTTCCGCGCGCGCTCGACGGGCATCCCGATCCCCTCGTTGACGTGTTCGGCCGTCGCGTCCGGGCTCTCCTCGATGAACTCGGTCGCGCGGACGTGCTGTTCGAGGAACTGCGCCGCGAGCGGCGAGTCACGCACCGCGTCGCTCATCAGGGTGACCGCGGCGGGCTGGCCGGGGAGGACCTCGGCCGCGGTCCGGAGTATCGTCACGGACGAGTCCTCCGCCTGCGCGATGGTCGGCACCGGCTCCATGATCGAGGTGCCGTCTATCTCGCCGTTGGCGATCGCCTGATACACCGCGTCGGCGCCGTTGATCTCGATTATCTCCACGCTGTCGTTCGCCTCGACGTCGACGCCGACGTCGCGGAGCCAGTAGCGGAGCAGCACGTCCGGGACGCTCCCCTGCGGGAACGTGCCGAAGGTGAACGGCTCTCCCTGCTCTGCCTCCCACGTTGCGAACGCGTCCGCGCCCTCCTGCTCGAACGTCTCGTGGAAGGATTCCTCGGCCATGATCCCCATCGGCTCCCGGATGTTCGCGGCGGTCACCCGCGCCGAGATGCCGCGGTCGATCGCGATCATCGCGGGGACGATACCGAACATCGCGACGTCGATGTCGCCGCCGCTGAGCGCCTGAACGATCGCCGGCCCGTTGCCGAACTCCTGCCCGCTGATCTCGGCGTCTATCTCGGAGAAGTACCCCTCTCCCTCCATCACGTACCACTGGAGGTCGGGGTAGATCGGCATGTGCGCGACCGTCAGTTCGTCGAGTCCGCCGCCGTCGCCGCCGCCGATACAGCCGGCGAGTCCGACCGTCGCGGTTCCTCCCGCGGCCGCGAGGAATGACCGCCGCGACGCGGTTCGCGATGATTCGTACATACAAATAGAAGCGGCTCCGCGAGCAACACCCCCGCGCCACCAGCAACGAGCGCAGGTACCGATGACGGCGGTAACCAGAGAAAACGCCGTCCGAACGCCTGAAGTCGGTGCTGAAACGGCATGAAGAGATAGACAGCGTCACCGAATGGCGCAATTATTGCTGGCGTCCGTGCGGAGGCGCTCGCTCGCCGGCCTGTCCTCTACCCGCCCGTCGGCCTGTCCTCTGCCCGCTCACCGGCCGGCCTGCGTACCCACCGGCGCGCAAGCAGGCCGGCTCTCCGGCGTCTCAGCCACCCGGAAGCCGGTCACGGCCGCGCGGTCACGGCCGCTCGGTCGCCTCCTCGTCGAACAGCCCGAGGTCCTCGGCGACGAGGTCCGCGAGGCGCTCTTTGATCGCCGGGTCGACCTCCGCGACGGCCTCGCCGTCGTGTTTCTGGGCGTTGTGTTTGTCGAGCGCGTCCGCGAGGTCGTCGAGGGGGACGCGAGTCTCCGTCTCGCACTCGTCGCACACGATCGGGACGGACGGCTCGTCGGTGGACATTGTCCGGACGATCGCCCGTGTCGGATATATGCCTTCGGGCGCGTCGCCGGTCGCCGGGAGCGCGCCGGCCGGCCGACGCGCCGAACCGCCACCGTCTATTGACCCCGTCGCGAACCTTCGGCCATGTACGTTCTCGTGACGGGGGCTGCGGGCGGGATCGGCGGCGGGGTCGCGCGCTCGCTCGCGGCCGCCGGCCACGACGTCCTCGGCGCCGACCGCGACGCGGACGGGCTGGCCGACCTGCCCGACGCGGTCGAGACCGCGGTCGTCGACCTCCGCGACGAGGCGGCCGTCCGGGAACTGCTCGCGGACCGCCCCCTCGACGCGGTCGTCTCCTGCGTCGGCGGCTACGAGATCGCGGCGGTCGAGGACACTTCCGTCGAGGCGTTCCGGCGACAGCTGGACGCGAACCTGACCGCGGTCCACGCGACGGTCGCCGCGGCGGTCCCGGCGCTGCGCGAGCGCGGCGGCCGGATCGTGGTCGTCGGGTCGATGGTCGGCTCGGTCGCGCTGCCGTACCACGGCGCGTACAGCGCCGCGAAGGCCGGACTCGACGGCTACGTCGACGCGCTCCGCCGGGAGGTCGGACCCCGCGGGGTCGACGTCGCGCTGGTCGAGCCCGGGCCGGTCCCGACCGGCTTCAACGAGCGGGCCGCCGCAGCGGTCGCGGGCGCGGACGGCGAGGGGCCGTACGCCGACGCCTACCGCGAGTTCGAGGGGTACTCCCCGGCCGCCACGGACCTCGAAACGGTCGTCGAGCGCGTTGTGACCGCGGCGACCGCCGACCGGCCGCGGACCCGTTACCGCGTGAGCCGGCGGGCGCGGTGGCTGCCGCGGCTCGCGCGGGTCCTCCCCGACCGGCTGTACGACCGGCTCGTCCGGGCGGGACTCCCCGGCGGACTCCTGTGGCGGCTGCTCCACCGGTGAGTCGCGGCGCCGCGCGTCGGGGGCGCCGGGTCGGGGACCGCGTCGGCCGTCAGTCGTCGGCCGCGCCGGAGGCGGGTTCCTCGGCGTCGGCAGCGGTCTCCGTCCCGGGGGGCTCGGCCTCGTCCGTCCGCTCGTAGAACTCCTCGGGCGAGGCGTCGATCCGCTCAAACTCGCCGAAGTCGCGCTCGTGGTGCCGGATGATCTGCTCGACGGTCCACGCGCTGTAGCGCTCGGAGTACTCCCAGTCGCCCTCGCCGTCGTCGACCTCGAACCGGTCGTCGGTGGCGAGGGCGGCGTACAGGTGATAGAAACCGAGGACGACGTCACCGAACTCCTCCGCCTCGCCGCCGATCTCGCGGCGCTTCTCGACCAGTTCCTCGCGGCCCGCGTCGGTGAGCGCGAAGTACTTGCGGTCCGGCTCGTCGTCGCGCTCGACGCGCTCCGCGACCCCCTCCTCCTCGAACTTGTAGAGGATCGGGTAGACGGAGCCGTAGGAGGGCTCCCAGTGACCCCCGCTTATTTCCGTGATCTCGCCGAGCAGCTCGTACCCGTACCGGGGGCGCTCGTCGAGCAGCTCCAACACGAGATACGAGATCAGTCCTTTCGGCGGGCCGCTTTTCCGCATCGTTTCAGTTTTTCGGGGTCGGGTCGAAAGGGTTTCGATCACGGCGATCACGGCCAAACGACCGCGCTGAGAGCGATTGCCGGTCGGGGGCGGTGACTGGCCGCGTCAGCTCAGGTCGGCGCGCCGGAAAACGAGGTACCCGACCGCGAGCGGAACCGCGGCCCACGCGACCATGACCGTGAGGAACACGACGGGGCTGAGAAACGCCGGCGCCGGGCCGCCGGTCGCCGCCGCCACGCCGGCGTCTCCGAGCAGCGTCCGCTGGACGAGCGCGTTGTAGGCCCCCGTCGGGCTGAGCCCCCGCACGAGCAGGAACCAGGCAAGCACTCCGGCACCGGGGAGCCGGCCGGTGACCAGCAGGTGGACGCCGTTCGGGGCGAGGTCCCAGAGGAGCGTCAAGCCGAGGTACGCCGTGATCGCGAGCGTCATCGCCCGAGCCCGCGTCGCCGTGACAGCCGAGATGCCGACCGCGATGCCGAGGAACGAGACGGCGAGCAGCACCGTCAGCGCCGTCGTCGCGAGGAACGCGACGACCGGGAGTCCGCCGTAGAGGACGGCCGTGACGCCGCCAGAGATCGCGAAACCCGCGGCGATCCCGCCGGCGACCGCGGCGCCACGGCCGAGGAACTTCCCGGCGAGCACCTCGCCGCGCGACGGCGGGAGCCCGAGCAACACCTTCAGGCTCCCCGACTCGCGCTCGCCCGCGACCGAGAGGTACGCCGCGATCAGCGCCATGATCGGGACGAGCAGGCCGGCGAACTGCGACGCGCCGCCGATGGCCGCCTCGGGGCCAGCCCCCACGTCCGCCTCGGGGACGAGCAACGGGAGCGCCGCCGACAGCGACGACATCGCGGCGACCACCGCGACGATCGCCCATACCACCCGGGAGCGGAGGGCATCGCCAAACTCCTTGCGCGCGATAGTCAGGCGGACCCCGCCCGCGGTCATCGCTCCGCCTCCACGGCGGCCTCCGGGTCGGCTCCGGTCGGCGTCGCTCTTCCCGTGTAGGCGCTGAAGAGGTCCTCCAGCGACGACTCGGCGATCCCCACGTCGAGGACCGCGGCTCCGTCCTCGCGCACCCGGTCGATGACATCGACCTTTGCCGCGGCCTCGCCGACGCGCACCCGGATCGTCCGGTCGTCGACCGCGACGTCGTCGACGCCGGGAACGTCCCCGAGCGTCAGCGGCTCCGGGACGGCGTCGACCGTGAGCGTCACCGTCGAGCCCGCGTCGATCGCGTCGCGGAGCCCGTCGATGGTGTCGACGGCGACGAGCCGCCCGCGGTCGAGGATCGCGACGCGGTCGCAGACGGCCTCGACCTGGCTGAGGATGTGGCTGGAGAAGAACACCGTCTTCCCGCGGTCGGCGCGTTCGCGGGCGATATCGCGGACGAGCCGGACCCCGTTCGGGTCGAGCCCCGAGGAGGGCTCGTCGAGGATCAGCACGGCGGGGTCGCCGACGAGCGCGATCCCGAGCGCCAGCCGCTGGGTCATTCCCTTGGAGTAGCCGCCGACGGCGCGGTCTGCCGCCGCGGCTTCGAGGCCGACGCGGTCGAGGAGATCGTCGACGTCGTCGTCCGCGTCTTTCAACGCGATCGCGTACGCTAGGTTCTCCCGCCCGGTGAGCCGCTCGTAGAGCCCGTACCCGTCCGGGAGGATGCCGACCCGCTCGTGGACGGCGCGCGTCTCGGCCTGCGCGTCGTGGCCGAGGACGGTCGCGCTCCCGGCCGACGGCCGGACGTAGTCCATTATCACGTCGATCGTCGTCGACTTCCCCGCGCCGTTCGGGCCGAGGAAGCCAAATATCTCGCCGGCGTACACCGTCAGGTCGAGGTCGTCGACGGCGGTCACGTCGTCGCCGTATCGCTTCGTCAGGCCGCTCGTCCGAACGGCGACAGGCCTGTCGTCGGGCGACGCGGTCGGGTCATCGGAGGGGCGCGTCTCAGCGGGCATATCGCCCGCAACGTAAAGCGCGTATAAAACGCTATGCGGCCGGCGCTGCGCCGCGACCGTAGTCCCGTTTCCGGTGCGCGGCATCCGCGACCGTGGTCCCGTTTCCGGTGCGCGGCATCCGCGACCGTGGTCCCGTTTCCGGTGCGCGGGACGACCCGCAAGCCCCTAAGTCGCGGGGACCCAACCCCGCGTATGGTCGAGGCTCCACAGACCGCCGAAGGGTGGTTCTCGCTACACGACTTCCGCTCGATCGACTGGGACGCCTGGCGCGAGGCGCCCGAGTCCGAGCGGCGGCGAGCGATCGAGGAGGGCAAGGCATTCCTGAAACACCGCGAACTGATCGCAGACGCCGACGCGGGCGAGTCGGCGCTGTTCTCCGTGCTCGGGCACAAAGCCGACCTCATGTTCCTCCACTTCCGGCCGTCGCTCGACGATCTGTCCGCCATCGAGCGCCGCTTCGAGGACACCGCGCTCGCGAAGTTCACCGAGCGCGAGACCTCCTACGTCTCGGTCACCGAGGTGTCGGGGTACGTCTCGGACGACTACTTCGAGGAGGGCGCCGACGCCATCGACGAGGGGCTCAAGCGGTACATCGAGGGGAAGCTGAAGCCGGAGATTCCCGACGACGAGTACGTCAGCTTCTACCCGATGAGCAAGCGCCGCGGCGAGGAGCACAACTGGTACGACCTCGAGTTCGAGGAGCGCGCCGACCTGATGGCCGGCCACGGCGAGGTCGGCAAGGAGTACGCCGGCAAGATCAAGCAGGTGATCGCCTCCTCCGTCGGCTTCGACGAGCACGAGTGGGGGGTCACGCTGTTCGGCGCCGACCCGACCGACATCAAGGACATCGTCTACGAGATGCGGTTCGATCCCGCCTCCTCGCGCTACGGCGAGTTCGGGGACTTCTACGTCGGCCGCCGGTTCCCCCCGAGCGACCTCGACGCCTTCCTCGCCGGCGAGACGGTCCCGGCCGGGCGCGACCCCGACGAGGACGCGGCTGGCCACGGCGAGGGCGGCGGGCATCACGGCGAGGGCGGCGGCCACGGCGAGGGCGGCCACGGCGACGACGGACACGGCCGCGGCGAGGGTCACGGTCACTCCGGCGCGGGCGGCGGCTCGGCCCACGGCGACCACCCGCACGGCGAGGACGAGACCGGCGGCGAGGGCGACCACCCGCACGGCGAAGGCGGCCACGACGGCGGTGAGGGGGGCGAAGAGGCCTCGGACGAGGATATCCGCGGCGAGCTTGCCGACCTCGACATCTACGCCGGAAAGCCCCACGGCGAGGACGTGTACGCCACGGTGCTGTACAGCGAGGCCGACGTGGACGAACTCTTCGACGAGGTCGAGGGGCTGCGCGGCAACTTCGACCACTACGGCACCCACGTCAAGACCGCGGTGTACGAGGGGCGCCACACCGACCGCGCCGCGGTCGTCTCTATCTGGGACACCGCGTCGGCGGCGGAGACCGCGGGCGGCTTCCTCTCGGAGCTACCCGACATCGTCGCCCGCGCCGGCGAGGAGTCCGGCTTCGGCACGATGGGGATGTTCTACACCGTCAAGCCCGACTACCAGACGGAGTTCGTCGACACCTTCGACGACGTGGGCGACCTGCTGGCCGAGATGGACGGCCACGTCGAGACCGACCTGATGGTGAACGTCGAAGACGAGAACGACATGTTCATCGCCAGCCAGTGGAACGCGAAGGAGGACGCGATGGCCTTCTTCCGCTCCGACGAGTTCTCCGAGACCGTCCAGTGGGGCCGCGACGTGCTCGCCGATCGACCGCGACACGTGTTCTTGGCGTAACGGCTGGACGACTGGCGTCTTTTATAAGTGTCTGTCGGCGCGTTCGGTAGTTTATACGCGGTTATCGATAGCGAGGCGAGTTCCGTCGAAACCCTCGGTCGGTAACTTATAAATAATCGATAGCGAATCGACGGCAAACACCCTCAAATATCCAGTCAATCACTTATAAACTGTTGTCAGCAGACCCGCGGCGACAACCTCCAAAGCCCCAGCCGCCCTCGCGACTGCCCCTTTGAGTCCCGCCCCGCCCGGCACAGCAACCGCCGGAAGACGTTCCTGCTCGCTCCGTTCGCTGTGCGGGCTGCGACTTCCGTGCTCCCGCTCGCTCCCTCCGGTCGCTCGCGGGACCGCAGCCTCACGCCTCCCCAGCCTCGTCGCTCACGCCCTGCGGGCGTTCGCGACTCCCTCGCGCGTGCTGCTCCGCGGCCGCCGAGGGCGGCCGCTCGCAGGCACGCGCCACCGCCTCGTCCGGCATTTATCAATCGTGTCGCCGCTGCGCCGCCGTGCCCGGCCTTCGTCGACCACGGACCCCTCCCCCGACCGCCGGGTTTTAGGTGTCGCTGCGGCGAACGAGGCTCTATGTTCGACACCATCGTGGTCGCGACCGACGGCTCCGACAGCGTTCAGCGGGCCGTCTCGGTCGCGGTCGACGTGGCGGCGCGGTTCGACGCCGAGGTCCACGCGGTGTACGTCGTCGACGCGGGCGAGGTGGAGTCGTCGCCGGACACGGTCCGCGAGGACCTCCGCGACGCGCTCGACGACGAGGGGCGCGACGCGCTCGACCGCGTCGCGGACGCCGCGCACGACCGCGACGGCGACCTCGACGTGACGATCGAGGTCCGGGAGGGACGCCCGGCCTCCGAAATCGACGCGTACGCCCGCGACGTCGACGCCGACGTCGTCGCGATGGGAACCCGGGGGCGCCACGGGGAGAACCGCTTCCTCATCGGTTCCGTCGCGGAGCGCGTCGTCCGGACCTGCCCGATCCCGGTGTTGACGGTGCGACAGCTGACCGACGAGAGCCCGCGCCGGACGACCGTCTGAACGCCGAGACGGCGACGCGCTCACCGCCCGCCGCGAGAGCGGCGGAGTTTTCCGGCTGCCGCCCGCCTCGACGGTATGGACGACGATCTCATCGAGACGGGGGACGCCCCCCGATCGCGGTACACGAAACTTCCGGGGAAAGGCTTCTTCTACCCCGACTCGCTGGACGACGAGCGCGCGGAGCGGCGGGCGCGGGAGGCGATCGAGGGCAGCGAGGCGGTCGTGATAGCCGACGGCGACGCCGACGGCCTCGCCTGCGCCGCGATGATCCGCGAGGCGTACGGCGCCGCGCTCGACGTCGCTCCCTTCGAGGACGCCATCGCGGCGCGGCTGGCGGACGACGACGAATCGGACGAAACGGCGGAAGACGACGGGGAGACCGCAGACGACGAGGGCGACGACCCCCTCGCGGACGCCCACGCCGAGTCCCCGGTCGGGCTGCTCCCCGCGGGCCCGTACTCGATCGACACCGCGCTCGAACGCGTCGAGGCGTACGCCGACGACGGCATCGATCTGTTCGTCTGTGACCTCTGTCCCGACGACTACGAGTGGATCGCGGAGCCGCTGGAAGCGCTCGCGGAGTCGGCCGACGCGATCCGCTGGTTCGACCACCACCAGTGGGACGACGGGACCGCAACCGCGGTCCGCGAGGCGGGCGTCAACCTCGTCGTCGGGGACTCCGACGAGGAGTGCACCGCCGACGTGACGCTCCGGTCGCTGGAGGGCGCGTTCGACGAGCGCTGGACCGAACTCGCGGCGGTCACGCGCGACCACGACCTCTGGATCAAGGAGGACCCGCGCTCGGACGACCTCGCGGACTACTCCTACTGGGCCGGCGCCGAGGAGTACGCGGCCGTCGTCGGCGCGTACGGCGTCGACCTCCCCGAGACGGTGCGGTCGTTCGTCGAGGACCGCCGGGTCGAGAAGGAGGCGCGAATCGACCTGGCCGTCGACCGCGCGGTCACCCACGAGGTGGGCGACTGGCGCGTCGCGGTCACCTACGGGCGCTGCTCGCAGAACGAGGTCGCGGAGCGGCTCCGCGAGGCGGGCGCCGACGCCGCCGTGATCGTCAAGCCCGCGGGGTCGGCCTCCATCCGCGGCTCCGACGACTTCCGGCACGCCCACGAGGTCGCCGGCCGAGTGAACGGCGGCGGCCACCCGCAGGCCGCGGGCTGTAAGCCCGACATCTACGACGACATGCTCGATTACGCCCACCACTGGGGCACGGAGGGACAGGCGTGCAAGCGCGTCATCCTCGCCGCGTTCGAGGCGGTGGCCGAGGAGGTCGCGGCCGACGCCTCGGACGCCGACGGGGCCGCGGCGGCCGAGTAGGTCGATGCCGGAGGTGTTCGTCGCCGGGGAGACGCTCGTCGACTTCGTGCCGGACGGGGGCGAGACGCTGCGCGACGTCGACGGGTACGCCCACCGACCCGGCGGCGCGCCCGCGAACGTCGCGGTCGGGCTGGCGCGGCTCGGCTCGCCGCCCGCGTTCTGGACGCGCCTCGGTGACGACGCGTTCGGCGCGTTCCTCGCGGAGACGCTCGCGGCCGAGGGGATCCCCCGGACGCACGTCGAGCGCGTCGAGGGAAAGACGACGCTCGCGGTGGTGTCGCCGCCCGACTCCGCCGGCCCCCGATTCGGCTTCTACGGCTCGCGCGACGCGACGTTCGGGTTCGATCCCGACGCGGTCCCGACGGACGTGCTGACGGGGAGGGGCCCCCCACCGTGGGTCCACCTCGGCGGCGTGGCGCTGACGCACCCGGACGGGCGGGCGGCGACCCGCGGACTGCTCTCGGCGGCGACCGCCGCGGGCTGTCCGGTCTCGTTCGACGTGAACTACCGCTCGGACATGGTCCGAGACGGCGACGCCGAGGCGGTGTCGACCGCGGTCCGCGAGGCGGTCGCCGCGAGCGACGTGGTGCTGTACAGCGACGAGGACGTGGCCGCGGCCGGCCTCTCGACGAGCGAGGGAACTGGGCTGGCGCGCGACCTGCTCGAACTCGGGCCGCACACCGCGGTCGTCACGCTGGGGAGCGACGGGGCGCTGGCGGTCAGTTCGGACGCCGCCCCGTGGGGCGCCGCGACGGTCCGACACGGCGGCTTCGCGGTCGAGACCGTCGACGCGACCGGCGCGGGCGACGCGTTCGCCGCGGGGGCCCTCTCGCGGCTCGCCGGGACGTCAGGCGAAACATCCGGAGGCGGCGACGGAAACGACCTCGGGGAGGCGCTCGCGTTCGGCAACGCGACCGCCGCGCTGTCGGTCCGGTCGGTCGGCGGGATGGGGTCGATCCCGTCGCGAGACGAGGTGGCGGCGTTCCTCGCGGAGCGGGAGTAAGGGGAGGAGAAGCGGACGGAAAATCCGGGGCGTCGCTTACGAGGAGGACGGCGACATCTCGATGTTGAGGCTCTTCTGGACCAGCTGGGTGAACGCCATCGAGCAGAGGAAGTACCAGAGGATCCACATCTGGATCGGGCCGACGATCCCCGTGTCCCAGGTGACGCTGCCGGCGAGCGGGACGACGAGCTCCTGGGCCGCGACGGCAGGGTACGCGGCGTCCGACCCGCGGTAGCCGATCACCCAGAACATCCAGAGGAACGCGGGGATGGTGAGGAACATGATCCACACCATCGGGCGGAACTGCTCTTTGAACATGCCGAGCTGGTCGCCCATCGCCTCCATCTGCTCTTCTTGGATCTCGTCGAGCGCCTCGTCGTCGTCGCGCTCCTCGGCCTCCTTCCGGCGCTCTTGGATGTCTTTCATCCGGTCTTGGTACGCGCTCATCTTCTCCATGTCCATCAGCCCGGCGCGCAGCAGCGTCGAGTACAGCCCCGTGCCGAGCGCGATGACCATGATCACGACGTAGAAGGGGACGACGTTCAGGAGGGGCCCGAGGACCACGTCGATGGCGCCGGCGATCGCGTCGCGGACCGGGCCGACCGCGTAGCCGACGAACGCGCCGACGGTCGCCAGCCCGGCCAGCTTGTCCCACTTCGACCAGCTGGTCGTCTCGGGCGTCTCTACGTCGCTACCGTCCGAGTCGTCCTCCAGACCGGCCTCGACCTCGTCGCGGTCGGCCAGCGCGAACCCCTCCTCGCCGTCGACGAGGATCTCCTTCTCGATGAGCCGGCCCCACTGCCCGCTCGTGATCTCGTCGCGGACGTCGACCCAACGGACCTCGCCGCCGCTGGCGTTGTCGAGGACGATTTGGATGGCGTCCCGCATCTCGCCGTCCTCGCGGACCAGCGAGCGGACTCGCCGTTCGACTTTGCTCATTAGCGGCCGATTAGCGGTCGACGGTTAAGAACCTTGCAGGATCGCCGCTCGGATCGCCGCCGAACGGCGTCGCAAGGATGATTCCCAATAGCGGCGCGAATCAGTTCCGACAGCGCCGCGAATCAGTTCTCGACGACGCCGCCGATCCGGTCGAAGACCTCGTCCGGGGCCGCCTCGCCGTCGACCTCGACGAGGACGCCCTCGTCGCGGAAGTGGTCGACCACGGGCTCGGTGTTCTCGTAGAACACTTCGAGGCGCTCGCGGGCGGTCTCCTCGGTGTCGTCCTCGCGCTGGATCAGTTCGCCGCCGCACTCGTCGCAGACGCCCGCCTCCTCGGGCGGCTGGAAGTCGACGTGGAAGTTCGCGCCGCAGTCGTCACAGACGCGGCGGCCGGTGAGGCGGTCGACGAGCACCTCCTCGTCGACGTCCAGGAGGATCACGGCGTCGAGATCCGTAATCTCCGAGAGGTACTCGGCCTGGTCGAGGTTGCGCGGGTAGCCGTCGAGCACGAACCCGTCGGCGTCGTCGAGCGCGGCCTCGACGATCTCGTTGACGACGGGGTCGGGCACCAGTTCGCCCGCGTCCATGAACGACTTCGGCGTGCCGTACTCCGTCTCCATCTCCTTGTTCGCGCGGAGCGCGTCGCCGGTCGTGACGTGCTCGACGCCGTACTCGTCGGCCAGCTTCGCGCTCTGTGTCCCCTTCCCCGCGCCGGGCGCCCCCAACAGCAGAATTCGATGGCTCATGGTGGAGCGGTCGCGCGCCGCCCCTAAAGGGTTGAAGATTCCGGCCAACCCTACTCGTCGCCGTCGGCCGCGTCGGCCGCGGCAGAGCCCTCCCCCGCCTCGTCCTCCGCGCGGAGCCGCAGTCCCATCTCCAGTTCGAAGCTCTCGGCGTCGGAGGTCTCGAAGCCGATCTTCTTGTACAGCGAGACCGCGGCGCGGTTCCACCGCTCGACGGTGAGCCACACCTTCCCGACGCCGTTCGCCTGTCCGTGGCCGAGCAGCCCCCGAATGAGGTGCGTGCCGATCCCGGCGCGCTGGTAGTCCTGGTGGACGAAGATCGCCAGTTCGTAGGCGTCGCCGTCGGGGACGAGCGTCGCGTGGCCGGCCGCCTCGTCGCCGCACCAGGCGATCACGTTGTAGCAGTCGCCGGGGAGGATCGCGTCCAACCACTCTCGGATGCGCTTCTCGCCGCCCGGCGGGATCCCCTGCGCGCGGTCCGCCGGGTCGAAGTCGTCGTACATCTCGACGAGCGCCTCGTGGGCCTCGTCGTTCCCCTCGTACGGCCGGATCTCGATCTCGCGGTCCTCGCGGTCGGTGAACGCGGTCGGCGGCGGCGGGAACTCGTCCGCGACCGCGTCCGGGTACCCTCGGTCGCTCATCTGACCAGCGTGACCGACGTCTTGGCGTTCAACAGGACGAACTCCGCGATCGACCCGATCGTGATCTTGCCCATCGGACTCGTGTGGCCGCCGCCGAGGACGATCTCCTCGAACCCCTCCGTCTCGGCCAGCTCCACGAGCCGGCTCCCGGGGTCGCCCCCGACGCGCCTGACGTCGGCGTCGATCCCGGCCTCGTCGACCGCCTCTCGGGCGCGCTCAACGACCTCGTCGGGCGACACCGAGGAGTCCTCGTTGTCCACCACGGCGATCGTCAGGTCGTCGTCCGCGACCGCCGCCCGGTCGACCGTCCGGTCGAGCGCGCGGAACGAGTCGTCGCTGCCGCCGATCCCGCAGAGCACCTTCATGCCCCACCCGTCCACGCGACGGTACAAAAGTGGATCTCCGGGCGACCGACCACCGACAAGGCTTTTGCCCGCCCGCGGGGTTTCGAACGTATGAGCGATCACACCGGTTCGGCGGCCGACTCGGCCGACGAGACCGGCGACTCCGCCGCGGACCGGTCCCCCGCCGAGGACCGGTCGTCCGCCGAGGGCGGCGACGGGGGTCCCGATTCCCGTCCGGCCGACGAACCGGACGAGGAGACACCGACCGCGGGGTCGGACGCGGGCGACGACGACCGGGACGCGACCGGCGAGGAGACTGGCGAGGCGACCGAGGAAGAAACCGGCGAGGATGTGCCGCGCGACGTCCGTAAGTACGAGCGGTTCAAGAAGATGGACGGGGCGCGCTACGAGCGCGTCAACGAGTTCCTCCGCGACCGGACGTACATCACCGCCCGCGAGTGGGCGATCGCGCGGCTCTGCGCCGACTTCCGCACGGAGACCGGCGTCGAGATGACGAAGATAGGCGAGAACCTCCCCGAGTTGGTCCCGTTCATGACCGACACGTACACGCCGCAGGCGGTCAATCAGGCGCGCTACTCCTTCGAGGAGAAGGTGACGAAGGCGGGCGCGACGTTCCTCTACGGGGCGATGTCCGGCTTCTTCACCGCCGAGGACTTAGACGAGATGATGTACGAGGTGACGGAGGTGGCGAAGTTCCTCCTCGAAGTCGAGGGCGTCGACCTCGCGGTCGCGGACGAACTGGAGGCGGAAGACAAGATCAGCGAGGTGATGCGCGACGTGCGCGCCTCCTCGGCCGACCTCCGCGGCGAGGAGGTGCGCTGCCCCGAGTGCGGTCACGTCCACGAGCCGGCAGAGGAGTGACGATGGACCGCTTCCCGGAGGCGCTCGACGCGACGCCGGACCCGACGCTCGTCGTCGACGGCGACGGCGTCGTCCGCGCCGGGACGCCGAGCGTCAAGGCGGCGTTCGGACTCGACCCGGGCGACCTCTCCGGCCGGTCGATCGGCGACGTGTTCGAGGACCCGACCGAGTCGGAGTGGGACGAGTCCCGCTCGATCGCGGCCTTCGAAACCGACTGCGACGGTGAGTCCGCCGTCCCCGGCGGCGACGGGGGCGACGACGGTTCCCCGCACGACGTGAGCGCGCTGATCGGCGCGGTTCGCGGGGACGAGGCGCGGTCGCTCGCGGACGGGTTCGAACTCGTCGTGCGCCGCGGCGACGGCGTCCCGGTCCCGGTCCGCGTCAGCGTCGGGCCCTTCGACCTCGACGGCGACCCGCACGCGGTCGTGACGGCGGTAGACGTCTCCAACGAGCGGACGCGGCGGCTGGCGCTCCAGCGCCGCACGGAGACGCTCGAATCGCTCCACGAGGCGACCCGGGAGCTGCTGAAGACGACCGACAGGGAGGCGGCGGCCGAGGCGGCGGTGTCGTACGTCGACGACGTGCTGGGCCACTCCCTCGCCGCGATCTGGCTGTACGACGAGCGGCGGGAGGCCCTCGAACCCGTCGTCTGGACCGACACCGCCGACGCGGTCGTCGGCGACCACCCGACGTTCGCGGCCGACGGGCGGAGCATCACCTGGGAGGTCTTCGAGAGCGGCGAGCCGACGTACGTGGCGGACGTCGACGCCGACCCCGACCGCTACAGCGACGACGCCACGATCCGCAGCGAACTCGTCGTGCCGCTGGGGCGGTACGGGGTGTTGAACGTCGGCGCCACCGTCCCCGGCGCCTTCGACGACTCCGATCTCGCGGTGGCGCGCGTCTGGGCGGCGACGGTGACGCTGGTGCTGGTCCGCATCGAGCGTGAGCGACAGCTCCGGCGCCGGGAGGCCGAAGTGGCACGCGAGCGCGACCGGCTGGAGGAGTTCGCCAGCCTCGTCTCGCACGACCTTCGGAGCCCCCTCAACGTCGCCGCCGGCAACCTCGAACTCGCCAGCGAGCGGCTCGCGGAGGAGTCGGTCGACGTCGGGGAACTGGACGCCGTCGAGCGCTCGCTGGACCGGATGGACGCGCTCATCGAGGACCTGCTCGCGCTGGCCCGTCAGGGCGCCGGCATCGACGAGACGGAGCCGGTCCCGCTGGCCGACCTCGTCGCGGCGTGCTGGGAGACCGCCGACACCGAGTCCGCGACGCTCGCGGTCGAGACGGACGCGGTCGTCGCCGCCGACCGGAGCCGCCTGCGGCAGGCGCTGGAGAACCTCTTCGTCAACGCGGTCACCCACGCGGGACCGGCGGTGACCGTCTCGGTCGGCGCGCTGCCCGACGGCGACGGGTTCTACGTCGCTGACGACGGTCCCGGGATCGACTCCGCCGACCGGGGGACGGTGTTCGAGGCCGGCGTGACGTCGGACCCCGAGGGTACCGGCTTCGGGCTGAAGATCGTCGCGGAGGTCGCCGAGGCGCACGGGTGGACGGTCGAGGTCACCGAGAGCGAGCCCAGCGGCGCCCGGTTCGAGTTCCGCGGCGTCGACGTCGAACCGAACGGCGCGGGCGGCGAGTAGACGAACAGCGAGTCGACGGGCGGCGAGTAGGCGGGCGGCACACTCACAGGGGTTCGAGCGCGGGGAGGAGCCACGCCGAGACGCCGTCGCCGTCGACGACGAGGTCGACGTTGGCCGCGCGGTCCGCGCTCGGTAGCCCCACCTCGATCCGACCCTCGGCGGCCGGCCCGTCGTCGGTCGTTCGAGCGACCACGCGGTAGCCGCCGCGGGCGCCGGCGACCGAGCGGAGTTCGACCGCCGACGCCGCGGGGACGGACTCGATCGACCGCGCGACCGACTCGGTCCCCGCGTCGCCGCCGTCGCTCCCCTTACCCCCGTCGGTCGGGCCGTCGTCCGCGTCGCCGTCGGTCGAACCCCCGTCCGCGCTGCCGCCGGTCCGCCGCGTCACGGTCACCGAGACCCCGCGGTCGCGGTCGGTCGGGTTGAGGAGGCGGACGCCGAGCGGCGGCGAGACGGCGTCGGCTCCCGTCCCCTCGTCCGTCGCCGCCGCCTCGGGGTCGCCGTCGACGGTCCGCCGTTCGAGGTCGAACCGGAGCGTCCGGTCCGGGGTGACGAGGTACGGGACGGGCGGGCCGGAGAGTTCGCCCACCGACCGGGTGCCGTCGTCGCTCTCGGACACCGTGCCGGCGCGGCGGACGGTCGCGTAGCGGTCGTCGCCGGCCGCGTGGTCGAACGTGGCGGCCGTCCGAACGGTCACCTCGCCGGCGCCCCGCTCGGCGCGGGCGTTGCGGACGCGGACCGCCTCGTACTCCTCGACGTAGGCGGTGACCGACTCGGGCGTGAGGTCGTCGGGGCGGGCGGGCGGGTCGCGCGGGGAGACTGCGGCGTCGCCGGAGCGGAGGGCGTCGGTACAGCCGGCGAGGAACCCCGCCGCGCCGCTCGCCCCGGCGAGGTACGAGCGCCTGTTCATGTTCGACGATTGACCTGAGACGGCTAAAGTCCGACGGAGGGACAAACGCGCCCTTTCGCGTTCGTCGGTCGGGGGACCGGGGCCGGGAGGGCGCTCCCGTCAGTCGTCGGCGGGCGCCGCGCTCGCCGCGTCGAGTCCGTCGCCGTGGCCCGGGACGGTGCCGTCGTCGTTCCAACCGCGGAGCGCGTAGTACTCCGAGAGCGCCGCGTCGAACCCCTCGATCGCGTCCGCGTACGGGAGGGTGTCGTCCCCGCGGTCGAAGCCGCGGGCGTTGTTGAACGCGCGCTCCAGTTCGACGACCCGGGCGCCCAGCGCCTGAACGGCGTCGTAGTCGGCGTCGAGCAGCGCCGCGAGCCGGTCGTCCGTGACGGTGCCCCGCGAGAACTTACAGACGACCGCCGAGTCGAGGGCCGCGTTGCGGTTCTCCTTCGCGACGAGCTTCGGCGGCTTCCCCTCCAGCCCCTCGGGGTCGAGCGCGTCGTCGGGGTCGACGAGGGGGTACTCGTAGGGGTAGAACTCCCCGTACATGTGGTCGGCGCCGCGGTTCGAGGTCGCGAACGCGAGCCCCTGGCCGTTGAGCGCGCGGCCGTCGTGGCCGGCGAAGGCCAGTCCCTTCACCGTCCAGTCCTCGGCGCCGAACTCCTCGCTGGCGCGGTGGACGCCCTCCGCGAGCTTGTCCCCCACCCCCTCGCGGTAGGCGATCTGCTCGACGAGCGACCGGACCAGCCCCGCGTTCCCGAACTCGTCTTCGCTCTGCAGGAACATCGAGACGACGTCCCCGCAGGAGATGGTGTCCATCCCCAGCTCGTCGCACAGCTCGTTGGCGGCCATCACGTCGACCACGTCGTCGACGCCCGCGTTCGAGCCGAACGCCATCACCGTCTCGAACTCCGGTCCCTCCGTCTCGATCCCCCGCTCCTCGTCGCGCGTGGGGAGCTTACACGCGAACGCGCAGGCCGAGCAGGTCCCCTTCTCGTACTTCTTCTCCTCGACGCGGTCGCCGGAGATGCCCTCGACGCCCTCGAAGGAGGTCTCCGCGAAGTAGTACGACGGGAGCGCGTCCACCTCGTTGGCCAGCTCCGTCACGCTCGTCGTCCCCTGCCGTTTCATGATCGAGTCGGAGGTAGCCGCCTCGCGGTGGACCGCCCCCGCCTCGTCGGGCCAGTCGGGATCGATCTCGATTCCGGCGTCCGCCTCCCCGTCGAACGTGAGCGCCTTCACGCCCTTCGACCCGAGGACCGCGCCCAGCCCGCCGCGCCCGAACGCCCGCGTGTCCGAGGTCATGACCGACGCGAACCGCACCGCGTTCTCGCCCGCGGGACCGATACAGGCGACGTGTTCCGGGCCGAGGTCGCGCGTCTCCGCGAACCGGTCGGAGACGGCCGACACCTCGGCCTCCGCCAGATCGGGGACCTCCTCGAAGGTCACGTCCGGCTCGCCGTCCGGCCCGACCTCGCGGACGTGGACCGCGAGCAGGTCGTCGCTCGCGCCGACGAGTTCGACCGCGGCGTACCCCGCGCCGGTGAAGTTCCGCGAGAGGAACCCGCCCGCGTTCGACGACAGCAGGCCGTTCGTGAGCGGCGAGAGCCCCGTCGCGGCCATCCGGCCGGTGTAGGAGGTCGTCGAGTACTGCATCGGCCCCGTCGAGAGGTACAGCCGGTTCTCCGGCCCGAGCGGGTCGGCGTCGAACGGGATCCGGTCGTACGCGAGCGACGTGTTGAGCCCGCGACCGCCGACGAACGACGCGAGCCGGTCGTCGATCGGCGTCGTCGACGCGGTCCGCTCTGTCAGGTCGATCGTGAGGAGCGGCCCCTGTGCGTGTCTCATGCGCGTAGTGAGCGAACGAGCGGCGATAAAACTCGGGGTGGTCGTAATTTAAATATCAGTTCGCGGCGGCGATTGCTAATAAATGAACGAGGCGGTGGCGTCGCCGGCGGCTCTGCCGCCGGCTGCAAGAGGCGCGTCGCGCCTCCCTGCGTGCCGACGAGCGCCCGGAGGGCGTGAGTCGCACGCGCGAGGGAATCGCGAGCGGAGCGAGTGACGAGGCTGGGGAGGTGTGAGGTGCGGGGCTGTGCGGGGCGGGACTCAAAGGGGCAGCCACGAGGCGACCGTAGGCGACGCAAGCACCGCAGCGAAGGAACGGAGTGACTGAGGGAGGAGCGCAGCGAGCGTACGGTCGCCTCGTGGCTGGGGCTTTGGGGGTGTCCGCCGTCGGCAGACGAGAAATCATTTATAAACGGGCGACTGGGGCTTTGGCGGCCTTCACCGCAGAACCGACGATCAGTTATAAACATCCGACGCTGTATCGCGGTTTAACTTATAAACCACCGACCTGCGTCACCTGCTTTCCTTATTCGTCGAGGACGTGGTGCGTCACCGCGTCCGCCCCAGACTTCGCCGTCTCCAGCGTCGCGACTCGGAACATATCGTCCGCGCCCTCGACCGGGATCGGGAGCCCGCCCGGGTTCACGCGGACGGTCCCGTCGCGCGCCTCGGCGCCGTGGGCGTGGGTGTGACCGTGGAGCACGTAGTCGTAGTCGCCGCAGTCGACGAGCGCGCCGACGAGGAGTTCGCTCGTTCCGTGGGTGACCGCGACGTCGACGCCGTCGGCTTCGCTCGCACCGTCGAACGAGAGCGCGGCGGCTTCGCCGTGGTACTCGCCGAACGCCTCGACCGTCGACTCGACCGCCCACTCGCCGTCGTTGTTCCCGCGGACCGCATGGAACGCGAAGTCCGCGTCGAACGGCGTCACGGAGAACGGCGCGACGAAGTCGCCGCAGTGGACGACCGCGTCGACCCCCTCGCGCTCGAACAGCGAGACGGCCGCCTCGACGGCGGCCAGGTCGTCGTGCGTGTCGGAGACGATGCCGATGCGCATACCGACCGGACGCCGCCGCGTCACTTCAACCCCCGCCTACTCGCCGGTCAGCGCCTCGCTCGCGGGCGCGAAGTCGATGGTCTGCCCCCGCCCCTTCTCGCTCGCGCGCTCGTACAGCATGTGCGCGGCCGCGACCGTCTCGACCGCGGTTCCGCCCGAGTCGAAGACGGTCACCTCGTCGTCGCTCGTCCGACCGGAGTGATCGCCCGCGACGACCGCGCCGAGGTCGGCCGCGATGCCCTCGCCCTCCGCGATCAGGCCGGCCTCGACCGCGGCGAGGTACGAGCCGGCGTCCTGCGTCGCGCGCGCCCGGAGGTCGGGGACGTACGTCGCCCGCGCGACGAGTTCCGGCGGGAGTTCGTTCTTCTCGGGGTCGTACTGCCCCATCGCCGTGACGTGCGTCCCCGGCTCCACGTCGGCGTCGTCGATGACGGGGTCGCTCGCGGTCGTCGCGGTGATCACGACGTCGGCGTCCGCCAGCGCGTCGCTCGCGCTCTCGACCGCGTCGACGTCGGCCGCGAGGCGCTCGTCGAAGCCGGCGGCGAACAACTCTCGACTTTCCGGAGTGGGCGAGAAGACGCGGACCGCGTCGAACTCGCGGACCGTGGCGGTCGCCGCGACCTGCCCGCGCGCCTGCGCGCCGCTGCCGATCACGGCGAGTTCGGTCGCGTCGTCGCGGGCGAGCGCGTCCACCGCGACCGCGCCCGCGGCGCCCGTCTTGAACGGGTTCATCGACGCGCCGTCGAGCAGCGCGAGCGGCGCGCCCGACTCGGCGTCGAACAGGGGCGTCATGAACCAGGCGTCCTCCGCGCCGAAGCCGGCGGAGTAGGCGTACCCGCCCATCGCGCCCGTCTCCGGGAGGACGGCGGCGTAGGTGGTGAACATCCCCGGCGGGTCGCGGTTGAGCAGCTTCGTCCGCGGCTCCGCGGGCGCGCCCTCGCCGACCTGTCGGTAGGCGTCGCGCACGGCGGCGACGTAGTCGGCCGGCGCCGCGAGGTCGTCGACGTCGGAACTCGAAAGGAACAGGGTCTCCGTCATATCCGGCCACTCGGGGCCCGGGAACTAAACGGTGCAGGAGGCGGCGATCCGGCCGGCGTCACGCGGACGACCGCCCGCCCGACCCGCCCTCACTTCGGCCGGGGCGCGACGACCCCGCGACCGCGGAGCCGTCGTCGCTGACTGGTGCCCTGACGAACACCGCGTGGGCCATGACGGCGGCGGCCGCCGCCGCGCCCGCGGGCATCGCCAGCGTCAACGACAGCCCGGCCAGCCTGAGGAGCGCGGTCACGCCGATCAGCGCTGCCGGGATGAGCCCGAGGACGTAGTCGTAGTATCCAGTCATGCGTCCATTGAATACTAGGGAGAGATCCGTATTAAATTTTTCTCGTGGTTCGACGGTGGTTCCCCTATGAGCACAGCAATGTAACTCATAAGTTATGAGCCGGTCGACCGTCCCGTCGACGCGGTGCGAAGTGGCGGCGGGTCGGAGAAGGCGGGGGCGTCGAAGCGGAGAAGCGGACTACCGGAGCCGGAAGTAGAGGGCCCGCCAGCCGCCGAGCGCGACCGATCCCAAGACGAGCATGACGGCCGCGAAGGCGAGGTCGGCGCCGCCGCGGAAGACGAACGCGCGGAGCGCGAGCCCGACGACCGCCGCTGGGATCCACGACCGGATCACCAGCGGGACCGACGACTTCGCCGTCTCGGCCGCGCCCGCGGAGTAGGCGCCGACGAGCGGGGCGACCGCGACCCAAGCGATCAGGAAGGGCGCGTACACTCCCGGCAGGTACAGCGGGTGCGCGGTCAGGAACTCGACGGTGGTGTGGTTGAGCGTGCCGACGGTCAAAAGGAGGATCAACGCGATCAGGTCCCCGACGGCGAGCGGCGCGGCGCCGCGGTCGAGGCGGGCGGCGAGAGACGGCGGAGCGTCCATACCGACCCCTGCGAGCCGCCCCCACTTTTACCGCACGGATTCGTCGGCGCGGGCGGGGAGGCGTCCTCCCCGCCCCGCGCTACCTCGTCACTCGTACAGCGGGTGCGCCTCGCAGAGCTCGACGACGCGCTCGCCGACCTCGTAGATGACGTCGTCGCTGTCGACGTCGTCCACGACGCGGTAGATCAGCTCCCCGACCTCCTCGATGGCCTCGGCGTCGAAGCCGCGGGTCGTCAGCCCGGCGGTGCCCGCGCGGATCCCCGAGGGGTCGAACGGCGAGCGCGTCTCGCCGGGGACGGTGTTCCCGTTGAGGACGATGTTCGCGGCCGCGAGCGCGTCCTCCGCGTCGCCGCCCGAGAGGTCCGGGTGCGAGTCGCGCAGGTCGGCCAACACGAGGTGGTTGTCGGTGCCGCCGGAGACCAGGGAGAGGCCGTGTTCCTGAAGCGTCTCGGCGAGCACCTCGGCGTTGTCGACGACCTGTCGGGCGTACTCCTTGAACTCGGGCTCTAAGGCCTCCTTGAAGCCGACCGCCTTGCCGGCGACGTTGTGCATCAGCGGGCCGCCCTGCCCGCCGGGGAAGACGGCCGAGTCGACGTCGTCCGCGAACTCCTCGTCGCACATCACGATCCCGCCGCGGCCGGCGCGGATCGTCTTGTGGGTCGAGCCGGTGACGAAGTCCGCCACGCCGACCGGCGAGGGGTGGACGCCGGCGGCGACCAGCCCGGTAATGTGGGCGATGTCCGCGAGGTGGTAGGCGTCGACCGCGTCGGCCGCCGCCTGGATCTCCTCCCAGTCGACGGTACGGGGGTACGCCGAGTAGCCCGAGACGATGATGTCCGGATCGAACGACTCGGCCGTGTCGCGTAACCCCTCGTAGTCGATGTACCCCGTCTCGGGGTCGACCTCGTACTGCTCGACGTCGTACAGCTGTCCCGTGAAGTTCGCCGGGTGGCCGTGCGAGAGGTGGCCGCCGTGGTTCAGCTCCAAGGAGAGGATCTTGTCGCCCGGTTCGAGCACCGAGTAGTAGACGGCCTGGTTCGCCTGCGTGCCGGAGTGCGGCTGGACGTTGACGTGGTCGGCGCCCCACAGCTCCTTCGCGCGTTCGATCGCCAGCTCCTCGACCTCGTCGGCGTACTCGCAGCCGGCGTAGTAGCGCGACCCGGGGTAGCCCTCGGCGTACTTGTTGGTGAGGACGCTCCCCTGCGCCTCCAACACCGCCTCGCTCACGTGGTTCTCGCTCGCGATCATCGCGAGCGTCTGCTCCTGTCTGTCGCGCTCGCCCGCCAGCGCGTCTGCGACCGCCGGGTCGACCTCCCGGACGTACTCGTGGTCCATGTTTGAACCCGGGTTCGACCGCGCATTAATCCTTCCGTCGCCGTCTGAAGTCGCCTCCGTGGGACCGGAAACGCGACGCCGCGCGCGTCGCCGCTCCGCGGATCGGTCCGCCGCTCCGCTCGCGTCCCTTTTCGATGAACAGAATATCCCGTTTTTCGGGGTTTCAGACCCTCTACGTGAGTTGTTCGTCCTTCAAATCCCGTTAATATTAAATACGCAACTGGCTTTTATACGGAGAGATAAATGGTGTCGAATTTGCTAGAGGCCGACGTCGAGGCGGCGCTCGAAGCGGCCTTCGCCGGGGACGACGACGAACTGCTCATCGTGGACCCCTCGGCGGAGACGATCGTATCGCTGGTCGAGACCGCCGTCGGGCGGGACGACCTCCCGAAGCTGTCGATGCTCGCGGACGAACGCACGCTCAAGGACGTGTTAGACGACTTCGTCGTCGCGTCCCGGGCGGCGGACCTCGTCGCCGACGACGCCTTGGACCTCCGGGTGCTCGGCGGCGAGGTCGACAACGCCCTGTTCGTCTCCCCGTCCCGGGTCGTCGCGCTGGTCACGGTCGGGGAGGGCGTCGCCGCGCTCTCGACCGACGACGGCGAGTTCGTCGACGAGGTGTACGAGACCCACCGGGACGCGTTCGACGAGGCGTCGGCGTACACGCTCCGCACGCCGGCGATCAGCCGGGTCCGCGAGACGCTGGAGTCCGAGATCGGCGCCGAGGCCCGGGCCGACTTCGACGCCGTCCTCGACGCGGTCGAGGCGAACGACGACGACGGGATCGAGTTAGACGAGGTGACCGTCTCGCTGCTCGTCGCGGCGAAGAACGACGTGCTCCTCTACGACATCTCGAAGTGGGGCGAAGACGTCGGGATCGCCTCGAAGGCGACGTTCTCCCGGACGAAGACGCGGCTCGAAGACCTCGGGATCGTCGACACCGAGAAGGTCCCGATCGACGTCGGCCGACCGCGGCTCCGCCTGAAGCTCGGCGACGAGCGCCTCCGAGGCGTCGACGCCGCCGAACTGGCGGCCGAGGCCGCCGAGATGATGGCCGCGACGCCGGCCTGACTGGGACGCCGGCCCGACGGCTCGCGCGCCGTTTCTCCGCTCTCCGGGTCCCGTCGGCGCGCCGGCGCGCGCCGCGGACCCGCGGCTTTTTTCCGTCGCCTCGCGTCCACCGAGTATGGATATCGGACTTGTCGGGGACGGTCCCGCGGTCGAGGCCGCCGCGGCCGCGCTCGGCGACGTCGACGTGAACGCGATGCCCGTCGAGGCGGAGTTACTCGACGGGTTCGACGCCGCAGTCGTCGTCGACACCGCCGGCTCGGCGGCGTTCGCGGCCGCGAACGAGCTGCTCGACCGGTGGATCGCGGTCGAGGTGGGCGGGCTCGGCGGCGTCCCGCTCGACGGCCTCGACGCCGCGGTGACCGTCTTCGACGACGCCTGTTACGACTGCCTTCGCGCCCGCGTCGGGAGCGGCGGGGCGGAGCCGGCCGACGCGCCGACCGGCCGCCGGTCCGCCGTGCGCTACGCCGGCGCGGTGGCCGGCCGCCGGGCGATCCGCCTGTTCACCGGCGACCCGGTGACCGACACCGTCGTCGAGGTGCCCGGCCCCGAGCGGACGCTCCTGCCCGCCCCCGGGTGCGACTGCGGGACGGACCCGGGCGACGCGCTCCCGCGCGAGGACGTCGAGCGGGACCTCGACGAGGCGATCGGCCGAGCGGAGCGCGCGGTCGACCGCCGGGTCGGCGCCCTGAGCGAGGCCGGCGAGCAGGAGTCGTTCCCGCTGCCGTACTACGTCGCGCGGATCGCGGACACGACGCCCTTCTCGGACGCCGACGCGGCCGACTTCGGCGGCGGCGCGGCCGCCGACTGGGACGCCGCGTTCATGAAGGCGCTCGGGGAGGGGTTAGAGCGGTACGCGGCCGGCGTCTACCGCGAGGCCGAGTTCACGCGCGCGCCGGCCGCGAACGTCTCGAGTCCCGTCACCCCGGACGCGTTCGTGCGGCCCGACGGCGCCGAGGCGTACGACCGCGGCGACCGGCTCCCGTGGGTCCGCGGCGAGCGCCTCGGGACGGGCGAGCCGGCCAGCCTCCCGGCGGAGTTCGTCGGCTTCCCGCCGCCGGAGAACCGGTATCGCCCGCCGATCACGACCGGGCTGGGACTCGGGAGCTCCGGGCCGGACGCCGCCTTGTCCGGGCTCTACGAGACGATAGAGCGCGACGCGACGATGACCAGTTGGTACTCCACGACGGAGCCGCTCGGGCTCGACGTCGACCACCCGGGGTTCGCGGCGCTGGAGAAGCGGGCGCGCGCGGAGTCGCTGTCGGTGACGCCGCTGCTCGTCACGACCGACGTGGACGTGCCCGTCGTCGCGGTCGGCGTCAGCCGCGAGGGCGACTGGCCGCGGTTCGCCGCGGGGTCGGGCGCCGACCTCGACCCGGCCGCGGCGGCGCGGAGCGCGCTCGCGGAGGCGCTGCAAAACTGGACCGAACTCCGGTCGATGGGCCGGGAGGCGGCCGACGAGCAGGGCGCGGCGATCGGTCACCACGCCGACCTGCCCGCCGAGACGGCGGCGTTCTTCGACCCGGACGCGACCGTCTCCGCCGAGGGGCTCGGGGAGCCGGCGCTGTCGGGGACGGAGGAGCTGACGGCCGCGGTCGACCGCGTCGAGGGCGTCGGGCTCGACCCCTACGTCGCGCGGGTGACGACCCGCGACCTCGCGGCGCTGGGCTTCGAGGCGGTCCGGGTGCTGGTCCCGGGCGCGCAGCCGCTTTTCACCGGCGACCCGTTCTTCGGCGACCGCGCGAGCGAGGTGCCGCGGTCGATGGGGTACGAGCCGGCGCTCGACCGCCCGTACCACCCCTTCCCGTGAGGGCGGGCGCGGGCACCGCGCGCCGCGTCGGTCGCCCCGGCGCCGACTGCCCGTGCCCGCGGATTTAGGTACCTCCGGGTCGCGGGAGGGCGTATGGACGTCGTACCCGACGCGGACGTCGAGGCGGTCGAGGCGGTCGACGGCGTGTTCCTCACGCAGGGGGCCGTCGGCGAGGAGACGAGCATCCAGCGGTTCGAGATCGGACCGGGCGAGGCGGTGCCCGAACACGACCACCCGCACGAGCAGATCGGGCTGATCACGGCCGGAGCGGTCACCTTCGTCGTCGACGGCGACGAGCGCGTCGTCGAGGCGGGCGACACGTACGTGATCCCCGGCGACGAGCCCCACGCCGCCGAGAACCGCGGCGACGAGCCCGCCGTCGGCTACGACATCTTCTCGCCGCCGCGGGCGAACCCGGACTGGGGAAAGTAGGCGGGCGGAGACCGTTCGAGGCGGGGCTATCTCGGGACGCAAACCGTCACGAACCGGCCGATTCTCCGCGTCTGCGGTACCCGCAAGACGTACCGGACCGAAGGTGTGTTAGTGCTCGGGGCCTGATAACGGGTAATGGGAGTTCAAGAACAGTATCCGTTCGACGTGGAGGCGCTCCGCGCCGACTTCCCGATCCTCGAACGACGGGTCGGCGGGGACCCGGAGACCGCGGGCGAGGGCGAGGGCGACGACACGCCCCTCGTCTACCTCGACAACGCGGCGACCTCGCACACGCCCGACCCGGTGGTCGACGCCATCTCCGACTACTACCGGAGCTACAACGCCAACGTCCACCGCGGGATCCACCAGCTGAGCCAGGAGGCCTCCGTCGCCTACGAGGAGGCCCACGACGCGGTGGCCGACTTCGTCGGCGCGGCGGGCCGCGAGGAGATCGTGTTCACCAAGAACACCACCGAGGCGATGAACCTCGTCGCCTACGCGTGGGGCCTCGAAGAGTTGGGGCCGGACGACAACGTCGTCCTCACCGAGATGGAGCACCACGCCTCGCTCGTCACCTGGCAGCAGATCGGTAAGCGCACGGGCGCCGACGTGCGGTTCATCGACGTGACCGACGAGGGGCGACTCGACATGGACGACGCCGCCGACCTGATCGACGACGACACGGAGATGGTGTCGGTCGTCCACGTGTCGAACACGCTCGGCACCGTGAACCCGATCGGTGAGCTGGCGGACATGGCTCACGACCGCGACGCGCTGATGTTCGCGGACGCCGCGCAGTCGGTGCCGACGCGGCCGGTCGACGTCGAGGAGTTGGGCGTCGACTTTCTCGCCTTCTCCGGCCACAAGATGTGCGGGCCGACCGGGATCGGCGTCCTCTACGGCCGCGAGGAGATCTTAGAGGGGATGCAGCCGTACCTCTACGGCGGCGACATGATCCGCCGCGTCTCCTTCGAGGACTCCACGTGGGAGGACCTCCCGTGGAAGTTCGAGGCCGGGACGCCCTCCATCGCGCAGGGGGTCGGCCTCGCGGCCGCGATAGAGTACCTCGAGGAGGTCGGGATGGACCGTGTCGAGGCCCACGAGGACCTGCTGGCGGAGTACGCCTACGACGAACTGGCGGCGCTCGGCGGCGTCGAGATATACGGCCCGCCGGGCGACGACCGCGGCGGCCTCGTCGCGTTCAACGTCGACGGCGTCCACGCCCACGACCTCTCCAGCATCCTCAACGACTACGGCGTCGCGATCCGCGCCGGCGACCACTGCACCCAGCCGCTCCACGACGAGATGGGCGTCGCCGCCTCCGCGCGCGCCTCCTTCTACTTCTATAACACCGTCGAGGAGGTCGACGCGCTCGTCGACGCGGTCCGCGAGGCGCGCGACCTGTTCGCGTAGCGAACGGCGGTCTCGCGCCCCCGCGTCGACTCCGGACGAGTCCGCGTGTTTTCCCGGTTGTACCACCGATTAATCGGCAAAACGAGCCGTGACAACGGTGATCGCGCAATTATTATCCCCGCTTCGGCCCGAACAACGATCGAAGAAAAACCACAACTCTCGTAGTAAGCCGCTTCCCGCTGAGCTGTCGCCCGCCGCCACAACCAATGACCGACCACACACGACCGCCGTCCGACGCGCGCGCAGACGCGGCCACCGACCGATCCGAACCGCTCACCGATCAGTCCGTCGACGAGGAGCCGACCACCGTGCTCCACGTCGAGCCGGACCCCCGCTCTGCGGAGCTGCTGGACACGTTCGCGCGACGGCTCGCGGACCGCGTCCGAGTGCGTTCCGTGGACCGCTTCGCGGACGCGCTCGACGCCGTCGCGACGGGCGTCGAGGTCGACGGCGAGCGCGTCGCCGTCAACTGCGTCGTGACGGAGCAGCGTCTCCCTGGCGGGTCGGGCGTCGAACTCACCGAGCGGCTGCGCGAGGCGGGGCGCGGGCTGCCGGTCGTCTTCTACACGACGTGTCCGGGAGAGGAGAGCGAGGCGGCGGCGTTCGGGGCCGGCGCGGACGCCTACTTCGAGAAGGGATCCGACCGCGGGCGCTACGACGCGATACTCGACCGGATCCGCGCGCTCGTCGCGGAGCGCCGCGACCGGGACCCGACGGCGCGCGCGGCGTCGACGCCGCGCGCCTCGGGGACGCCGGGAGAGACGCTGCGCTCCGAGGAGTGAGTCGCCGCTGAACGGCGAGCCGGGAAGGCGCGGAGGGCGGGTTCGACGGCGACGTTACCGTTCGAGGTCGACCGTGAGGTCGGTCGCTATCCACGCGTCGGTGTTGCCCTGTTCGGTGAAGACGGTCCGCTCTTGGGAACAGCGGGTCGCGGCGACGGTCGGACGTTCGTCGGCCGCCGGTTCGGCGTCCCGCTCGATCCGGTCTCCCGTTGTCATTACAATCCGCTCGGGGACCGGTGGGCATATAGATTTCGGTCGGCCTAAATCGGCCGCGGCGATCCGCGCGGGGGATCGGAGGGCCTTAGCTCGGGGCGGTCGTTCGCCCGCCCGTGACAGACACCCTGTTCACGCCGCTCACGTTGCGCGAGACCGAGTTCCGGAACCGCGTGATGCTGTCCCCGATGTGCCAGTACTCCGCCGAGGACGGGCTGGCGAACGACTGGCACCGGGTCCACCTCGGCGCCCGCGCCGCCGGCGGCGCGGGAGTCGTGATGACCGAGGCGACGGCCGTGGAGGGCCGCGGCCGCATCACGCCGAACTGCCTCGGGATCTGGTCCGACGAGCACGCCGAGGCGATCGAACCGATCGTCGAGTTCGTCAGGTCGCAGGGGGCGACCCCGGGGATCCAACTGGCCCACGCCGGGCGGAAGGCCTCCCACCGCCCGCCGACCGAGGGGAGCGGCCCCGTCCCCGCCGACGACCCGGACGGGTGGGAGACCGTCTCCGCGACCGACGAGCCGTACCCGCACCCGGACGTCGACGAGGGCGAGTCAACCGACACCCGCCGGCTTGGCGGAGACGGGATCGAGGAGGTGATCGACGCGTTCGCGGCCGCCGCGGAGCGCGCGCGCGACGTCGGCTTCGAGGTCGCGGAGGTCCACGCGGCCCACGGCTACCTGCTCCACCAGTTCCTGTCGCCGGTGACCAACGACCGCGAGGACGGGTACGGCGGGAGCTTCGAGGCCCGGACTCGGCTCCTCCGCGAGGTCGTCGCGGCCGTCCGCGACGTCTGGCCCGACGGGAAGCCCGTCTTCGTCCGTATCTCCGCGACCGACTGGCTCCCCGACCGCGACTCGTGGGACGTGGACGATTCGGTGCGTCTGGCCCCCCTGCTGGCGGAGGCCGGCGCCGACCTGATCGACGTCTCGGGCGGCGGGATCCACCCGGACCAGCAGATCCCGAGCGCCGGCGCGGGGTATCAGGTGCCGTACGCGGAGGCGATCCGCGAGGGGACCGACGTGCCCGTCGCCGCGGTCGGCGGGATCACGGAGCCGACCCACGCCGACGCCTTGGTCCGCAACGGGCGGGCCGACCTCGTCGCGCTCGGCCGCGAGCTGCTCCGGCACCCCTACTGGCCGCTTGAGGCCGCCCACGAGCTCGGCGCCGACGTCGAGTGGCCGGTCCAGTACCGCCGCGGGCGCTTCGACTGAGGCGGATGGCGCGGTCCGCCGCGGGCGGCGGCGTGCGAACCACGCGCAGGCGCCGGGAAGGCTTATGCGGCTCCCGGGTGCCGACGGCGTATGGGCGACCTCGACTACCGACCCTTCCCCGAGGAGCGAGACGACGAGTTCAGCGCGTTCATGCGGTACGCCTTCTCTCCCGAGCGGGGGCCGTACGACCCCGAGGCCGACGACGACGACCGCGAGCACCTCGCGGCGTACCGCGGGCTGTTCGACGGCGAGGAGGCCGTCGCGGTGTGCGGCCACCACGACTTCGCGCTCCGGATCCGCGGGCGGGACCGCGACGCGGCCGGCCTCTCCGCCGTCGCCTCCCCGCCGGAACACCGACGACAGGGGCACGTCGAGCGGCTCCTCCGCGAGTCGCTCACCGAGTATCGAGGCGACGACGTGCGCTTCTCCGTGCTGTGGCCCTTCGAGCACCCGTTTTACCGCCGATACGGCTGGGAGACGGTGAGCCGGTACCGATCGGTGAAAGCCCCGCCCGAACAGTTGGCGTTCGCGGCCGAGGCGAGCGGCGGGACCGACGGCGCGGGCGAGTTCCGGCGGCTCGACGCCGACGACTACGACGCGGCCGCCGACCTCCTCGCCGCGACCGCGGACCGGTACGACTTCACGATGGCGCGGACGGCGGCGTGGTGGCGCGAGCGCACCCTCCGCGGGTGGCAGACCGACCCGTTCGTCTACGGCCTCGAACGCGACGGCGACCTGCGCGCGCTGCTGTCGTACACGTTCACCGGGCGCGACGAGGGCGACGGGACGGCGATGGTCGTCTCCGACGCCGCCGTCCGTGATCCGGCCGCGTGGGACGAGGTGTTCCGGTTCTGTCGGGACCACGACTCGCAGGTCGAGCGCGTCAGGCTCCGGCTCCCGGTCGACGTGAGCCTCCTCGACCGGGTCGACGACCCGCGGGCGGTGACCGAGGAGGTCCGCGCCGGCCCGATGTTCCGCCTCGTCGACGCGGCCGCGGCGCTGGCGGCGGTAGACCCCGACCCCGCCCTCGAAGCCCGGTTCACCCTCGCGGTCGACGACCCCCTCGTCGACTGGCACGACCGACCGATCCGGGTGGCCGTCGCGGACGGCGCGGTCGACGCCGAGCGGGTCGACGCCGGGAGCGACCCCGGAGCGTCCGCCCGCGACGACGCCGACGTGACCGCGGGGGTCGGCGCGCTCTCGCAGCTGTACGCGGGGTACCGCGACGTCGACGACCTCCGGGCGCACGCCGCGCTGGACGTCGACGACGAGGCCGGCGAGGGCCTCGCGACCGACCTCGCCGCCCTCTTCCCGCCGCGGCGGACGTTCCTTCGCGAGGGATTCTGACCGGCGCCGAGGCGGCGGTCTGGTCCGGGCGCGACCGCTGCCGGGCTTTTTATTCGCGCGCGCCGTAGCGGGCGTCATGAGTTCCCGCGACCGCCGCGACGGCGACGACCTCGAAGAGCGGCTCGACGAGCTCGAGGACGTGCTGGGCGAGCTCCGCGCCGACCTGCGCGAGACCGAGCGCGACCGCCGCGGGCCCCCGCGGCCGCCCCGGCTCTCGGAGCTGGTCCGGTTCACCGAGCAGTACACCATCCCGACGGTGATCGCCCTGCTGGAGACGACGATCAAGTCGCTCGAACTGCTTCGGGGCACCCTCCGGCTCGCGGACCCGAGCCGGAGCGTGGCGGAGGGCACAGAAGGCGCGGGCGACCGGCTCGCGGACGTCCGCGACGGCGCGACCGCCGGCCTCTCGCGGTCGCTCTCGGAGCTCCGGACGGCGCTCTCGGAGGCCGACCTCCCCGAGGAGGCCGCCTCGCGCTCGATCATCGCCGACGCGCGCGACCTCACCGCGGAGATCGAGTCCCGCATCGACGAGGGGCGCCGAGAGGCGGACGCGGCCCGCGACCGGCGGCCGGAGGGAGACGGGACCCGAGACCGGAGCGAGGGGAGCCGCGACCGCGACGAGGGGAGCCGCGACCGGAACGAGGAGGGGGCGGACCGAGGCGGCGACCCCGTTCAGATAGACGTGACCGGACCCGGCGACGGGGACGCCGATTCCGCGGACGGAGCGTCCGGAGACGCGGATCCCCCGGAGGTCGACGTCGAGTCCGAACTGGAGTCGATAAAGCGCCAGATCGACGGCGTCGAGGGGGACGCGGACGACGGCGCCGAGGTCGACGGAAACGCCGGCTCGGACGCGGGCGAGAAGAGCGTCGACGCGGAGGCCGACGGGTCGGGTGACGCCGGCGGAACGGCGAACGCGGAGGACGGCTCGGACGCCGACGGCCCGGACGACCGAACGAACTGAGCCGCGGTCTCAAAACGACGCGCCGAGCCGGCCGGCGACGCGCTCGGCGGAGTCGACGAGGAGCGTCTCGTCGTCGGTGAACACCTCGAGGGCGACCGTCCCGTCGAACCCGTCGAGCTCGGACGCGACGAGGTCGTAGTCGACCTCGCCGGCGCCCACCGGAAGGTGCGTGTCGCCGCGGCGGCGGACGTCGTGACAATGGAGGTGCGAGACCCGGTCGCCGTGGCTCCGGAGGAACCGCCGTATCGCCTTGTTGCCGCCCTCCATGTACGCGTGACCGATATCGAAGCAGACCGGGGTGTCCGTCTCGCGGGCGAGGTCACCGAGGACGGAGAGCTGAAGCCCCGCGTGCTGGTGGCCGACGTTTTCGACGACGACCTCGACGCCCGCCTCGCGGCCGGCCGCCGCGACCCGTCGGAGCTGGTCGGCCGCGGTCTCCCGGAACTCCACGTCGTCGCGGTCGGCCGAGGTGGCGTGGAGGACCGCCTTCTCGGCGCCGAGGTCGCCGGCCGCTTCGAGGAGCCGCCGCTGGTAGGCGACGATGGCGTCGTTCACCTCCGGGACGTACGTCGCCAGCCGCTGGCCGTACGGGAGGTGGACGAGCAGGTCGCGGCCGGCGAGCGCGTCCGCGAGCCGCTCCGGGTCGACCTCGCCCGGCACGAGCGTCGGCTCGCCGATCCCGAGTTCACAGAAGTCGAACCGCGCGGGCGACGCCGCGAGCCGGTCGAGGTCGTCGCCGACGGTGAGACCGATGTCCATGTCGGCGGTGGGTGCGGCGATCGGATAAATGGTGTCGCCGGCTCGGTAGCGCCGGTGAGGTTTCCCTCCGGCCACGGGGTCAGAGCGGGTCGCCCGCGACGCCCGCGGTGCGGCGATTCCGCGTCGGGTCCGTCAGTACTCTTCAGGCGCCGAACTCGCGTACCCCTTCAGCGCTATCGGGACCACGAAGAACCCGATCACACAGGCGATCGTCACGGCGATCTGATCCGGCTTCGGCAGGTCACCGGCAACGATCAGTAAGAACAGCGACGTACCGAGATAGAGGACGGCGATCGCCCATCGAACGAGGGGGTTCGCTAGCAACCGAACGTGGCTCACGATGGACACCGCGTGTGCCCGCCGTAGTAAACGTTCGGACGCAATCCGGATGTTCCGCTGAACCGAGAGCGACGAGCCCAAGAAGAGTGGTTCGACGGCGCCGCCTCAGTCGTCAGCCAGCGGGTTATCGAGGTCGATCTCGCCGGCGTCGATCTCGGCTTCGATCTCTCGGACCGCGGTCACCATGTTCTCGGTCTTCCCGTACGCGACCTCGCGCGGGAGAAGCTTCAGCCCGCAGTCGGGCGAGACCGTGAGCTTCTCCGGCGGGACGACGCGGAGGCCCTGCCGGATGTTCTCCTTGATCTCTTCGACGGACTCGACCTCGGCGGTGTGGGCGTCGACGACGCCGAGCGCGAGGTCCGGTTCGAGTTCCGGCTCTTCGAGCACGGGGATCTGCTCGTAGTCGCCGTTCGAGAGCTCGATGTCGAACTCGTCGATCGGGTAGTCGTTGACCTCGGGGTACACCCGCGAGTAGTCGCCGTAACAGACGTGGAGCCCGATCCGGACCTCCTCGGGGATGCCCGCGGCGATGCGTTCGAGCGCCTCCCCGACGATGGCGTGGTCCTCCGGGGTCGTCGCCAGCGCCGGCTCGTCGATCTGGATGTAGCGCGCGCCGGCCTCGACGAGCTTCTCGACCTCCTCGTTGACGAGGTCCGCGAGGTCGTAGACGAGCTCCTCGGTGGAGGGGTACGCCTCGTTGAACGCCCAGAAGCCGAGGGTGTACGGGCCCGTGATCGGGACCTTCACCGGGCGCTCGGCCACGCCGGCGGTGAACTCGAACTCGTCGACGAGCCACGGCTCGTCGTACTCGACCTCTTCGACCACCGAGGGCTTGTCGAAGTAGTTGTGGCCCCACACCTTCACGGGGCCGTTGAACTCGTAGCCGTCGATTCGGTCCGCGAAGAACTCCACCATCTCGTTGCGGCGCATCTCGCCGTCGACGACGGTGTCGAGGCCGGCGCGCTCGTGCTCGTGGGTGATGAGCCGACAGGCGTCGTCGTGGGCCTCTTCGAGGTCCGACTCGTCGAACTTCGAGTCGGGGTCGTCGACCAGATCGTCGGCCCGGTTGAGCCACTTCGGCTTCGGGTACGAGCCGACGACGGTCGTGAGCAGGAACGCGTCGTTCGGGTGGTCGTCCGGGCGAAACTGGTCGCGGTTGGCTTCGGGGTTTCGGACCATCAGTCGAGCACCTCCGCGGCGGCGGCCAGCGTGTTCAGCTTCTCGCGGTACTTGTTCGTCGGCAGGTAGAACAGCTCCGTGTTCGGCGTGAGGTAGGTCCGGTCGAACCCCTCAAGCGGGATCTGCGACTCGAACCACTCGACGCGCTCCGCGACCGTCTCCGGCCCCTCGACGAGCGTGTTCTGCCCGTCGACGAGCCCGAGCGACAGCGAGTCGGTCGACCCGAACTCCTGGACGTTGTAGACGGTGTCGTCGCGGTCGCCGGCGACGAGGTCGAGTCCGATCGCGTCCGCGCCCGCCTCGTCGACGAGGTGGGCGTACAGCTTCTCGCCCAGCGCGCCGTAGGACGTCTGGACGACCACGTCGGCGTCGGTCGCGTCGGCCACCGTCGCGATAGCGTCCGTCGCGCGCTCCTCCTCGCCCTCGGCGGGCGGGTTCGTGACGAGCGACGGTTCGAGGAGGAACAGCGTCTCGTGGGCCGGGAACGCGTCTACCTCGTCCGCGAGGAACCCCGCGATCGCGGCCTGGAAATCGGCCTCGTCGCCGTAGCGCTCGTCCGTCGCGAGGTCGGCCAGCGAGTACGGCCCGGGGAGCGTCGCCGCCAGCGACGCGTCCGCGGCGCCGTCCGCCTCGGCCAGTAGGTCGTCGGCCTTCTCCAGTTCGCCCGCCACGTCGCCGGAGAAGCCGAGGTCGTCGACGACGCGCGGGTCGCGGTAGAAGTTGTTGTTGTCGTAGTACCGGACGATACCGCCGGTCTCGACGGCGTCGCTGACGGTCAGCGGGTGCGCGATCATGTCGTCCCACCGGCCCTGCCCCTCGGAGATCAGGTCGAGACCGGCGTCCAGCTGATCGTCGACGTACTCGGCGCGAACCTCGTCGTACTCCGCCACGATCGCCTCGCTCTCGTCGCCGCTGAGGAGGTCGCCCTTCTGGTGACCCTTCAGGTCGGAGAGCGTCTCTTTCGCCCCGTCCGGAAGCGGATACAGCCCCGGCGTCGCCGCGACACGTTCGGTCATTACCGACCGTTGGATATGCCGTCGTATAATATTTGCTAATGCGCGTTATGCTTAATGGTAATTCACCGCGGAGAGTCACGCGCGCCGCAGCGCCACCACGGTGAGCGTCTCGAACGGGAACGACTCCTCGACGACCGGTTCGGCCCCGAAGCCGGCCTCGTCGACCAGCGCGAGCACCTCGTCGTACCCGGTGAGCGAGGAGACCAAGAGGAGGACGACGCCGTCGGGCGCGAGGACGCGACCCACGTCCGCGAGGAACGGTTCGATGAGTTCGCGGCCCGACTCGCCGCCCGAGAGCGCGTGCTCCATCCAGTCGTCCCACTCGTTGTCGGGGTCCGTCGGGAGGTACGGGGGGTTGAAACACACCGCGTCGAACGCGTCCGCGCGGAACGGCGAGAGCAGGTCGGCCACCACGGCCTCGACGCCGCGCTCGCGGGCCTGCCGCGCCGCGTGCGGGTTGAGGTCGCTGCCGACCACGTCGAGGTCGCGCTCGGCCGCCACCCGCTGGGCGACCCACCCCGACCCCGTGCCGACCTCCAGCACGCGTCCGTGCGCCTCCGCGACCGCCGCCTCCGCGAGCAGCCCGGAGTCCTCCGCGGGCTGGTAGACGGTGACGTCGTCGAGGCCGCGTCGCGCGGCGAGGTCGCCGCGCTCGAGCCCGTCGTCTCCGGTCATCCGTCCCCCTCCGCGTCGCCGTCGGTCGAGTCCTCGTCCACCGCGTCGGCGTCGGTCGACCCTTCGGATCCGTCCCCCGCGTCGCCGGCCGTCCGGCTCTCGGATCCGTCGCGTCGCGCCGCGCGCCCCTCGACGGACGCGTCCAACTGCGGTCCGGACGCGCCCTCGGCGCGGGCGGAGAGCGTCTGCTGCGGGAACGGGATGACGATCCCCTCGTCTTCGAGCGCGTCCTTCATCGCGTTCATCGCGGCGGTCTGCGTCCGCCAGCGCTTCCGCATGCTGGGGTTGCGGATCCAGTAGCGGAGCCCGAGGACGACCGCCGAGTCGTCGAAGCGCTTCGTCACGGCGTTCGGCTCGGGCATCTCCGCGACGTCCTCGACGCCCGCGACCGCCTCCTCGACGACGGCGGCCGCGCGCTCGACGTCGCTGTCGTAGTCGACGCCGACCTCGACTTCGATCCGCAGCCGGTTCCGCCGCGATCGGTCGACGATCGACCCGGAGCGAACGGTGTCGTTCGGCATCGTGATCACCTCGCCGTCGAACGACCGGAGCCGCGTGCTCATGATCGATATCTCCGTCACCGTCCCCTCGTGGTCCCCGACCTCGACCCAGTCCCCGACCTCGAACGGCCGGGAGAACATCAACACGAAGCCGGCGAGGATCGCGCCCAAGGTCTGGCGGGCCGCCATCCCGACCACGATCCCGAGGAACCCCGCGCCGACGAGGAGGCTGCCGACGTTGTCGGTGAACAGCCCGACGACGGCGACCAGCGCGGTCGTGTAGACTGTCAGCTGCGTGATCCGGAGGATCACCTCCTGCTGGTGTTGAGAGACCGACGCGCTCTCGGCCCCGATCTCTCGGATGACCCCGCCGAGGAAGTCCGTGAGCGCGTACGCGATCGCGAGGAGGATCACGGCGAGGACGACGTTCGACACCTGATCGGCGGTCAGCGTCGACCGCGCGGCCTCGAAGAGGGCGCCGCTCCGGTCCCACACCGCGATGAGCGTGAGCGCGCCCGCCGCTGTGGCGACCCCGACCGCCGTCGACAGCAGGAGGCGGCGCGTCGAACTGAGGTCCTCGTCGCCGCGTTTCAGCCGCCCGGTGAGGTACCGGACCGCCAGCACGCCGGCGACGATCCCGACGGAGGCGGCGAACCGCTCGAAGTTGCCCGCGAGCGCGCGCTGAAGCTCCGTCACGAGGCCGATCCACCCGGTCATCTCACGCCTCCGTCGGGGAGCCGCGGTCGCGGGCCAGCTCCGCCAGCGCGGCGAACGCCGCCGGCTCCAGCGTGCCAGGGCGGCTGCCGAGCAGCTCCTCGTCGGCCGCGTCGACGACCGCCTCGGGGTCGTCCAGCCCGGAGATATGCGCCGTGTTCCGCACCGCGTTCCGCACCGTCTTCCGCCGCTGGGTAAAAAGCGCCTTGACGAACCGGAGGAAGAACGCCTCGTCCCCGACGACGTAGTCCGGGTCGCGAGGGGTACACCGCACGACCGCGCTCTCGACCGCGGGCTGCGGGTCGAACGCCTCCTTCGGGACGCGCTCCGCGATCTCCACGTCGGCGTAGTGCTGCGCCGACACCGAGAGCCGGCCGTACTCGGACTCGCCCGCGGACGCCACCATGCGCTCCGCGAACTCGGCTGGAACATCAACACGAGCGGCCGCTCCTCCGGCAGCAGCCGGAAGGCGATCTCCGGAGACGCCGTACGGGAGGTTGGCGACGCAGGCGGTGAACTCGGGGAGATCGACGTCGAGCGCGTCGCCCTCGACCACGTCGAGCAGCCCGTCCGCGACCGCGGCCGCGAACTCCTCGCGGAGGAAGTCAGCGAACGCGCCGTCCCGTTCGATCGCGGTCACGCGCCCCGGTTCCGCGTCCGTGTCGGCCGCTGCGCCGTCGCCACTTCCGGCGGCCGCGGTCGCCGTCGCCAGCAGGCGGTCCGTGAGCGCGCCCGCGCGAGCAGCCCGTCCGCGACCGCGGCCGCGAACTCCTCGCGGAGGAAGTCAGCGAACGCGCCGTCCCGTTCGATCGCGGTCACGCGCCCCGGTTCCGCGTCCGTGTCGGCCGCTGCGCCGTCGCCACTTCCGGCGGCCGCGGTCGCCGTCGCCAGCAGGCGGTCCGTGAGCGCGCCCGCGCCGCCGCCGATCTCCAAGAGGTGGCCGCGGTCGGCGTCGTCGGGGAGGTAGCCGGGGATCCGGTCGAGGACCCGGTCGTCGACGAGGAAGTGCTGGTCGCGGTCGGGGTCCGCGCGCGAGCCGGCGCGCCTCGCGAGCGCGTCGGGGTCGCGGCCCCCGTAGCGGACGCCTCGCCCGCCGGTGAGTCGGTCATGGCCGGGGTACACGCGGTGTTCGGGTAAAAGTCTCGTTTCGGGGGCGCTGCGGCCGGCGTCGGCCGGCGTCGGCCCGGCGGCGGAGCGCCCGTCCCGTCCGACTCACTCCTCGCGACCGACGAACGTCCGGTACTTCAGGTCGTCCTCGCGGATCTCCTCGACGATCCGTTCGAGGATCACCTCCCGCGGGCGGTGAAGCCCGGAGATGCGCTCCTCGACGTCGTCGAAGCTCTCGAACGGGCCCCGCTTCCGCTCGTCTAAGAGGTCGTTCCGCAGCTTCTTGCCGATCCCGGGCAGCAGGTTCAGCTGGTGGAGCCGGAGCGTGATCGGTCCCGCCTCGTTGTAGAAGTCCACGAACCGCTCCTCGTCGGCGTCGACTATCGCCTCGACGGCGTACTCGACCTCCGCGGCCGCGTTCCGGGTGAGGTCGTCGAACGACACCTCTCGGTAGCGGCCGACGTCCGGGCCGTCCGGCGCGATCCGGTCACCCACGGAGACGTCCGCGTCGTCTCCGAGCGATAGCTCGTACAGGCGAACGAGTCGGCCCCCAGCCCGTACGCCACCGGCGACTTACGGGTCGTCGTCCGGGCGCCCGTTCGGCAACACGTCGAGCAGGACGGCGGTCGGGCCGTCGCCGCCGGAGGCGTCGTCTCGCCCGCGGCTCTCCGGCGTCCGCGGCGGCGTCGCCCCCGCTCCGATCGTCGGCCGGCGTCCCGTCGCCGTCGGCGTGGTCCATGTATCGTTTATCGCTCCGGGCGGTGAAAAAACCGCTGGCGAGGCGGATGCGTCCGGGTCCGGCGCGCGCTCCGCGACCGCGCGCGGTCGCTCGCGAAACGGAGTGCGGGTCGTCCGGCTCGCGCGGCCGGGTCCGAGAGAAAGCGCGTCGGCGGGTCGCCCCGTCGAGCCGAGCGGGACGCGTTCAGGCGTACTTCGCGACGACGTCGAGGATCTCGTCTAGCTCCTCGCCGTCGAGCGAGTAGCGCTCCTGGGCGAACACCGAGCGGAGCTCGGTGCGGTCCTCGGGGAGCAGGTCGGTGATCTTCACCGCGGTCGGCACGTCGATCTGGTCGAGCTCGGTCAGCTCCTCGACGAGATCGCGGGACTCGTCGGCGTCTAGGTCCGCGAACCGATTGACGTGCTCGATGGCGCGGGCCAGCTCGTAGCGGAGGTCGCGGTCCTCGTCTTCCGCGCGCTCGTCTTCGATCTCCACGAGGATCTCCTTCGCCTCGGAGGTGGTGACGTACTCCTCGTCGAGCTTCTCTTTGAAGATTGTCATCTCAGTTCTGCTGGGCGCGCATGTGGGCGGCGGTGACGATGAGCGTCTTCGTCTTGCCGCCGTCCGGAATCTCGACTTTGAACGCGGAGCCCTGCTTGCCGACGACGGTGCCGGTCCGGCCGTCGAAGCGCGGGTGGAAGCGGCCCTTGGGGACGCTCGGGTCGATCTTGAGGTGGACCTGCGACCCCTCGTCGAACTCCTGGATCGCTCGCTGCGGCGGGGAGGTGCCGCGGTTGCGGGGTTTGTTCGAGAGCTTGTCGCGAGTCGCTTTCTGGCCCATTGGAACTCGGCATGGTCTTGGGACACCTTCCGCTGCCGCCGTTATAAATCGTGCGTTACGACCCGCGGGACGTGGAGGTCTCACACGCGCGGGTCGGCGGTAGCGCTCGCTGCCTCGGTCGTGCGCGGCCGGGACGCACGCGCGCGACTACCCGACGCACCTCCCTTCCGAAAGGGCTAATCCCGGGTGTCCCTATCATGTTCGTAATGAGTCATCAGTTGCCGGACGTACAGGCCTCGTCCCCCGACGTCACCGTCGGGCTCTCACAGGTCGGCGTCACCGGCGTAGAGAAGCTCGTCAAGCTGGCCCGCGGCGACAAGCGACCCATCGTCCTCATGGCGGAGTTCGAGGTGTTCGTCGACCTCCCGAGCGGTCGCAAGGGGATCGACATGTCGCGGAACCTCGCGACCGTCGACGAGATCTTAGAGGACATCACCCGCGAGGAGGCGTACCGCGTCGAGGACGTCTGCGGCGACGCCGCCGAGCGACTCTTAGAGAAGCACGACACACCACCACCGCCGAGGTGTCGATGACGGCGGAGCTGGTCACCCGCGAGGACACGCCGGCGTCCGACATCGAGACGCAGAGCACGGCGACGATCATCGCGAGCGCCGAGGCGACGGCGGACGGCACCCGCGAGGAGATCGGCGCCGAAGTGACGGGGATGACCGTCTGCCCCTGCTCGCAGGGATGAGCGAGTCGCGGGCCCGCGATAAGCTCGCCCAGCTCGGCGTCGACGAGGAGACGACCGAGGAGTTCTTAGACGCCGTCCCGCAGCCGGGGCACTCCCAGCGCGGTCACGCGACGCTGACGATCACGACCGACGGCCACCCCGACGTGGACCTCCGAGACGTGATCGACGTCGCCCGCGACTCGATGAGCGCGCGCATCTACAACATGGCGAAGCGCCCCGACGAGGACCACATGACCTACGAGGCCCACGCCGACGCGAAGTTCGTCGAGGACTGCGTCCGGGCGCTGGCCGAGGGGGCCGTCGACGAGTTCCCGCACCTCTCCGACGACGCCGTGGTCCACATGAAGCAGTCGAACGACGAGTCGATCCACCAGCACAACGCCCACGCGGAGCGCGAGGTCACGCTGGGCGACCTGCGGAACGAACTCGACCGATAGGTGCGTACTGTCGCGACCGTTGAGCGCTTCTAAGCGAGTCCAAGCGTTGCTGGCGGCTGTTTACAAGTAGACAGGAGTGGTGTAGTGAAAACCGCCAAATTCCCGGTTGCTCGATTATAAATACTCAACGCCGGATCGACCGCGAACGCCTCCAAAGCCCCAGCCGCGAGGACTCGGGGGCCTTGCTGCGCTCCTCGCTCGCTCCGTTCGCTGCGGTGCTTGCTGCGGCCGCCTTCGCCCTCGCGACTGCCCCTTTGAGTCCCGCCCCGCTCCGCACAGCACCTCACACCTCCCCAACCTCGCCGCTCGCTTCGCTCGCGGCGTCCCTCGCGCGTGCGACTCGCGCCCTGCGGGCGCTCGTCGGCACGCGCTACCGCACTCCCGTTTATAAACAGACACGCCAGTCGCTTATCCGAACGTTAACGGCTCCGCCTCCGCCCAACGCGGCTCGAACTGGTCTTTGACGCTCGTCGCGAACTCGATGTCCTTCACGTCGATCATCGCGAACGGCTCGTCGGCCGACAGGGGGTGCGGCACCTCGATACACACCTCGATTTCGTCGAACACGTTGAACGTCCCGTCGACGCCCGGCGACGTCCGGACCTCGAACCCGTCCACCTCGGCCAGCTCCGCGGTGTACCGCCGGCCGACGCTCCGCGGGAGCGCGTCGACCGTCGCGGGCGAGAGCAGCACCCGGATCTCCACACCGCGTTCGAGCGCGGACTCCAGTTCGGCGGTCACGCGCTCGCCTATCGTCCCGAGGTCGAACCCCGTGGCGGGCGCGCCCGCGACCACGACGACCCGGCGCTCCGCGGCGGCGATCCGCTCTAAGAGGAGGTCGGTGGCCTCCTCGGCGCCGACCGCCGCGGTCCAGAACTGCCCGTCGACCGGCTCGCCGGCGTCGAGTTCGGTCGAGAGCTCGTCGACCACGGACTCGTACTGCTCGGCTTGCGTCTGCAGCTCCGCCTTCTTCTCGTCGAGCAGGCGGTCGAGGGCGGCGTCCGGCTCGACCGCGACGTACTTCTTCGGCCGGCTGGCGGCCTGACTGCGGACCAGACTGTGCTGCTCCAAGCTGTTGAGCACGTCGTAGATCCGACCCATCGGGACCTCGCTGGCGCGCGAGAGGTCCTTCGCGGTGGTCGGCCCGGTCCGGAGGAGCGCGCGGTACGCCCGGGCCTCGTACTCGGAGAGCCCCAGGTCGCGGAGAGATGCCATACCCGCGAATGCCGCGGCACCCGTATAAACGCGTCGCCGGTTTACGATCCGGACCGACGGGGCGGGGTCGACCCGCGGTCCGGAGAACGATTCAACGGACTCCGACGACGCACCGGTCCGGTCCGTCGCGGATGGTCAGGCCAGCACGTCGCTGACTCGCTTCATCAACTCGTCGGGCGTTTCCGCCGGCTCGGATGCGCCGTCGTCCCCGAGGACGACCGCGGTCCCCTCGGGGACCGTCCGCGGCGCGGGCGCGTCCGCCTCGTGGGCGTTGGGCGCGATCACCTTCTCGTGGTCGGCGATGCGCCACGCGGCGCGGTGGAGGTCGCTCCCGGGTTCGGTCCCGACCGCGACGACGGTCGTGCCGCGGCGGAGGCGGCCGGCGAGGCTCCCGTAGCCCGCGACCTGGACGCTCAGCCGCTCGGTCGCGCCCGCGAACGCCTCGGCCGTCTCCCGGGCCGCCTCGCGGTAGCGGTCCTCGCCGGTGAGCGCCGCCAGGTCCAGCAGCGACGTCGCCATCTCGACGTTGGCGTCGAGCGGGCGGAACGACCGGTCGAGCAGCCCCGCCCCCGTCCGCGGGCCGTCGACGAACGAGCCGTCGACCCGCAGCCGGTCTATCGCCCGGTCCGCGACCGCGCGGGCGACGTCGGCGCCCTCGCCGCGCACGCCGGCGGCGCGGACGTGCGCCCCGACGACGCGGGCGGCGTCCTCCAGCAGGTCGGACTCGCCGGCGTCGTCGCTGCCGCGGTAGTGGGTCACTTCCCCGCTCTCGGCGTCGATCAGGTCGCGTTCCAGCCCGTCGAGGATCCGGCCCGCGTACTCGCGGGCGCGCTCGTCGTCGGTGTAGGCGGCGACCGCGAGCAGCGCGTCCGCGGCGAGCGCGTTGCCGCCGGCGAAGACGGTCAGGTCGCGTCGCGGCTCGTCGAGGTCCGCGCGGTCCTCGGCGGGCGCGGCGTAGTACGCCCGGCCGAGCCCGGGCCCGAGACTCCCGCCGACGCCGTAGCCGGTCCAGAGGTCGTCGGTGAGGAAGGCGACGGCGTCGAGCGCGGGGTCGAGGTAGGCCTCGTCGCCGGTGTAGAGGAAGGCGTTCGCGAACGCGCGGGTCACCGCGGCGTTCGTGTCGAGCGGCTTCTCGTAGGCGACGTCCCCCCAGTCGCGCGTGCCGGCGTAGCGGAAGAACCCGCCCGCGACGTCGTCCGCGAGGTGGTCGCGGACCGCGTCGAGCGTCCGGAGCGCGCGGCTCCGGTCGCGCTTCAGCGCGAACTCGACCGTGTGTGGCAGCGGGAACTTCGCGTCGGTGCCCCAGCCGGCGTGCTCGCCGTCGTACTTGGCCTCCAGTTGGCCCGCCAGGTGGCTCTCAATCTCGCAGTTCGCCGCGGGGCGGCAGGTCGGCGTCGAGCGCGCGCGGGACGCGCCCGCCCTCGCGGCCCTTGTCGGCCCACATCTGTCGGACCGATTCGAGCACCTGTCGCATCCCGTCGACGTCGAGGTAGCCCGCGCCGGTCAAGAGCTTCCCCTCGGGGTGAGGAAAGCGGTCGTCGGGAACCCGCCCATGTTGTACCGCTCGCGTACCCGCGGGTGGCGGTCGACGTCGACGCGGACGGGGACGAACCCCTCGTTGACGTTGGCGGCGATCCGCGGCTCGGCGTAGGTGATCGCGTCCATCTCGTGACAGCCCTCGCACCAGGTGGCGGACAGCGAGAGCAGCACCGGGCGGTCGCGCTCGTCAGCCTCGGCGAACGCCTCGGGACCCCAGTCGCGCCACTCGACGCGAGTCTCGTCGCTCATACCCGCAGTCGGACCGGAGCGGGGGTAAGCGCTTCGAGAGTGGAACGCTACGGAGGGGAGAGGAAAGCGGGAAAGACGGAGGGCGGGAGGGCGAAGCGACGGTGTCCACGCGTCGCGTCGGCGTTCGGACGGGCGGTTCGGTCGGGCCTCGGTGAGGGCTGGCGTCGACGGTCAGCGCTTGTGGTCGTGGCCGAGCGCCAGCGCCAGCGCGTTCGCGAACAGCAGGGCGACGAACAGCCGCCCGGTGCCGCCGTCTAGCCCCGAGTACAGCAGGACGGGGTAGGAGGTCGGGATGGCGATGGCCGCCCAGAAGGCGGCCGCCTTGACGGTGCCGGTCATCAGCCCGGCGAGCCGTTCGCCGGAGGCGATCTGCGTGGGAGCGGGGGTTGACATGGACACCTCTCCGTACGACGGGGGACCACATATACCCCGACGAGGGTTCGGTGAATTTCACGGCGTTTCTCGACCTGTCGAGTCGTTTTAAAACCGCCGCAGAAACGTTTTAAAAGTTTACAACGCGCGCTAACCCTTTGTTTCTGGGGATCTGCCGATCGGGCGGTTCCGGATCGATCCGGCGGTTTCGAGCCGACGATCCGGAGGGCGGACGACCGCCGCGAACTGACGGGGCGACGTCGGCCGGCTGCCGCGGCACCAACCGCTTTGTCCGTCGGGAGTAAGGTGAGAGTATGACCGAGACCGACCGCGGCGACCGACGCGACGACCGGCCGGACCGGGACCGTTCCGCCGCGCACGCCGACGGCGGCCGACCGCTTGTGGCGGTCGTCGCCTGCGGCGGCACCATCGCGTCGGAGCCGAGCGACGACGGCGCGGCCCCGGAGAAGACCGGCGACGACCTCGTAGAAGCGGTACCGGCAGTCTCCGACCACGCGCGGGTGACGACGAGGGAGGTGTGTTCACGGCCCGGGTTCGACGTCCGGTGGCGGGACGTGCTCGCGACCGCGACGGCCGCGCGCGACGCGGTCGGGGCGAGCGCGGACGCGGGCGCGGGTGAGGCGGCCGACGGCGTCGTCGTCACCCACGGGACGGACACGCTCGCGGACACCGCGTTCGCGCTCGACGTCCTCACCGACCTCGACGCGCCGGTGGTCGTGACGGGCGCGCAGCGCCGGCTCGACGAGGCCTCAAGCGACGCCCCGGCGAACCTCGCGCTCGCGGTTCGGGCGGCCGCTGACGACCGGTTCGCGCCGGGCGTCCACGTCGCGTTCGACGACGAGGTCCACGCCGCCCGCGACGTCGTGAAGGGCCACAGCAACGCGCTGTCGACGACGACCTCGCCGGGGGCGGGCCCGGTCGCGACGTTCACCCGCGCCGACTCGCGGCTCCTCCGGGCGCCCGAGCGCGGCGTCCCGGTCGACCCCCTCGCGGACGCTATCGACGGCGCCGAGCGCGTGCCCGAGGTCCCGGTGGTCCACTCGGGGACCGGCGTCGGCGCCGGCGCGCTCGAACGCGCGCTCGACGCGGGCGTCGGCGGCGTCGTCGTCGAGGGGACCGGTCTCGGGAACGTCACCGGGGCCCTCGGGGACGCGGTCGGCGAGGCGGTCGAGTCCGTGCCGGTCGTCGTCGCCGGGCGCCCGCCCGCGGGACCAACGGAACCGGTGTACGGGACGGCGGGCGGCGCCGTCACGCTCGCGGATCACGGGGCGACGTTCGCCGCCGACCTCCCGGCCGCGAAGGCGCGCGTCGCGCTCGCGCTCGGCCTCGCGGCCGACCTCGACGACGAGGGGATCGGGGCGCTGTTCGCGCCGCCGGCGTAGACGGATCGCGACCCCGAGCGCGGCGAGACCGCCCGCCGGGATGGGTCAGACACGTGTTTGCGTTTACACGAAGCCCTTATGTATCGACCGCGTACCGGGAGGTATGACCGAGTTCACGCGACGGACGGCCCTCTACGCCATCGCCGCCGGCAGCGCCGCCGCGCTCGCGGGGTGTACCGGGACCGGCGACTCCGGTTCGGGCGGAGACGGAAGCGACGGCGCCGACGGGGGCGACGGGAACGACACCGACGGGGGAGACGGCGCCGACGGCGACGGCGCCGCGGGCGAGGTGACGACGGCCGTCCGACAGGTCGGGTCAGCCCTCTCGGGACCGGCGTGGGACCGGACCGAGCGGCGCGGCTTCTGCGTGCTGATCACCGAGGGGGACGGCGACGGCGCGTGGCCGAGCGCCGAGGCGCCGGAGGAGGCCCGAGCCTTCGTCGAGGAGACGGACTTCTCCGAGTCGGTCGTCTGCTACGTCGAGTCGGTCGGCCCGACCACCTGTCACGACGAGGTATCGTTCGACGGGGTCGGCGTCGAGGACGGGACCCTCGTCACGGACGCGACGGTTCAGGGGGCGGAAAGCGAGGACGTCGCCTGCGGCGAGGCGGTCACCTACTCGGCCGCGCTGCTCCGCGTCACGAGCGATCCGCTCCCCGGCGCGGCGCGGCTCTCAGTCACCGACGGCTGGGGCGAGGCGGGGACGGTGCGCGATTCCGACTGGGCCTCCGACTCGTAGTGGCTCGACGGCGCGTCACGCCCGAACTTCGATGAGGAGGTCCGTCTCGGGCGAGTCGCCCATCCGCTCGCGGACGCGGTCCCACGAGAGGTCGGTGCGCGCGGTCACCGACTCGGTCGCGACGGCGCCGCAGGCGTTGCCGACGAGGATCGGCACCTGATAGTCGCGCGGGTCGTGCGAGAACCCGTCGCCGGTTATCTCCGGCTCCCGCAGCGCGGCGGCGAGGAACCCGGCCGCGAAGGCGTCGCCCGCGCCGGTCGTGTCGACGGGGTCGGCGTCGAACCCGGGGTGCGAGACGCTGCCGTGCGGGGTGCGGACCGTCGCGCCCTCGTCGCCGAGCTTGATCGCGACGACGCGGTCGTCCGGCTCCCACGGGTCGACGTCGGTCTCGGCCGCGAGCGCGTCGGCCTCGCGGTCGTTGAGGAAGAGCACGTCGCTCGCGTGGAGCGCGGCGTCGAACTCGCGGTCAGCGACCCGGCGACCGGGGTCGAAGCTCCGCGTCGCGCCCGCCTCCGCGGCCGCGGTCGCGAGGGCCGCCGCGGTCTCGGGCTGTTGTCCGGTGAGGTGGAGGTGGTCGGCGGCCGCGAGCGTGTCGCGGTCGAGCCCGGCCGCGGAGAAGGACTCGTTGGCGCCGTCGTTCGCGAGCATGAGCAGTTCGCCGCCGCCGTCGACGATGACGTACTTCACCGAGGTCGGCTCGTCGGCGTCGACGAGCACCTGCCCGGGGTCGACGCCGGCGCTGGCGAGTTCGCGGAGGGCTAACGCGCCCGACTCGTCGCCGCCGACGCTGCCGTAGACGACCGACTGGCCGCCGAGGTCGACGAGTCCGACGGCGACGTTCGCGGCGCTGCCGCCGCCGGACTGTTCGAGCCGCTCGATCCGCGTCTCCCCGTCCGGCTCGGGCAGGCGGTCGACGTGGATTGTCACGTCCCAGTTGATGTGGCCGGCCGAGACGACCTTCGGCACGCGGTCGGCGTCGTCCGGGTTCAGGTCGGGGTCGCGGTCGACCGCGGGGTCGACGCCGTCCGGACCGCCCTCGCCGCCTCCGTCGACGCCGTCCGGACCGCCCTCGCCGCCTCCGTCGACGCCGTTCGGATCGCCCTCGCCGCCTCCGTCGGCGGCTCCGGTCCCGTCGCCGCCGTCGATGTCGTCCGGCGCGTCGCCCTCCCACTCGTCCACCTCGCGGTCCCACTCCGCGACCGTCTCGTCCCAGTTGTCAACGCCGTCGCCGTCCTCGGCGTCGGGGTCGAGGTCGCGCCCCTCGCCGTCGTCGGTCGGAGATCCGTCGACCGCGCCGTCGTCGCGCCCGCTCATTGTTCGGCCCACGGCTCGGCGGCGCCCTCACCGAACAGCTCCCGCATCAGCGCCACGATGCTCTCGGGGGGGAACTGGCCGTGCTCGGTGACGATCGCGTCCATGTACCGCGGCGGCGTCACGTCGAACGCGGGGTTCTCGACTTCTATCTCGCCGATCTCCTCGCGGGCGTCGGGGGCGATCACCTCGGCCTCGTCGCGCATCTCGATCTCGACGGTGTGGCCCGTCAGGGTCTCCGGGTGGAGCTTGATCGTCTGGGCCGCGGTCATGATCGGGACGCCGCGCTCGCGGGCGTTGACCGCGAGTCCCGAGGTGCCGATCTTGTTGATCACGCCGCCGTCCGCCGCGATGGAGTCGGCCCCGACGACGACGTGGTCGACCTCGTCGAGGTAGCGCCGCGCCGCGGAGTCGACGATGAGCGTGACCGGGACGCCCATCTCGCGGAGCGCCTCGGCCGTGATGTGGCCCTGCTGTCGCGGCCGCGTCTCCTTGACGACCGCCGAGATCGACTTCCCCTGCTCGACTGCCGCCTCGATACACGCCAGGGCGTCCGTGGAGTGGCAGTGGGTCATCACCGTGTCGCCGTCCGCGAGGCGGTTCGCGCCGACCTGCCCGAGGTCCTCCTGCGCCCGGTCGAGCTGTTCGACGAACGCCTCGCTCGCGTCGACGACGCTCCGGCGGAGCCGGTCGACCGAGTCGCCTTCCATCCGCTGGAGGACGTACCGGAGGGCGTTCGGAAGCGACACCGCGGTCGGGCGCGTCTCGCGGAGGTCTCGCGCGGCCGCCCGCATCGACGCGCGGAACGCCGCGGGGTCGCTCGCGGTCGCGTCCGCATCGGCTGCCGCCTCCGCCTGATCGGCGAGCGCCTCGGCGGCCGCGGAGGCGATGGTCGCCGCGCCGCGGATCTCCATCGTGGCGATCGACTCGGCGGTCTCGCTGACCGCCGGCGCCGGCTCCGTGTCTGTCATACCGATCCCGTAACCCGCCCCGCTATTTATAAAACCGGCTCTCCGCTGGGCGGTCGAGCGGGCGACTACTCGCCGTCGTCCGGCTGCTGCCCGTAGCTCTCGAAGCGCTCCTCGACGGTCGCCATCTGCTCGTCGGTGAGGACGTGCGGCTCGCCCACGGCGGACGCGCGCAGGTAGAGCCGGCAGATGTCCTCGACGTGGCGGGTGTTCTCGACCGCCGTCTCGACGTCGGGGCCGGTCACCACGAGCCCGTGGTTCGCTAAGATTGCGGCGTCGGAGTCCGCCTCGGCCATCGCGGCGACGACGTTCGCGGCCAGCTCCTCGGTGCCGTACGGCGCGTAGTCGGCCAGCGGGACCTCACGGCCCACGGCGGCGATCATGTAGTGGATCGGCGGGAGCTTCCGATGAAGGGTCGCCATCGTCGTCGCCCACGGCGAGTGGGTGTGAACGATCGCGCCCGGCCGGTCGTGTTTGTAGATCCCCGTGTGCATCGGCACCTCGCTCGACGGCGCCATCCGCCCGGCCAGCCGCTCGCCCTCCAGGGAGACCACGGGCACGTCCGCCGCGTCGAAGGAGTCGTAGGGGACGCCGGTGGGTGTGACCGCCACGGCGTCGCCGTCGCGGACGCTCAGGTTCCCGGTCCGGCCGGGCGTCAGGTCCGCGAGCGCGGGCGCGTACTCGACGACCGCCTCGCGCGCCTCCCGGAGGAGGTCCGGGTCCGCGTCGGGGTCGGCGTCGCCCGGATCAGCGTCGCTCCCGTCGTCGTCGCGGGTCACGCCGCCACCTCCGTCAGGTCGGCGAGCGCGTCGAGCCGACGGTCGGGGCGCTGGCGCGCCGAGAGGTCCGCGTCGGCGGGCGCGTCGCCGTCGGCGACGAAGAGGGCGGTGTCGAGACCGACCGCGTTCGCGCCGGCGACGTCCGTCTCGGGGTTGTCGCCGACCGCCAGCGCCTCGCTCGGCCGGCGGTCCAGCTCGGCGAGCGCGGTCGTGAACGGGAGCGCGCTCGGCTTCTCGCGGCCGACCTCCTCGGAGGTGACGAGGAGGTCGATCCGGTCGTCGACCCCGAGCGCCACGAGCTTGCGAAGCTGGATCCGCGTCGTGAGGTTGGTCACGACCGCGACGTCGGTCCCCGCGGCCGAGAGGGCGTCGAAGACGCGCTCGACGCCGTCACAGAGCGACATGGCGTCGAGGAACCCGTCCCAGTAGGCGTCGCCGGCCGCCAGCGCGCCCGCGGCGTCGGACTCGCCCGCGTGCCGGTACAGCCCGCGCTTGAAGTAGACGTGCCGGTCGTGGGAGGCGGCGGTGGTCCGCGTCTCGCGCTTCGTCTCCCGCCGACCGGTCTCGTACAGGTCGTCGAACGCCGCGCGGTCGAGTTCGTGCCCGCGCTCGCGGAGGGCGTCGAGCGCGGCCCGCTTCCCCGCCTCGTTACAGGGGGCGTACGGGTACAGCGTGTTGTCGAGGTCGAAAAGCACCGCCTCGTAGCTCATGGACGGACTCGGCGCGGCACCGACTTAAGCGTGATTCGACGCGGCGACGACGGCGGCGTTGAGTCGTCGCCCGGGGGAGGGGAGCGCCGCTACTGCTCGTTCATCGCCTCGCTGGCGATGTTGCGCCCGCGGGAGTTGAGCGCGACCTCCCGTCGGATGCGAACCTCCTCGACCACTTCGAGGTCGACGAGCCGCTCGAACGTCTCCTCGACGTCGTCGACGTCCATCCCGAGGAAGGAGGGGATCTCGAACGGCGAGACGCCGGAGTACAGCGCCATCAGCACCTCGCGGTCGCGGCTGGAGAGGTCGACGTTCGTCGACGACCGCTCCTCGCCCTTGCGCAGCCACGACTCGACGAATCGCATCCGGCTCGGGTCGCCCGCGACGTGCGTCTCGATGCTCGTCCCCTCGTCGTCGGTGTGTGACACCTCGATGACGGGCTTTTTGTCGCCGTTGACCGTGCGCTTCGCGGCGTCGAGGCCGCTGATGTCGTCGAGGTCGAACTTCACGAACGCGCCGCGCTCCAAGGCGGCGTTGAGCCCGTTCTCGTCTATCTTCACGCGGGCCTGCTCCCACTCCGTGTCCTGGACGACGCCCCCCTCGATCGCGGGGTGTTTCGCCATCACGGTCTTCTGGTCGAGCAGCGCGCGGTAGACGTCGCGCTCGAACGACTCGTGGTCCTTGGCGGCGACGAGCAGCACCTGCTCGCCCAGGTCGAAGCTCACGTAGTTGGAGACGCGCGCGACCGTCTGGTTCGCGTCGTGGCGGCCGCCGAGCCGCTCCAGCCGCGACAGCGGGACGGTCCGCTTCCCGTCGTTGCCGGCGAGGATCAGTCGCCGGTTCGAGAGGAGGACCCGTCCGGGCGTCCACGAGACGTCGCTCACCTTCCGGCCCTCGCGGACGGCGACCGCGAACTTCGCCTGCGTGTCGGTGACCTTGTACTCGTCTCCCTGCTGCGCCATTTAGGTCCCCCCCGCGCGGAGCTTCGAGACGGCCGAGAACACGCGCTTTCTGACGGCCTGACTGTCGTCGTCGGCGTACTCTTCGAGCCGGTTGAGCGTCTCCTGCCCGCCGATCTGCCCGAGGACGAACACCGCCTTCGCGCGGGCGTCCTCGGGATGCTCGGGACCCAGCTTGTCGAGCAGGCGGTCCTCGACGACCGGCCCGCCGAGGCTCTTGAGGCTCGTGGCCGCGAACTGCGCGGTCTGGGGGTCCTCGTCCGCGAGCGCGTCCGCGAGCGCCTCCACCGCCGTCGACGTGTCCGGGTCGGCCACCCGGCCGAGGATCCACGCCGCGTTCCGCCGCTGACGGGACTGCTGACCGTCGGTGAGGATCTCGACGAGCGGCTCGACGACGGTCGCGTCGTCCGCCGCCTTCAGCTCCGAGACGACCTGGTCGCGGACCGCGTGGCTCTGCTGGGTCGGCACGTTCGACAGCAGTTCTATCACCGAGTACACCGCCGCGTTGCGGACGACGGCGCTCTCGTCTCCGAGCGCCCGCGCGAGCGGCTCGACCGGCTCCGGGTTGCTCGCCTTCCCGAGCGCGCCGGCCGCGATCCGACGGATCGACTCGTCGCCGTCGTCGAGCAGGTCCAGCAGCGGCGACAGCGCCTCGTCGGTCCCGATCGCTCCCAGCGCGTTCGCCGCCGCGCGGCGCACGCGCGAGTCGTCGTCGTCACCGAGCCGCTCGCGCAGCCCCGGCACGGCCCGCGCGTCCGCGAAGGTCCCGCAGGCCTGCGCCGCCCGGAGCCGGACCCGGGCGTCCTCGTCGTCCAGCGCGCCGACAAGCGGCTGGAGGCCGCTCGCGTCGTCGAGCCGTCCGAGCGCGTTCGCCGCGGCCATCCGGAGCTCCGGCCGGTCGGCCTCCAGCGCGCGCGCGAACTTTCGCGCCGTGACCCACTCGGCCTCGGAGTCGCTGCCGCCGCCGGTAAGCTCCTCGAGGAGCTGTTGGAGCGCCGCCTCACCGATCTCGTCGAGCGCGTCGACCGCCGCGCCGCGGACCTCGGGGTCGTCGTCGGTCGTCGCGGCGCGGAGCAGCCCGTCGACCGTCGGCTGGTCGCTCTCCTCGCCTATCTCACCGAGGAACTCCGCGGCGCGGCGCCGGACGGCCGCGCTGTCGCTGCCGAGCGCGTCCCGGAGGCGCTCCGCGTTCCCGTCCCGGGCGTGCTGGTACAGCGACATCAGCGCCTCCCGAACACCCGCCGTCGCTTGTCGATCGGTTCGTAGCGGTCGCTCCGGTTCGGGGGGACGCTCTCGGTCATCCCCAACACGAGGACGCCGTCCTCCGCGAGCGACGCCTCCAGCGTGTCGAACAGGGCCGCCTTGTGGTCGACGTCGATGTAGATCAGCAGGTTCCGGCACAACACCACGTCGAACGGGTCGCGGGCGCCGTCCCGGATCAGGTCGTGGGTCTCGAAGTCGACGAGCCGCTTGACGACCGGGCGCACGCTGAACGTGTCCTCCTCGCGCTCGACGTAGCGTTCGGGGTCGGAGAGCGGCTCCAGTTCCTCCGCGATGTCGGTGGTCCGCGTCGTGTGGTAGACGCCCTCGCGGGCGTTGTCGAGCGCCTCCTCGCTGATGTCGGAGCCGAGCACCTCGACGCGCGACTCGTCTATCTCGGGGTCGTCGCAGGCTAACATCGCGACCGAGTACGGCTCGCGGCCGTCCGCCGACGGCGCCGACCACACCCTGACGCGCCGCTGGTCCGCGGTGCGCTCCCGTAACACGTCGCGGAGCACGTCCCACATCTCCGGATTGCGGAAGAACTCCGTCACGTTGATCGTGAGCGCGTCCATCAGCGCCTGCCGCTCCTCCGCGTCCTCGCGGAGGATGCGCTCGTACTCGGCGTGCGACTCGGTGTCGCGCCGGCGCATCCGGGCCGTGATCCGGCGGTCGAGGTACGACTCGTTGTAGTACCCCGGCTCGAACGGGACCGTGTCGTCGATCTGCCGGAGCACGCCCTCGAACGGCGTCTCGTCGTCCGCCGACCCGCTCATAGGCTCACCACGTCGAGCACGGCCACGACGTCCCCGTCACCGAGGACGGCCGTGCCGCTGAGGCCGGGCGTCCCCGAGAGCGGGCCGTCGAGCGGTTTCACCACCACCTCCTCCTGGTCGAGCACCGCGTCGCAATGGAGCGCGACCTGTCGGGTCTCCTCGCGGATCCGGACGAGCATCCCCTGGTCCGTCCCGCCCGCGGCGCCGCCGTCGGTCCCCGGCCCGGCGTCGGCGGACCCGACGCCCTCGGGCCCGGCGGCGGGAGCCTCGTCGTCGACCGCGACGCCGCCGTCGGCGGCGGCGGTCTCCTCGGCGGCGGCTTCGGCCGCGGACGCGTCGGCCGCGGCCGGATCGATCTCTCCGAGCCGCTCGTTCAGCCGGACGACGGGGTAGAGGTCGTCCTCGTGTCTGACGACCTCGTCGCCGTGGACCTCCTCAACGTCGTCGGCGCGGGCGACCTCCGCGATCGATTTGATCGGAATGCCGTACTCCGTGCCGCCGACGTCGACGAACATCACCTTCACGATGGCGACGGTGACGGGGAGCCGGAAGCGGACGGTGCTCCCCTCGCCCGGCTCGCTCTCGATCGAGACGGAGCCGTCGAGGTCGCGCGCGGTCGTCCGGACCACGTCCATCCCGACGCCGCGGCCGGAGACGTCCGTGACCTCCTCCGCGGTGGAGAAACCGGGGTGGAACACGAGGTCGTACACCTCGTCGTCCTCCATCGCCTCGACCGCCTCGCGGCTCTTGACGCCCTCGTCGACCGCCTTGTCGCGGAGCTGGTCGGGGTCGAGTCCACCGCCGTCGTCCGAGACCTCGATGATCACGTGGTCGCGCTCGCGCTCGGCGGTGAGTTCGACGTGCCCGGTCGGGTCCTTCCCGGCCGCCTCGCGCTCCTCGGGCGGCTCGATCCCGTGATCGACCGCGTTCCGCAGGACGTGCACGAGCGGGTCGCGCATCTCCGTGAGGATCGTCCGGTCGAGTTCCACGTCATCGCCCTCTATCTCGAAGTCGATCCGCTTGTCGAGGTCCCGCGAGATGTCGCGGACGAGCCGCGGGAACGAGTCGGACACCTGCGAGAACGGGATGAGCCGCATGTCCATCGCGGTGTCTTGGAGGCTGGAGGCGAGCTTGTCCAGTTCGTCTAAGGCGTCGGACTCCGCGTCCGTCCCCTCTATCTCGCGGCGGAGCTTGATCCGGCTCGTCACCAGCTGCTCGACCAGCCCGTACAGCTCGTCGACCTGATCGACGTCGACGCGGATCGACTTGATCTCGTCGCCGGACTTGGAGTCGGCGCCGTTGGGGTCGGCGCCGGACTTGGGGTCGGCGCCGTTGGGGTCGGCGCCGGACTTGGGGTCGGCGCCGTTGGGGTCGGCGCCGGACTTGGGGTCGGCGCCTCCGGAGGGCGACGACTCGGTCTCGGCCGAATCGTCGCCGTCCGCCTCGTCCTCGGTCTCGTCGCCTGTCGCCGTCTCCGCGGACTCCTCGACCGCCTCCGCCGCGTCCTCGGCGGCGGCTTCGGCCGAGGCGGCGTCGGCGTCGCTCTGTTCCGCGTCGGCGTCGCTCCGTTCCGCGTCGGCGCTGCTCGGTTCGGAACTCGCGTCGGCGTCGCCCGAACCGTCGACCGCGACGGCGGTGACCGCCTCGACCTGCGTGAGCGCCCGGAGCCCCTCCTCGACGACTCCGGGGTCGGCGCCGCCGACGAACGCGTCGAAGCGCTCGTCGTACTCGCCGTCCTCTAACGCCTCGGGAGCGGGCTCGGTCGCGTGCCCGTCGAACTGCTCGTCGATCGCCTGAAGCACGAGCGCCGCGTCGACGCCCGGCATCTGGGCGTCACCGATCGTCACGTCGGCGTACGCGACCGGGTCGGGCAGGTCGGCCGCGTCCGCGGGCGACTCCGGCACCGAGACGTCGGGCGCGTCGTCCCCGCCGTCGCCGTCCGCGTCGCCCTCGCCGTCGGCCTCCGCGGCGGGTTCGTCGGCCGCGTCCGCGTCGCCGTCCGCGTCGCCGTCGCCGTCATCGCCGTCTCCACCGCCGACGGTCCCGTGCTCCTCCATCTCGCGCAGGCGGGACTCGAGGTCGGAGGGGTCAGTCGACACCTCGCCGGTCTCGGCTATCTCGTCGACCATCGCCTCGACAGTGTCGACCCCCTCGAAGAGGAGGTCCATCAGCTCGGGGGTCACCTCGCGGTCGCCCTGCCGGACCGCGTCCAGCAGGTCTTCGAGCGCGTGCCCGAAGTCGGAGACGTCCTCGTACCCCATCGCCGCGGCGTTCCCCTTCAGGGTGTGGGCGACGCGGAACACGTCGTCCATCGCCTCGGCGTCCTCGGGGTCGGCCTCGAGGGCGAGCAGCGCGTTGTTGAGATCGGTGATCCCGTCTTCGGCCTCCGCGACGAACGCGGCGCGGTGGGAGTCCATCAGGCCTCACCCCCCACTATCGCGCCGGCGACGTCGTCGAGGTCGTACACCGCGTCGATCCCGCCCGTCTCGACCGCGCGCTTGGGCATCCCGTAGATGACGCAGGTGTCCTCGCTCTGCGCCAGCGTCCGCGCCCCGGCGTCGGCCATCGCGCGGATCCCCTCCGCCGCGTCCGACCCCATCCCGGTCAACACGACGCCGACGAGCGGGTCGTCGATCACCTCCGCCGCGGAGCGCATCGTCACGTCGGCCGCGGGGGTGACCGTATGAGAGCCGTCGTCCTCGTCGAGCTTGACCCGCAGTCGCCCGGCCCGGTAGCTGTCGATCAGCGTGTGGCTGCCGCCGCGGGCGACCAAGGCCTCGCCGGCGCCGATCCGCGCGCCGTCGCCGGCCTCGCGCACGTCATACGCGGAGGCGGCGTCGAGCCGGTCCGCGAACCGCGAGGTGAACGCCTCCGGCATGTGCTGGACGATCACCACGCGGCAGTCCGCCATCGGCAGCGCCGACAGCACGCGCTCGACCGCGTTCGGGCCGCCGGTCGAGGCCGCGATCACCACGGTCATCGGGCCGTCGACGTCGGCCGCGTCCGCGTCGGGTCCCGATCCGCTCGGGCTCGACGCCGCGGAACTCGGGTCGTCGCGCTCGCGCGTCGCGGCCTCGAGGTCGGCCTCCGCGACCGAGCGCACCGCCTCGACCAGCCGGTCGGACTCCCGGGAGACGCCGGTCGACACCTCGCCGCCGGGCTTCGCGAAGAAGTCGACCGCGCCGCGGTCGAGCGCCTCGAACGTGACCTCCGCCCCCTCGTCTGTGTGCGCCGACAGCATCAACACCGGCGTCGGCGTCTCCTCCATCAGCCGCTCGACGGCTTCGAGCCCCCCCATGCCGGGCATCTCGACGTCCATCGTCACGACGTCGGGACGCGTCTCGGCGACCACCGAGAGCGCCTCTTCTCCGTCCCCCGCCTCGCCGACGACCGCGACCCCGGCGTCGCTCAGGAGGTCGCTTATCAAGCCCCGCATGAACGGGGAGTCGTCGACGATCACCACCCGCGGCGACCCGTCCCGACCGCCGCGCCGATCCGTCGTCCTGCTCATGTTCCACACCGGACCCAGAATCAGCATAAATCCACGGACCCAGTAATCACCCCTGATAATTCAGGGGACACGATTATTTGTCGGTTCACCACACCCACGGGCATGGCAGCCACAGAGGCGGACGCCGAACCGACGAAGGTACTGGAGTTCGGGTTAGGCGACGGCACGTACTGTCTGGACATCGGCGTCATCGACGAGATCGTCGACGCCGGCGAGCTGACGCGGATCCCCAACTCGCCGGACCACGTCGAGGGCGTGATGGACTTGCGCGGCCGGACGACGACGATCGTCGACCCGAAGACGCTGTTCGACATCGACGAGGACGGCCCGCGCGAGCGGATCGTCGTCTTCGACGACGACGAGATAGACGAGGGCGGCACGGTCGGCTGGATGGTCGACGAGGTGTTCCAGGTCCGCGACGTCGCGGCCGAGGACGTCGACCAGAGCACCACCGTCGAGGACGAGGGCGTCCGCGGCATCGTCAAGTCCGACGACCGGTTCGTCGTGTGGGTCTCGCCCGACGTCGACGACGAGTCCGCGGCGGACCTCGACGACGTCGAGGCCGCGGAGGCGTAACCCGGTCGACGGGCCCCGCCGCGGCTCGGAGCGGACGAGTCCCGGCGCGACCCGAAGCCGACGGGCGCCCGCCGTCCGCCGATCAGTTCTCACCCGTGAGAACCGGGTGCCAACGCTTATCAGCCGCCCGACGTGTCTCCTACGTATGCGCGTCTCAAGCGGCGTCCCGGGGTTCGACGAACTCGTCGACGGCGGGTTCCCCGAGGACCGCCTGTACGTAGTGAGCGGTCCGCCCGGGAGCGGGAAAACGACCTTCTGTTCGCAGTTCGCGGCCCAGGGCGCCCGGAACGGCGAGGACGTGCTATACATCAGCATGCACGAGACCAAGGCGGGGATCCGCGAGGACATGAGCGGCTACGACTTCGGGTTCGACCGCGCGCTCGACTCCGACCGCGTCACGTTCCTCGACTCCTTCTCGTCGGACGGCCGGCGCTTCTTCGGGCTGCCCGGCGACCGCCGCGACCGCTCGGGCGTCACCAACCGCCTCACCGGGTTCATCAACTCCCGGGACATCGACCGGGTCGTCTTCGACTCGACGATGCTGTTGCGGTTCCTCTTGGACGACGACGAGGACACGATGATCCAGCTGCTCTCCTCGCTGAAGCGGACCGACGCGACGACGCTTTTGATCTCGGAGATGACCGACCCGAGCGCCTACTCGGAGGAGCACTACCTCGCGCACGGCGTCGTCTTCATACACAACTACCTCGAAGACGAGGGGATGCGCCGGGGAGTTCAGGTGCTGAAGATGCGGGGGACGGACGTCGACACCGACATTCAGGACGTGGAGTTCACCGACGGCGGACTGCGCGTCGGCACGGCGGCGACGGTGACCCACTGATGTACGACCGCACGTTCGACACGGAGTGGGACGACCTCTCGCGGGAGGAGGCGGTGGAGCGCGCCTTCGCGCTGGGCGTGGCGGCGGGGGTTGACAGCCCCCGTCCCGGGGAGCTGAACCGGGTGCTGGAGGCGTTCCCGGGAAGCTACGACCGGAGCATCGTGGAGTTGGCGTACGACGAGGGGCGGACGAAGGCGCTGGAAGCGAAGGCGGAGCGGGACGACCCGGACGACGAGGAGGTGTGGAGCTCCCTCGTCGACGGCGTCGGGACGCCGCGGGAGTCACCGGTGCCCGCCGCGCTCCCCGGTGCGATACGCGAACTGACACTCACCGACGGGCCGCGGGAGGGGCCGCCGTCCTCGCTCGACCTCCCCTCCATGCTCCGAAAGTGATCCCTCGGAAGGGTTTTACCGAACACTCTCTCACGTTCACCAAATGACTGTGCTTCCCGACGCTGTCCGCGGTGCCGACAGCGTCCTCATCAGCGGTCCCCCGATGAGCGGGAAGTACGACCTCTTCAACCGGCTGCTCGCGGCGTGGTCCGACGGACCGGTCGTGATCTCGACGGGGCGGACCGCGGAGAAGGTCCGCGGCGACTACGAGGAACTGACGGGCGAGAGCGGCGACGACGTGGTCGTCATCGACTGCGTCACCCACGAGCAGGGCGACAAGCGGGAGGACACGCCGACGACGAAGTACGTCGCCAGCGCCGGCAACCTCACCGACATCGGGATCAAGTTCACCGACGTCGTCGAGTCCTCCGCCGGCCGCGAGCGCGCGGTCGGCGTCTACTCGCTGTCGCAGCTGCTGATGTACTGGGACCCCGAGCGGATCTACCAGTTCACCCGTGTGATGACCTCCCAGACCTCCGGCGAGGGCTGGCCCTTCGTCGGCGTCCTCGGCTCGACCGCCCACGACGAACAGGTCGTCCACACCCTCCACGAGCCGTTCGAGACCGTCGTCGAGACCCGCGTCGACGACGACGCGCGGGAGTTCCGCGTCCGCGGCCGCGTCGGGCAGCCCTCAGACTGGCAACCGTTCTGAGTCGGCGGCGACCCGGGCGGAGCCCGCCTCACCCGACCAGTTCGAACTCCACGCCGATCGGCGGCGCGTCGACGAGCCCCCAGTAGACGAACCGGTAGGTGCCCGCTCCCAGCGGCGGACAGACCGCCAACTCGAGGTCGTCGACCGCGTCGGCGACGCCGGACTCCGTCAGCGTGAGGTCCCAGGAGTACGCCAAACTCGTGTCGAGCGAGGCCTCGTTCTGCGGGAGTTCGACCGCCTCGCCGATCGTCGATCCGCGGACGTCGAGCCACCCCTCGCCCGTCTCGCGCTGGAGCGAGTAGGCGGACTCGCCCAGCGTGGCCGCCGGGGCGTCGCCGGTGTTCCGGAGCACGAGCCGGAGAGACTGGCCGTACGTCTCGGTCGTTCCCTCCGTAGAGAGCTCCACGGTCGTCTCGTCCGTCTCGACGAGAGTCTCGGTGACCGAGCCCTCGAAGGGCTGGCCGAGGCGGACGAACCCGTCGTCCTCGCAGGTCAGCGTCGCCGGCGTTCCCTCGGGTCCCTGCGGCCCGTCGCCCGCGGCGAAGTCGAGACAGCCGGCCGTCGCGGCCGAGAGGGCGAGCGCGCTCCCGACGAGCGCGTCGCGTCGCGTGTGGTCCATACCGCGACCGACGTGCGCCACGGCCATGAACCGCACGCGTCGGCGCGGCGAGACGGACGCGTCGGCGGCGTCGAGAGTCCCGGAACGCCGCCCGGCGCCGCGCCGTCGTCCGTGGCGCTTCGGAACCGCTTTCCCCTCGGCCGGCGGATGGCCCCGCATGGAGCTGTTCGGATCGAGCGGCATCCGCGGGGTCGCGTTGCGGTACCTCACGCCCGCGCTCGTCCTCGACATCGCGAAGGCGGCCGGGACGGTCTGGGACGCCGACCGCGTCGCCGTGGCGCGCGACACGCGGACGACCGGAGAGCTGTTCGCGAACGCGGCCGCGAGCGGGCTCGCCGCCGTCGGCTGCGACGTCGACCGTCTCGGGGTCGTCCCCACGCCCGCGGTCGGCAACTACTGCGAGTCCGCCGGCGTCCCCGCCGTCCTCGTCACCGCCTCGCACAACCCGCCCGAGTTCAACGGGATCAAGCTCGTCGGTGACGACGGCGTCGAGCTCTCGGTCGACGTGTTAGAGCGGATCGAGCGGCGCGTGCTCGACGACGAGTACGACCACGCCGACTGGCGGACGGCCGGCGCGACGACGCCGGTCGAGGGGGCCGTCGACGACTACGTCGACCAGCTGATCGGCGCGGTCGACCGCGAGGCGGTCGCGGACGCCGATCTCACGGTCGCGGTCGACCCCGGCCACGGCGCGGCCTCCGTGGCCTCGCCCCGGATCTACCGCGAACTCGGCTGCGAGGTGCTGACGGTGAACGCGACGCCGGACGGCCACTTCCCCGGTCGAGATTCCGAGCCGGTCGCGGAGAACTTGGAAGCGCTCTCGCGGCTGGTCGCGACCTCCGAGGCCGACGTGGGAATCGCGCACGACGGCGACGCGGACCGGGCCGTCTTCGTCGACGAGACCGGCGCGTTCGTCGACGGCGACACCTCCTTCGCGGCGCTGGCGGACGCCTGCCTCGAACCGGGCGACGCGGTCGTCAGCGCGGTCAACGTCTCCCAGCGGCTCGTCGACGTTTGCGCCGACAACGACGCCGACCTCGAACTGACGCCCATCGGCGCCACGAACATCATCACCCGCACGCGCGACCTCCACGAGGAGGGCGTCAACGTCCCCATCGCCGGGGAGGGCAACGGGGGCGTGTTCTTCCCGCCCTACCGCCTGTCACGAGACGGGGCGTATATCGGCGCGCGCTTCCTCGAACTGCTCGCGGACGCGGACGGCGCGCCCGTTAGCAATATCGTCGCGCCGTACAGCGACTACCACTTCGTCCGGGTGAACGTGGAGTACGCGGACGACGACGAGCGCGACGAGATGCTCTCGGCCGCCCGCGCCTACGTCGAGACGGCCGACGCGGAGCCGAACACGACCGACGGCTACCGGCTCGACTACGGCGACGCGTGGGTGCTCGTCCGCCCCTCCGGCACCGAGCCGAAGATCCGGATCTACGCCGAGTCCGCCGACGCCGACCGCGCCGAGCGGCTGGCGAAAGACATGCGCGTCGCCGTCGAGAGCGGCCGATAGCGGCGATCTATTTATAAATGAAACTGCGGTGGCGTCGCCGGCGGCCTTGCCGCCGGCTGTAAGAGGCGCGTCGCGCCTCCCTGCGTGCCGACGAACGCCCGAAGGGCGTGAGTCGCACGCGCGAGGGAGTCGGTGGTCCGGAGCGAAGCGGAGGACCACCGACGAGGCTGGGGAGGTGTGAGGTGCTGTGCGGGGTGGGACTCAAAGGGGCAGCCGGGAGAAGCCCGGAGGCGATGCAAGCACCGTAGCGAAGGAGCGGAGCGGCTGAGCGAGGAGCGCAGCGAGCGTCCGGGCTTCTCCCGGCTGGGGCTTTGGAGGAGTTCGCCGCCGACCTACTGTTAACTGCTTATAAACGAGCGGCTGGGGCTTTGGCGGTGTTCACCGGCGATCCGGTGGCAGCAATTTATAAATAAACAACCGGACCTCCGACAGCAGTCACCACCCAGAGTCGTATTTATAAGTAGTATCAGTCCAGCGCGGCGAGCGCCTCGGCCGCCTCACGGGCCGCTTCGAGGTGGTCGCGGGCGCGGCGCGGGTCGTCCGCCTCCTCGGCGGCGCGGGCGAACCGCGTCAGCGTCCGCGTCAGCGACGCGCGAGCGGCGCCGATACCCTCGGCGTCGTCGACCGAACCCGAGGGCGCGGGCCGCTGGGACTCAGAGCGCTGAGACCCGGAGGGCCGGGACCCGGACTGCTGGGACCCGGCGCGCTGCGGCGGCGACTGCGGGGACTCGGACTGCCGGGACGGCGCGGCCGACCGCGGAGACGACCGCGACTCGGCGGGTTCGTTCGCGACGGAGTCGACCGGCTCCACGTTCGGGTCGGGCCGAGACGCCCCGGCCGCGTCGGCCGGCGTCGCCGCGCCGGGGTCGGCCGAGCCGTTCTCGGCGGCGCCGGCGTCAACGCCGCCTTCCGCGGCCGCCCCCGCGTCGCCCGAACCCTCAGCTCCGCCAGCGGTCGGGGCCTCGCCGGCGTCCTGCGCCCCTGCGCTTCCGGCCTCGTTCCCGCAGGTGGGGCAGAACTCGCGGCCGTCGTGGCGGAAGATGGGGTCGCCGCACTCCTCGCAGTGGCGGTTCGTCATCGTCGCGCCCTTCAGGAGGAGTTCGGACATTCGCTGGGTGTGTTCGCGCTTCTGTTCGTCCTCCGCGAACTTTTCGCGGAGCTTCTCGCGTTCCGCTTCCTTGTCGAACTCGTCGCTCATAGGCGGACGAACGTGGTTCGCGGGCAAAAGTTCGGCGGGCTCGGGACGGACGACCGTGCGGCGGGAGGCTCCGAGCGCGGCGACGGCGGTCGGCGGCTCTCGGACCGCGAGCGGCTACTCCTCGGTCACCGTGCGGTCGTCCGGGTCGAGTTCGCCGCGGTGGATCTTCGAGCCGTCCTGCGCGACCTGCCGGCCGAGCACCGCGCACTTCACGCGCATCGGGGAGATGTCGACGCCGAGCATCTCGGTGACGTCGTCGGTGTCGAGCGCGTCGAGTTCGTCGACGCTCATCCCGTGGAGCCGCTCCGAGAGCATGCTCGCGGAGGCCATCGAGATGGCGCAGCCGTCGCCGGTGAACCGCACCGCCTCGACGGTCTCCTCGGCGTCGTCGAGTTCGACGTCCATCCGGATCGTGTCGCCACAGGAGGGGTTCTCGCCGACGTGCGTGAAGTCCGGATCCTCAAGTTCCCCGTAGTTGCGCGGGTTCTTGTAGTGGTCGAGGATCTGCTGTCGGTACATGTCCGAGCCCAGTCCCATACTACCTGCGAGTACGCCGGTCCGGCTCAAAAGGGTTCCGTCGAGCGCGACCATTTATAAACGAGAACGGCACGTGCGGCGTCGCGTGCCGACGAGCGGCCGCCGAAGGCGGGCGCGAGGAGCACGCGCGAGGGAGTCAGTCGCCGGAGCGAAGCGACGGCGACTGACGAGGCTGGGGAGGTGTGAGGTGCGGTTGCGGTGCTGGGCGGGACTCAAAGGGGCAGCCGTGAGGCGGGCGCAGGCGAAGCAAGCACCGCAACGAGGGAGCGAACGAAGTGAGCGACCGAGTGAGGCGCACAGCGAGCGTGCGCCCGCCTCACGGCTGGGGCTTTGGCGGTGTTCTCCGCAGATCGACTACCACCTATTTATAAGCGAGCGACTGGGCCTTCGGTGGTGCTCGCGTCGAGGCTCCGGGTTCTTACGGCAAGTGCGGATCGAGAGATCGCTCCCGATTAAACCGCGTGCTCGTCGACCCACGCCGCGAGGTCCTCTCCCGGGATGAACCCCTCGGCGCGCCGTGCGACCGGCTCGCCGTCGACGAAGAGGACGAACAGCGGGACGCTCCGCACGTCGAACCGCTCGACCAGGGGCGGGTCGTCGCGGGGGTTGACCAGCCCGACCGCGAGGTCCGTCTCGACGCCGCGGGCGACGTTGCCCAACACCGGCTCCATGCTCGCGCAGATCCCGCAGCCGTCGGTGTAGAACTCCACGAGCGCGACGCCCGCGTCGTCGACGAGGGCGTCGAGCGCGTCCGCGTCCGCCAGCGAGACCGGCCGGTCGGCGCCCGAGAGCCCGTCGCCGGACGCGCCGGCGTCCTCGGCGGTGTTCGACACAGTATTGGATTCCATACGCATTATTGGGTGCGAGCAGGGATAACTGCTTCTGTCGTCGGAGTCGACCGCGGTCGCGAAGAGCGAACCCGGCGAGAAGGAGTCGGTGCGGCGGAAATTGCGCCGCTACGCCGGCTTGTCGCCGTCCGGTTCGGTCCGCCACCCGCCCTTCAGCGTAACGTACCAGACCGCGGCGCCGGCGAGGACGAAGACGGCGGCCATGTACGGGATGATCGGCAGTTCGACCCCGACGAAGTCGAGCACCGTCCGGAACTCGTAGACGATCACGCCGAATATCGCGAGCGTCACGAGCAGGCCGCCGCGGCTCACGTCGACGCTCATCGGACCACCTCGGCCAGCGAGGCCGACGCGTCGACGACCGCGCCGAGCGGCGTCGCCGCCGCGTCCGCGAGCGCGTCCACCAGGGGCGCGACCCACACCGGATACGTGCCGACGCCGGGGCCGAGCAGCCCGCCGCGGTTGATGATCGCCGCGATCGGGAGCGCGTACGCGAGGACGACCAGCACGACCGCGATGCTCACCCACAGGCGGAGGTTATCGAGTACCAGCGGGGCGTCCTCCGCGCCGGAGACCGGGTTCGGAAGCGGTTCCGCGAGCCCAGACACGCGGGTGTTCCCCATCGTCAGCGCGAGGTTCCCGAGGAAGAGGATCGTCGAGACGAAAAGCAGGGTGCCCCCGATGGCGATCTGGATGTTGAGCTCCTCGAACCCGCCGAACATCGTCGGGTAGTCGAATCCCGAGTACTCCGGTTCGGCAGTCCGGCGCGGAACGCCGAGCAGCCCCTGCGCGTGCATCGCGTTCGACATCAGCGCCATGCCGATGAACCAGAGCACGACCTGGAACAGCCCGATTTGGCTGCTGTAGATCGGCTTGTTGCTGATCTGCGGCCAGATCCAGTAGGTTCCGGCCATCATCGTCAGCGCGACCGCGGTCCCGACGGTGAGGTGGAAGTGACCGGGCACCCACAGCGTGTTGTGGATGAGGTAGTTGATGTTCATCCCCGCGTTGACCATCCCCGAGAAGCCGCCCGCGGCGAACATCAGGCCGGCGAGCATCATCCCGGTGAACTCCGGCTTCCGCCACGGGAGGTTCGTGAGCCAGCCGAGCAGCCCGGTGCCGCCGTTCTTACGGGCGCCGTACTCGACGCTCGCGACGACCGTGAACGCCGTGAGCAGGCTCGGCAGCAGGAGGAACATCGTGTTCGTCATCGAGATGAACTTGAACCCCTCCGCGATCCCGGGGTCGAGGTACTGGTGGTGGATCCCGACCGGGGTCGAGAGGAGGAGGAACAGCACGAACACGACCCGAGCCAGCGGGTCGCTGAACAGCCGCCCGCCGGCGATCTTCGGTAGCACCGTGTACCAGAGCATGTACGCCGGCATCAGCCAGAAGTAGACGACCGGGTGACCGAAGAACCAGAACAGCGTCCGGGTGAGCGTCGGGTTCACCTGGTCTATCAGGCCGAGCGACCACGGGAGCAGGAACAGGAGAACGGAGGCAGCCACGGCGGACGTGGCGATGTACCACATCGTCATGGTCGTCAACACCATGAACGTCTGGAGGGGGATCCGCTCGTCGGGATGGTCGCTCCGCCACGCGAGGAACGTGCGGAACCAGTCGGCGCCGGCGATCCACGTGCCGACGATGAACACCACGAGCCCAGTGTAAAACAGCGGGTGCGCCTGAAGCGGCGCGTAGAAAGTGAAGAGTACGTCCGCGCTCATGTCGATCGAGTCGACGAACCCGGCGAGGATCGATATCCCCGTGAGCGTCATGCCGGCCGCCATCAGCCCGTACCACGTCCACGTGATCTTGATGTTTATGAGCGGCCGGTCCAGACTGCGCGTCAGCGCCCAGGTGAACAGCCCCACGAGGAAGAAGATCGTGAAGCTGATCACCATGAAGACGCCGTGCGCGGTGAGAACGGTGTAGTAGTCCGTCGAGGGAATGATCCGCGCGACGTCGGTCCGGTGGAGCGTCTGGATGATCCCGAAAATCGCGCCGAGGAACAGCGCGAAGAAGGCGCTCAAGAAGGCCGCACGGACGATCCGGGCCTCGTCCGGGAACTTGTCGACGAACGTCCGTTCGGCCTCGATGGCCTCGCTCATTCGCCGTCACCCCCGCTGCTCTCGAACTCCGACTGGCTCACGACGTTGAGCTTCCCCTCCATCGCGTGGTGGCCGGCACCGCAGTACTCGTTACAGACGATCCCGTACTCGGCCGGACCGTCGGTCTCGACCGTGATCTCCGAGACCTCACCGGGAACCACCATCGTGTTCGCGTTCGTGCCCGCGACCTCGAACCCGTGGATCACGTCCGCGGAGGTGACGTAGAACGTCACCGTGCTGTTCGCGGGCACGACGATCGGATCCGGTTGGAACCCGAACTGCCGGGCGACGACGTACGCCTCGTACTCGTTTTCGCCCACCTGCTCGACCCGCGGCTCTGAGAACCGCTCGTCCTCATCGAGCGCCCCGGAATCGATCGTCGACTGCGAGTCGGCGACCATCGCCACGCCCGGGCCGACGGCGCCGTACGTCACGGTGCCGATGAGAGCGAGGATCAACACGACCGACAGCGCGAGCCAGAGCTTCTCGTACGCGTGAATGTGCACGTCAGATCACCCCACTACGACGAGGTCTCGTCCGAGGAACTCGATGTAGTAGATGTACACCCATGCGAGCACTAGAATCGCGAAGTAGATCCCGATGAGCGTGAGCGTGCCGATCGGGTCGAACTCCTCGCCGTCGCCGCCCACGTCGTCCGCGCCGGCGTGTACGGTCTCGCTTCGAGCCATATCCCGGTTTATGACCCTCGTAATATATACGATCGACTCGTTCCCAACTCATGAGAACTTTGCCGTTATCTATGACTACCAGAAGCGTACTGAGTCCATGCGATTCTCGTTACAACAGGCCGTGCTCTTGGTCCTCGGCGGGCTCGTTCCCGCGGCGGTGTTCATCGCCGACCGCGCGGAGTTCGTCGTCGCGGTCACGCTTGTGAACGTGCTGCTCATCTGGGCGAGCCTCCGGATCGCGACCGGCGGGAGCTTCCCGGGATTCGCCGGCGACGCGGACGAGACGGAACACGCGTAGTCGACCCGAACAGGCCGCGGGACCACCGCCCCCGGTCCGCGGACCGCCAGAATAGAGCCCGAACGGACCACGCATGACAGGCTGTACACTCTGTGACCTCCCGACCGGGGACGACCCGCACACGGCCCCCGACGTCGACGGCGAGTTCTGCTGCCGCGGCTGCCTGACGGTCGCGCGCTCGCTCGACGACGTCGAGGACCTCGAGGACCTCGACGAGCGGCGGCCGGACGCGACGCCGGACGACGGGTTCGACGGCGAGACGACGTTCCTCCACGTCGACGGGATGCACTGCGCGACCTGCGAGTCGTTCCTCGAGATGACGGCGGGCGAGCAGGACGGGGTCGCGGCGGCCGAGGCGAGCTACGCCACCGACACGATCCGGGTCGACTACGACCCCGACGCCGTGAGCGCCGAGGAACTCCCCGACCGGCTCTCGGTCGCGGGGTACACCGCGAGCGACCGCGCCGACCCGGACGCGGAGGACGACGACGCGGTCGTCCGGTTCCTCATCGGCGGCGGCTTCTTCGGGATGATGGCGATGCTGTGGTACGTCCTCTTCTTATACCCGACCTACTTCGGGTACGAGCCGATCGTCGATCTGGGCGGCGTCTCCGGCACCTACCTCTTCGCGCAGATCTGGCTGTTCGCCTCCATCGTGCTGTTTTACACCGGCTACCCGATCCTGCGGGGCGCGTACGTGAGCCTGCGGGCGCGGCAGCCGAACATGGACCTGCTCGTGTCGCTCGCGGCGACGAGCTCGTACGCGTACAGCACGCTCGCGCTGCTCGTCGGCCGGACCGACCTCTACTTCGACGTGACAATCGCCGTAATCTTAGTCGTCACCGCCGGCAACCACTACGAGTCGATCATCAAGCGGCGGGCGACCGGCATGCTCGCGGACCTGACGACGACCGAGGACCGCACCGTGCGGACCGAGGCGGGCGAGACCGTCGCCGCCGACGCGGTCGACCCCGGCGACCGCCTCCTCGTCCGCCCCGGCGAGCGCGTGCCGTTCGACGGGACCGTCGCAGAGGGGACCGCCGCGGTCGACGAGGCCCTAGTGACCGGCGAGTCGCTGCCGGCGACGAAACGCGAGGGCGACCCGGTCCGCGGGGGCACCGTCGTCACCGACTCGCCGGTCGTCGTCGAGGTGGGCGAGGACGCGGCGAACACCCTCGACACCCTCGTGCGGTTGCTCTGGGAGATCCAGAGCTCCCGGTCCGGGATCCAGCGCCTCGTCGACCGGCTGGCGACCGTGTTCGTCCCCCTCGTCGTCGCGGTCGCGGCCGTCGGCGCCACCGCCACGCTGGCGCTCGGGTCGGCGCCGGTCGACGCCGCGCTCGTGGGGCTGACGGTGCTCATCGTCTCGTGTCCCTGCGCGCTCGGGCTGGCGACGCCGCTCGCGGTCGCCGCGGGCATCCGCGACGCCGCCGAGCGCGGCATCGTCGTCGTCTCCGACGCCGTCTTCGAGGCGGCCGCCGAGGTCGACACCGTCGTCCTCGACAAGACCGGGACGCTCACCGACGGCGAGATGCGGCTGCTCGACGCGACCGCCGCGGACGGGACCCCGGTCGACCGCGTCCGCGAACGGGCGGCCGCCGTTGAGGGCGCCTCGGTCCACCCCGTTGCCGAGGCGATCGTCTCGGAGGTGGCCGGCGGCGACCGGGACGCCGCCGAGGGGCGGGCGGCCGACGGGGGCCGCGCAGCGGACGACGCGGCCACCGACGGAGGCGCCGCGACCGCCGGCGACTCGACCGCCGCAGAGGCCGCCGAAGCCGACGCGGGCGAGGGGATCGACCGCCTCGACGGGCCGTCCGCGACGGCCGTCGACGTCTTCGACCGCGGGGTGGCCGGGCGCGTCGACGGCGACGAGGTCGTCGTCGGCCACCCCGACCTCTTCGACGAGCGGGGCTGGCCGGTCTCGGACCGGCTCCGCGAGGCGGGGCGGACCGCGCGCGACCGCGGGAACGTCCCCGTCTACGTCGGCTGGGACGGCCGCGTGCGCGGGGTCCTCGCGGTCGGGGACGAGGTGCGCGACGGGTGGGAGGCGGTCGTGACCGACCTCGACGCGGACGGCCGGCGCGTGGTCGTACTCACGGGCGACGCGCCCGAGGCCGCGGCGCGGTTCGCGGACCACCCCGCGATCGACGAGGTGTTCGCCGAGGTGCCGCCGGAGGCGAAGGCCGAGACGGTCCGCCGGCTCGGCGCGGACGGCTCAGTCGCGATGGTCGGGGACGGGAGCAACGACGCCCCCGCACTCGCCGCGGCCGACCTCGGCGTCTCGGTCGCCTCCGGCACCGACCTCGCGGCCGACGCCGCAGACGCGGTCCTGCTTGACGACCGGCTCTCAGCGGTCCCGGAGCTGTTCGCGGTCACGCGCGGGACGAACCGGCGGCTGAAACAGAACCTCGGCTGGGCGTTCTGCTACAACGCGGTCGCGATCCCGTTGGCGCTCACGGGCGTCCTCAACCCCCTGCTGGCCGCGCTCGCGATGGCGTCGAGCAGCCTCCTCGTGGTGACGAACTCGGCGCGGGCGGTGTTCGACCCCGACTGACGCCGGGCGCGCCGAGGCGTCAGTTCCCGCCGCGCTCCGCGTCCCCCTCGCCGCGACCGCTCGGGAGGAGCCGCCGCCCCAGCGCTCCGAGGCGCTTGTACGCGAGGTTGACGTACAGCCCCGAGAGGAAGACGACCCCGACGACGAGCGGTACGTCGTCGACCCCCTGACCGAGGACGACGTCCGACAGCAGGTAGATCCCGACCCCGAGCGGCAGCGCGGCCGGCAGCCGGAAGTTGTACCGAACGAGCGTGCCCACGGAGGCGTCGAACCGCTCGATGAGCGCCGTGAACACGAACCCCAGCGCGCCGAGCAGGCTGAACAGCGGGACGGAGGGCGGTACGATGCCGGAGGCGAGACCGTCGACGGCGACGAACGGCGCGCCGACCGCCACCGACGCCGCGGCGACGAGCGCGACGGTGAGGAGGACGTCGAGGACGATGACGGCGACCCCGAGCCGCGAGCGGTACCAGATTCGGTCGAGTCCCGTCCGCTCGCCAGCGGCGGCGCTCGAACGGTCCCCGTCGACCGAGGGGGCGGCGCCGGTACCGCTCCGGTTCCGTTCCGATGAGTCCGACATCGGGGATTGGTTCGTCGGCCGACAGTAACTATTTTCTCCTGCGGCGGGACGGGTCGGCGCCGCTCGCGCGGACGAACGACCGGTTGCGAGACGGGCGCGGAGCGCCGTCGACCGGAGACTACGCGGCCGCGCCGACGTGCGGCTTGACCGCCCTGACGATGGCGTCGACGTCGTACTCGTCTTCGGTCTTGTCGAAGACGACCTCGCCGTCCGCGCGGACGACGAACACGCCCGCGTCGCCGGTCACCAAGGCGACCTCGTCGATCTGTTCGCCGAACTGTTTGAGGATCGCCTCGGAGACGTCTTGCGCGCGGTTCAACATGCCACATGGGACGCAGTACTCGACTTCGACGCGGGTCATACGGGACGGCGTTCGAGTCGGACGTACTTAAGATCGCACCGCGCGACGGTCGCGGCCGCGTCGGTTCGCGTCGGCCCGGCCCTCCCGGCTCACGACGGTCGGTCGACGCCGGCGATCTCGAAGCGCGCGCCGCCGTCGTCGCCCGCGCCGATCCGGAGCGTCCAGCCGTGCGCGTCGACGATCTGGTCGACGATCGCCAGCCCGAACCCGGTCCCGTCCTGCGTCGTGGTAAAGCCGGTCTCGCGCACCCGTTCGGCCCGGTCGTCCGGGATCCCGGGGCCATCGTCCTCGAAGAAGAACCCGACTTCCCCGTCGAGCGCGCCCACCCGAACGGTCACCCCCGGACCGCCGTGTTCGACCGCGTTCCGAAAGAGGTTCTCGAAGACGTGCGACAGCCGGTCGGCGTCGGCTCGCACCGCCGGCGGTTCCGCCACGCGAAGCGTCGCGTCGGCCGTGTCCACGCGCGACCAACACCGACGCGCGCACTCGTCGACCGCGACGTCGTCGACCTCGTCGACGCGTTTCCCCTCGCGGGCGAGCGCGAGCGTCTCCCCGATTATGTCCTCCATCCGGTCGAGCGCGGGTTCGACGGCGTCCAAGTGGTCGTCGTCGGGGTGTTCTCGCCTCGCGAGGTCGAGGTGCCCGCGAGCGACGGTGAGGGGGTTCCGGAGGTCGTGACTCACGACGCTCGCGAACTCCTCGAGTCGGTCCCGCTCGCGGCGGAGCTCGGTCCGCCGGATCCGATCGCGTTCGGCCCTGACCTCGCGTTCGATAGCCCTCGCCTCGAACAGCCCGATGAGCAGCCCGATACCGCCGCCGAAGCCGATCGCCCAGCGGATCCAGCCGAACACCTGAAACGCGGACTCGGTCGGGAGCGTCGGCATGAACCCGACGTTGACGAGGAGAAACACCGCCGCACCCGCGAGCCACCACCGGTTGAGACGCCGGTACCGCGCGACCGAGATATCGGACCGCGGGAGCCGTCGGACGAGGTAGCCCACCCCGAGCAGGACCGCGGCCGAGGAGACGTACCCCACCCAGTAGCCGCTCGGCTCGGGGACGGATCCGACCGAGAGCAACGCGAGTTCTCCGGCGAGCGAGAGGACGAACGCGAGGCCGAGGCCCCAGATCGGCCACAGCGGTTTGACGACCGTTTTCGGCGGAGCAGCCATCGATTGCGGGCGCTCGGCTCGGGATCGGATAACCGGTACCGTTCCGGCTATCAGTTTCGAGAGGGCCGGCCGCTTCGAGCGACCGGCTCAGACCACGAGCGAGTCGAAGACGACGGCGAACAGCAGGAGCCCGAGGTAGGCGTTCGACGCGTGGAACGCGCGGAACGCCGCCCCCTCCGTCTGCTCGTAGTGGAGCCGGACGACCGCCCAGAGGAAGACGGCCCCGACGCCGACGCCGACGACGGCGTACAGCGCGCCGAGCGGCTCGGCGGCCGCGGCGAGCGCGACCGCGGCGACCAGCGTCGCCCCGAGGTACCAGAGGATGTGGCGGCGCGTCGCGGTCTCGCCGCGGACGACGGGCATCATCGGGAAGCCGCCGCGCTCGTAGTCGTCCTTGTACGCTAACGCGAGGTTGTAGAAGTGCGCGGGCGTCCACAGGAAGATGACGAGGGCGAGCAGCAGGCCGCCGCCGCCGACCTCGCCCGTGACCGCGGCCCAGCCGATGAGCGCCGGGAGCGCGCCGGCCGCGCCGCCGAGGACGGTGTTCTGGACCGTGTTCGGCTTGAGGACGAGCGTGTACACGACGCTGTAAAACAAGATCGCGACCAGCCCGAGCGCGGCCGTCAGCGGGTTCACCGTCCAGAACAGCGCGAGCGAGGCGAGCGCGAGGGCGGTGCCGAACGCGAGCGCGTGCGAGACCGGCACGAGGTCGGTCGCGAGCGGGCGGTCGCTGGTGCGTTGCATCCGCTTGTCCACGTCGCGCTCGAACACGTGGTTGAACGTGCCGGAGGCACCGATGGAGAGCGCGCCGCCGGCGAGCGTCGCGCCGACCGCGTACGGGGTGAACCCAGGACCGCCCCGGAGCGCCATCGCCGCGGCGGCGACGAGGCAGAGCAGCCACATCAGGCGCGGCTTCATCAGCCGGAAGTACGCCGCCGCGGTCGCCTTCAGCCGCGGGAGCGTCGCGGACGGGATGTCCGGCTCCGGCGCCTCCTCTATCGGCGGGAGGTCGTCGGTGCCGGGCTCGAAGTCGTCGGGGGCGTCGTCCGGCGTTCCGGTCTCGGCCTCCAGCCACCAGGCGAGCGCCGCGAGGACGGCGCCGAAGATGCCGACGCCGAGGAGGAGGTGCGCCGAGCCGAGCGCGGCCGGGAGGTCTCCGAGGGCGACGAGCGCGCCGACGCCGGCCTGGGCGGGGTAGACGACGAGCGCGACCGCGAGCGCGGCGCGGACCCGACGGTCGACGCCGTCCCGCCACGCGAGCGCGGCGGAGAGCGCGACCAGAAGACCGACCACGACCGCGAGGACGCGGTGGCCGAGGGCGATCCACCCCGCCGTCTCCGTCGGGAGGGCGACGCCGCCACCGCAGGCGGGCCAGCCGCCGCAGGCGGTCGCCGCCTCCGTGAGGGAGGTGGTCGCGCCGACGACGACGAGCAGGTACACGCCCATCGCGGCCGCGGCCAACACCGCGGGGAACTTGTCGGGGATGTTCACTCACCTCGGTTTGGGAGCCAGTCCATTTAGATGCCGCGCTTCCGCTCCCCCCGAGTTCGCTCAACGGAGCGTCCCGGGTTCGGGCGGCGGCGCGTCCGGGTCGCGCGGCGGGTTACGAGCGGGTCGCGTCCGACTCGCCGCCGCGCTCGCGCAGGATGCGGTCGACGATGTCGCCGCTGGAGAGCAGTTCGTCCTCGTAGTTCGGCTCCCGGCCCGACGCGCGCTCGACCCGGCAGTCGACGCCGCGGGCGTCGAGGGCGGCCGCGATGTCCGCCTCGTCGTGGTGCTGGTCGAACCCGAGCACGATCACGTCGGGGTCGAGCCGCTCGATGGGGACGAACACGTCTTCCGGGTCCCCGAGGTGGGCCTCGTCGACCGCGTCGAGCGCCGCGACCATGTCGCGCCGCTGGCGGGCGCAAAGCACCGGGGCGGGCTTGTGCGTGACGTTCGGGCGGCGGGCGACGATGGCGTGGAGTTCGTCGCCGTGCGTCGCCGCGTCTTCGAGGTAGTGGACGTGGCCGGGGTGGAGCAGGTCGAACGTTCCCTGCGCGACGACCCGGGTCATCGTAGCCACGAGAGGAAGCCGCCCGAGTCGCTGTCGTCCAGTTCGCGGTCGATGTCCTCCTGAGTGAAATCGAAGAAGTGCTCGTCGGGCACCTCCACGTCGAGCACGTCGAGGGTGGTCTGTCGCCCCTCGTTGTCGAACGCCTTCCAGTCGCCCCACCCGTAGGGCGCGCCGGCGATGATGTGGACTTTTCCCTGCCCGAACGTCGCGAGGTCGGCGTCGCTCGGCCGCAGCGCGCCGTTGGGATGGGAGTGGACCGAGCCGACCGCGCGCATGTCGTTCGGCTTCATGTGCGATCGGACGCTGGCGCTCGTCGGACTCGACTCCGTTCCCGGGATGACCAGCACGTCGGTTATCACCTGGCCGTCTCGGTCGAGGTCCAGCTTCCGGGCGTCGTCCGCGCGGAGGAACCCCATGTACTCGTTGGGGTGGGTCTCCTCGCTCGCCTCGAGGACGAAATCCAGGGTCTCTCGGGCGATCCCGAGGAGCTCGTCCGAGCGGAACAGTCGCATGTCCGAGATAAGTCGCCGTCGCCTCATAGGGGTTCCGGACCGCGGGACGCGGCGGGGCGTATCGGCCCCGTGCGGGCGAGCTTCGGCCCCGCGAGCCCCGAGAGAACAGGCTTAACACCGGCCGTTCCCGAGGAGTGTCCATGAGCGAAAACACCGCCGGGGATTCCGGCACGCGGGGCGATTCGAGCCCCGAACCCGACGCCGACGCGGCGGAGGGGACGGTCGAGGATCGGTCGGAGCGCGCGGCCGACGACCGCCCGACCGTCTACGATCTGGCACCGGACTGTACCCTCGAAGACGCCGAGGTCGACGCCTTGTACCACGCCGAGGTCAACGGCGTCGTCGACTACGGCGTGTTCGTCGACCTCTCCGACGCCCTCTCCGGTCTCGTCCACGAGTCGAACCTCGACGGCGACTACGCGGTGGGCGACCGGTTGGTCGTCCGGCTCACCGAGGTGAAGGAGAACGGCGACGTCGCGTTCGACGACGTCGACCCCGACGACTACCGGACCGAGACCGTCGCCCACGAGCCGACCGTCTCGCGGGTCCGGGGGCTCGCCCCGGGCGACGAGGTGACCGTCGAGGGCGAGGTCGTCCAGGCGAAACAGACGGGCGGCCCCACGATATTCGCCGTCGCGGACGCCTCCGGCGTCCTCTCCTGTGCCGCGTTCGAGTCCGCCGGCGTCCGGGCGTACCCGGAGGTCGAGGTGGGCGACATGGTCCACGTCTCGGGGACGATCGAGAGCCGCGAGGACGCGCTCCAGCTCGAAGTGGACTCGCTGAAGCGGCTCCCCGACGAGCGCGCCGCGGAGGCCCGCGAGCGCTACGAGGCGGCCCTCGACGAGCGCGCCGAGCCCGCCGACGTCGACCCGCTCGTCGAGTGGGAGGCGTTCGAGCCGATCCACGAGGACCTCCGCGAACTCGCCCGGCTGCTCCGCCGGACCGTCCTCACCGGCCGCCCGATCCGCGTCCGCCACCACGCCGACGGTGACGGGATGTGCGCCGCAATTCCGGTTCAGCTCGCCTTGGAGAACCTCGTCGAGGAGGTCCACGGCGACCCCGACGCGGCGCGGCACCTGTTCAAGCGGCTCCCGAGCAAGGCGCCGTACTACGAGATGGAAGACGTCACCCGCGACCTCAACTTCGCCTTGGAGGGCCGCGCCCGCCACGGCCAGAAGCTCCCCTTCCTCCTCATGTTGGACAACGGGTCGACCGAGGAGGACGTGCCGGCCTACGAGAACCTCGCGCACTACGACATCCCCATCGCGGCGGTCGACCACCACCACCCCGACCCCGAGGCGGTCGAGCCGCTGCTCGACGCCCACGTCAACCCGTACCTCCACGGCGAGGACTACCGGGTCACCACCGGGATGATGTGCGTCGAGCTCGCCCGGCTCGTCGACCCGTCGCTCACCGAAGAGCTCGAACACGTGCCGGCGGTCGCCGGCCTCTCCGACCGCTCGAAGGCGGAGGCGATGGACGACTACGTCGCGCTCGCGGAGGGCGCGGGCTACGACGAGTCCGACCTCCTCGACATCGGGGAGGCGCTCGACTACGCCGCCCACTGGCTCCGCTACTCCGAGGGGAAGACGCTCGTCAACGACGCCCTCAACGTGGGCTGTGACGACGAAGGGCGCCACGAGGAGCTGGTCGAGTTCCTCTCCGACCGCGCCGAGCGCGACGTGGAGCGCCAGCTCGACGCCGTCGACGACCACGTCGAACACGAGCGGCTCGCATCGGGCGCGCACCTCTACCGGATCGACTTAGACGAGTACGCGCACCGGTTCACCTACCCCGCGCCAGGGAAGACGACCGGCGAGCTCCACGATGCGAAGGTGAAAGCGACCGGCGACCCGGTGATCACCATCGGCTACGGACCCGACTTCTCCGTGCTCCGCTCGGACGGCGTCCGGCTCGACATCCCGAACATGGTGACCGAGCTGAACGAGGAGCTGCCCGAGGCCGGCGTCTCGGGCGGCGGCCACCTCGTCGTCGGCTCGATCAAGTTCGTGAAGGGCCGGCGGAGCGAGGTGATCGAGGCGCTCGTCGCGAAGATGGCGGACGCCGAGATCGACGAGGCGCTCTCGTCGACCATCGCGCTCGACGACTGACCCCGGCCGGGCCCGCGTTCCCACTTCTTACCCGAACGCGACCGCCCGCCGAGCGACGGCGCCGGCCCCCGCGAGCGCGACGCCGAACCCGGCGGCGAAGGAGACCGGAAGCTGGATCCCGCCGCCGCGCCAGTCGGCCGCGTACGCGCGGGCGTAGAAGTCCGCCACCGACTCGTTCTCCACCGCGAGCAGCACCTCCCGGTTGTTCGTCTCCGCGCTCGGGTTCCAGTTGAGGCTGCCGACGACCGCCGCGTTGTCGACGACTAACCCCTTCGCGTGGACCTTCCCGTATCGACCGCGCGGCGCGGCGAGGTCGACGGCGATCGGCTCGTCCGCGAGCCGCTCCGAGAGATTCCGGTTCGCCTCCCGGTCGTACCACGCGTCGGAGAGCAGCAGGTGGACGTCGACGCCGCGCTCGGCCGCGCGCCGGAGCGCCCGCACGATCCGGTCGTCGGGACCGCCGACGCGCGGCACGACCGCGAGCACCCGCTCGTCGGCGGCGTCGATCCGCGCGACGATCCGGTCGGCGGCGTTGCCGGGCGCGGTCAGGACGGCGACGTCCGCCGTCGCCGGGGCCGCCGGCGCCTCGAACCGGGTCGGGTACGAGCCGTTCGCGCGCCCCCCGCCGTGGAACTCGGTCTCGGCGCGGAACTCGCGCCACGGTCGCGCGTCGTGCGCCCGGAAATCGGCGGCGAACAGCGCGGCCAGGTCGTCCGCCGGGGTCTGGTTCCGGTCGACCCCGGCCCCCTCCGCGGTCCCGTTCTCGACGACCACGCCCCAGCCGCGGTTGCTCCGTCCGCCCGTGCCGGAGGGCTTCCAGTTCTCCGTGAGGACGACGGCGCGGTCGTCCGCGACCGCGTACTTCGGGTGGTGGAACCGGAACCGCTCGACCTCGCCGTCGAGGATCCGGACCTCGACGCCGGCGGCCGTCAGCCGGTCGAGCAGCCGCGCGCTCCGCGCGGGGAACCCGCCGACCGGCGACCCCTCCAGCAGCACCCGGACGCGCGCCCCGCGGTCGGCGGCGGCGACGAGCGCGTCCGCGACCCGCTCCGAGGTCAGCGTGTAGCCGGCGAGGAACAGGCGGTCCTCCGCGCTCCGGAGCTGCTCGACCGGGACGCCCGGACTGTCGGGGAGGACGAACGGCGTCACGGCGGCGTCCGCGGTCCGACGCGGCGACCGCGGCTCGTACCCGCGCGGCCGCCACTCGCCCCACGCGGCGCGCCAGCGGTACCCCTCGCGGGCGCGGTCGTAGGCGACGACGTCGACCGCCGTCCCGTTCCGGCGGAGTTCGATCCGGTCACCCGAGGCGGAGAGCGGGAAGTAGTCGCTCAGGCGGCGAACGGCGGTCGAGTCGGTCGGGCCGGCGTCGGTTCCGGGGCCGACCGCGGTCTCGGGGCTGGCGGCGAGGATCGACGCGGTCCGGTTCGGCGCCGTCGATAACGCAACCGTGCCGCTCGCGTTCGCCGGGATCCGGGCGTCGTAGTAGCCGTCGGAGAGCGACCAGTTCCCGCGCTCCGGCAGGGAGACGACGAGGTACTCGCCGCGGTTCTCCTCGGTGGGGGGGTTCGGGTACAGCTCGACGATCCGGGGCTCGCCGGCGACGGCGGAGGCGTTGGCCGGCGCCGGCTCGACCTCGTCTGAAGGCGCTGCCGCCGCCGGCGGACAGAGGACCGCGCTCGCGGCGACGACGAGCAGGAGGAGCGTCGCGACGCGAGACCGGTCGTTCGGAGGACGGGTCGGCACGGAGCGCGTGGCTCCGGTATCTGATAAAAGCGTTCGCGGCGGAGGAGTTCGGCGGAACCCGAGTCAGGCCGTCGGCGCCGGCTCGGGCTCGTCGTCGAGCGCGTCGCGCGCCTTCTCCCCCTCGGTCGAGACGACGAAGGAGTGCTCGTCGGCGTACTCGGCGACCGCTTCGAGCGCCTCGCGGGTCCCGATCTGGCGGAGTGCCCAGCCGGCGGCCGCGCGGACGTCGTCGGACGGGTGCGCTTCGAGCGCGTCGGCGAGCGGCTTGACGGCGCGGGCGTCACCGATCAGCCCGAGCGCGCGGGCGGCGTGGGGGCGGACGAGCTCGTCGGTGTCGCCGTCGGGGTCGAGCTGGTTCGCGAGCGGCTGGACGGCCTCGGACGCGCCGATCTCTCCGAGCGCCTTGAAGACGGCCTTCTGGAGCTGCGGGTTCGAGTCCTCCGGGACGTACTCGACGAGCGTGTCGGTGGCCTCCTCGGCCGCCATCTTCCCGAGGATCCGGATCGCGGGCCGGTCGCGCTTCTCGGCGCGGCCGAGGACCTCCTCGACGGACGCCTCGGTCTTGCCGCGCTTGCCCATCCGCTCGAACGCCTCCAAGCAGTGGCGCTCCATGAAGTCGGACTGCAGCGAGTCGAGCGCGAGGAGGATCATGTCGACGTTGCCCCGCGCCTCGTGTTCCTTCAGCGCGGCCCACTCGACCGGGAAGTCCTTGTAGTGGCCCAGCACGTCGTAGTATCCCTGCGCGCGGAGCTGCTCGTGGGTCTCTAAGTCGTCCCACTCCTCGGCGTCGTCGAGTCCGCCCTCCAGCTCGTCGGTGGCCGCGAGCAGCGCGGCGATGTCGTCGGCGTCGTCGTCCGCGTCGAGGCCGGCGTCAGCGACCGCCCCGGCGACGGCGTCGAGCGCCGCGACGAGCTGGTCGAGGGGCGTCGGATCCCCGGAGTCGGCGTCCGCCTCGCCCTCTGGCTCTTCCAAGAGCGTCTCGGGGTCCTCGTCGGCGGCGGCGAGCGCGTCGTCGATCGCGTCCGCGGCCGCGTCGACGAACGACGCGACGGCGGCGGCGACGTCCTCGCGCCCGTCCGCGGTCCACTCGGTGTCCTCGACCGTCCCGGCGGCGGTCTCGATCGCGTCGACGACGTCCTCGCCGTAGGGACCGCGCGCCTCCTCGACGCCGTCGCGGAGCTCCGCGACGCGGTCCTCGAGGTCGCCGCGGGGGTCCTCGGCGTCCTCGTCGTCCTCGTCCGGCTCGGGGAGGTCCGCCGCCCCGATGCCGGTCTCGGCGTCGTCCAAGAGCGCCTCGACGTCGTCGAGGTCGGCCTCCGTCTCGGCGGCGTCGAGGCGGTCGGCTATCTCGTCGAGGTACTCGTTGAGGGACTCCTCCGTCGGGTCTTCGGGGAGCGTCGGGGCGGCCGTCTCGGTCGACTCGCCGGCGTCCCCGCCGTCGTCCGCGGCGTCGGCCTCCTCGGAGGCGTCGGCCGGGTCGTCGTCGCCGTTGCTCATATACCACGAAGTCCGCGCGTAGTCCATTAAGAGGTTTCCCTTCGCGGGCGCCGTCGATCCCGCCGAGGGAACGAAAGCGGCCGCGCTCGGCGCGGTGCGTCGGGTTGCGTCCGCTCGACGGCGGCGGCCGCCGCCGGGAGCGGTCGAGTGTCGTGTTCACCACCAGCACACTTTTATTATCAACGAAGAATATCGGAACGATTCGATGTTAGACGTCGACCGCGAAGGAATCACCGGCGGACCGGTGGGACGGGTGCTGCTCGTCCTCGCCGCGCCCCTCGTCGCGCAGAACGTCGTATACGTCGCCAACGCGCTGATAGACACGTTCTGGCTCGGGCGGGTGGGCGAGGACGCGGTCGCCGCCGTCGGTCTCAGCCTCCCGATCCAGTCGCTGCTCGGCGCGACGGTGGTGATCGGGGCGGTCGGCACCCAGATCCTCGTCGCGCAGCGCGCCGGAGACGACGACGACGCGGGCGCGCGTCGCGTCGCAGTCAACGGCGCGCTCGTCGCGCTCGCGGTCACGGCAGCGGTCGCGCTCCCGGTCGTCGTCTACGCCGAGGAGGTGGTGTCGCTGCTGGGGGCCGACCCGGCGCTCGCCGGCACGACGGCGACGTACCTCGCGATCGTGATCGCCGTGCTTCCCGTGGGCGCGGCGGGCGACACCGTCGAGAACTGCTTCACGGCGTACGGCGACACCCGCGCGGTGTTCCACGTGAGCCTCGTGGGCGTCCTCGTCAACCTCGTCGCCGCGCCGGTGCTCATCTTCGGGGTCGGTCCCGCGCCGGAACTCGGCGTCGCGGGCGCCGCGCTCGGCACCGCGCTCGCGGGCGTCGCCGGCCTCCTGTGGATCCTCGGGTACGCCGCCGGGATCGGCCGCGACACCTTCCGACTCACCCGCGAGGGGTTCGCGATCGACCCGGCGACCGTCCGCGAGGTCGTGGCTGTCGGCCTCCCGCTCGGCGGCCAGCGCGGCGTGAGCGAACTCGTCCGGGTCCTCGTCGTCGGTCTCGTCGCGATCGCCGGGGGAGCGGCGGGCGTCGCGGCGTACACGGTCGGCGCGCGGGTCGCGACGCTCGCGATCGTCCCGGCGCTCGGGATACAGCAGGCCGCCCAGTCGATGATCGGACAGAACCTCGGCGCGGACGCCCCCGAGCGCGCCCGCCGGACGACCACGGTCGGCACCGGGATGGTCGTCGCCGGGTTCCTCGCGCTCGGCGCGGTCCAGTTCCGCTTCGCGGGCGGGATAGCCGACCTGCTCGCGCCCGACCTCACCGCGGCGGGGCGCGACCTCGCGGTCACCTACCTCCGGATCCTCGGCGCCTCCTACTGGGCGCTCGGCGGCACCTACACCCTCTTAGCCGGGTTCAACGGCGCCTCGCGGACCCGGACCTCCTTCGCCGCGGACCTGATCAAGTACTGGGCGATCCGGTTCCCCATCGCGCTCGCGGCCGTCCCGGCCGCGACGACGTTCGGCGCGTTCGGCGTCGCCGTGACGCCCGGTCTGGGTTGGGGGGTCGAGGCCGTCTTCTGGGCGGTCGCGGCCTCGAACGTCGTCGGCTTCGTCGGACTCGGCGGCTACTTCCTGTACACGACCCGGCGCGGGATGTTCGCGAACGCCGCCGAGCGCGCGAGCGGCGGAGAGAAGGGCGGAAGCGAGAGCAGAGGCGAGGGCGGGAGCGGAAGCAAGGGCGGGGGCGGAAGCGAAGGCGGGGACAGAAGCGAGGGCGAGGCGGTCGCGGAGGCGGCCGACGACGACTGAGCGGGGGGCCGGCGCCGCGAGACGGGTCGGCTTCCGTCACTCCGCGAGGAGGTCCGCGCTCTCGACGACGGTCGCGAACTCCCCGTTGAGGTGCGCAAGCGCGACGCGGTGGGAGGTCTCCGGGTCGATCCGCTCGCCGTCGGGCGCCTCGCGGGCGTGCGTCGCGGTCGCGTCCGCGACCACCCGGACGTCGTAGCCGCGGTTCTCGGCCTCGCGCGCCGTCGTCGAGACGCAGTGGTCGGTGGTGAGTCCGCAGACGACGAGCGACTCGTACCGCGACTCGCGGAGCCACGCGTCGACCCCGGAGTCGAGGAACGCGCCGTTGACCGACTTCTCGAAGGTCGGCTCCCCGTCGACGGGCGCCGTCTCCGGCTTCCACGCGAAGCCGGGGGCGTCGGGGCGCAGCGGTGAGTCCGGCTCCGTCGAGGCGTGTCGCACGTGCGCGACGGGCCGGTCGGCCGCGCGCCAGCGGTCGAGGAGCGCGGCCGCGGCCGCCTCAGCGCCCGGGTTGTTGCGCTCGCCCCACCCCGGCTCGTCGAAGCCGGTCTGGAAGTCGACGAGGAGGAGGACGGCGTCGGCGGGCACGGCGTCGCCGCGCTCGCCGGCGGCCTCGGCGCCGTCAGTCATCGCCCAGCCCCGAGGCGGGCGCCGCGTCGGGGTCAGACCCGCCGTCCGCCTCGCCCGCGAACCGCCGCCACGCGCCGCGTTCGAGCAGGGACTCGGGCGCCTTCGGGTGGTCGCGCGTCGGGTCGAGCGGACACTCGTCCGGGGCGGCGTCGGCGTCCTCGCGGAACAGGTACTGCGTCCACTCGCGGTCGCCCTCGGCGCCCCAGTCCCCGAGGTCGGCGTGGGGACAGACGCCGTCGTAGTCGCCCATCCGGTCGCGGATCGTCTCTCGGGCACGCTCGCCCGCCTCGGTGTCGGCCGTGAGTCCCTCGAAGACGGCCCGCGGCTGGAAGGTGATCTCTAAGCCGACCGGCGAGTACCGGCTCTTCCGGTCGTCGTAGAAGGGCGCCCGCGAGGTCGGGAACAGCGGCTCGCCGCCGAAGCAGAACTCCCATCGCGGGGTGTCCGGGTCGGTCGGGATGTCTTCGGGCCACGGTTCGGGGTCATGGACGTGGAGGAACTCCAGCACGTTCCAGAGCCGCTCGTGGTAGTGCGCCTCGCCGCGCTCGTCGTCGGGCGGCCTGAAGAACACCGCAAGCGGCGCGCGGTCCGCGTGGTCGTCGTACGTGTCGAGGTATTCGAGGAGGACGTCGCGCAGCCGCAACAGCGCGGCCGGGTCCGTGGTCGACTCGCAGGCGGCGTACAGCAGGTCCCCCTCGCGCTCAACCTCGATGCCGAAGTAACAGGGGAACGGCGACCCGTCGCGCTCGCCCAGCATCGACTCGCGGAACGTCCGGTAGTGCTCTTGAAGCCACGGCGGCGCGTCGTCGAGCCGACCGCGGAGCGTCTCCTGATCCAACAGCACGCCCTCGGTCCCGGGCTCGTTCATACGCTCTATCGGAGACAGGCCGGCTTTTGGCTTTCGCCGGGTTCGACGCGACGGGAACTGTTCGGCGGCGCTATTTGTTCCCGACCGGTGCGGTGGCGCGTGCCGACGAGCGCCCGGAGGGCGCGATGTCGCACGCGCGAGGGAGTCGCGAGCGAAGCGAGCGACGAGGCTGGGGAGGCGTGAGGTGCTGTGCGGTGCCGTGCGGGTGGGACTCAAAGGGGCAGTCACGAGGGCGGCGCAGGCGTTCACGAGAGCAAAGCTCTCGTGAGCCAATCAGAACGCGAAGCGTTCTGATGACGACGTAAGCACCGCAAGGAGCGAGTGAAACGAGCGACTGAGGCGCGTGGTTCGAGAGAGCGAAGCTCTCTCGTCATCCCAAAAATCTCCGATTTTCGGGCGACAGCGAGCGTGCGCCGCCCTCGTGACTGGGGCTTTGGAGGTGTTTGCCGCCGATCTCCAGTCACTCATTTATAAACGAGCGACTGGGGCTTTGGAGGCCTTCGTCGTCGATCCGTGATCAACCGCTTATATCCGAGCGACTGGGGCTATGACGGCGGTCGCAATCGATCCGTCACCGACGAGATCCGGAACACCGGACGACAACGAACCGTCGTAGCCCTGATCAGTCACTTACCACCGCGAATCGGGAGGCGTCGCTCTCCTCGGTCGGCGCGGTGAAGAGCGAGACGCCGACCGTCAGCGCGCCGGACAGGACCATCAGCCCGAGCGCCACGTCCCAGCCGCCGAGGACCGTCCGCGGCAGCGTCGGAACGACCGGCAGCACCGACGACAGCACCACGAGCAGGTACGTCGCCTGCGGCACCGCGACGCCGGCGACCATCCCCGTCCGCGTCGTCCGGGGCCAGTAGAGCGCGCAGATCACGGGGAACGCGAGCAGCGCGAACCCGGAGAACGCGGTGTCACCCACCTCGATCAGCGTCCCCGGGCGGAAGAGGCTCGCGACGAACGCGAGCGTCGCGAACGCCGCGACGCCGACCCGCGCGATCCACGCCTCGCGCCGCTCGGAGGCGTTCGCGTCGACGAGCGGCCGGTACAGGTCGCGGGTGAAGTACGACGACCCGGACAAAAGCATCGAGTCGGACGAGGACATCATCGCGGCCATCGCGCCGGCGATGACGAGCGCGGCGAACCACGCCGGCGCGTACTCGTTCAACACGACCGGCAGCACGTTCGCGCCGTCGGGCACCTCGATCGGCATCCCGGCCGCCCACGCGCCGAGCATGAACGCGGGGAGGAAGAGCAGGAGTACCAGCACGGGCCACAGCGCGAACGACCGCTTCAGCACCGTTCCCGACTTCGCGACGAAGAACCGCTGGTTGATCTGCGGGAACATCGTCACCCCGAACGCGATGGTGATCGCCGTCGAGACGATGAACCCGGGGGTGTACGTCCCGCCGCCGAAGCTCCCGAACTCGGGGCGGGCGGCCAACATTCCCTCGGTCGCGGCGCCGACGCCGCCGACCGCCGAGAGGACCCACGCGGCGGCGACCCAGACGATAGAGAGCATTAACAGTCCCTGAAGCGTGTCGGTCCACGCCACGCCGCGGAGGCCGGCGACGCCGATGTAGAGGATCATGAACGCCGTGATCAGCGCCGCGCCGCCCCAGTAGGGGACGACGCCGTCGGTGAGGCCGACGAGCGCCTCGCCCGCGCCCATCTGCTGCAGCATCACGTACGGGAACAGCCACAGGAGGCTCACGCCCGCGACCAGCGCGCGCAGCCCGGTCGAGCCGAACCGGTCGCCCAGCATCTCCCCGAGCGTCACGTAGCCGTTGCGGGCGCCGATGAGCCACTGCTTGTAGCCGATCACGTACCACAGCACGGCGAACAGCACGCCGTCCAGCGTCCCCATCACGACCAGCCACTCGGGGCCCGCGGCGTACGCGAGGTTCGGCCCGCCGAAGAAGGTGAACGCCGAGAGCAGGGTGGCGAACGTCGTGAAAAGCAGGACGAGCGTTCCGATAGACCGGCTCGCGAGGTAGTAGTCCTCGGCCGTCGTCTCCGAGACGCGGTAGGCGACGAGGCCGAGCGCGAGCGCGACGACGAGGTAGCCGACGACGACGCCGAGCGAGACGCCGAGCGTCACGGGCGGTCACCCCCGCGGTCGACGGCTCCGCTTCCGGTCCCGTCGACGGGGTCGGCGCCCGGCCGCTGCCCCATCCCGCGGTCCCACGCGCCGCTCCGGACGAACAGCGCGAACAGGACGGTACACAGCCCGAGCCACCCGACGTGCCACCAGATCCACACCGGAAGCCCGGCGACGACGCGGTCGACCCCCCACAGCGGCCACGGCACCGCGAACGCCACGAGTATCGCGAACGTCGGTATCCACACGAGATCGCTCCGTAAGCGCGTCATGTGAATACAGTCATCTCTATTCGTACTAAGGACTATCGGATAGGTTCGAAAAGACGTGTTGGAGAGAAATATTCTTCAATAATCGACGCCGGACACGCGTGGCGATAGCTATTTTCCGCGAGGGACGAAACGTAACACGGGCGGCTCTCCCGCCCGATATCACCATTCACCCATCATGAAAGACACAGAAAAATACCTGATCCACGCCACCATCGCGGCCGACGGCGTCGTCGAGCGGAGCGACGTCGTCGGGGCGGTGTTCGGCCAGACGGAGGGGTTACTCGGCGACGAACTGGACCTCCGCGACCTCCAGGAGTCCTCGCGCGTCGGCCGGATCGACGTCGCGGTGGAGTCCGAGAACGGTCAGTCGTTCGGCGAGGTCACCGTCGCGTCGAGCTTAGACAAAGTCGAGACCGCCATCCTGGCGGCCGCGTTGGAGACCATCGACCGCATCGGCCCCTGCCACGCCTCCGTGGAGGTGACGAGCATCGAGGACGTGCGGGCGGCCAAGCGGCGCGAGGTCGTCGAGCGCGCCAAGGAGCTGATCGCCGGCGGCTTCGAGGAGACGAGCCTCGCGAGCAGCGACGTGTTAGACGAGGTCCGCGACGCCGCCCGCGTCGAGGGCATCGTCGACTACCGGGGACTCCCCGCCGGCCCGCGGGTCGGTGACTCCGACGCCGTCATCGTCGTCGAGGGGCGCGCGGACGTGCTCACCCTGCTCGACTGCGGAATCAAGAACGCGGTCGCCGTCGAGGGGACGAACGTCCCCGAGGCGGTGGCCGACCTGACCGCCGACCGGACCGTCACCGCCTTCCTCGACGGCGACCGCGGCGGCGAGCTGATCCTCCGCGAGCTGGCGCAGGTGGGCGAGGTCGACTACGTCGCGTTCGCGCCCCCCGGCGAGTCCGTGGAGGACCTCGACCGCGACGCCGTCTTCGAGGCGCTCCGCGGGAAGGTCCCGTACGCGAGCCTCGCTGACGCCGCCGACCTCCGGGCGGCCGCGAGCGACGAGGAGGCCGCCGACGACCCGGAGTCGGTCGCGCGCGTCGGGGACGGCGGCGCGGTGCCGGACGCGCCTTCGGACGGGGACTCGGTCGGTCCCTCGACCGAGTCGCCCGAGGCGGAATCTGTCGAGGCGGAGTCGCCCGAGGCGGAATCTGTCGAGGCGGAGTCGCCTGCCGTCGACCCGGAGAAGGGGTCGCCCGAGTCGCGAGGTGGGGACGACGCATCGGGGGGCGACGACGGCGAGGCGGAGGCGAGCGTCGACCCCGACGACGGTTCGACGACCGGCGACGGTCCGGCGACCGGCGCCGAACCCGAGTCGACCGCGGGCGACGGTCCCGACGCGGAGGCGACCGACGAGGCGGACGGCGAGTCGGCCGACGGTTCGGAGACCGACGAGAGCGACGAGCCGGGGTCGATCGCGGCGCACGTCAGCGAGGTCGTCGACGGGGAGACGGAACGCGCGCGGCTCCTCGGCGACGAGTTCGGCGTCCTCGACGAGGTCGACGCCGCGGACGCGTTCGACGCGGTCGAGAGCGCCGAGACCGTCCCGGAAGCCGTCGTCGTCGACGGCACCGTCGACCAGCGGCTGCTCGACGTGGCGGCCCAGCGCGGCGTCGGAGACCTGATCGGCCGGGACCTCGGGGAGTTCGTGAAGCGGCCGGTCGGGACGCGCGTCCTCGCCGCTGATGACGTCTGGGCCGAGAACTGACGAGACGACGCGGTCGCCGTCGATTATTTATAAACAGGTGACCGCGGATCGGCGGCGAACACCGCCAAATTACCAGTCACCCGGCTGCACGTGCTTGCTAACCCTGCGGTGAACGCCTCCAAAGCCCCAGTCGCGAGGCCGGCGCACGCTTGCTGTCGTTCGAAAGGCGCGCAGCGCCTCTCGTGATGTCGTCAGAACGCGAAGCGTTCTGACTGGCTCACGAGAGCTTTGCTCTCGTGAACGCCTGCGCCGGCCTCGCGACTGCCCCTTTGAGTCCCGCCCCGCACAGCAACCGCACCTCACTCCCCCCCAGCCTCGCCGCTCGCTCCCTTCGGTCGCTCGCGGCGTCCCTCGCGCGTGCTGCTCGGCCGCGGAGCGGCCTCGCAGGCACGCGCCACCGCACCACCTCGCTCATTTATAAGTAGCGTCGTCGCCGGCTCACACCAGCCCGACCGCGCCGAGCACGGCGAACAGCGCGTCGCCGTACGTCAGCGAGACGAGGAGGCCGACCGCCATCGGGACGACGAACGGCATCCCCGGCGAGACCAGCACGCGGTCCTCGCGGGCGACGACGTCGAGACCGTCGCGGAGCGTCGCGGCGTCCGTGCCGTAGGCCCCGCGGTCGATGTCGTCGAGGAAGCGCTCGGCCGCCCAGGGGTCGTCGAACTCGCGGCGGGAGTCATCGCCTCCCCCGGCGTCGCCGTCGATTTCCGCGTCGACCGCGCTACCCCCGTCGGTCCGCGGGCCGACGCGGGTTCCCCCGTCCGTCGGGTCGAACGTCTCGTCGACGGAGGCGGGGTCGCGGAGGCCCGCCGAGCCGGCCCGCAGGTCCGCGAGCGTGAGGCCCCGCCAGCGGAGGTACATCCGGAGCGCGTCGAGGTCGAGTCCGGCCCGCGTCGGGCCTTCCGGGTCCTCGAACAGCCGGCCATGGCGGTCGGGCAGCGAGTCGGTCGCGACCGGCCGCGCGAGGAACATGCTGGAGGAGACCTCGCCCCGAAGGAGGTTGCGGACGGCGAGACCGAGCGGGTACGCGAGCCCGAGCAGGACGGTGTTCGTGAGGATCGTCAGCGAGAACACGCCGATGTCGGTGTCGACGAGCGGGACGGCGAGACCGGCGACCTCGTAGGCCGGGAACGTCGGGAAGATCACCGCGAGCGCGATCATCGCCTTGGCGTCGGCGCCGCCGAACGCGCCGAGGTACCAGAAGGCGTAGCCGAGCGGCGCGACGAACAGCAGGCTGATCGCGGCCCGCACGAGGAATATCCGCCCGTCGAACCCCGCGAACGGCCACAGCGAGACGGCCTCCCAGAGTAAGAGTAGCGCGCCGGACAGGTACAGCGGCGGCCAGATCCGGTTCGGGAGGCGCCGAGTCCGGACGTCCCGGATCGCCGCCCACGCGAAGACGGGGACGACGAGCAGTCGGAGGAGGTCCGGCAGCGTCGCGAACATGTCTCCACGGGCGAGACGGGACCAATTAGGCGTTCGGGTTCGGCTATCGCGAGCGATACCGCCGACCCCCTCGCCCGGTCCGCGGTGTCCCGCTCCGCGATTCGCCGGGGCTTTGTGAGTCGCCCGCCGACCGGGTCGCAATGCGCCGCCGCCTCGGGACGAGCCTCTACGCCGGCCTGCTCTTTACCGTCCTCGGGACCGTCGCGTGGGCGACCGGCCAGCCGTTCGTCTTCCCGAGCCTCGGCCCGTCCGCGTTCGTCCTCGCGTTCGACCGGCGGAGCGAGCGGGAGCGCGCCGTCCGCGTGGTCGGGAGCCACCTGATCGGCGGCGTCGCCGGGCTGGCGGCGTGGACGGTCGTCGCGGACGGCGCCGCGCTCACGGCGACGCCGCCAGCGTTCTCCCCCGAGGGGGTCCGGCTGACCGCGAGCGCAGTCGCCTCGCTCGTCGCGACCAGCTGGGCGATGATCGCGACCGGGACGGTCCACCCGCCGGCGTGCGCGACGACGCTCATCGTCTCGCTCGGCCTGCTCTCGACGCCCGCCGAGGTGGCGATCATCGTCGCGAGCGTGACCGTCCTCGTCGCCTTCCACGCGGTCGTAATCATCGCGTTCAAGCGCCTCGTCGGTGACGCGCACCCGCTGTACGGGCGAGACGAGGAAGGGGACAGAGGGAGTTCGAGCTAACCGTCCGGCCGGTCGGCTCGCCTGTCGAAGACGTCGAGGATCGGCTCGGCGTCCGCGAGTCCCGGAATCCGGTACTCGTCGTCGCGGAGTTCGATCACGACGGTCTCGGTGCCGAGCCGGCGGTCGAGCCGGCCCCGCTCCACCCGGAGGTCGGTCTCGTCCCACGGCTCGACGCGCCACAGCGCGGTGTCGAACAGCCGGTCGTAGGCGACGAGCGCGTCGTCGCCGGCGCGGTACTCGACGAGCCCGTACCGGAGTTCGTGGTCGAGCGCGGCGAGCGCCAGCGGGACCATGAGGGCGGCCGCGAGGAGGGCGGCGACGGTCGACCACTCGCCACCGATCGCGAAGATCGCGGCGACGAGCGCCGGGAGAGCGCTGAGATACCACAGTCCGGGGTGGCCGAGCGGCGTCGTCAACGCTCCCGCGAGGCGAGCCCGGCGCGGCTGGCGGACACTCCGGACCGGATCCGCGACCGAGCCGTCGATCGGCTCCGTCGAGGGCGGGTCGTACGAGAGCCCCAAGTCGAGCGACGACGACTCGTCGAACGCGGTCAGTCGGTCTCGGTACAGCCCGGCGAGATCGAAGGCGGCCTTGACACCGACGATTCCCAAGAGCAGTGGGAGGCCGGCAATACCGGGGTCGACCGCGGACAGCTCGGCGTCGGGCCCCACCGTCGCCGCGCCGATCAGCGTGACGGCGAAGATTCCGCCGAGCGCTATCGTTCCCGCCCTGAAGAAGACGCCTCGCATCGCGGTCTGGGCGCTGTGTTCGCGGTACTCACCCTTGTGAATGTAGTCGACGAGGGTCGTCCCGCCCTCGGTCGCGAAGATGACGAGCACCGCGAGCGTCACCGAATCGAGCGCGTCGGGAGCGAGCCCGCCGTCGACGGCGACGCCGACGGTGGGAATGCCGGCGATGAACCACATGCCCGCGAGTACCGGAGCGATGATCGGAAGCACCAGCAGCGTCGAGACTCGGATCCCGAGATCGGTTCCCGGGACGGGAATCGCGACGCGTCTCGCCGCCAGCGGACCAACGATCAGCCCGCCACGATCGACCTCGGAGAGGCGTCCGGCGAACAGCGCCCGGACGACGGCCCAGAACGCGGTGATTCCGAGCTCGAACCAGTAGAGGAACACCAGCGCCCCCGCGTTCCAACCGAGCGCGACGACGCCGACGAGCGGGAGCAGGTTCGCGATCGCTATCGAGAGCGCTCGGGGACGACGGCCGCGGGTGAGCGCACGCAGCCAGTAGGGCAAGCGGGGGGAGGGCATCCGTCGGTCGTTATCGGGTCGTCGCACATAAGCGGTCTGGAGCGGTCCGTCGTGAGACCGGGCGACGGGAGCCGATCCCCTACCGCGCCGGCCCGGCCTCGCGGTGGAGGTACAGGTAAAGGAGCACCGGAACGATGGTGAAGAGGAGCGTCGAGAGAGCCCAGAGGACCGCGTAGCGGCTCCCGCGCGCCTTCGCGTCGCGATAGATCCACACCGCGGCGGCGACGACGACGCCGTAGACCACGAGCGTGAGCGGGAGCGACCACGGGAGGGCGACGCCGAAGAGCGTCATCGGTCACCGGTGAGGTCCGCGCACATTACGAAGTCCGGTTCGCCCGCGACCGGGACGCGGTTCGCCCCGGTATCGCTCACGTGCTCGACCGTCTCGGGGATCAGCACGCGCGCCTCGTCGGCGTCGACCGCGGCGGCGTCGGCCGCGACCGCGTCGTACAGCGCTCCCGCCGCGTCGACGTCGCGCCACGCCGCGGCGCCGTACGTCGCGATGCGGGTCGTCTCGTCGTCGACCTCGCGCTCCGTTACGCGGGTCCGGACCGCGAAGCCGGTGAGGGCCTCGGGGCCGGCGACCGCGATCAGCCGGTCCTCGGCGGCCGCGGTCGCGAGTCGCTCGCGGGTGAGCGCGGAGCAGGCCCACGACTCGTCAGGGTCGAGCGCGAGGCCGCGCAGGTGGTCGCGGGCGTCGCTGTCGCTCCAGAACGCCCACGCCGCGTTCGGGTCGGCGTCGTCGAGCGCGTCGAAATCAGTCGGGCCGGAGTCGACCGCGTCGGAGTCGACTTCCCCGTCGCCGAGCGCCTCCGAGTCCGGCTCCGGCTCCGCGAACCGGAACTCGGTCTCCGGTTCGAAGCCGACCGCGCGCGACTGACCGAGCCCCATGACGTTCCACGAGAACACCATGTTGCGGCAGACGGTCGCGCCGCGCTCGCGGCTCCAGTCGAGCGCGGCCGTCGAGAGCGCGGTGCCGACGCCGTGCCCGCGGGCGGCGGGGTCGACGCGGATTCCCTGTCCCCACGCCTCCCACTCCGACAGCGAGACGGCCTGGATACAGCCGACGACCGCCTCGGGGTCGCCCGCGTCCGCGACGCCGTCGCCGTCGCCCGCGACGAGGGTGTCTCCCGGTTCGCGGTCGTCGAGACCGGTGGGTTCGACCGCTTCCGGCGGGAGCGTCGCGACGAAGGTGCCGCGCTTCGGGTCGTCGGACGCGGCCCAGTCGGGGAACACCCGCGGGATGTAGTCGTCGTGGCGCTCGCCCCACGTGTCCCGCGTGAACGCCGCGACCGCGTCGGCGTCGGCGGGACGGGCCTCGCGGACGACTGGGGCGGGCGCCGAGTCGGAGTCGGGCGCCGGCTTCCCCTCCGATCCCGTCATCGCCAGGGCTGCGACTCCTCGGTCAGTTCGCCGGCGAGGTCTCGGCCCATCGCCTCCGCGGGGTCGGAGCGGTTCGCGAGCGCCCACATCAGCTTCACCTTCGCGGTGCCGGGGAGGGTGTCGCCCGCCTCGACGACGCCCGCGTCCAGCAGGTCGCGGCCGGTGTCGTACACGCGGTCGCAGACCCGCCCGTCGAGACACTGGCTCGTCATCGCGACGACGGTCCCGGCCTCGACGAGCTCCTCGATCCGCGGGATGAGGTCGGTGTGAACGTGGCCGAGCCCGGTCCCCTCGATCACGACGCCGTCCTTGTCGTCTAAGTACTCCCACGCGGCCGGGTCCATCCCGGGCGTGAACTTGACGAGTTCGACGTCGCCGTCGAGGTCGGGCGCGACGGAGACGGCGTCACCGTCACCTTCGGTATCGCCCCGCGGGAGCGGCTCGCGGTTCCACTCGATCGCCGCGTCGGCCGCGTCGCCCTCGGCGCCCGCCTCGGCCGCGGCCGCGTAGTCGATCACGCCGAGCGGGGCGGCGCCGACCGTCTCGAAGGCGTCCCGACGGGAGGTGTGGTTCTTGCGGACGCGCGTGCCGCGGTGTAGCGCGCAGGCGTCGTCGGACTGGCCCGCGTGCATACAGACGAGCGTCTCGGCGTGGTCGGCCTTCGCGGCCTCGACGGCGCAGACCGCGTTCATCACGTTGTCGGAGGAGGGGCGGTCCGCGGAGCGCTGGCTCCCGGTGAACGCGACCGGGACCGGCGCGTCGAGCATGAAGGAGAGCGCGGAGGCGGAGTACTGCATCGTGTCGGTGCCGTGCATCACGACGACGCCGTCGGCGCCGGCCTCGATCTCCTCGCGGACGGCCGCGGCGAGGTCGCGCCAGATGGACGGCTCCATGTTCTCCGAGAGGATGTTCGCGACGACCCGCCCGCGGTAGTTCGCGCGGCCGGCGAGTTCGGGGACGGCCCGGAGGACGTCCTCGGCGTCGAACTGGGCGGTGACCGCGCCGGTCCGGTAGTCGACGGTGGAGGCGATGGTGCCGCCGGTCGAGATGAGCGAGACCGTCGGCAGGTCCTCGTCGAAGGTTATCTCGGAGGTGGCGTCGTCCGCGTCGTCGGTCTCCGCCGCGGGGTCGACCTCGCGGACGCCGGACTCGAGCACCTCGACGTCGGCCTCCTCGCGGTCGACGCCGACGTTGTACCCGCCGTCGAGCTTGACGACGAGGTGGTCGCGCGTCGTGGAGGGGAGCAGTACGCCCTCGTTGGTGACGCCCCCGCGATCGACGCGGACGCGATCTCCCGGTTGCATACGACCGAGTTCCGCCGGGGCGGACTTGAATCCAACCGTTCGGCGCCGCGAGGGCGCCGCGACAAGGCGAAGCGAGACGAGATCGGAGAAGAGAGAACGGAACCGACGGCGACCGGCGGCGACGCGCTTTGGCCCGCCGCGGCTGGCGATCGGGCGGGACGCGGGGTCAGTGCTCGATGTACTCCGCTTCCCAGTCGGTCCGGGCCTCGATCTCGCGGCGACCGCGGCGAGTCAGCGTGTAGTAGTTGGTGCGGCGGTCGCGCTGGCCCTTCTCGACGAGCCCCTTCTCGACGAGCGTGTCGAGGTTCGGATAGAGACGGCCGTGGTGGATCTCCTTCTCGTAGTACCCTTCGAGCTCCTCTTTGATAGCCAGCCCGTGCGGCTCGTCGAGCCCCGCGATCACGTAGAGCAGGTCACGCTGAAAACCTGTGAGGTCGTACATACAACTGCTCCTACATACCTGTCGAAAATAAATAAATATACCGTTATTTTACCCCTCACGCGACCAGTCGTCGCGCCTTAGGCCCCACATAACAGCCGGCTCAGTTCTATCAGTACGATAATTGTCACACGACACCGAACCGAGCGTTCTCGGCCGCAACTCGTTTACGTGTCTGATACGTGCCCGGATCCGGAGACGGGGTCTCGTCGCTCGACGGAGTGGTACGAGCGTCTGCCCGCTCTGACACGAGAGAATCGGCGCCAGAGCTACGCGGTCGAGTATCGGAAGAAGGCACGCCCGACGCGGAAAAAAGCCGCGTCGGGCCTGCCGATTGGTCCCCGCTGACGCTTCGGCCCTCCAGACGAAGCGTCATCTGAACATAGCGGGTAGAACGTAATAAACGTGTCGTACGTCGCTCACATATGTTCTTCTTCTAACACCCACCCGAGCGCGCGCTTGTAGTGGGTGAAAAGCTCCTCGACGCCGCGGTGATTCATCTCCTCGTCGTCGAGCTGTTCGCGGAGGAACTCGTACTGCTCTCTGATCTCCTCTTCGGAGCGCATACCGGGCGAAGGGCCGCCGGGCGGATAGTGTTGTGGCCGAGGGGATCCGGGCGGTCGAAATTCATCGGTACCACGCGACGAAAGCGCCTGTTATCAGCAGCGCGCCGACGGCGGTCAGTACGCCGCCGAGACGCGTCGACCCGGTGAGCGTCGTCGTCCCGAGTAGCATCGTCACGCCGACCGTCGTCGTCAGGGCGCCGGTTACCAGGAATACGGCGCCCCACACCACGTCGGGGACCAGTTTGACTACTTCACCGATGAGCACGTCGACGATGTCGTCGAGCATGGGGACCAGCCGTGTGCCGTCGACGATTCTGCCGATCAAAATACTGTCGACGGTCGGCGTCGATAGGTGATTCCAGTAGCGAACAGTATCAAATTCCTATCTGTCCGCTTATAAATAAGAGACAGCGGATCGACGTTGACCACTTCCAAAGCCCCAGCCGCTCACTTATAAATAACTGACTGCGGATCAGCGGAGAACACCTCCAAAGCCCCAGCCGCGAGGGCTCGCGCGACTCGCTGCGCTCCTCAGTCAGTCGCTACCGCTCCTTCTTTGCGGTGCTTGCGTCGTCGTGCTTCGCCCTCGCGGCTGCCCCTTTGACTCCCACCCCGCCCCGCACAGCACCGCACCTCACACCTCCCCAGCCTCGCGGCTCACGGCTCGCGGCTTCGCCGCTCGCGTTCGCCGCGTCCCTCGCGCGTGCTGTCGCCGGCGCTACGCGCCGGCTGCCAGAGGGACCGAAGGTCCCTCGCGACTCGCGGTCGCCTTCGGCGGCCGCTCGCAGGCACGCAGGGAGGCGCGACGCGCCTCTTACAGCCGGCGGCAGAGCCGCCGGCGACGCCACCGCCTCGTTCATTTATAAACAATTGCTGTCGCGGTCGCCGGCGAACGGTAACGTTGATACGTCGACCGCGGGTACGAGAGGAGACATGGACGACCGGACCCGCGAGTACCTCCGGGTCGCTTCAGCGACTACTACCGGTCGGTCTCGCTGTCGCTCCCGCCCGACGCGAACCTCCGCGAGTGGGGCCACATCCCGTGGACCCCCGGGTCGGGGACGACGATGGTCCGCCACCAGTCGCTGTACGACCTCGGTGACGTCGACACGTTCTTCGCGGACAACGCGCCCCGACACGCCTACTTCTCGGCCGCGCGCTACGACGACCCGGGCGCGGCGACGATGGGACAGAAGGGGTGGCGGAACGCCGACCTCGTCTTCGATTTAGACGCCGACCACCTCCCCGGCGTCGACCCGGAGACCACCTCGTACCCGGAGATGCTCGCGACGTGTAAGGACGCGCTCCTGCGCCTGCTGGACTTCATCGACGACGACTTCGCGTTCGAGGACGTGACCGTCGTCTTCTCCGGCGGGCGGGGCTACCACGTCACGTCCGCGACGAGAGCGTCCGGGAGTTAGACAGCGACGCGCGCCGCGAGGTCGTCGACTACGTGCGCGCGATCGACCTCAACACCGACGGGCTGATCCGGACCGTCTCGGACCGCGGGACGACGAAGCGCGTCCTCCGTACGGAGGGCGGGTGGGGCGCGCGCGTCCACGACGCCCTGGTCGAGTACGCCGACGACCTGCGCGAGATGGACGACGAGGCCGCCCGCGAGCGACTGACGGAACTCGACGGCATCGGCGAGGGGCGCGCGGAGACGATCCTCGGCGCGTTCGACCGGAACCCGACCGCGGTGCCGAGGGCAACGTCGAGGCCGGCGGCCCGGGAGTCAGGCGGCTCGTCTCCGCGCTCGCCTCGCGCGTCGCCGCGGAGGACGCCGCGCCGATCGACGAGCCGGTGACGACCGACACCCGCCGGCTCATCCGGCTGCCGGGGACGCTCCACGGCGGCTCCGCCCTGGTCGTCACGCCGCTCGACCGCGACGAGATAGACGAGTTCGACCCGCTCCGGGACGCGGTCCCGGACCGGTTCGTCGGGCGCGAGATCCGGATCGAGACCGACGCGGATCGGACGGTAGAATTAAACGGCGAGCGCGTCAGAGTTGAATCCGGTAGAAACACCGTGCCCGAGTACGCGGGAGCGTTCCTGATGGCCCGCGGCGAGGCGCGGAAAGCCCCCGAACGATGACCGACAACAAATGAACCTCGACGAACTTCGATCCGCGCAGGCGAAGGAGCGCCGGAAGGACAGCCTCCAGCACCTGCGGGACTCGTTTTACGACGACGTGGGCGCGTACGTCGCGGACTTACGCGCCGCGCGCGACCGCCGCGCCGAGCAGGTCGAGAACCCGTTCGAGGACGACGACATCCGCCGGCTCTCCGACGAGGTGGAGACCGCCGAGGAGGTCGCGGAGGCGCTGTACGAGCGCCGGGTCGGCAAGGTCGTCAAGCTCGCCTCCTTCGCCGCGGCCGACATGTCCGTCGACGAGGAGGGGATGACGACCGAGGAGCGCCGGCTGTTCGACGACCTCGTCGAGCGCATCACCGCGAACAAGTCGGAGGTCCTCGACGTGCTCGCGGGCGAGTCCCCGGTAGCGAACGGCTCCGCGACGGGCGACGGGGCCCCAGACGACACGCCGGCCTCGGACGCCGCCCCGGCGCCGGACCCCCCGACGGACCGAGCGCCCGAGACACAGGCGACCCGATCGGCCGACGAGGCGAAGGCGACCGGCGCGGAGCCGACCGGCGCGGAGCCGACCGAGTCGCCGCCCGCCGACGGGGCGCGCTCGCCGGTGCGATGGGCGGCGACGACGGCGAGTCGAACCCCGACGCGTCGGCGGGGTCGCCCGAGGGCGGAGCGGTCCCGTCGGCCGGGCCCGGTGACGAGGCCGACGCCGAGACGACGCCGGTGCCGCCCGACCCGGCGCCCCCGGGAGCCGTCGGCGTCGGGGACGAAGGGAGCGAGGCCGACGGAACCGGTGACGCCGGCGCGGCCGACGCCGACCTCGGCGGCGACGCGGACGCGGAGCCGGACCCCGGGGCGACGGCGGACGGCGGAGCGGTGCCCGAGACGGGAACGGGGGGCGGGCCGGCGCCCGAAACGAGCACGGACGACGGGTCGGACGACGTGCCGGACGCCGACTCCGGCGCGGCGGCGGCGGCCGAGCGGGCGACCGTCCGGATCACTCGCGACGTCGGGGCCATCTTCGGCGTCGACGAGCGGGAGTACGAACTCGCCAGCGAGGACGTCGTCTCGCTCCCGGTCGAGAACGCCGACCCGCTGGTTCAGCGCGACGCCGCCGAGCGCATCGACTGACGCCGGGGGTCTCTTTTCCCGCGGGGACGCGGCCGCGAGGGGTCGGGAGTCTGGAAAGCGTGACCGACGGACACTAACGCCGCGGGCGGCTACGGGCGCTCGATGGAGTTGGAGTTCCTCGGCGGCGCCCGCGAGGTCGGCCGGAGCGCCCTCCTCGTCGACGACGCCCTCCTTCTGGACTACGGGCTCATGACGGCCGACCCGCCGCGGTACCCGGTCCGGGACCCCGAGCCGGAGGCGGTCGTCGCCTCGCACGGACACCTCGACCACGTCGGGGCGGTGCCCGCGCTGCTGAAGGGCGACCGCCGACCGCCGTCCACTGGACGCCGCCGACCGGCGAACTCGCGCGGACGCTGGCCGAGGACACGCTGAAGCTCCACGGCAACAGCCCGCTGTGTCCGTTCGGCGCCGAACACGTCGCGCGGCTGGGCGAGGTGAACGCCGGCACGGCTACGGCGACCCCTTCCGGTCGCGGGCGGAATCGACGGCGGCGGCTACGAGGTGACGCTGTTCTCGGCGGGACACATCCCCGGCTCCGCGCACGTCCTCGTCGACGACGGGGACACGCGGCTGCTGTACTCCGGGGACTTCCACACCGACGACCAGCGGCTGGTCGCGGGGACGACGGCGCGCCCCGACGCCGACGTCGTCGTCTGCGAGTCCACCTACGCCGACGTGACCCACGAGGAGCGCGCGGCGGTGGAGTCGGCGTGGGCCGAGCGCGTCGAGCGGACGATATGGGAGGGCGGCACCGTCGTCGCGCCCGCGTTCGCCATCGGCCGGACGCAGGAGCTGCTCCTCGTCGCGGCCGCGGACGGCCTCACGCCGTACGTCGACGGGATGGGCGTCGAGGTGACCGAGATGCTCCGAGGGTACCCGTCGTTCCTGCGCGACTCGGACGCGTTCGACGCGGCGGTCGGAAGGGCTCGCGCCGTCACGGGGCGCGACGGACAGCGCGAGCGGATCGCGGCCGAGAACGCCCTGATCGTCACCACCTCGGGGATGCTCGCGGGCGGCCCCGTCCACACGTACCTCCCGGAAATCCGGACGAACCCGACGAACCTCGTGACGCTGACGGTACCAAGTGGAGGGGACGCCGGGACGCGAGCTACAGGAGCGGGCAGTTGGAGCTGAACGGACGGGTTCAGCCCGTGAGCGCGCGGGTGGAGTCGTACGACTTCTCCGCGCACGCCGACCGCGAGGGGCTGGAGTCCTTTTTGGACGCCTACCGGGACGCGCGGGTGCTGGTGAACCACGGCGACCGCTGCGAGGCGTTCGCGGAGGACCTCCGAGCGGACGGGTTCGCGGCGAGCGCGCCCGAAATCGGGGAGCGGATCGGGTTGTGAGCCGCGTCGACCGCCGCGCGGCCGGCCGCTCCGTTCACTCCCGCTTCCGGAGTTCGGGCGGTTTCTCCAAGTTGCCGAGGCGAGTGCGCTCGCCGTAGTAGTAGTGGAGCGCGGCGGAGACCGCGAAGGCGGTGACCGCGAAGGCGGCGACGGCGGTGCCGTCGAGCGCGGCGAACAGGGGGCCTTGACCGCGACCGCGAGCGTGACGGCGCCAACAGCGCGGCGAGCCCGAGGTAGTAGAGGCTCCACGGGATCTCCCGCCCGCGGAGCACCTCGATGTACACGTCGAGGTCGTCGAGGACCGGCGTGGGTTCGACCACCTTCGCCTCGTCGTCGTACTCGACCACGCCGCGCTCGTCGAGCTTCGGCAGGTGGGTGCGCGTGAGGACCGTGTGGACGTTGCGCCGGTCGTCGTAGCCGATCGTCTCGGGGTCGACGCCCAGCTCCCAGGCGGTGACGCGCGTCGAGAGGTCGGCCACGTCCATCGGCCGTCGGCGCGCTTCAGGGCGTGGATCGCGAAGCGGCGGCGGCGGTTCGCGAGCAGTTCGAATATCTCTCCTTCCGGCAGCGATACGTCGCCCGTCGTTCCCATCGGGGTCGTCGAGAGCATCGTGTGGCGCGCGCCGACCGAGACCGCTGGCGGGTCTCCTGTTCGGCGGTTAACACTAACCCGTGTCCCAGACTACATAAATCGAGCCGACGTTTTAGCGGAGTGGAGGGGATATTCGGCGGGTATATCACCCCCTTCGGCCGGGTCAAGCGGTGCTTGATGTGGCGAATTACGGGCTGAAACCGCGGTTTCGGCGTCGTTTCCGAAATCAGAAATGAACCGGGTTCGAGCGCGGGTCGAGGTCGGATCAAGCGGTGCCTGTGGCGGTTCGAGGCCGGGTCGTGATTTCTTCCGGGAGTTCCTGTGGCGCTTCGAGCGTGTCATAACGATAGGGGATAGGCTACATGGGGGAAGTGAAGCGGCCGACGCGGGACGGTCCCCGCGAGCCCGGTCGCGGACACACAACCATGGAACGACGTAAGTTCGTAGTTGGCCTGGGTGCATTGGCTTCCGGAAGCGCGGCCGCGATGGGTACGGGCGCGTTCACGAGTGTGACGGCTAATCGGCAGGTCGACGTTAAGGTCGCCGAAGACGCCAACGCATACCTCGGGCTTCAGAATTCCGGGGACGCAAACGATCCGTACTTTGATGCGTCCGGTGACGAGTACTCGGTCGACTTCAATAGTATTCCTGACGATACCACTAATGGGACCGCCGGCGGCTCCGGTGTGAACCCGAACGCTGACACGATTGCGGAATCGGTTTTCCAGATTGTCAATCAGGGAACGCAGGAAGTTACCGTTTCCCTGTCCGGAGATGGCGATGTCTCGACTCAAGGCCGGTCGACTTCTGTTTCCGCTCCGAGCAATGATGGGATTAATGCGTCTCTCTCGGATGACGAGGCTGGAGACGCGACGCTCTCGCCGGGAGACTCCATCGACGTCGACTTCGCCATTAATTCCGGAACGTCAGATCTCAGTGGAACGCTCACGATCAGCGCAAACGACACCTAAAACAGGTGACTGAAAATGAACCGTAGACAGCTGTTGGCTGGCCTGGGTGCGGCCGCTGCGGGTGGCGGCGCAGCGCTTGGAACGGGCGCGTTCACGAGTGTAGAGGCAGATAGATCGGTTAACGTTAGTGTTGCCGATGAGGACCAAGCGTACCTCGCAATTTCTCCTGCGAGTAGCGCCAACTCGAATTTCGCGTTCCAGGACACGAGTAGTGGTGGGAAAAACCAACTGTCGCTGGATTTCAATGCCGTGAACGGCGTCACCGGTCAAGGTGTCGGCAATTCCTCGGACTACTCGTTCGACGGTGTGTTTGTAGTTGAAAATCAGGGAACCCAAGATCTAGATATTTATATTGAACAACTGAGCGCAGGTGACTTCGAGGACGGCCCTGGTACCGGGAACTCTCCAAATGGTACGCTAGATGTGGAGTTTTATCCGGGGAGCAGTTCCGACAGTCCACTCACCGCGTCTGATGCGGCTAGTTCCAACTCTGTGAGCGTTAGCCTAGGGAGTTCACAGCTCATCGGAGTCAATATCGATATCGGCAATGTCGATGTTAAAAGCTGGGAAGCGGACGTTACTATAGAGGCGGAAGGCTAGCTGAACCAATTTTATTTCACCCACGTTGGCGTACGGTGGTTCGATTCCGCCGGTGGGCATCGCCCTTTGCAGGGCCACTTCCCGAACATGAAACGACGTACGCTGCTCATCTCGATTGGCGGTGCGGCAGGCACAGCTGGCGTGATCGGAACTGGAGCGTTCACGAGCGTGGAGGCCGACCGCGACGTCTCGGTGACGGTCGCAAACGAGGAAAACGCCTATCTCGGAATCGAACCGTCACCGTCGTCGTCCGCGAACAGCGAGTTCGCGACACAGGATTCCAGTAATGGCGATCAGATCGCACTGAACTTCGACGACTCGGGGAACAGCGGGAGCGGTGTCGGCCTGAGTTCGGTCTACGACTTCGACGACGTTTTCAGGATTACCAATCAGGGGACACAGACGATCTACGTCTGGGCGAATTTCAGTGGCGGCGACCTGAGCGACGACGATATCTGGTTCTATCCGGACGGCGAGTCCAGTCGAAAGCTGAACGACGGAGATAACAGCGTCGTGACGGTCCCGGTCGGTGAAACCGTCAAGATGGGCGTCCACATCGACACGAACGTCCTCGAATCGGAGGACGGGGATCAGACGCTCACAGCAACACTTACTGCTGATGTCGATGTTCCCACCGATTCGAACCCCTCCGATGGAGTCGGGGAAGACGCTGCCGTCGTCAGCAAAAATCCGGATGACGGCGAGTACAGTTCGATCCAGTCCGCAATTGATGCCGTTGACGGGACGACGGTCTTGGTCGAGTCCGGTACGTACGAAGAAAGTGTGACAATTGATGTTGAGGGTCTGACGCTCAAAGCCGCCGGGGACGCCTCACCGACGATTGACGCGTCAGGTATCAACGGCGGTTCGATTCCCGTGCTGGTGATGATGCAGACGGTGTGACCGTGGACGACGAGAACATCGAGTTCCTGTCTGGGATTGACGTGGGTGTAGACTTCAGTGACTACGAGCCTGGCATCACCGAGACCGACGCTGACGCGATCGTCACCGGTGACGCTGCCGAAACTGACGAATTCAACAGCATCGGCGCTGCACTGGATCAAAAAGGCGCAGACACCACGGTGCTCGTGAAGTCCGACTACGACGCTAGCAACGAGAATTCGAATAATGATGGCAGTAATAGTGCCCTAATAAGTATCGTTCATAAGAACGTTGAAGTCATCTCCCAAGAGGGCCCAACGAAAACAGTGATTGATGAGAGGCCAGATGCGACCGGTGGCGGCCGAGCCGTTGACATCAACGCGGCGAATGTTGTGTTCAAAGGATTTGACGTGTCCAATGCAGCTCAGGAAGGCATCGTTGTCACCGGTGTTGAGAATGCAAAGGGCATCGAAATCACGGACAACAAGGTCACCTCAGACACCGATGGTATTCTGGTCTCAGAGTATGGCCCGGAAGGCTTCGACTCTGCTAGCACGGACGGTATTGTGATTGAAAACAATGAGATTAATCATAAGAGATTTGGGGTTTCTCTCAGTAACGGTGCTACGGAACCAGTCGTTAAGCACAATACGATAATCGGCAATGGAAATGAAAGAGGAATCGCTCTGAATCGTGATGGGGAGGGAGTTACTAATGCGACTGTTGAGGCAAACCTCGTTGAGACCAGCTACGTCGGATTCCAGCGTAACGACGACGGCAGCACGGTTGAGAGTCTGAGCAACAACCACTTCATCAACAATGACCTGCTGGCCATTGCAAATAGCGCGTCTGGTCAGCTTGACGCTACTGAGAATTTCTTTGGCACTGAAGATCGACAGACCATCCAAGATGAAAAAATCAGTGGCAGTGGAGGAGATACCGTCTTTGATCCGTTCGCTGCTGTCGAGATTGACCCGGACGCCGGTAAGTAAGCAGGCTACCTACCTACTCCTTCGATGTGACCGCTCGCTAACTGACTGCGATTTTTCCTCCATTCTTTCAATACCCGGAAAGCGACAGCCACAGGACTATTCAAGTACTGATACCCGTCTCGTCGTAAATCTCCCTGAGTTGCTCCGGGCTATAGTCCAAGTAATGCTTCTGCAACGCTTGACGGCGTTCGCCCGGCGAAGGCATCGATGTACTTCGCGTCGACACCACACCGACTCATGTCTGTCGCGAACCATCGGCGGCTTTTCTGAATCGTTATCTTCACACAGGTCTACTCAGACAGGTACCGGAATTTGTCGTTCACGGAATCACAACCACACCCTTCAGAGCCATCAGGATGCTCCTGAACCGGTTCGACCGACTCATAACAAGGTGGGTAGAGTCGGATCGTCGTGGTAAGAGAGCCATGCGTGATTCGGGATCGACCCCGGTCACGCTGGACGCAACCACCAATGGAACGACGCAAGTTCATCCTCGCAATCGGCGGTATCGTAAGCACCGGCGCCGCGGTCGGGTCCGGCGCGTTCACCAGCGTCGAAGCGACCCGCGACGTCTCCGTCTCGGTCGCGGACGACGCCAGCGCCTACCTCGCGATGGAACCGTTGTCCTCCCCCAACGGAGCCAGTTCGCCGCCACCGACGCGACGTCCTCGCGCTGGACTTTCCGAGAGCGGCAACGACGGCGCGGGCCTCGGCACGGACTCGGTCTACGACTTCGATAAGGTGTTCCAGATAGCCAACCAGGGCACCCAAGGGGTGTACGTCTGGGCGACGTTCGGCGGTTCGACGGGCGATCTCACCGTGGGCGACGAGGACACCGACGTCTGGCTCTACCCGAACGGCGACCCCGACAACAAACTTCGCGACAGCGAAGACGACGTGCTCTACCTGCCGACCGGCTCGTCGGCCGACATCGGCGTCCACGTCGACACGCACGACCTCGGCGTCGACGACGATCAGGAGCTGACGATGACCGTTCGAGCCGACGTGAACAACCCCGCACAGGGCGACGTGGTCGGCGGCGGCGGGACGGTCGTCGAGGGACCGGCCGACGGACTCGTGAGCTACTGGCCGCTCGACGACGTCGAGAGCGGAACCGCCGTCGACGCGGTCGGAACGAACGACGGGAATGTCGAGGGGTCAGTTCCGTTGACGGGAAAGTAGGAAACGCGGGAGCGTTCGACGGGAGCGACGATTACGTGGGAATCCCTGACGATCCGAGCCTCGATCTCACGGAGTCGCTAAGTCTCGCCGCGTGGGTGAAACCCGCCAGCGGTCAAGAAGGGTACGAGCGGATCATCTCCCGTGAAAAGGCTGGGGGCGGGAACCGACAATACAATATCGGGCTGGATCAGAGCGCAACAGAGCCGCGGACGGTCGTCGATACAACCGCTGAAGACGGAGTCGAAGTTTTCCGGAGCGATTTCAGTTACGGACGGAGAGTGGCATCACGTCGCGATGACGTTCGAGAGCGGTGACGCGGTTCGTCTCTACTTAGACGGGAGTGAGGTAGACGAAACGTCAGTCGGCACCGGTGACACGCTCGTGAGTCGTTTCCTCGCAAGTGGTTTTAGGCGCGCCGGCACAGCTGGATCGGCTCTTTCGAGGGTCGTATCGACGACGCTCGTATTTACGATCGTGCGCTCTCGAAGAACGAAGTGTCGGATCTGGTTACCGAAACGGACGTGTAACTACCGGAAAGGTACTTTCCAGTTACTCCCCGCCGTCGGTGTACGCCCAGTCATCGAGTACGCGATCCGCGACCGCGTTCGCCTCCGCCGGCGAGGGGCAGGAGCCGTCGACGACGTCTTCGCAGAGTTCGCCCGCGAGGTCGTACACCGCGGACCCGTCCGCGCGCTCGGCCACGCGCTCGAAGGTGGGCCGGTAGCCGGCGGCGGCGCGCTGACCGATCTCGTCGAGCGAGGCGTCGATGGTGTACTCGAGCTGACGGACCGCTTCTTCGGGTCATACCCGATCCACCGACTCGAACCCACTTAAACTACTCGGATTCGAAACTGAGTTAATTCCGTCTCGTCGCCCGCGCCGAACCGACGTTTATACGCGTCGGGGGCGCGGACTGGGGGTATGACCGACGAAGCCGAGCGCGGCGCCCCCCCGGGCGACCGCGCCGACGACGCCGCCGTTCCCCCCGTCGCGGACCGCGCGGACGACGTTGCCGAGCGCGCGGCCGTGGCGGTTCGCGCCGCGGAGGCGGGCGCCGAAGTCGCGAACGAGAGCTTCCGCAGCGACATCGCGGTGGAGACGAAAGGCGAGGACGACGTGGTGACCGAGGCCGACCGCGCCGCCCAGCGCACCGTCATCGAGGCGATCCGGGAGTCGTACCCGGCGACGCGATAGTGGGCGAGGAGGAAGACGAGCGCAAGACCGTGCCCATTCGGGCGCCGCGTGGGTGATCGACCCCATCGATGGGACGAACAACTACGTCCGCGACGTCCGCGTGTGGGCCACCGCGGTCGCGGCCGTCGTCGACGGCGAACCGGTGGCGGCCGCGATCGTCGCGCCCGCGCTCGGTGACACCTACACCGCCGACGCCACGGGTGCGTACCGCAACGGCGAGCCGATATCGGTGAGCGACGCCGCCGAGCCCCGCGACGCCGTCGTCGACCCGACGATCTGGTGGGAGTACGACGCGCGCGACGAGTACGCCCGCGCCTGCGAGGCGATCGTCTCCCGCTTCGGGGACATGCGCCGGCTCGGCGCCGCGCAGGTGGTACTCCCGACCGTCGCGGCCGGGGGACTTGAGGGGACGATCACGAACGTCGCGGCGAACCCCTGGGACACGGTTGCCGGCGTGCTCGTCATCCGGCAGGCCGGCGGGCGCGTGACTGACTTGGAAGGGGAGCGGTGGCGGCACGACTCGAAGGGGCTCGTCGCCTCGAACGGCACCCTCCACGACGAGGTGCTCGCGGCCGCGAAGAGATCGAATCGGACTGATAGGTAGGGTACGTGGTCGTTTCTGGTCGGTTCCGAGTCGTTGATCGGTGAGACGGAACTGGTGAACACTCGGCGGCGAACACCTCCAAAGCCCCAGCCGCGACGGCTCGCGCGACTCGCTGCGGTCCTCGTCGCTCGCTTCGCTCGCTCCTGCGGTCCTTGCGTCGTCGTGCTTCGCCCTCGCGGCTGCCCCTTTGAGTCCCGCCCCGCCCAGCACCGCCCCGCGCCTCACGCCTCCCCAGCCTCGTCGGTCGGCCTCCGCTTCGCTCCGGCCGGCCGACTCCCTCGCGCGTACTCCTCGCGGCCGCCTTCGGCGGCCACTCGGAGGCACGCGCCACGGCATGGCGTGGGGTGTTGGAGTGTGCGTCGCATCCCGGAGCCGAGGGTTCAAATTCGGGGCCGGCGAATCGGGGCGTATGTACGCGGTCGTCGGCTGCAACGAGTGCGCCAACATGTGGCTGGTCACGGACCCGGAGACGAGCGAGACGGCGAAGTGCTCGCGGTGCGGCAAGACCCATAAGACGGCCAAGCTCAAGCGCTTCTTCGAGTCCGAGGACCGCGAGGCGGCCAGGGAGGCGCGGTCCGCGCTGCTCGCGAAGAAGCGCGGCGACAGCGCGGCGTTCGCGGAGGTCGACCACGTCTCCGAGCTGGAGGCCGCCGTCGAGGACGCCGGCATCGACGACCGGGAGTACCTCGAGGCGTCGGGGCTCGACGCCGACGCGGTCGACGAGGCCGGTTCGCGCGCCGAGGGCGGCGGGGGCGGCTCGCGGAGCCGCACCGAGGTCGTCCGCGACGCGGTCGAGACCGTCGACGACCCCACCGAGTCGGCGGTCGCGGAGCGCGCCGCGGCCGGCGGCGTCCCCGCCGACGCGGCCCGCGAGATCCTGACTCGCCTCGCGCGCCGCGGCGAGGTGACCGAGTCGAACGGGCGGTATCGCGTCCTCTGAGGCCGGTTTCGGACGCCTCGGTACGAGTTCCGGACAAAGCACTTATATCGGGGCTGAGTGGGAGCCGCACATGGACACCCGCACGGCCCTCCTGGCGGCGGCGGCCGCGCTCCTCGTCGCGAGCGCGGTCGGCGCCGTCGCCGCGCCCGACGCCCTCACCGACCCCCGAGAGACGAACGAGCCGCCCGGGGATATCGACATCGCCGGCGCGACCGTCGCGCCCGGCGAGGTGCGCGGCGAGACCGCCGAACTCCGGCTCGGCACCGACCTCCGCCACCGCGGTTCGACGGTCGAGAACGTCACCGTCCGCCACCGCGCGATCGGCGCCGAGTCCGGCCTCCTCGTCGACGAGACGACCGTCGACGCCGGCGACGTCGACTTCGACGGCGAGCGCACCGTCAACGGCACCGTGACGGTCGACCGCGAGGGCGGCTACCGCATCGAGACGGTCGTCTTCGTCGACGGCCAGCACCGCGAGCGACAGACGACCCGGGTCGCCGGCGTCGCGGCGCTGACGCCCGACTACGCGGACACGCGGGTCGGGTTCACCGACGGCGACGTCTGGCCGACCGTCGCGGTGAGCGTCGTCGAGGCCGACAACGAGACCGCGACGCTGTCGGCCTCCGTGTCGGTGACGAACCGCGGCGACGAGCCGAGCGAGGACGTCGACCTCCGCCTGTACCTCCGGCAGGCGGAGTCGAACGTGATCGCGGCGGACGCGACGGAGACGGTCGGCACCGTCCGCCCCGGCCGCACCGACACCGTGACCGCCACCGTCGAGGTCCCCGACGGCTACAACTACTACGTCGACGCCGCCCTGTTCGACGACGACGTGCTCGTCGACGAGACGCAGGGCGTCGCGAACCTGAACCCCCGGGAGACGATCAGCGCGAACGAGACGGTCCGCGACGTGGCGTTCTCCGTCGAGGACTTCCAGCGCGGCGAGGACGGCGCCGCGGGGGGCGACGCCGGAGACGGCGCCAGCGCGCCGGACCGAGACGCCAGCGACGACGCGACGCCCGGCTTCGGTCCCCTCGTCGCGCTCGTCGCGCTCGTCGTCGCGGCGCTGACCGCGCGGAGGCGACGATGACCGACGAACCGCCCGCGGACGGTCCCGACAGCGACCCGGCCGACGACCGCATGCCCGCCGAACCTGCGACCGACCGCGATCCGACCCGCGACCCACCACAGCCCATGACCGACGACACCGACCGCACGACGACCGATTCCGATCGCACCGAGACGAGTGATGACTGGGAACCAGCCGACTCCTCGGGGTTCGACCGCCCCTCGACCGACGACCTCCGCGGGCTGCTCGACCGCGTGGGATTGGCCGCGCTGTCGCTGCTCGCGGTCGTCGCCGGCTGGGGCTTTTACACCCAGTCCGGGAGCGCGATCCGCACGTGGTTCGACCCGGCCTACCAGTCGGTCGCGCTCGCCGTCTTCAACCTCGCGGTCCTGCTCGTCGCGCTCGCCGGCGTGACCCACCAGCTCCGCCGGATCCGCGCGACGGAGTCGGGCGGTTCCGAGTAGCCACGGGGGCGAGGAGACCGAACGGCGGTCGCCTCGCTACTCGTCCGGGATCTGGTCGGTGTCGGCCGGGATCTGTTCGACCTGTCCCGCGAGCGTCGCGGCGTCGCCGGCGACGGTGGAGGGCTCGACGCCCGCCTCGCCCGCGACCAACCTGACGTGCGCGGCGAGCAGCGCGAGCGCGCGGAGGCCGGCGCCGTCGGGGTCCTCGTCGGTGCGCTGGGCGAACGTGGTGTCGACCTCGCCGTCGCGGACGACGCCGACGTGGACCGCGTCGACGTCGTCGCCGTCGAGGAGGTCGCGGGCGCGGGCGAGTTCCGCCTCGAAGTCGTCGCTCGCGGACGCGTCGGCGTCTGCGGGGGTGTCGTCGCTCATACTGTCACTCGGGCGAGCGGCGGGAAAAGCGCGGCGGCGGTTCGGGGCGGGGAGGTGAAAACGGGGACGCGACGGTGCGGACTACTCGTCGGGCCGGGGGCGGGCGATGAACAGCGCTTCCTCGATGGTGAACGGGTCGTACACCGACTGGTGGCAGACGCAGTACGTCCCGTCGGCCGCGTCGTAGCGGGCGGACTCGTCTAACACCTTGTAACCGGGAATACAGCAGAAGTGGGTACAGACGTTGAGGTACGCCATGAACCCCTGGTCGGTCGACGCCTGGAGCCACTCGTCGTTCTGGGCCGCCTCCTCGATCTCCGGGGAGCGGATGACGACCGCGTTCAGGTTGGTGTCGGCGTCCTCGGACCGCCACGTGACCGCCGCCGGCTTGCCGACGCCGTCGCTGCCGATCCCGTTACCCCACTCGGTGTAGTCGTCGAAGTCGTCGACGTGGATCCGGTCGCCGCCCGAGTACGTGTCCGCCTGCCAGTCGTACGGCGGGCCGCTCGCGGCGCGGAACAGGTTGTCCGACTCGAAGTTCGGCTGGACGTTCTCCTGCGACTCGACGCCGCAGTACTGGTACCACGCGCCGGAGTAGGTCACCCCGCCGAGGTCCTCCTGCGCGACCTCGATCTCCCGTCCCTCCTGGGTGACGGTCGTCGTCTCGGGCCAGATACCCTCGATGTACCCCTCGTCGGTGACCCGGACCGGGATCTGCGGGAGTCCGCGGGGCGCCGGACCGCCCGTGTGTGCGATGGTCTTCGCGATCGTCGACCCGCCGCCGACGCCGCCGGCGGTCGTCAGGGTGTTCACGGTGGCCGACCCCATCGCGCCGACCCCCGCGAGGGCCGCGCCGCCGACGACGCCCTTCACGAAGCGTCGCCGCCCGGACTCAGACGGATACTTATCAGACGCACTCATACGCGGTTCTGAGGCTGGACCGGTAAAAAGGCTGACGAACCCTCCACCGCGGGCGGGTCGCGGCCCAAATCGGCCCGGAGCGAGGGGTTCGAGCGGCCCCGCCGCCCCGTGGGGAGTCGCACAGCAACGATCGTGATAGAGTTTACTCGGAGCCGAGGCAAGCCTTCGTTCGGACCGCGGTATTTAACCGACCCCGAACGCAGTATCCGTGGTATGGAGCTGCACAATCGGGACGTGCGGACGGACGTCCGGGAGCTCGGGGCGCTGGTGGGGGACGTGCTCGCCGCGCAGGCCTCGACTGAGGCGTACGAGACGGTCGAGACGCTTCGAAACGCGGCGATCGCCTACCGGCGGGGGGACGCCTCGGACCGCGACGCCCTCCACGACGCGGTCGACGACCTCTCGACGACCCGCGAGGAGGTCGTCGCCCGCGCGTTCACGACCTACTTCGAACTGATCAACCTCGCGGAGGAGCGCGAGCGCGTCCGCGCGGTCCGGAACGCCGACGACGGGAGCGCACTCCACGACTCCTTCGACGCGACGATAGCCGAGTTCGCGGAGGCGGGCGTCGACGCCGAGGAGCTAGAGGAGCTGCTCACGGACGTGCTCATCGAGCCGACGTTCACCGCCCACCCCACGGAGGCCCGGCGGTCGACCGTGAAGTCCAAGCTCCGCTCCATCGCGAACCACCTCGAAGAGCTCGACGAGCACAACCTCACCGAGCGGGAGCGGCGCGCCGTCTGGCGCGACGTCACCGCCGAGGTGACCAGCCTGTGGGGCACCCGGCAGGTCCGCGAGCGTGCGCCCGAGCCGGAAGACGAGGCGCGCAACGTCCAGTGGTACCTCGAGAACACGCTGTTCGACGTGGTCGGAGACGCCTACGAGGAGTTCGAGGAGACCATCTCGAAGGAGTACGACGACGTCGACTGCCCGAAGCTCTTCGAGTTCCGCTCGTGGGCCGGCTCGGACCGCGACGGCAACCCGTTCGTCACCCCCGAGGTGACCGACGAGACGCTTGAACGCCAGCGCGAGGTCGCCGTCGAGAAGTACCGCGACCGGTGCAAGCGGCTCTCGGCCGTGCTAAGCCAGGACGGCGACCGGTACGCCGCCGGCGACGCGTTAGCGCGGTCGCTCGCGGCCGACGCCGAGCGGTTCCCGACCGTCGTCGAGGAGGCCCGCGAGCGCTACCCCGACGAGCCGTACCGTCAGAAGCTCCGGCTGATGCGCGAGCGGCTCGACCGCGTCAACGACGTGCGCCCGGGGGAGTACCCCGACGGCGACGCCTTCCTCGACGACCTCGACGTCATCGCGGAGTCGCTCCGCGAGGACGGTCACGAGTCGGTCCTCGAGTCGTTCGTCGAGCCGTTCCGCCGACAGGTGGACACGTTCGGGCTCACGCTGGCGTCGCTCGACCTGCGCGACCACCGCGAGAACCACACCGAGGCCGTCGCCGAGGCGGTCGCGGTCGAGGGCGTCGACTACGCCGGGATGGACGAGTCCGAGCGCGTCGACTTCCTCACGGAGGCCATCCTCCAAGACGACCCGGTGATCGACCTCGACGAGCCCGGCGACGTCTCGGAGACGACCGAGCGCGTCCTCCGGCGGTTCGAGTCGTTCGCGGAGTGGCAAGAGGAGTACGGCCAGCAGGCGATAGACACCTACTGTATCTCGATGACCGAGGAGCCGAGCCACGTCCTGGAGGTGCTCTTCCTGTCGGATCAGGTCGGCGTCGTCTCCCTCCCCGACCACTGCGCGGTCGACGTGGTTCCGCTCTTGGAGACCGAGTCGGCGCTCAACGGCGCCGAACGCATCCTCGGCACGCTCTTCGAGAACGAGGCGTACGCGACCGCGCTGGAGGCCCGCGGCGAGGTCCAAGAGGTCATGCTCGGCTACTCCGACTCAAACAAGGAGAACGGGTTCCTCGCGGCCAACTGGGACCTCTACGAGAACCAGCGCCGGATCGCCCGCTTCTGCCGCGAGGAGGAGGTCACCCTCCGGCTGTTCCACGGCCGCGGCGGCTCCATCTCGCGGGGCGGCGGCCCGATGAACGAGGCGCTGCTCGCGCTGCCGAACGAGACCGTCACCGGGCAGGTGAAGTTCACCGAGCAGGGCGAGGCGATAGCGGAGAAGTACGCCAACCCGCGGATCGCGGAGCGCGAGTTGGAGCAGATGCTCGACGCCCAGATCCGCGCCCGGAAGGAGGCGAACGAGGAGCCGGTCGAGGACGTGCCCGACCGGTGGGTCGAGGCGATGGAGGTCATGGCGCCCGCCGCCCGGGAGACGTACCGCGACCTGCTGAACACCGACGGGTTCGTCTCCTACTTCGAGCAGGCGACGCCGATCAGCGTCGTCGAGAACCTCAACCTCGGCTCGCGACCCGCCTCTCGCTCCGGCGAACGCAGCGTCGAGGACCTGCGGGCGATCCCGTGGGTGTTCTCGTGGACCCAGACCCGGCTGATCCTCCCCGGCTGGTACGCGATCGCCTCCGGCATCGACGCCTACCTTGACGAGGTCGGCGAGGAGGAGGGGTTAGAGACGCTCCGCGAGATGTTCGAAGAGTGGCCGTTCTTCCGGACCACGCTCGACAACGCCTCGCTGGCGCTCGCGCGTACCGAGCCGGAGATAGCCGCCGAGTACGCCGACCTGGCCGACGACGACCTCCGCGAGCGCTTCTTCCCCGAACTGGTCGGTGAGTACGAGCGCGGGCGCGAACTCGTCTTGGAGATCAGCGGCCGCGACCAGCTGCTCCGCCGCGAGTGGCTCGAAGAGAGCCTCGGTCGCCGGAACCCCTACGTCGACCCACTGAACCTGCTTCAGGCGAACCTGCTCGGCCGGACCCACCGCACCGACGAGGAGGAGCGCACCCTGCGGCTCACCGTCAACGGCATCGCCGCCGGGATGAAAAACACCGGCTAACGCGACGACGCCCTCGCCAGCGAGTCGCCGGCGGCGGCCACCCCGCCGGCGCGACCGACTCCGCGGACCCGATTTCTCTTCGCCCGTCCGACCGCGCGAGCCGACGGCACGGCGATCGCACGGGAGTCAAGGACACCCCGACGCCGATCGGATTTGATATAGCAAAATACGATATAAAGCGAAGGTTTGGCGGAGACTACTGAGCGACGGGTACGAGCGACGAAACGCCGCGCGTCAGGCGTCTCGGCGGTGCTGAGCGTGAGCGCAGCTAACGGACGTCGACGAAAGCGGACAGAAGAGCCGAGTTACGCGTAGCGTTCGAGTTCCGGGCGGTCGAGGTCCTCGAAGACCTCGGTCGCGACCTCCGAGAGGAACGCCTCGCCCTCGTCGGAGACGCGGCGGCCCTCGCCGCTTGCGGTGGTGACGAGTCCGTCCTCTTCGAGCGCCTGAAGCGCCGTGCGGATGAGCTTGCGGGAGCCGCCCTCGTGCTCGCCGGGGCGGACGGAGTAGCGGTTCGAGCCGCGCTTCTTCGAGCCGTACTCGGTGGCGAGCCGCTCGATGCCGACCGGCTCGTTCTGCGCGACCTTCCGCAGGAGGCTCGCGGAGCGGACGTACCAGAAGTCGTCCTGCTCCGGGGGTAGCTCCTTGCCGGCGCCGCTCTTGGTGAACTCGACCCAGTCGGGCTCGTCGATCCGGTCTTCGAGTCGCGCCGCGACGGCCTCGATAAGGTCGTCGGCCGGCACGTCGTAGATGGTTACCATTGGGTGTCGATTCACGCCAGCGTCGTTTAAAACCATCGTATCGCGTACGGCCCGTGTGAGCCGTTTTCACGGGGTTGCGGGCCGCTGCGGGCGACTCGCGGATCGGAGAAAGCGAGCGGCGGCGGGCGCGGCTTACTCGACGTACTCGTACTTCCGCTCGTTCATCCGGCCCCAGCCGGTGAAGACGAACTCACCGTCGGGCTGGGTGAACTCCTCGATTTCGCGTTCGACGTCCATGTCGTACTCGTGGACGTCGTGGACGTCCTCGTACTCGTCCCACGTGAGGTCGTAGCGGGCGTCGAGCTGGTCGTCGATGTCGAGGCCCGCTATCTCCGCGCGCCACCCCTCGCGGATCGTCTCGGCGTGGATCTCGGCCTGCGCGCCGGAGCCGTAGGAAGCGACGAGCAGGGTGTCCCCGACGAACTCGCGGTCGCGGGTCAGGGCGTCACGCAGGGCGCTCACGCGGGCGATGTGGACGGAGCTTGTGTACCAGTTTCCGACCTCGCGCGACAGTTCGAGCGTCGGCTCAACGGCGGTGTCGTACCACGTCCGGTACTGCTCGGTCGTCTTCAGCTCGTCCATGTACCCGCGGATCGCCTCCTCGTAGGCCTCGCGGTCGTCGTACTCGCCCTCCCGCGGCTGGCGGCCGATCTCGTCGGCCAGCGCGTCCTCGTGGTCGGTGTCGCGGATGACGTGCCGATACGCCAACAGCGCCGCCTTCCGGACCATCCCGGGGAACGGGGTGTGGAAGGGGGCGTAGGTGAAGTCCTCCAGTTCGATGTCGTCCGTGACGGACTCGTAGTCCTCCAAGGCCTCGCGCATCCGGGAGAGATACACCTGGACCGAGCGCTTCCCGTCGACGCTGGGGAACTGCTGGTTCGGCTTGAGGAAGTCCGTCTCGTCTTTCGACCCGTACCCCTGTTCGGTCGACAGTTCGACGACGGCGGGGTCCTCGTCGATCAGCATCGCGACGGCGCCGGCGCCCTGCGTCGCCTCGCCGGGGTCGCCCCGGGCGTACAGCGCCGTGTCCGTGGTGATGACGATGGCGGGGCGGTCGCGGTTCCGCCCGGCGCGGATCCAGTTGTACGCGTCGTCGATCGCCTGCGTGCCGGCGAGGCAGGCGAACTTGCGCTCGCCCTTGTTGGCGTGGGTGAAGTCGCCGTCGTACACCTGTTCGAGACAGCCCGCGATGTACGTCGACACCGGCTTCGAGTGGTCGAACGCCGACTCCGTGGCGACGTCGATCCGGCCGACGTCCTCGGGAACGAGTCCCTTCCGGTCCATCAGCCCCTTCGCGGCGTTCGCGCCCATCGTGACGATGTCCTCGTACACGTCGGGGAACGAGGAGTTGGTGAGCCCGAGCCCCTTCGTGTACTTCTCGGGGTCGTCGCCCTTCTCCGGCGCGAACGTGCCCGGCAGGTCGAGCTTGAGCTTTCCGGTCCAGATCTCGACAGCGTCGATCCCGACTGCGGTCATACACGGTCGTTCACGGGACTGGCATATGTCTTTGTCGATGGTTTTTACGTCGATTGTCGATATCAGAAGCCTCGGCGGTCAGGGCCGTCTGAGGTAGAGGTTCTCCTCGGTCCCGTCGCTCAACACGAAGGTGACGATCACGTCGGCGTCCCCGGGGTCGTTCGTGAACTCGAGCGTGGTGCCGTCGTCGAGGCGCTGCTCGAAGTTCCTGATGTCCACGGTGACCGTGTCGCCGGCCGCGATCTCCGCGTTCTGTCCCTGACCGCCCGGGCCAGTGGCTTCGAGCGAGTACCGCGTCCCGTCGGCGTTGAACACCTGTTGTCCTTGTGTTCGTGCCAGCCCGTCGGTGGTACTCCCGGTGATCTCGAGTTCGTCATCGCTAGAGCTGCTCTCGATGAAGTTGCCTGACTGTATTCTGGTCGTGTCTACGGCGAACTCTTCGATTGTCACCGTCTCTTCCCCGTCGTTCCGCATCTGGAAGTTCAACACACTGTTCGACGTGTCGACGGCTACCGGCTCGAGGGCCTGCGTCGATTCGGGCGGACCGATGTTGACCGACAGTACGTCGGCGTCGTCGCCGGCAGTCGCGTACCCGAGGTAAGAATCGTTTTCGACGGCATCGGTCGCGTCGAGGCTCACCTCGGCCGCTCCGTCTCGGGTCCGATCCGTGGTTGGACGGAACCGAACGCGGCCCGATCCGGCCGTTCGCGCGTTCGAATAGTTGATCGTCGCGTTCGATATCGGATCTCCCGTGGCCCGGTCGGTGACCGTCACGTTCAGCGACGTCGAGCCGCCTTCCGGGATCGTGATCGAGTCAGTTTCCCACTCAGTCAGGAAAGCAGAAGACTCGTTGCCAGCCTGGGATCGCTCATCAACGCGGGAAACGTTCGAAAACGGGGTTCGATCGACGGTCCCACCGTCGTAACCGACTCGGGACATCTGAAGGCGCCACTCTCCTTCTAGGTCAACGACCACCGCCCTGTCACTAGAAAGGCTCTCGTTGACCGCTGCGTTCGGTTCTCCGACGCCGGTTTCGGTGCCGATTATTTCGGTCCAGACGGCCGGCGAGTGGGTTGGAATCCGGAGCTGGAACGACTCTACATCGGACTCCGGTTCGATCGGAACCGTCGGTGTCGGGCCATCGAGCGATGTCGGGTCCAGCGTCGTAGTGAATCCCCGCCTGTCGACGTCACCGGAGAAGGTGGTCAGCGACAACCGACGCTCGGCTCCATCGACGGTTCGCTGCCCGGTGACCGTCTGGTTCGCTCTCTCGAACCGATTGTACAGAAGCGTGTGTTCGAACGTCGTTCGTGGCGAACTTCGATACTCGTTGTATCCAGAAACGAACGTGAGCAGTCGCGTTTCGTGAGGGTCGAACAGCAGGCTGGTGTTCTCGAACCGACTCGCGTCGTCCGGGCTAACCCGTGCGTTCGTGAGGTCGATCGGACCGCGGTCTTCCGTCCGAAGATTCCCGGTCGGCGGCGGGGGACTCACCGCGAACAGGCGAGGCTCGTATCTGAATCCTATGTCGACGCTGACCGGACGCTGGTACGGATCGTCTTCCGCGTCACCGACGTCAAGGAGCGATGCGCGCAGCTCCTGCATGTCCGACTGGAGGTCTTGATTATGATCGAATTCCGCCTCGCTGTTCTGTGCCGGTACTGCGAACGCTTGGTAGCTGGCGAGCGCTAAGATCAGGAAGCCGAACAGGATCACCGTCCCGACCACGACCGACTGGCCCCGACGGTCGCGACTGAATCGCATTGTGGGAGTTCGACGCCGAGCGGGTATAAAATCCTCCGTCCGACCTCTCAATCGCGATACTCGGGCGAGTGCTGTCGAGAGCCGGGGGAACTGACTCAGTCGCCGCCTGCGCGTCGGTACGTCAGCCACGCCGACGCGACGGCCGCGACGCCGGCGAATCCGCCGAGCAGCACCGCCTGTGTCCAATTAAAGCCGATGAGCGTCCCGGCGACCAGCGTGACGAGGAGGAATGCGACCGCGAGGGCGCCGAGCGTCGAGGGGGTACCGTCAGGACCGGTCATACGCTGACCTGGCGCCTTCGGTCGATAAAACGGCCGATCCGGCCGAAGCCGTCGGTCTCGTCGAGGGGCGGCGAACGCCGATTCGAACCGGCGATAAATTGTATAACGCGATATCAAATGCCGTTCGGGGCGCGACACCCGCCTGCCGACCGGTCCGTTTTTGCGCGCGGCGGCTGTTGCCGCGCGTATGGCGAAACAGCCGCACCTGCTGGTCGAGGAGGGCGACGTACACGACATCGCGGTCATCCCGGGCGACCCCGGCCGCGTCGACCGGATCGCGGACCGCTGTGACGACAGCGAGGTCGTCGCGCAGAACCGCGAGTACAAGGTCGTCAACGCGAGCTACGAGGGGACCGACCTCACGATCTGCTCGACCGGGATCGGCTGCCCGTCGGCCGCCATCGCCGTCGAGGAGCTCTCGCGGGTCGGCGTCGAGACGTTCGTCCGGTGTGGCACCTGCGGGGCGCTCCAGCCCGACATGGAGGTGGGCGATATGGTCGTCGCGACGGGCGCGGCCAAGGAGGAGGGGACGAGCAAGCGCTACGAGGATGAAGTGTACCCGGCCGTCCCGGACTACGACGTGCTCACGGGGCTGGTCGAGGCGGCCGAGGACAACGGCGAGGAGATCCACGTCGGGCCGATCGTCTCGGACGACGCGTTCTACAACGAGAGCGACGAGTACGTCGACGACTGGAACGACGCCAACCTGCTCGCGATCGAGATGGAGGCCGCGACCGTCTTCTCGCTCGCGCGCCGCAAGGGGCTCGCGGCGGGCGCCATCTGTACCGTCGACGGCAACCTCGTCGCGGGGTCACAGAAGGGCGCGGACTCCGACGACGAACTGCCGGAGAAGGCGAAGGACAACGTCGAGCGCGCGATCCGGATCACGCTGAACGCGGTCGCGTCGCTGTAGCGGCCGACCGCTTCTCTCCGCTCCGACTCTCTACTCCTCCGCGCGGAACTCCACGAGCGTCAGCTCGCGGTCGAGCGCGCAGGTCTCGTGCGGCGGCTCGCCGAGCACCTGATCGATGACGCGCTCCTCGTCGAAGTCGGCGCCGTCGGGGACGCAGTAGCCGTGGCTCGGACACTCGGTGTGCGGGCAGGGGCCAGCGAGCGACGCCTTGCTGCCGGCGTACGCGCGCTTCGAGGGGACGTTCGCGGGGACCGACGCCGGCTCGACCTCGACCGCGCGGACGCCCGCGTCGTGGACGGCGCAGTCGAGCGTCTGCGCGTTCTCGCGGATGCCGGTCACCCGGTAGCGGGTGCCCTCGGAGAGGTTGAGGCACTGGCCGCGGTAGGGACACCCCTCGCAGTCGGCCGATTCCCCCTCGTAGACGAACTCGCGGCCCACGTCCGCGAGCCGCGTCCCGATAAGCGTGACCGTGGTCATGCCCGGAGCGACGCGCCGAGCGTCCGTAAGCCTCCCGCCTTCGCGGGCGTCGACGGTTCGACCGGCTCGGGGCGTCCCACCGACGCGGAGGGCAAGACACATCCCCCCGCCTCGGCAACGACGAGCGAAGATGATCGCGGGAGTTGCGTGCGACCTGCGCGCCGAGGCCGAGCGGATGAACGAGCGGCGCGTCCTCGTGCTCGCCGGCGACCGCGACCGGGCGATCGACGCCGCCTACGACGCGGTCGAGTCGCTTGGGGTCGACGATAGGGAGGTCACGATGGTCTCGACGCGGGAGGGGTTCCGGTTCGAGGAGCACCGCCCGCGGAGCGCCGACGAGCTGCTCGGCCGCACCCGCGAGGCGGTCGTCCTCGACTGCCACGAGCGGTTCGTCCCGAACGCGCTCGGCCGCGCGGTCGGCGCCGTCGACGGCGGCGGCCTGCTGGTCCTCCTGACGCCCGCGCTCGACGAGTGGCCGACGATCCGCGACCGCTTCGACGACTCGCTCGCGGTACCGCCCTACGATATCGACGACGTGACGGGGCGGTTCCGCGGGCGCCTCGTCGCGACCCTCCGGACGCATCCCGGAGTCGCGGTCGTCGCGCTCGGAGACGAGGCCGGCGACGAGAGCCTGGAGCGCGACGGACTGACGGGGACGGAAGGTGCGGACGGTGACGGCGGCGCGGCCGGCGCCGCGGATCCGCAGAGCGCGCCGCCGGGGGCGACGTTCCCCGCGGCCGCGTACGGCGCCTGTCGCACGGCCGATCAGGCGCGGGCGCTGCGGGCGTTCGAGGCGCTCACCGGGTCCGACTCGGCCGTCGTGGTCGAGTCCGACCGGGGGCGCGGGAAGTCGAGCGCGGCCGGGCTGGCGGCGGGCGCGCTCGCGCTCGGAGGCGCGGACGTCCTCGTCACCGCGCCCGCGTTCCGGAACGCCGCGGAGGTGTTCGCCCGGGCGCGGGAGCTGATCGGGGGGGAGACCGGCGCCGAGAACACCGAGAGCGACAGCGACCTCCGAACCCCGGGGGGTGGTCGGGTCCGGTTCCTGTCGCCCGCGGCCGCCGCGGAGGCCGCCGACGAGGCGGACGCGGTCGTCGTCGACGAGGCGGCGGCGCTCCCGGTGCGGCTGCTGGAGGGGTTCCTCGACGCGCCCGCGGTCGCGTTCTGCACGACGGTCCACGGCTACGAGGGGGCGGGCCGCGGGTTCGCGGTCCGGTTCCGCGAGCGGCTGCTCGACTCCCGGTTCGCGGTCCGCGACGTGCGCCTCGACGAGCCGATCCGGTACGCGCGGAACGACCCCGTCGAGGCGTGGGCGTCGCGCGCGCTCCTCTTGGACGCCCGGCCCGCGGTCGACGCGGCGGTCGCGGACGCGTCGGTCGACGACGCGACCTATCGCGCGCTCGACCCGGACGACCTGCTCGCGGACGAGACGCTGCTCGGGGAGGCGTTCGGGCTGCTCGTCGCCGCGCACTACCGGACCGAGCCGAACGACCTCGCGCGGCTGCTCGACGCGCCGAACCTCGTCGCGCGGGCGCTCGTCGCGGACGGCCGGGTCGTCGCGGTCGCGCTCCTCGCGCGCGAGGGCGGACTCGATAGCGAGACGCGGCGCGGGATGTACGAGGGCGAGCGCGTCCGCGGCAACATGGTGCCGGACGTGCTCACGAGCCAACTGCGCGACGAGGCGGCCGCCGCGCCGCGAGGGCTGCGGACGGTCCGGATCGCGACCCACCACGCGCTCCGGGACGCGGGGTTCGGCTCGCGGCTGCTCGACGAGGTCCACGCGGAGTTCGGCGGCGACCGCGAGGAGGACGGCGAGGGCCTCGACTACTTCTCGGTCGGCTACGGCGCGGCGCCGCGGCTGCTCCGCTTCTGGCGGCGGGCGGGCTACCGGACCGTCCACCTCTCGACGAGCCGGAACGACGCCTCGGGCGAGCACTCCGCGATCATGCTCCGCCCCGAGACCGACGCCGGCCGCGACCTGCTCGACCGCCACGCGGTCGCCTTCCGCGACCGCGAGCGCGACGGGCTCTCGGACGCGCACCGCGACGTCGACCCGGACGTGGTCCGCGGCGCGCTGCGGGCGTGTTCCGCGCCGACCCCGATCGACCTCACCGACACCGAGTGGCGGTCGGTCGTCGGCGCGTCGGTGGGGCCGGGGATGTACGACACCGCGCCCGGCGCGTTCCGGGACCTCGCGCTCGCGGCCCTGATCGAGGGACCCGAACTCGACGAGCGACGCGAACGACTGCTCGTCCGGAAGGTGCTTCAGGGCCGGCCGTGGGAGGAGGTCGCAGCGGATCTCGATTTCGTCTCGACGAGCGCGTGTATGCGCGCGCTCGGTGACGCGTACGTCCCCGTCGTGGAACGGTACGGGACTGAGTTCGCGCGCGAGGAACGGGAGCGGTTTATGGGCGATTGAGCAAGTCGGCGGCGTATGGATAAATGGCTCTGGTGAACCTCTTGAGTGGTGATATGTTTTGGAGTGCGCGCTGTATTCAGCGCGCTCGCGGGAACCCGTCGACGAATTACCGCTTCAGAGGAACCTGTCCGGGAAGCGATAGAGAGTCAGGTCAGACGCCGAACGAACTACGCGAGATTGCTCATAACATCTCACTGTTTTCTATCATATATTTAAAACCACGAAGCGTATTCTCGCCGTTCGAGGTGATGTGAGCGACCTTTCGCCTTCCTTGCTGGTCAAGGCTGACGGAGCCGTCCTCCACGAGTGGGTTGAGAATCACCGAATCGAGTTTCCGATACTTTCCTTTAATATCACCACCTTGGTAACCAGCGATGAACGGTAGGTCTTGGCTTTCTGCGTATCCGATGAGCCGCTTCTTTGATACCGGCCCCTCCTCAGCAATGTACGCGAGCATCTGTACTTGCTCAGGGGTGGGCGCATCGATAGGATAAGTCGGTAGGTTTGAGATATTAGTGACGTTCCGAGCGACCGGCTCCTGTCGGTGGTCACCGTAGGTATCCGCGCTCACGTAGTACGGGGTAGCCGCCTCCGTGACCATACAGGCGATCATCCCGGCGATGGCAGTGACTTTCCCACCTGTGGCCAGATTAACGTATACATCGTCGTGATCGTACTTTTGAATCAGCCCGGCGATCGTGCCGAGCGCATCGTAGAGGTCGAATATATCGGCATTTACCTCCGCCACTTGGACGGCGGATTCGTCGAAGGCCTCGAAGATATCATCGTAGTATTCGGGATAGTTCTCGGGATCGTCTCTGCTGTGTTTTACAAGCACTACTGTGTCCGCTCCCATCCGGACGGGGGAACAACGACGCGATCGCGTTCGTAGCCCAACGGGATGATGTGGACACGGTCGCGCACATCCATGTCCATCTCAACACTAGATGACGCCATCGAGTCAGCGGGTCCGGGAGATTCTCCGGTGCTATCGTTGGTCATACCGACGTCTAAGCGCTATTTATTGAAGATAGTTGTCTTATTGACGTACTACTGGTGACGATGAGAACATTGTCACGTTGTCAGCATAGTATACAAAACCATGAGCCACTTCGGTAATACTGGGCACCGCCGGACCGCCTCCAATAGGCGGCACGGTCCCCGTGCTCGGCCCTCCATCGAGAGATCGTATCGGTTCTCGGTTTGATTCTCCCCTCATTTTGGGGTGAATAGCCGCCACAGTCCGTGGATGATCCCGATGGGGATTCTTGGGATGGGGAACCCACTCCAATTCGACCGATTAGTCTAATACCGCCGGTATACCGGCGGAATATCAGATGGGTTTTGCGAAAGGCGATACTCCCAGCTTTTCTTATTGTAATAATCACGAGACCTGTCGGTTCCGGTTGTGATTTGGATTCAGGACTTCCCCTCTCAGTCGGCTCGCAACTGCCGGCAGTGGTTTCTCTCAGCTAGCGCGTGTCTGGCACTATTTCATCGTCAACCGGCCATATCAAGACAAATCACCGGCAGACGCGGTGGGATTCGCGTTCACCTCCGTCATTGTCGAGCAACGCGGAGGTGGCTGACGAGGCCGGGGAGGTGTGAGATGTCGTGCGGCCGCGGCCGGGTGGACTCAAATGGGCTTTGACGGCCTTCGTTATCGGTCCGCTGTCCACCACGTATAAAAGAGCAACTCGAACGAGAGAAATCGTCACCGCGCCGACGGCGACTACTCAGATCCGGTTCTCGCGCCCGGGGTCGACGTCGATGGCGTCCACGGGGCAGACGTCCACGCAGAGCATACAGTCGATACACTGGTCTTCGTCGACCGGGTTCGCCTTCCGCTCGGACTCCGGGTGTCCGGGGGTGTCGACCCACTCGAACACGTCGACCGGGCAGTCCTCCAGACAGGCGCCGTCCGCGAGGCAGATGTCGAAGTCGACCGCGACGTGGGTGCCGCGGATCCCCTGCTTCTCGGGCGGTTCGACGGGGCCCCAGACGGCGACGCCGTCCTCGTCGTCGGCCCGCTCGCGGTTCGTTTCGAAGTTCGGGTCGATTGCCATCGTTGCCCTCGCTTCGCCGGTCGCGGGTTTAAACTCCCCGACGAACGAATTCGGTCGGCCGGCGGAAGCGACCGGGCTGAACGCGGTCGACCAGTCGACGACCGACCTAGGGATGCGCGTAGTACGCCAGCAGGTCCTCGGAGCCGTTCGGGCCGTCCGCCTCGTCGGTCGCCTCCGGGTCGAACGCGTCGATCCGGGCGAAGCCGATGCGCACGAACTGGACGACCGCGTCGGGGTCCACGTCCGCGAGCGCCGGCTCCGCGATCCCGCGCACGTCGCCCTCGACCGTCCGCAGGAGGGTTTCGAGCCCCTCGTCGGCGGGCGCCCAGTGGATCACGTCCACGTCGCCCTCGCGGACGACCTCGATGTCGGCGTCGAGGAAAACCAGCTCGTCGCCCTCGTGGCGGACGGGGCCGTACCCCTTGAGCCAGACGCGCTCGCCCTCGGGCGGGAGGTCGGGGGACTCGACGACGATCCGACCGGCGGGCACCTCGCGGTCGCCGCGGTCCGGGTGCTCCGGGTGGAGCGGCGGGTGGCCCGTCTCGGGCGCGGGCGCGTCGCCGTCGACGATCGGTAGCTCCACCGCGGGCGCGTCCTCGCGGTCGCGGACGAAGAAGTAGCGGTTCGCGTCGTCGTCGACCAGGTCGCGGTTGTTCGCGTAGACGGAGGACATCGCCAGATCCACGTCGGAGGTGGACATCCCGAGTTCGGTCATCGAGTCGACGAGGGCTTGGCCCTGAATCCCGCGGCGGCGCATCGACTGGATGGTCGGCGCGCGCGGGTCGTCCCACCCGGTCAGCTCGCCGTCCTCGATGAGGCCCTTGATCGTCGACGTGGAGAGCGTCACGTCGTACTCGTCCACCTGAACGTGGCCCCAGTGGAGCACCTCTGGGTACTCCCAGTCGAAGTAGTCGTAGACGAACCGCTGGCGCTTCGCGGAGTCCTGCAGGTCGATGCCGCGGATGATGTGCGTGACGCCCGTGAGGTGGTCGTCGACGCCGGACTGGAAGTCGAGCATGGGCCAACAGCGGTACTCCGCCGCCTCCTCGCGCGGGTGCGGCGTGTCGATCATCCGGAACGCGACCCAGTCGCGCAGGGCGGGGTTCTTGTGCTCGATGTCGGTTTTTACCCGCAAAACCATCTCACCGGAGTCGTACTCGCCGTCGACCATCGCCTCGAACTCCTCGTGGACCGTCTCGGCGTCCTTCTCGCGGTGTGGACACGCCTCGCCGGCGTTCTTCAGCTCCGAGAAGTCGTCGCCGGAGCACGAGCAGGTGTACGCGCCGCCGAGGTCGATCAGCTCGCGGGCGTGGTCGTAGTAGGTCTCCAGCCGGTCTGACGCCTTCAGCACGCGGTCCGGCTCGAAGCCGAGGTACTCGATGTCCTCTAAGATTGCGTCGTACGCGTCGAGGTCGGGCCGCTTCGTCTCGGGGTCGGTGTCGTCGAACCGGCAGATGAACTCGCCGCCGTAGCGCTCCTTGTACGTCCCGATGACGGCGGGCATCCGCGCGTGGCCGACGTGCCACGGGCCGTTCGGGTTCGGCGCGGCGCGCATCACGACCTCTCCCTCCTCGGCGTTCGGGAGGTCGGGGAGGACGCGGTCGTCGTCCTCGTCGTCGGCCGCAAGCTCCGCGAGCTTGTCGGGGTCGAGCTCGCCCAGCCGCTCCCGGCGCGCCGCCTCGTCCATCTCGCCCACCTCGTTCACTATCGGCGCGAGGACGCCCGGAATCTCGTCGCCGTGCGGGCGGAACTCGGGGTTCTCGCCCATGAGCGGGCCCATGATCGCGCCCACGTCCGGGTCGTTGCCGTGTTTGAGCGCGTTGAAAAGCGCCGCGGCCTCGCCGGCCGCCGCGACGCGCTCGCGGAGTTCGTCGTCCATGGATGTCGCTTGTCGGGGTCGGGTCAAAAGCGCCGCGAAACGGCGGGGAGGGGCGGGTCCCGGAACGACGCGGACGACGGGGGCGGCACGGGCGGCGGCCGCCGAGCCGACGACCCGCGGCGAGGTCCGGGACGGCGGGTAGGGGCACTCGACACGAACCGTCGAACGGGCTTAAACGACCCAGACCGTTCACGCCCGTAACGAGTCGCTACCGGCGTGAACGGTCGAGACCCTTTTGAGCGAGCGGGACCCAGCAGGGCGATCGGTCGTCGCGCCGGGCCGTCGTCGGGCCGGACCGTCGACGCGGAGCGAACCGGTTCGGTTCGTCGCCTTGATGGTCGCCGGGACCGTGATGGGGGCATGAGCGTCGCGTCGGCGGTCGTCGGAACGTGGTCGGGGGGATCGCAGTGGTAGGACCGCTCTCCGAGGCGGAACAGGAGGCCGGCAACCGGAAAATAAAGCTCGTGTTGCTCGCGGTCGTCGCGGTCTCGCCGCCGCTCATCGCCCTCCAGTTCGACCCGACGCCGGTTCAGCTCCTCGCGGCGCTGGGCGTCGGGCTCTGTCTCGGACTCGCGGTCGTGTGGTACCTCGGGCGGCTCGCCGCGGAGTTCACCGCCGGGCAGCGGCGTCCGCGGCGCCGGCGCTGAGACTGCCGCCGGCGCTGAGACCGCCGACGCTGCGACCGCCGACGCTGCGCCGCCGAGGGTCGACGCCGCCCGCCTCAGTCCGCGCCGGTCTCGGCGCCGCGGGCCGGTTCGACGAGGCTGCCGGCCGCCTCGCCCGCGACCGCGCGCGAACTCGACAGCGGCGAGATGCTCGCCTCGCCCTCGACCGCTGCGCGGCGGTCCGAGCCGGGGTCGTCCGGGACGTCGCCGCGGAGGAACTCCCGCCAGAAGCGGTCGCGGAGCTCCATCCCCATCTCGCCGCGGCGCTCCCCGAACTCCCACCCCTCCGCGACGCCCTCCTCGTCCGGGCCCTCCTCGCCCGGCCGGAACTCGATCACGTCGAAGCCGCGGGCCGGCTCGGTCAACCGGTATGTGGGATTCTCCGCCGCCTCGTCGTCGGCGGCCGGCACGTTGACGTTCAGCACGTCGGCGCCGAACGGGAGGTTCCCGTCGTCGATCCGGTCGAGCAGGTCGCCGACGACCTCGCCGGCGACCGCGAAGTCGCCGTTGTCGAGCGTCGGCGGCACGGGGAGGTTCCCGCGGTCGTACAGCGACACCGCGATCGCGGGCGTGCCGAGGAAGGCGGCCTCCATCGCGGCCCCGACCGTCCCGGACTGCCCGAGGATGTGCGCGCCGATGTTCGGCCCGTGGTTACAGCCGGAGACGACCACGTCGGGGTCGAGTCCGAGCGCCACGTCCGCCACCGCGACGCAGTCCGCGGGGGTCCCCTCGACCGCGTAGCCGCGGTCGGTCTCGGTGTAGTCCACCGTCGTCTCCCACCACGAGCGCGCGCCGCCGACGCCGGACTGGTTCGTCGCGGGCGCGACGACCGTCACGTCGTGGTTACGGGAGAGCGCGTCCGCGAGCGCCCGGATCCCGACGGCGTCGATCCCGTCGTCGTTGGTGAGCAGGATCTCGGTTGGCATGCCTCACCCTGCGAGGGGACGGTAGAAAACGTCGCCGGTACGGGACGAGCGCGGAACGCGAGAGGCAGAGGGCCGACGGGGGTATCGAGCGTCGGCCGGGTGGTACTCCGAGCGGTCAGTCGGAGGGGCGCCGAGAGCGGAAAAGCGGGGACTCGGTGGACCGTCGTCTCAGTCGGCCGCGACGCGACGCGACGAGGTCGCCAGATCGAGGACCTCGTCGAAGAAGCCGAGCGAGTCGTGCGGACCGGGGTTCGCCTCGGGGTGGTACTGACGGGTGATCACGTCGAGCACCTCGCTGTCGAGGCCCTCGACGGTGTCGTCGTTGACGTTCACCTGCGTCACCTCCAGCGGGCCGGTGTCGTCGACCGTGTAGCCGTGGTTCTGGGTGGTCATCACGACCCTGTCGGTGCGGAGGTCCTTGACGGGCTGGTTGACGCCGCGGTGGCCGAACGCCATCTTCTCTGTCGAGCCGCCGAGCGCGCTCGTGATCACCTGCTGGCCGAGGCAGATGCCGGCCAGCGGCAGGTCGCCCGCGAACTCGTCGACGACCTCCTGTGCGGCGACGAAGTTCTCCGGGTCGCCCGGGCCGTTCGAGACGAAGAGCACGTCGGGGTCGACGGCGGCCACGTCCTCGGGGGTCGCGTCGTACGGGAGGACGTGGACGTCCGCGCCGCGGTCGGTGAGCGAGGAGATGATAGAGCCCTTCGCGCCGCAGTCGAGCATCGCGACGTCGACGCCGACGCCGTCGGCGCTCTCGTGGACGGTCGGCTCGGTGACCGAGACCTGCGCGCCGATGTCGACGTGGTCGCTCATCGGCTCGCACGCCTCCATCTCTTCGACCGCGTCCTCGGGGGTCGCGTCCGGGCCGGCCGCGATCCCGCAGGCCATCGCGCCCTCCTCGCGGACGGTGGTGACGATCTCGCGGGTGTCGACGTGGTCGACGGCGGGCACGCCCTCGCCGGCGAGCCACTCCGCGACGTCGTCGGTCAGTTCGCGGGCGATCGCCGCGCGCGGCTGGACCGAGTCGGACTCGAACCGCTCGCTTCGGACGCCGTAGTTCCCGATCAGGGGGTACGAGAAGGTGAGGATCTGTTCGGCGTAGGAGGGGTCGGTGAGCGACTCCTCGTAGCCGGTGTACGCGGTCGTGAACACCAGTTCGCCGCGGGTCCGCCCCGGCGCACGGGCGCGCGCTTCGAGCACGCGACCGTCGGCCAGCGCGATGTAGGCGTCCGACATTACGAGATACGTACGCGCAAAGGGATATAAATGCGTCGTTCGAAGGTTCGTTACGATATTCGTAACGGGTAAGGCGGCGGGGGAGAGAAAAGTCGGTATGGACGACCTCGACCGACGGATCCTCTCGATCCTGCGACGGGACGCGCGGACCCCGTACACGGAGATCGCGGACCGGGTGGGGACCTCCGAGGGGACCGTGCGCAACCGCGTCGACCGGATGACGGACGAGGGCGTGATCGAGCGGTTCACGGTCACGACCCGCACCGGCAACGTGAAGGCGATGATCGAGATATCGGTCGAGATGAACGTCAACACCGACGAAGTCGGGCAGCGGATGGTGGAGTGGGAGGAGGTCGACTTCGTCTGGCAGGTGTCCGGCGAGGAGGACGTCGTCCTCGTCGTCGACGCGGTCGACACGCGCGCGGTCAACGAACTGATCACCAAGGCCCGCGAGATGGACGAGGTCAAGTCGACGAAGACGCGGCTCATCCTCGACGAGCGGCTGGGGTAGGCGAGCGACGACTAGTTATAAGTAGATCTGCGGTGGCGCGTGCCGACGAGCAGCCATCAGGCTGCGAGTCGCACGCGCGAGGGAGTCGGCCGACCGGAGCGAAGCGGAGGGAGGCCGACGAGGCTGGGGAGGCGTGAGGTGCGGGGCGGGACTCAAAGGGGCAGCCGCGAGGCGGGCGCAGGCGACGTAAGCACCGCAGGAGCGAGTGAAACGAGCGACGAGGAGCACAGCGAGCGTGCGCCCGTCTCGCGGCTGGGGCTTTGGCGGTGTTCGCCGTCGACCGTCGGTCAGAGACGTATCGCCGAGCGGCTGGGGCTTTGGCGGTGTTCACCGCGGAGTCATCGTTTACGTATCGCCGAGCGGCTCTTTGGCGGTGTTGGCCGTCGGTCCGCAGTCAACGAGCGTTTATAACTAGAGACGGCTCTCGCGCTCGCAATCGGAGAAAGAATAGTAGAGATCGTCGACAGCGATCGACGAGTATTACGCCAGTTCGTCGATCTGCTCGACGACCGCGTCCGCGAACTCGCTCGTCGCGAGCTTCTCGCCGCCCTCGATCTGCCGGTGGAGGTCGTAGGTGACCTGCCCCGAGGAGATGGTCTCCTCGACGGCCTCGCGCACGAGGTCCGCGGCGTCGTCCCAGCCGAGGTAGTCGAGCATCTCGCGGCCCGAGAGGATCATTGCGGTGGGGTTCACCTTGTCCTCGCCGGCGTACTTGGGCGCGGAGCCGTGAACCGGCTCGGCCAGACAGCGGCCGTGGCCGCGGTTAATTCCCGGCGCGATGCCGAGGCCGCCGATCTGGGCGCCCGCGGCGTCGGACATGTAGTCGCCGTTGAGGTTCATCGTCGCGATGACCTCGTACTCGTCCGTGCGGGTCAACAGCTGCTGGAGCATGTTGTCCGCGATGCGGTCCTTGACGACGAGGGTGCCCTCGGGCTGCTCGCCGTCGTGCTCCTCCCAGAGCTGGTCCTCGGTGATCACGTCGTCGCCGTACTCCTCCTCTGCGACCTCGTAGCCCCAGTCGCGGAACGCGCCCTCGGTGAACTTCATGATGTTCCCCTTGTGGACGAGCGTGACCGAGTCGCGGTCGTTCGCGAGCGCGTAGTCGACCGCCTCGCGGATGAGGCGCTTCGAGCCGAACTCGGAGATGGGCTTGACGCCGATGCCGACCGGACCGTCGTGGATGACGTCCGGGACGTCCATGTCCTGTTCGAGGAAGTCGCGTACCTGCTCGGACCCGTCGGTGCCGGCCTCCCACTCGATGCCGGCGTACACGTCCTCGGTGTTCTCCCGGAAGGTGACCATGTCCATCTCCTCGGGGTTCTTGACCGGCGACGGGACGCCGTCGATGTAGTAGGTCGGGCGGACGTTCGCGTAGAGGTCGAGCGTCTTGCGGAGCGCGACGTTGAGCGAGCGGAAGCCGGCGCCGACCGGGGTCGTGAGCGGGCCCTTGATCGCGACGCGGTGGTCGCGGATAGCCGAGACGGTGTCCTCGGGGAGGTTCTCGTCGTACATCTCGCGGGCGCTGGAGCCGGCGTAGACGCGCATCCACGCGATGGAGCGGCCCGTCGCCTCGGCGGCGGCGTCGAGTACCTGCTGTGCGGCCGGCCCGACGTCGGTGCCGATCCCGTCGCCGTGGATGATCGGGATGATCGGGTTAGACGGGACGTTCAGCTCGCCGGTCTCCTCGTCGGCGAGCGTGATGGCCTCGCCGTCGTCGGGGACGTCGACTTTATCATAGCTCATGAACGTTCGAGGATTTCTGTGGCGCCCTAAAGTGCCTGCCGTTTTCGGCGTAAGCGTCGCGCTCGCAGCGTTTGCCGGTTTTCGGCCCGACCGATCTCGGGGACGGCCCGCACCGCAGCGAACTCAGACCGGCTCGACCGAGACGTCGAACAGCGACCGCCAGCGGTAGCGGCGGCCGCCCCAGACGAAGGTTCGGCGGGCGAGCGCGTACGCCATGAGCGGCGGCGCGAGCAGGGCGCCGGGCGCCGCGAGCAGGAACGTCGCGCGGTCGATTCCGAACCGAGCGTAGACCGCGCCCGCGAGCGCCGTGACGAGCGCCACGCCCGCGACCGGCGCGAGCAGACAGAGGGCGGCCATCGAGACGCCGAGGAGGACGTTGAACGCGGTCGCCAGCGGGGCGTGGTACCGGGTGATCGTCAGGAACCGGACGAACCGCTCCAGCGACCCCCGGAACGAACCCCCCGCCCGAACGTCCCGGGTCCGGTCGGCCGCGGTCACGTCGAGGTGCTCGGTGAGCGTCCCGTCGTCGCTGACGGTCCGCCGGAGGTCCCGACGGAACGCCGCCTCTCCGTCGCGGAGGTCGTCGCGCTCGAAGATCACCGCGCCGCCCCACGCGATCCCCCCGACGGAGACCGCGAGCGTCCCGCCGATGGCGTACGCCGGCTCGAAGAAGCGAGCCAGCGGGTCGAGCCCGACGAACACCGGGACCTCGGTCGTCGGCCCGCGGGGCTCGTAGTCGGCGTCGAGCGCCGCCAGCCAGTCCGGCGGGTGGTGAAAGTCGTCGTCGGTCCACGCGACCCGGTCGTTCGCCGCCGCCTCCATCCCGGCCGCTATCGCGTTCGCCTTCCCGGAACATCCCTCCGGCTCGCCGGCGACGCGGAGCCGGACGCGCTCCGGCAGGTCGCCCCGCCGCTCAGCGACGGGGTCGTCCGGGGAGTCGCAGATCACGAGCAGTTCGTCGGCGGCGGGGTCGGCGCCATCGCCGTCGTCCCCGCTTCCGGCGTCGTCGCCCGCTCCCTCGCCGGCACCGGCATTATCCGCACCACCGAACGCCTCGGGACCGCGGAGCTGGTCGGCCACCTCGTCGCAGGCGTCGGTCCAGCGGACGGTCGGCAGCAGGACCGAGACGGGCGCCGAGCGCGTCGCCGCCGAGGTCGGTTCCGAGTCGGTCACGTCGAAGGGATCCGGCCGTCGGGGCATAAACGCCGGCGGTCAGGGGCCTCGACACGACCGCGTGCCGAGTTCCTCGACCCGCGTCTCACCGCGATAGACGTCGACGTCGACCGCGGAGAGGGCGACCGAGTCGACCGCGGCGGCTCCGTTCGCCCCGTCCCCGTCCGGGAACCCCGCCGCGCGGTCGCAGAGGTGCGCGAGAAGCGGGTCGACGCGGTCCGGGTCGGGGTCGTCCGCGAGCGACGTGAGGAACTTCCGCCAGCGCGCGGTGGGGTACGCGCGGGCGTCGGACGGGGGCCGATCGCGCGCGACGCGGTCGCCGTGGAAGGCGTCGATCCGGTCGCCGTCGGCGGTCGTCGCGGTCGCCAGCGCGAGCGCGTCGGTCGAGGGCGGATCCGGCGCGAACATGTCCCAGCCCCGCTGGGTCGGGTCGGCCACGGACGCCACCGGCTCCGGCGCGTCGACGAGTCCGAGCGCCATCCCGTTCCACGCGACGAGCGCGACGAGGAGGACCGCGGCGACGACCGGAACCGCGGCCGCGGCCCCGCCGCGGAGGGCCCGGAGCGCGTCCGGCACTTCGTTGCCGGCGTCGGAGGGGCTCGGGGGCGCGAACGGGCGCGCCGCGAGGCCCCGGACCCGGTCGGCCGCGGGGGCGACCGCGCGCTCGACGCGGTTCCAGACGAACGGGGGGAAGAAGGGGAGCAGCGAGACCGCGGACGTCAGCGAGAAGACGCCGATCTGGAGCGTGAGCGTCATCGAGAGGTGCGCCGCGAGGAGCGTCCCCGCGAGCGCGGCCCGGACCCGCCCGGCGGCGGCGATCAGCAGCGGCGAGGCGACGAGCAGCGCGAGCCAGCCGTGGGTGGCCGCCGAGAGCAGGGGCGACCACTCGGGGACGAGTCCGCCGAGCGGCCCGTGGAGGTAGGTGAGCCGGAAGACGCGCTCGACCGCCTCGCCGGCGGGCCACGCCGTCCCGCGGAGCTTCTCGACCGCGTTGGAGACGTACACCACGGCCACGAGGGCCAGGAGGAGCGCGGAGGCGGGGCCGGCGACGCGGTCCGGTTCGCGGTCGAGCGGCGACGCCGGCGACGCCGAACTGCGATGCCGGACCGCGTCGACCGACCAGCGGGCGCCGAGCGGGCACAGCAGTCCGGCGCCGAGCAGCTGGAGGAGGAGGGTGTCGCCGGCGTTGAGCACGAGGGGGTTCCGCGCCTGAAGCGACGCGAGCAGGAGGAACGAGACCGCCGTCGCGACACGCGTCCGGTAGCCGACCGCGAGCGCGGCGGCGGCGAGCGCGGCGACGAGGAACAGCAGCGCGACGACTCGGGGGTCGCCCGAGACGGCGTGAAGCGAGAGGCGAGCGCCGAGGGGGGAGGCGTCAGCGAGCTCCGCGCGCGGGAGGGCGCCGGCGTCGGTGTAGAAGGCCGTCAGGTTCCGCGCGCGGAGCGCGAGGTCGACGAGGAGGACGGCGCCGAGCGCGATCCGGAACGCGGCGAGGGCGCGCGGATCGATTCCGAGGCGGCGGCGGAGCGCGGCTCGGAGGCGGCGAAGCGGACGGGCCTCGGAGTCGGCGCCGGGGGAATCGGCGGTCGTCACGGTGACTCCGAGTCGCCAAGCGGCGAGGATAGCTCTTGCGGCGTCGGGGCGGGCGGCCGGTCGGCCCCAGCGGTCGCCGCCGGCTTCCGGGCGCTTATGTGGCCGCCGCGGGAGCCTCCGGTATGCGAGTCATCGTCCACGGCGGCGCCGGCGGCGCCCCCGACGACCCGGAGCCCAGACAGGCGGTCCTCGACGAGGCGGCCGCGCGCGGCGCGGACGCGGCGACGCCGCTCGACGCGGTGGAGTCCGCGGTCGGCGTCCTCGAGTCCGACCCCCGGTTCAACGCGGGCGTCGGCGGGGCGATACAGTCCGACGGCGTCGTCCGCACCGACGCGGGCGTGATGACCTCGGACCGCGAGGTCGGCGCGGCCTGCTCGATGCCCGGGGTCGAGCACGCGGCGAGCGTCGCCCGCGTGGTCCACTCCGAGACGCCGCACATCTTCGTCTCGGGCGAGCACGCGGTCGACCTCGCCGCGGAGTTCGGCGTCGAGACCGGCGTCGACCTGCTCACCGACGAGAAACGGGAGCGGTACGAAGAGGAGAATCCGCCTCGCGGCGGCCCGCGCGAACACCTCGACTGGCTCGCCTCGCGGTTCGGATCGGGAGCGGATCAGGCGGGCGAGGGGTCGGAGCGCGACGCACCCGACCATGACACGGTCGGCTCGGTGGCGACGGACGGCGAGACGTTCGCCGCGGTGACCTCCACCGGCGGCCGGTCGTTCGCGCTCGCGGGGCGCGTCGGTGACGTGCCGCAGGTCGGGTCCGGGTTCTTCTGCACCGAGGCCGGCGGCGCGAGCGCGACTGGCGCCGGCGAGGACATCGCGCGCGTGACGCTCTCGCGGCGCGCCGTCGACTTCCTCGACGACGGGCACGGGGCGCAGGAAGCGGCGGACCGGGCGATCGAGGAGTTTGAGGAGATCACCGAATCGGGTGCCGGCGTGATCGTCCTCGGGGACGAGGAGGTGGGAAGCGCTTTTAATACGGACGGGATGCAGACGAGTATTGCTTATAAATAACCGCGCTGGGTGGGGTTTCGGAGGATACCGGCGATCAGTCGAGTTAGCTCTGGAGCGGGGGGTTCTCGAATTCGGCACCGCACCCCTGGCAGACAACGACCGTGTGGATCGTCTCATCCAGAGTGACACGCAGGTCGGGATCGCCACACGCGGGACAGTTTCGTGGAACGTGCTCAGCGTCGCAGTCCGGGCAGACGAACGTGAGTTCATCGTCGCGCATCTGGAAGCGCAGGGTGTCATTCTCGCAGTCGGGACACGCTGCGGGGATTCGGATATCTTCGGTGTCACGAGGGGCGCCCATCGCAACTGCGATGAGTTCGCGATCCGAGTTGTTCTTGCCCGATTGAAATTCGCCGGGAGAGTACCGAATCGCTTCCCGTTCGCCGACGGTAACCTCACCGTCTAGTGTCTCGAAGGTTGCCTCTCCTTTTAGAACGACGAACACCTCCTCTTGATCCATGTGGGCGTGAAGCCCTCCGGGAAATCCCTCACCTGAGGCAATCCGGTAGTGGTTGAGTGCGATATTGGTCGTCTCTAAGGGCTCTGATAACCCACGTCGAACGCTATCTTCGCCAACAACGTGAGCCTCTACGTTGCTGATAGCGACTTTTTCCATGCTATCAGTAGAGACATAGAGAGGGAAATACGCACAACTTTTCAGAGGGACCACTTCCAGTACTCTATGAAAATAGAGCTCGAGTTCTATGACATCGATTTATAGATAGTGAAGCAGTCTTGTGGGAACTACCCCCAAGATTCTAGCCGCTCACTAATAAATGACTGGCGACGGATCGGCGTCGGTAGAAGTCCCCAAAGCCCCAGCCGCGAGGACTCGCGCGGCTTGCTGCGCGCCTCGCTCAGTCGCTCGCGTTGCTCGCTCCTTCGCTGCGGTGCTTGCTACGCCGTGCTTCGCCCTCGCGGCTGCCCCTTTGAGTCCCACCCGACCGCACCGCAACCGCACCTCACGCCTCCCCAGCCTCGTCGGCCGGCCTCCGCTTCGCTCCGGCCGGCCGACTCCCTCGCGCGTGCTGCTCGGCCGCGGGGCGGCCTCGCAGGCACGCGCCGGCCGTGAAACCGGCCGAGCCTCGTCGTTTACTTATAAACGAGCTCAGTCGGTCGCTCGTCATTTCCCTCGCTTGTCTCGTCGCGCGCGGAGCCGAGGATACAAGCCCGCCCGCCGCCTTGCGCCGGTATGGTAACCTTCCTCGCCGGGGGGACGGGCACGCCGAAGCTCCTCGACGGCGCGGCCCGGGTGTGGGATCCGGCCGAGACCGCGGTCGTCGCCAACACGGGCGACGACGTCGAGCTCGGCGGCCACCTCGTCTGCCCGGACGTCGACACCGTGCTGTTCGCGGGCGGGGGCGTCCTCGACCGCCAGACGTGGTGGGGGATCGACGGCGACACGACCGCGACCCACGAGGAGCTGCGGCGGCTGGCCGAGGAAGTCGGACTCGGGACCGCCCCGCGGTACCTCGACGACGACGCGCAGACCGCGGGCCGCGATATCGCCCGCTGGCGGCGCTTCTCGGCGGTTGGCGAGTTCATGGAGATCGGCGACCGCGACCGCGCGGTCCACCTCACGCGCACGAGCCTGCTCGACGAGGGGAAGTCGCTCACCGAGGCGATTCGAACCCTCGCGGACGCGTTCGGACTCGACGTCGACCTCCTCCCGATGTCCGACGACCCGGTCGCGACGCTCGTCCACACCGAGGGCGGCGAGACGCTTCACTTCCAAGAGTACTGGGTGGCGCGCCGCGGCGAGCCGCCGGTCGCCGACGTGGAGTTCCGGGGCGCCGACGACGCCCAGCCGACCGACGCCGTGCTGGCGGCGCTCGACGGTCCCGTCGTGATCGGTCCCTCGAACCCCGTGACGAGCCTCGGGCCGATGCTCGCGCTCCCCGGGTTCGAGCGCGCGCTCCGGGAGGCGCCCGTGGTCGCCGTCTCGCCGTTCGTGGGCGACGAGGTGTTCTCCGGGCCGGCCGCGGCGCTGATGGAGGGGGTCGGCCGCGAGCCCTCCACCGCGGGCGTCGCGGAGGCGTACCCGTTCGCGGACGCGTTCGTCCTCGACGAGGAGGACCCGACCGAACTCGACCGGCGCGTCGAGCGCACCGACACGCGGATCGACGGCGCCGACGACGCCGAGCGCGTCGCTCGGGCCTGCGAGCGCGCGCTGGAAGCGATCGACGGCGACGGGGCGGACGCGCGGCCGCCGCGGGAGGGCGCGGAGTGACCCGAGGCGGCGACCGGGCCGGGGCGCCCGCGGGCGGCGAGCCGTTCCTCGTCGCCGCGAGCCTCAGCGGCGCCGCGGACGCCGAGTGGGCGCTCGACGCGGCCGCCCACGTCGACGCCGCCCTCCTCGGCGGCGTCGCGCTCGATCCGGCCAGCAGGGCGGCCGCCCGGGACCTCGTCGCCCGCGGGCGCGAAGAGTTCCTCCCGGCCGACCCGCTCGCGTTCGTCGCCGCCCAGCTCGACGCGCTCGCGGACGCGCCGGTCCGACCCGGAGTCAACGTCCGGAGCGCGACGCCCGGTCCGGTCCGAACGGCCGCCGAGATATGCGCCGAGCGCGGCGCGGTCTGCGAGGTCAACGCCCACTGCCGACAGCCGGAGCTTCGCGCGGTCGGCTGCGGCGAGTCGCTGCTGCGCGAGCCGGACCGCCTCTCGCGGTACGTCGCCGCCGCGGCCGAGACGGGCGCGACGACGAGCGTGAAGGTCCGCGCCGAGGTGCCCGGCGTCGACCTCGTCGCGGTCGCGGAGACCGTCACGGCGGCCGGCGCGGACTGGCTCCACGTCGACGCGATGGATTCGGAGGCGGCGGTCGCGGACCTGGCGGCGGCGGTCGACGCGGCGCCTGAGTCCGGTGACGCGAGCGGCCTCGCGGGCCTGACGCTCGTCGCTAACAACGGCGTCAGGGGCCGCGAGACGGTGAACGAGTACGCCGCGCACGGCGCCGACGCGGTGAGCGTCGGCCGACCGACGGAGGACCCGCCCGTCCTCGCGCGCGTCGCGGACGCGGTAGAGGCGTGGCGGAGCGGCGCGCTCCCGAGAGAGGAGGGGAGGTCGGACCCCGAGTCGGAGGCGAGACCGTGACCCGCGGCGGGCGCAGGGACCGGGGACCGACCGATCCCGTCGACGACGCGACGCTCGCGCTCCTGCTGGAGGTCGCCGGCACGCCGAAGCCCGGGAACGTCGACCGCCGCCGTGACCTCGACGACCTCCGGTTCGAGGCGTTCCTCGGCGGCGCGGTCGGCGCTCGCGCCGGACTCGAACTGGCGGCGGGAGAGACGGCGGCGGACGACCCCCCCGGCGTCGGTGCGGCCTTCGAGCGCGCCGTAGAGGGGATGGCCGCGCGCGCCGGGACGAACACGCAGTTCGGCTGTCTGCTGCTCTTAGTCCCGCTGATCCGGGCGGCCGCGGACCCCGACCGAGGGCTCTCGCCCGACGGCGTCGACGCCGTCTGTCGCGGGACGACCGTCGACGACGCCGTCGCCTTCTACCGGGCGTTCGAGGCCGTCGACGTCGCGGTCGACGACCCGCCCCCGGGCGCGGACGACCTCGACGTGCGCCGCGGGAGCGACGCCGAACCCGCACTCCGCGAGCGGGGGGCGACGCTACGCGACGTGCTGGCGCTGTCCGCGGAGCCGATCGAGTCGGCGGAGTCGGCCGGTTCGGTCGAGCCGGACCGCGTCCCCGACCGGAACGCCGCGGAGTGGACCGAGGGGTTCCCGCGCACGTTCCGCGCCGCCGAGTGGATCCTGACCGACGAGGGGCCGCTCGCGGACCGGGCGGCGCGGGCGTTCCTCGGGCTGCTCGCCGCGGAGTCGGACACCCTCGTCGCGTCGACGCGAGGGGCGGAGACGGCCCGCGCGGCGAGTGCGCGGGCGAGAGCGCTTCTGGAGTCGGGCGAGAGGGTTCTGGAGCCGGACGAAGGGCACCCGGACGGCCCGGTCGGAGACGTCGCCGCGGTCGAGGCGGCGGCGGTCCACGGCGCCGACCTCGACGCCGCGGAGTCGCTGGCGGCGGCGTTCGTCGCGGAGGGGACCAACCCGGGCACGACCGCCGACCTCACCTGCGCGGCGCTTTTCATCGCGCTCCGGCGCGGAGCGGAGGTGGCGCCGTGAGCGGCGGAGCGGCGGACGGGGACCCCGCCGGCGTCGCGCCCGACGGCTGGCCGGCGCCGCTCCGGGGCGTCACCGAGTCGGTCGTGACGACGCTCGGCCCGAACGACCGGTGGAACGTCGCGGCGCTGGGACTTCACGCCCCCGAGACCGACGCGGACGGGATGCCTGAGGGGCCGGTCACGGCGCGCACCTACGGGCGGACCCGCACGTGGCGGAACTTCACCGAGCGCGGGGGCGGCGTCGTCCAGTTCACCGTCGACCCGCGGACGTTCGTGGACGCGGCGCTCACGGTCCGAGAGGTCGACGAGCCGGTCCTGCCGAGCGCCGACGCGTGGGTCGAGGTCGACGCCGAGGAGGTCGCGGCCGAGACCGAGGGCGACACCACGATCCGGACGTGGGAGCTGTCGCCGGTCGAGTCGGCGGTCGTCACGGAGCGCGTGCCGACGGTGAACCGCGGGTTCGGCGCCGTCGTCGACGCGACGGTGGCCGCCTCGCGGCTGGACGTGCCGGCGTTCGACACCGGGGAGCTGCTGGAGCGACTGGAGTACTTCGCGGACGTTGTCGAGCGCTGCGGCGGCCCGGCCGAGCGCGAGGCGTTCGCGCGGATCGACGAGGCGACCGGCTGGCGGGAGCGCGACCGCTCCTGACGGGGCGGCCCCAGCGCTTCGGCACCCCGACGGTACGGGTCCGAGCCGCCGGGAGCGCGGCTCGCGGCCGCTCGCGGCGGAACGAACCCTTTTAGTTCGGGCCGCCGGTACCGCTCGGTATGGCCATCAAACCCAAGTACATCAAACAGCTCGGGAACGTCCTGCTGGAGCGGTACCCCGACTCGTTCAACACGGACTTCGAGACGAACAAGGAGAGCGTCACGGCCCTGACCACCGTCGAGTCGAAGGGCGTCCGCAACCGCATCGCTGGCTACGTCACGCAGAAGAAGGCGCAGGCGGCACAGCACGCGTAACCGCTCGGTTCGAATTCTCGCCGGTTCTGCCGACCGCCGCGACCGCCCGACACGTTAAGTCCGGAGCCGCGGCCATCCCGCCTCGATGGACGCGCTCGTGCGGCCGGTGGTCGACCCGACGTTCGCGGCCGGCGCGCTCGCGTTCCTGCTCGGCGGCGTCGCGCTCGGGACCGCGAGCGGGCTGGTGCCGGGGCTCCACGCCAACAACTTCGCGCTGCTTTTAGCCGGGTTCGCCCCCTCGGTGCCGGCGGACCCGCTGTTCGTCGGCGTCGCGATGCTCGGGGCGGGCGTCGTCCACTCGTTTCTGGACATCGTCCCCGCGCTCGCGCTCGGCGTGCCCGACGCCGCGACAGCGGTCGCCGCGCTCCCGGGACACCGGTTGGTGATCGCGGGGCGCGGCCGGGAGGCGCTCCGCCTCTCCGCGGTCGGCTCCGGGCTGGCCGTCGCGCTCGCGGTGCCGCTGGCGGTCCCGGTCACGTGGCTGATGGTGCGGTGGTACCCGACGCTGCGAGCGCACCTGCCGCTGCTGCTCGGGGGCGTCGTCGCGCTGCTCGTACTCACCGAGTCGTCGCGGCGGGCCGCGGTCGGCGGGCTGGTCGCGTTCCTCGCGAGCGCCGCGCTCGGGTTCGCGACGCTCGACGCCGACCCCGCCGCGCCGCTGTCGACCGGCGGCGTCCTCGCGCCGCTTTTCGCCGGACTGTTCGGCGTCCCCGTCCTCGTCGACGCGCTCGGCGGCGACGGCGTCCCGCCGCAGGCGGATCCCCGGATCGCGATGCGGGCGCGCGACCTCGGGACGAGCGCGGGCGCCGGCTCGCTCGCCGGCGCGGTGGTCGGGTACGTCCCGGGGGTGTCAGCCGCCATCGCCGCCGTGGCCGCGATGCCCGCGGTGCCGCGCGCGTCGGCCGACCGCGGGTTCGTCGTGGCGACGAGCGGCGCGAGCACGGCGAACACGATCTTCGCGCTGTTCGCGCTGGTCGCGCTCGGGACGCCGCGGACCGGCGTGACCGTCGCGATAGACCGGGCCGGCGTGCCGTTCGCGCTCCCGATGCTCCTCGTCGCGGCCGCGACCGCCGCCTGCTTCGGGTTCGCGCTGGTCGTGCTGGTCGGTGACCCGTACCTCCGGATCGTCGGCAACGCCGACTACACTCGACTGTCGCTCGGCGTGTTGGGGCTGCTCGCGCTCCTCTCGTACGCGTTCGCCGGGCTGTTCGGCGTCGGCGTCCTCCTCGTCGCCGGCGCCCTCGGACTCGTCCCGCCGCGGGTCGGCGCGCGGCGCGTCCACCTCATGGGCGTGCTGATCGGGCCGTTGATCGCCGGGTGAGCGGGCGGCGGCGACGTGGCGCCGCGGCGGACGAGTCCGAGGGCGCTCCCCCGTCGAGTGGCACGATACCGGGGCACACGACGCGTTCCGCCGGAAAGAACAACGGTTAAAAGTCGCGCCCGGTGAGTACGTGTATGAGCCAGAGCGACTCTCAAGGAACCCCGCAGTGCGTCTCCTGTGGGATCCAGGTGTCCGGCATGAACGCCGCGCAGTTCTCCTGTCCGGACTGCGGCGCCACCATCTACCGGTGCTCGAAGTGCCGGAAGCAGAGCAACCTCTACGAGTGCCACGACTGCGGGTTCCGGGGGCCCTAACATGGGCGACGTCGCCGCCAAGATCAAGGTCATGCCGAACAGCCCCGAAGTCGACCTCGACGACCTCCAAGACCGCCTCGAAGAGGTCCTCCCCGAGGGCGCGAAGATCCGCGGCTTCCAGCGCGACGACGTCGCGTTCGGGCTGGTCGCGCTCCTCCCGACCGTTATCGTCCCCGACGGCGCGGGCGGCACGGAAGCGGTCGAGGAGGCGTTCTCGCAGGTCGAGGACGTCGAGTCCGTCGCGGTCGAGAACGTCGGTCGCCTGTAAGGCGCCGAACCAGTAGCGCGCCGCGTTCGCGGCGCTCGCGGTCCGATTCTGCGGTCTCGTTCGTCTCGAAGAGCGGTCGCTCCGCCGTTCGGTCCAGTTGATTGACTTACCGACCCGACTCGTGAACCGCCTCGGGGTCAAGCTCCGAGGCTTCCCGTGGATCAGTCGGACACTCCCGCGACACCATCGGTCTGATAACCTCGAACGGTGTCGTGGGTCACGGTCGGGGCGTCCACGGCCCCCGATGCCTGCCGTCGCACCTTTCGCACCGTAGGAAGGCTGTTGAGAACAGGCACATTCCAATCGAGTTTCTTGATTCCTTTCACAGCGATGTTGACGCTTACACCACGGTCGCTGTGGTCTTGATGACCGCACGACCGACACTTGAACCGCTTCTTGTTGCGGTTCGCACGCTCCGTATGACCGCACATCGGACACCGCTGACTCGTGTACTCAGGGTTAATCCACGCGGTCGGAATACCCTCGAACGCCGCCTTGTACGACGTATAGAACTGGAGGGCGCGGAACGGGAGGTGGTGCAAGCGTCGGTTCATCCGCGTGCCGTAGTCGATACTGTCGCGCACCTCTTTGAGGTCTTCAAAGACGATACACGGCTTGTCGAACTGATGACTCCAGTCCACGATGTGTCGAGACACCTTGTGGAGTCGGTCACAGATAAACCGTCCCTCGCGCCCTTTGAGTGTATCGTGGATGCTATCTTTCCCCGCGTTCTGGACACGCTTTCGCATCGTGAAGTAGCGATGGCGCTCGAACTTGATTTCGGGGAAGTCGATGACGAGCGTGTCTTCGACGCCATCCTCGGTGAGTGCGGTGAGGGCCACGTTATCCTCGTTTACGTCTACGCCGATGATCGTCCGGGAGTCCTGTTTGTCTCGAACAGTTTGCTCGGTGTTGGTGACGTTGATGTGCAACTCAGCGGTGTCGTTGTGGAACAAGGCTTCTGCTGTCCCAATTTTCCACTCGTCACTTTCGAGTGCGGTCTTGAGGATGTCGAGGTGGGCGTCACTTCCTTTGAGGACTCCCTTGACGTGTTTGTACGGCTTCGCGCTGATCCGAAACGCCACATCACCATCGTCGGTGAGAGACAGATTGTACCCTTCCTCGTAGTTCGCACGAAGCGGATACGCACCGTCTTTGGTATGACTCGGGTGGCCGAAGTCGTCGTACTCGTAGTAGTTCTCCATCGCCCCGAGTGCCTTCGAAACGACGCGCTGTGTCGTGTTTTTCACGAGGTTGGCGTCGTCAGCCACGCTGTCGGGGATCGCGTCCCAGTCCACGCCTTCTTTGGCGAGCCTGATGGTTTCGTTGTACACCGAGCGGGCTTCGAGTGTGGCGTCGTACAGCAGACTCTCGTTGTCATTCTGGATGTCGAGTTGGAAGTCCAGAGTCTTGATGAGAGCCTGTGAGTTGGTCATTCTTTGTCTTGTCCAGTGGCTTCCGAGATTCGGACGACTTTCACATCAGCCCCACGCCAGCGTTTGGGGACGGTGACGTGGGCGCTATTCCCGAACGGCTTGACCTCGCCGTCGAGAACTTCCTCGCCGTCGATTTCAAAGCGGTTCGCCATACTCGAGTATATCCTTTGGATATAGTTAACTGTGCCGGAGACGTGTTCTCAATATGGGTGAGAAGCGGTCGAACCACACGGTGTACAACGTCAAATACCATTTCGTGTGGTGTCCGAAGTATCGACACGCGATACTCGAACCAAATGAAGATTCGCTGGTAGCGAGTTTCCGTGACGTGTGTGATGAGTACGGCTACGAGATATAGTCGCTCCACATCTCGCCCGACCACGTACACCTGTTCCTCTCTGCCCATCCGAAGCACGCACCGAGCGAGATCGTGCGAACAGTCAAGAGCATCACGGCACGAGAGATGTGGGAATAGCACGAACCGTTCTTGGAAGAATATCTGTGGGGCGGTGGCTTCTGGGAACAGTCGTACTACATCGGAACGGCGGGAGAGGTATCCAGCAAGACAATTGAACGGTATATTGATCGGACAGAACACGTCTGAGTGTCGGCTTCACTCTCGGGGTCAAGCCCCGAGGCACTCGCCTTGCTTATCTGTAGAACTCCTCGCGATAGACGCGTCCGAAGGCGTTGCGGCGGAGGGTGCTGGCGGCCGCGTCCGGCTCGTCCTGATACGTCGCCGCGACGACGGTGTCCGCGAAGGGGATCGGGTGCCACACCACGTTGTCGACGTTGTCGGAGCCGATCCGCACCACGTCCTCGTCGTCGAACCCGCTGTCCGCGAGCCACTCGTCGAACTCGGCCGACTGACCGACGTGGACCGCGAGCAGCTCCGCGAACGTCGCGTCGCGCGCGGTCCGGATCACCTCGGGCGTGACGCGCTCGTCGTACTCGTCGGCGTCGAACGACATCGCCTTGGTCGCCTCGCGGACGACGACCTGCGCGACCGGCCCGACCTCCTCGTAGCGTTCGAGCGCCTCGGCTCGCGTCTCGGGTGCGAACGTGCCTCTGGTCTCCATACCCGGCGTTGACCGGCGGCGGGCAAGGGCGTTCCGCTACGCGTCGCGGTCGGGGGCGTCGCCCGCGGAATCGGAGTCCTCAGCCTCGGCGTCCTCGGCGTCGGCGTCGTCCGCGGCCGCCTCTCGGGTCAGCTCTCGCGCCTCGCGGATCGCCTCCGCGACGGCCGGGTCGTCGACCGCGTCGGGGTCCGGGACGCCGGCTCCGGGGGAGGGGTCGCCGCCGTGGGCGTGACAGTGGTCGTGGCCGCCGTGAGCCGAGGGGTCCGCCCCACCCGACCCCATCCCGACGTCCGGGCGCCCGCGGGCGACGGTGTCCTCGAACACCTCCTCGTACTCGGCGTCCTCGGCGTGGGGGGTCACCTCGGCGGCGAGTTCCGCCGGCTCTCGCTCGCTCCAGTCGGACGCGTGGTCGTCGAGCCACGACTCGTGGTCGCCGCCGTGGAGCATCGCCGTGAACGCGAGGTGGTGCGCGAGGTGTTCGCCGTCGCGCTGCGGGGTGTCACAGACGGGGCACGCGTATCCCATTGTGATTCGCGTTGGCGCGTGGGGCGTAAATCGGCGTCGGACGATATCGACGGTGATGCTGTTCATATATGAGCGGTTGCCATCGCCGATGCTGAGAACGCCTCCAAAGCCCCAGACGGCTCCGGTCGAAGGCCTCGCTGCGCTCCTCGCTCACTCCGTTCGCTGCGGTGCTTGCGTCGGCCGTCTTCCCGGAGCCGACTGCCCCTTTGAGTCCCTCCCGGCACCGTCCCTCACCCCACACCTCCCCAGCCTCGTCGCTGGCGCCAGCGACTCCCTCGCGCGTGCTCTCGCCGGCGGCTTCGCCGCCGGCTGTCAGAGAGACTTTCGGTCTCTCACTACTCGCGGCCGCCTTCGGCGGCCACTCGGAGGCACGCGCCACCGCATCGCATTGATGAGTCCGAACGGTTCCTCGTCGGCTCGCCCGCGGGAGTCTCTCGCGGCTATAACAGCAACTTTATCACTCGCACGGGGCGAATTTCGCATAAGACTGCTCCGTTAGGAGGTCCAACAGTGACTGAAGCCAACACACAACCGGAGGTGAACATCGGTCTCGTCGGTCACGTCGACCACGGGAAGACGACGCTGGTACAGGCGTTGTCCGGCTCGTGGACCGACCAGCACAGCGAGGAGATGAAACGCGGCATCTCGATCCGGCTGGGGTACGCGGACGCGACGTTCCGCCGCTGCCCCGGCGTCGACGAGCCGGAGTGTTACACCGTCGACGAGGAGTGCGAGGACGGCTCCGCGAGCGAGCCGGTCCGGACCGTGTCGTTCGTCGACGCGCCGGGCCACGAGACGCTGATGGCGACGATGCTCTCGGGCGCCTCGATCATGGACGGGGCGGTCCTCGTCGTGAGCGCGACCGAGGACGTCCCGCAGGCCCAGACGGAAGAGCACCTGATGGCGCTCGATCTCATCGGGATCGAGAACATCGTCATCGCGCAGAACAAGGTCGACCTCGTCGGCCGCGACCGCGCCGTCGACAACTACGAGCAGATTCAGGAGTTCGTCGAGGGCACCGTCGCGGAGGACGCGCCGATCGTCCCCGTCTCTGCCCAACAGGAGGTCAACCTCGATCTGCTCATCGACGCGGTCGAGTCCGAGATCCCGACCCCCGAGCGCGACCCGGACGAGAGCGCCCGGATGTACGCGGCGCGCTCGTTCGACATCAACCGCCCGGGCGCGACCGCCGAGGACCTCAAGGGCGGCGTCGTCGGCGGCTCGCTGGTCCGCGGCGAGCTGTCGGTGGGCGACGGGCTGGAGATCCGCCCGGGCCGCGAGGTCGACGAGGAGGGTCAGACCGAGTGGCGGCCGCTCGAAACGAGCGTCCGGTCGCTTCAGGCCGGCAGCCGCGACGTCGAGACCGCCCGCCCGGGCGGCCTGCTCGGCGTCGGCACCGGACTCGACCCCAGCCTGACGAAGGGCGACGCCCTCGCCGGGCAGGTCGCGGGCGAGCCGGGAACGCTCCCGCCGACCCGCGAGGAGTTCGAGATGAAGGTCGACCTCCTCGACCGCGTCGTCGGGAAGGAGGACGACGAGAGCGGCGAGAGCGACATCGAGGAGATCAGCACCGGCGAGCCGCTGATGCTCACGGTCGGCACGGCGACGACGGTCGGCGCCGTGACGAGCGCGCGCGACGGCGAGTGCGAGGTGAGCCTCAAGCGGCCCGTCTGCGCCGAGGAGGGCGCACAGATCGCGATCAACCGGCGCGTCGGCGCGCGCTGGCGGCTCATCGGCGTCGGGACGCTGGCGTAGCGTGGCCGACGACGCCCGCGCGGACGGTCCGGAGTCGGCCTCCGCGGACGACGCGGGTCCGACCCCCGCGGGCGACGCCCGAACCGGAGACCTCGCCGGCGGCGGTCCGGGCGGCGTCCCGGTCGTCGCGCTCGACGCGAGCGCCCTGATGGCGCCCGTCGAAGCTGACCTGCGGCTGTTCGAGGAGCTAGATCGGCTCCTCGGCGGCTACGAGACCGTGGTGCCGACGGCGGTTATCGCGGAGCTGGACGGTCTCCAAGCCGGAAACGGCGCGGAGGCGACCGCCGCGAGCGTCGGGGCGGACCTCGCAGAGCGGGCGGACGCAGTAGAGACGGACGAATCGTACGCCGACGACGCGCTCGTCGCCCTGGCCGCGGCCGGCCGGGTCGACGCCGTCGTCACGGTCGACGGACCCCTCCGGAACCGGGTGCTGGCGGCGGACACACCAGTAATCGGTTTAAGGGGTCGGAACACACTGGCGATAACGGAACCCTAGCGGCCGCGGACAACCAACAACATGTACAAACGAGTTCGACTCAAGGACACGGTCGAGGTCCCGCCGAAGCACCTGGCGGACGTCACCGACGAGCGGGTGAAAGCTCTGCTCCAAGACAAGCTGGAAGGACGGATGGACGAAGAGGTCGGCAGCGTCGTGAGCGTCATCGAGGTTCACGACATCGGTGAAGGCGCGGTGTTGCACAACCGCCCCGGCGTCTACTACGAGGCGGAGTTCGACGCGCTCACCTACGACCCCGACATGCAGGAGGTGGCCGACGGCACCGTCGTCGAGACGGTGGAGTTCGGGGCCTTCGTCGGGATCGGGCCGGTGGACGGGCTACTCCACGTCTCGCAGATCACCGACGAGTACCTCACGTTCGACGGCGCGAACCAGCAGCTCGCCTCGTCGGACTCGGACAAGACGCTCGGCGTCGACGACGCCGTGCGCGTCCGCGTCGTCACCAAGAGCATCGACGAGCGCAACCCGCGCGACTCGAAGATCGGACTCACCGCGAAACAGCCCGGGCTGGGCAAACACGACTGGCTCGAAGGCCAGCGGAAACACCGCGAACAGACCGGTGAGGAGGCCGACTGATGGCCGAGGACCGCCTGGCGTGCCGGGAGTGCCACCACGTCAACGACCCGGACGCCCAGACCTGCGCGCTCTGCGGGTCGTCGTCGCTGACCGAGGACTGGGCGGGCTACGTCATCGTCACCAAGCCCGCGGACAGCCAGATAGCCGAGGAGATGAACGTCTCCGAGGCGGGCGCGTACGCGCTCAAGGTCCGGTAACCGTCCGCGTCGACGCCGGAGGAAGAAGATGACCGACGCATCCGACCCGCTTCTCACGCTGCCCGAATCGCTGCGCGACGCGTTCAAGCAGCCGCTGGGACCGGTGACGACCGACGTCGCCGCGCTTCTGGAGGCCGTCGACGAGACTCGCGAGCGCCACGGTTCGCCGGACGAAGACCCTCCGCAACTGATCGCCGTCGGGGACGTGGTCACCTACCACCTCCGGGAGGCCGGTCGCGTGCCGGACGCCGCGCTGGTCGACGGGAAGACGGAACGCGAGGCGGTCCGCGAGGAGATAGCGACCGCGCTCGACGCCGCGGCGGAGCGGCGGATCGCGGTCGAGAACCCGGCGGCGGCGCTGTCGCGGTCCCTGCTTGACGCGCTCGCGGAGGCGCTCGCGGCCGCCGAGCCGGTGACGATCGAGGTGACCGGCGAGGAGGACCTGGCGGCGCTGCCGGCGATGCTCGCGGCCCCGCTCGGGTCGACCGTGGTCTACGGCCAGCCCGGCGAGGGGATGGTCCGCGTCGCGGTCACGCCCGAGACCCGACGGGAGGCCCGAGAGCTGTTCGAGGGGTTGGCGGGCGACACCGCGGCCGCCTACGAGATCCTCGGCGTCGACCCGGACGGGACCGATCCGGACGCAACGGTCTAGGAACCCCGGAGCGGCCGACGCGCCGCATCGCGCGGCGGAGGGGGGCGACCGCGGCGAGGGACGCGACGCGCCGAGCGGGCGCTCAGTCGCGATCGACGAGGAGGGTCGCTGAGAGGACCGCGACCCCGGCGACCAGCCCGACCGCGGACACCAGCTGCGGGGTTATCGGGGCCGCCTGGAGCGAGAGGTACGGCTCAATCCCGTTGCGTCGGAGGCCGGTGAGCGCCTCCACGCCCCAGTGACCGCTCGCCAACAGCGAGAGACCGACGAGGGCGCCGAGACCGCCGGTGACGAACCCGATTCCGGTGAGCGCGTCCTCGACCGCGAGGAACGTCCAGACGTCGTCGCCGCTCGGTTCGGGACCGCGCGCGAGGCGTCGCTGGAGCGCGACGAGGCCGAGACCGGCCCCGCCGGCCGCGACCGTGCCGACCAGTACGATCGCCGCGACCCCGAGCGGCGTCGCGGCCGGCGGTCGCGAGAAGGCCGCCTCGCGGACGGCCCCGGGCAGGGTCGCGACGAGCGGCCCGGCGAGCGCGCCGAGGAAGGCGACGGCGCCGCAGATCCGGGCCTTCCGGAGCGGCGACAGCGGGACGATGACGTTGGCCGCCCGGACGAGGTCGTACCGCGAGCGGTCGGTCGGGTCGAATCGGTCGTCGTCGGACATCGGCGTGGTAACGAGACACAGGGGACGGAGAGGTGAAACCCTGACGCCGAACGGGGTCTCGGTCGACGAGCGGTTCGGCGGCGACACCCCCGCTTCGAAATCCTTTTACAGCTTTCGAGGGGATATACGCCTAACTGAACCATGGACGTCGATATCATCTCCGAGGAGGAGAACCCGATGTTGCACCGCACGGACATCCGATTCGAGACGACCCACGAGGAGGCCACGCCTTCTCGACTGTCGGTCCGCGACTCGCTCGCGGCCAAGCTCGACAAGGACTCCGAGGAGGTCGTCGTCCACGAGCTGGACACGAAGTTCGGCATGCGCAAGACGATCGGCTACGCGAAGGTGTACGACTCGGCCGCCGACGCGTTAGACGTCGAGCAGGACCACATGCTCGAACGCAACAAGATCGGCGACGAAGAGCCGGACGCCGAGGAAGCCTAACACCCGCCGGATGCGGGTTCTCGGCATCGAGGGTACCGCGTGGTGCGCGAGCGCCGCGCTGTACGACGCCGAGACCGACGCAGTTCTCATCGAATCCGACGCCTACGAGCCGGAGAGCGGCGGCATTCACCCGCGCGAGGCCGCCGAGCACATGTCGGAGGCGATCCCCGAGGTCGTCGACCGGGTGTTGACCGCGGCCGAGTCGGAACACGGTCCGGACGCGGTCGACGCCGTCGCCTTCTCTCGCGGTCCCGGACTCGGTCCCTGCCTCCGGATCGTCGGGACCGCGGCGCGGTCGCTCGCCGGGACGCTCGGCGTCCCGCTCGTCGGCGTCAATCACATGGTAGCGCACCTGGAGATCGCTCGCCACCGCTCCGGCTTCGATAATCCGGTGTGCCTGAACGCCTCGGGGGCGAACGCGCACCTGCTCGGCTACCACGACGGCCGGTACCGCGTCCTTGGCGAGACGATGGACGCGGGCGTGGGCAACGCGATCGACAAGTTCACTCGCCACGTCGGTTGGAGCCACCCCGGCGGCCCGAAGGTGGAGGCGGCGGCCGCGGAGTTCGCGGCGACCGCGGGCGACGGCGACGGTGAAGTTGACGGCAGGGTCCCCGACGCCGACCTCCTCGATCTCCCCTACGTCGTCAAGGGGATGGACTTCTCGTTTTCCGGGATCAGCTCGGCCGCCAACGACGCCGCGGACGACGGCGTTCCGGTCGAGGAGATCTGCTTTTCGCTCCAAGAGCACGTGTTCGCGATGCTGGCCGAGGTGTCGGAGCGCGCGCTATCGCTAACCGGCGCCGACGAACTCGTGTTGGGCGGCGGGGTCGGACAGAACGACCGCCTGCGGGAGATGCTGGCCGCGATGTGCGAGGCCCGCGGCGCGGACTTCCACGCGCCGGAGCCGCGCTTCCTCCGCGACAACGCGGGGATGATCGCCGTGTTGGGGGCGAAGATGGCGGCCGCGGGAGACACCGTCCCGGTCGCGGAGTCGGCGGTCGACCCGAACTTCCGGCCGGACCAAGTGCCGGTGACGTGGCGCGACGGGGAGTCGGTCGCCCGCGGAGGCGCGGGAGGCGGGCCGGGGACCGCGGAGCGCGACCCGGAGGCGGACCGTCGCGGCGCGGAGGCGACGGTGACGGTCGACGGGGCGGACGGCGACCGCCGGGTGACCAAGCGGCGCGTGGCGAAGTCGTACCGCCACCCGGAACTCGATCGGACGCTCAGGCGAGACCGGACCGTCGCGGAGGCCCGGCTGACGAGCGAGGCGCGGCGCGCCGGCGTGCCGACGCCGCTCGTGTACGACGTCGACCTCGCGGCGGCGACGCTGACGCTCGGGCACGTCGGCGCGCGCGACCTCGCGGCCGCCCTCGACGAGCGGCGGACGGAGGCGGTCGGTCGCCACCTCGCGCGGCTTCACGCCGCAGGGATCGTCCACGGCGACCCGACGACCCGGAACGTGCGGGTGTCGGCCGACGACGGCGGAACGGGGGGACCGAGCGGAGGGGAAAGCGGGGTCCCGGAGACGTACCTCATCGACTTCGGACTGGGCTATCACACCGGCCACGTCGAGGACCACGCGATGGACCTCCACGTGTTCGAGGGGTCGGTCCGCGCGACCGCGACCGATCCCGACCCGCTAATCTCAGCGTTCGAGTCGGGGTACGAGTCGGTCGGTGACGCCGAAGTGCTCGACCGGCTCCGGGACGTGGCCGACCGCGGTCGGTACCGCTGACGGCGGTCCGTCGCGGGACCGCGGCGACGGCGGCGCTCCGCGCCGCGACCGGAGAGCGGTTGCGCCACGATTTATGGTGCCGGCCGACAGAGGTGCGCGTATGGCAGACAAACAGTCGTCGGGAGAGATTCTCGGCATCCCGTACAACTTCGAGCGCCCGAGCCTCGGTCGGCTGCTCTCGTCGTACTGGCAGCCCGACAAGGGGATGCTCGTCGAGAAACCGTTCGGTATCGGCTACACCCTGAACCTCGCCAACTGGCGGTCGTGGGTCGTCCTCGCCGTCGCCGGCGGGCTGTACTACCAGCAGAAGCAGTCCGTCGGGACCGTGTCGTCCGACGGTTCCGAGGAAGACGCGGCGGAAGACGGCGACGGGCCCGTCGAAGTGATCGTCGACGACGACTGACCCGGACGCGACCGGAGGCCGTCCGTCGCGACGGCGCGGCGGCCGATTGTCGCCGTTGATTCCGCATCGGTTTCTTTTAACTACGAGAAGGACAGACGTAGGCCAATGAAAGTCCAGTTCGAGTGCTCGTGTTCGGAGGAGATCTCCGAGTTCACCCGCGGCGAGACCAGCCGGGGGGTCCACGTCGAATGCGGGAACTGCGGCGCCGTCTACGCCGTGACGATCACCGAGCTGGAGTAGCGGGCGGCGTCGCGGACTCGAACCGAAGCCGGACCGTGGTTCCGTCGTCGTCCGCGTCGAACCGGACGGTCCCCCCCTGCGTCTCGCACATCCACTTGACGAGCCACAGCCCGATGCTGCTCGCGTGCGAGAGCGGCGTCTCCTCTTCGGCCTGCAACACCGCGCGCTCGTCCGCCGGAATGCCCGGTCCGTTGTCGGTCACCTCCAAGCAGGTGGTCGCTCCGTTCTCGTGAATCGTCGCCTCCACGCGCCGCGTCGCGCCGTCGTTGTGGGTGACCGCGTTCTCGAACACCTCGCAGATCGGGAACTCGACGGAGTCGTCCGCGCGGATCCACGCCTCCGAGGGTGTCTCGACCGTGACCGCGGTGGCGTCGGCGTCGACCGCGCCGACCGCCTCGTGGACCGCGTCGACGAGGTCGACGCGCCCGTCCGGGCGCTCGGCCGAGGTGTCTTCGATCACGCGGAGTTTCTCGCTTATCGCGACGATATCGTCGGTCGTCTCGCGGATCGTTTCCAAGCGTCGCCGGCTCCGGTCGTCCTCGATCCGCTCGGCCAGGAGGTCGGTGTACCCCTGAATCACGTTGAGGTCGTTGCGGACGTTGTGACGGAACACGCGGCTCAGAACCTGTAGCTGCTGATTGGAGGTTTCGAGGTCCCGCCGGGCGGTTTCGGCCCGGCGCCGGTGGTGGGTGACCGCGCCGTAGAGAATCGCGCCGGACCCGACGACGAGCACCCAGTCCCCGACGAGGCGGAGCGGCGTCCACCCGACGGCGGAGCCGCTCGCCAACGCGACCGCGAGGTCGACCGCGACGGCGACCGCCGTTCCGACGCAGAGGTATGCGGCCGTGAGGGCGGCCGCCGACCGCCCGTAGATGATTTCCGGAATATATTTCATTTATATTTAATTTTGCGTCCAACGAATTTTCTTCGCACGGAACACCTCAGCCGCCGAGGGCTTAAGCTTTGACCGCCGGACGTCGGACCGATCGCGAGGGGTGAAACGGGGTTACCACGAGGCGCAGTCCGCACAGACGAAGGCGTCGCCGTCGCGCCAGCGCCGTCGGACGCGCTCGCCGCACCGGTCGCAGGCCGCGCCGTCGGCGCGCCACGTGGAGGTGGCGGTCGCGGCGTCCGCGTCGGCAGCGTCTCGCACGTCGGAGCCGTCGGCGGCTTCCGCCTCGGAGCCGCCGTCCCCGTCGCCGGGAACGAAGTCGTCGAGCGAGCGGTCCTCGGACATCTACGCCTCCCGTCGGAGCCTGTCGACGACGTAGTCGCGCTCCAGTTCCCCGAGGAACTCCCCGAGCCGCGGTCCCTGCGTGTCGTCAAAGAACAGGCGGTAGCCCGCCGCGAAGAAGTCGCTCACCTCGACGTCGTGGTCCCGGGCCGTCTCGTACATGGCCTCCTGGATCTCCTCGCCGTCGTGCCCGGCCGCGACGAAGTCGGCGAGGTCGTCGAGCGCGGCGGCGACGTCGTCGTCGAACTCGACCGCGGGGAGGTCGGCCTGGAGCCGGTAGTCGTACTCGTTTTCCGTCCGCTCGGCCCAGTTCCGGGCCTGCTCCACGCGGGCGAGCGCGGCGTCGACCGCGTCGGCGTCGGCGTCGTCGGGGATGTGCCCCTCGTCGCGGGCGAGGCGCTCGCGGAACTCGGGGTCGTCCACCATCCCGAGGACCGCCGCGAACGTGTACGGGAGCCGGATCGGCTTCTCCGTCGGCGGGTCGTCGGGCCGGCCGACGACGAACGGGTACGCGCGCTCCGCGAAGGCGGTGAGGTCGGGGTCGTCCACCTCGCCGAAGTAGGCGCGCTCGAACCGGTCGAACCGGTCGACCAGCTGGTCGAGCCGCTCGACGCTCAGGTCGCGGGCCTTCTTCGGGTGGAGCGCGAAGAAGTAGCGCAACACCTCGGGCTCGATCAGCTCCAGCAGCTCCTGAACCGTGACGACGTTGCCCTCGGAGGAGGAGAACGCCTCGCCGTCGAGCGTGAACCACTCGTACACCATCGGGACGGGCGGTTCCGCGTCGAACACGTTCCGGGAGACGTCGACTCCGGAGGGCCACGACCCCTCCGCGTGGTCCTTCCCGAACGGCTCGAAGTCGACGCCGAGGACGCCCCACTGGGCGGGCCACTCCAGCCGCCACGGGAGCTTCCCCTCGCGGAACGTCGCGGTGCCCTCGTGGCCGCACCCCTCGATGGTGTTGCCGCCGGCGTCCATGTCGGTACAGACGTAGTCGACGGTCTCCGCGTCGAGGTCGATGGCCGTCACCGTCTCCGTGACCTTCCCGCACTCCGCACAGACCGGGTTGAAGGGGACGTACTCGTCGTCGACCTTGTCCTGGTACGGCGAGAGCACCTCGCGGACCCGCCCGACGTCCCCGAGGACCGTCCGGACCGCGTCGTCGAAGGTCCCGTCGGCGTACAGCTCGGTGTTCGAGAGCATCTCGACGGGGACGTTCAGGCGGTCGGCGTCGGCCTTCAGCAGGCCCGCGAAGTGGGCCGCGTACGACTCGGCCTCCCCGAACGGGTCCGGGATCGACGTGTACGGCTTCCCGAGGTTGCGGCCGAGCGCGCCCGCGTCCACCTCGCCAAGGCCGACGATCTCGCCGTCCGCGTTCGCCAGCTTGCGCGGGACCTTCCGCAGCGGGTCCCTGTCGTCGGAGGTGAACACCTGCCGGACCTCGCGGCCGCGGTCGCGGAGCACTTCCGCGACGAAGTAGCCGCGCATGATCTCGTTGAAGTTGCCGAGGTGCGCGACGCCCGAGGGAGACACGCCCCCCTTGATCACGATCGGCTCGTCGGGGTCGCGCGCCTCGACCTCGTCCGCGACGACGTCGGCCCAGAAGGCGTGGAACGCCTCTGTGGACTCCTCGGCGGCACCCTCGCCGTCGGCGTCGCCCCCCTCGTCGAGCGCGGACCCCCCGGAGAGGATGTGCGGGGAGTCGTCGGGGGCGTCGTCGGTCGCCGGCTCGACGGAGTCGTCGGGCGCGTCGTCCGCGCTCATCGCTCCTCCCTCCAGTAGACCGGTTCGTCGCCGTCGACCGGGACCACGTCGGTCCCCGTGTGGTCGCCGCGCAGCACGGCGTCGACGACGGCGGTCGGGTCGGTCCCGTCTAACACGATCGACCGGATCCCGGCCCGGTCGATCAGCTTCGCCGCGAGCAGGTCGACGGGCGCGGACGCGCCCGCGTCGCGGCTCATCGGGAGGACGACCTCGACGAGTTCGGACGGCGACAGCTCCGCGAACTGGGTCGCGTCAGGGTCGGCGTTGGGGTCGGCGTCGTACACGCCGTCGGCGCTCGTGGCGTACACGAGCAGGTCGGCGCCCACCGACTCCGCGAACGCGGCCGCGACCGCGTCGGTCGTCTGCCCGGGCGTGACGCCGCCCATCACCGCGACCTCGCCGCGCCGGAGCGCCGCGCTCGCCTCCTCGTCGTCGGTCGCGGGCGCGAGGTTCGCCCGGTCCCCGAGCGCGGCGATCAGCAGCCGCGCGTTGAGCCGGGTGGTTCCGATGCCGAGCCGGTCGAGTTCGACCTCGTTGGCCCCGATCTCCCGGGCCGTCTCGATGTACTCGCGGGCGACGCCGCCCCCGCCGACGACGACCCCCACCTCGCAGCCGTCGGCCGCCAGCCGTTCGATCGCCTCGGCGTACGCGGCCACGCGCTCGGGGTCGAGGTCCGGCGCGAGCACGCTTCCGCCGACAGAAACGACGACTCTCATTGCCGACGAGTACCCCTGTCGCGGTCTTAAGGATTGTCAAGCCCGGATGCGACGGAACCGGGCGCCGAGACGGCCGGACGACCGAGACCGTCGGGCGACCGGGAAACGACTAAGCCGGTCGCGTCCCGCTCTCGGGTATGCGACCGATATCGATCGTCGGTGACGGCTCCCCGGCGCTGGCCCGGCGGCTCGCGGCGCGGCTCGACGGCCGGGTCGCCGTCGTGGAGCGCGACGGCGACTCGGACGGGAGACGCGGGGGCGATCCGGACGGACCGGAACCGAGCGACCCGGCCGTCGACGGTGGGATCGTCGACGACGGAGTCACCGAGCCGGCGCGGCGCCCCGACGCCGACACCGAAGTCGCGCTCGACGCGGGCGGGAACTGGAGCGGCCGGGGGAGCGTCGGAGGGTTCGACGACCTGTTGGACGGGCTCGCGCCGGACCACGACTACCTGCTGGCGATCGGCGAGTCGAGGCTCCGCGTGCCCGCGGTCCTCCTCGGCCCGGACCCCGACCCGGAGGGCGTGCCCGGGACGGTCCTCGCGACCGCGGACGCCCCCGACGCGGTCGACCTCGACCGTCTCGTGAGCGACCTCGACGAGGCGGAGCCGTGGATCACCCGCGAGACGCTGGTGCACCGCGTCGAGGCGTCGGCGGACGCGGAGCGGTCGGGCGCGATAGCCTCGTTCACCGGGCGCGTGCGCGCCCGCGACGGCCCGGACGACGACCGGACGACGCACCTCGCGTTCGAGAAGTACGAGGGGGTCGCGGCGGACCGGACGGCCGCCATCGAAGAGGAGCTAGCGGACCGCGACGGCGTCTTCGACGTCCGGATGCACCACCGGACCGGCGTGATCGAGGCGGGGGAAGACATCGTCTTCGTCGTGGTCCTCGCCGGCCACCGTCGGGAGGCGTTCCGCGCGGTCGAAGACGGGATCGACCGGCTGAAAGACGAGGTGCCGATCTTCAAGAAGGAGGCGACGGAGTCGGAGACGTTCTGGGTCCACCGGCGTGACTGAACGGCGCACCGGAAGGGCGTCTACACCCTGATCGGGACCGCGGGCGCTCCGCGGAAGCGGCCGCGCGGGGGACGCGCGGGCGCTCGGATGGTGCGGAATGCGGATTTTGTTGCCTGTTCTTGGCGCTCGCACGAGCGGGACGCCGGGCGTCAGACGCTGATCTTCCATACCCATATAACGACTTCAAAACAGATTATAAAATTTCTAAGCCATTTTAGAACTGTTCTAAAGAGTCCGTCAGACACGTTTTACCCCGGCCGCGTCGGGTGAAACGCCCTGAAACCCCCTGAACGTCACCCAACGGTGTTGCCTTTATAACACCCTCCAGGGGCAAGCGTGGGGTGTACTATGAGCGCGACTGTGAACCCCTCCACGAACGCGAGCGCGAACGACGACCGCAGCAAGGAAGAGCGGCTGAAAGACTACCTGCTCGACCGCGCCCAGGACGGGGAGATGTACTTCAAAGGGAAGTTCATCTCCGAGGACGTCGACCTCTCCCCGAAGGAGATCGGCGCCCTGATGGTGAAGCTCCGCGACTCCGCGACGGAGCTGACGGTCGAGAAGTGGTCGTACACGGGCGCGACGACCTGGCGCGTCGAGCCCGCCTGAGCGGTCCCCGCTCCGTCGAGAAATCCGTAGCGTCACCGCGGCTCGCGACGCCGCACCCGACAAGCGGTCCGGTCCCCGCCCCGCGCTTTTCGGACCGCAGTTCCCGTTCGACTAGTCGGTGAGCGGCGTCGCTACCCCCTGTTTGACGGCGCCCAGATCCGACGACGCCGGGTTTATACTCGCCGGCCGGCTACGACGTGCCGATGCCAGAACACGAGGACGCGGCGACGGCCGGCGACGGCGCGCCGCGTCCGGAGCCGCTCCGGACGTTCTTCCGGATCGACGAGGTCCGCCGCGAGGACGGCCGCGTGCGGTACCGCGGCGAGTCGTACGTCCCGGAGCGGACGCTGTTACGGAAGCTGACACCGCACTTCCGGGAGGCGGGCTACGAGGTCGACATCGAGACCGTCGAGGGCGGCCACGTCGTCGTGGCGACCCCCTTCGACCGCGGCCGCGACGGGATCCCGTGGGTGAACCTCGCCATGTTCGCGGCCACCGTGCTGTCGACGCTGTTCGTCGGCGCGTACGGCTGGTACTACGTCCCGCTCGCGGAGATTCAGTCGAACCCGCTGACGCTGCTTCAGGCGTGGCCGTTCACCGCCGCCGTCCTCGGCGTGTTAATGACCCACGAGCTCGGCCACTACGCCGCCGGGCGCTACCACGGCGTCCCCGTCTCGCTGCCGTACGTCATCCCTTTCATTTTCCCGTTCGGGACGCTCGGCGCGGTGATCCGCATCCGCGGCCGGATGCCCTCCCGGAAGGTCCTCTTCGACATCGGCGCGGCCGGACCGATCGCGGGGTTGTTCGCGACGGTCGTGGTGACCGTCGTCGGCCTCTCCTTGGACCCGATCCGGGTGCCGGCGGAGCTGGCGAACGCCTCGGGACCGATGATCCGGTTCAACAACCCGCCGCTGCTGGACCTCATCGCGGGCGTCCTCGGCCAGCCGACGAGCTACGGCGACCCGCGGCTCACCGCCCACCCGGTCGTGATCGGCGGCTGGGTGGGGATGTTCTTCACCCTCCTGAACCTCCTCCCGGTGGGCCAGCTCGACGGCGGCCACATGGTCCGCGCGATGCTCGGGCCGCGGCAGGAGACCGTGGCGGCGCTCGTCCCGGGCGTGCTGTTCGGAATCGCCGCGTACCTCCACTTCTGGCGGGGGCTCGGGCTGAACGAGTCCGTCGGGCTGTGGGCGTTCTGGGGCGTGTTCGCGGCGGTGATCGCGTTCAACGGTCCGGCGGACCCGACCGACGATCGAGGGCTCGGAGTCCTGCGGCTCGCGGTCGGCTTCGTCACGTTCGCCGTCGGCGCGCTCTGTTTCCTCTTGGTTCCGATCCAAGTCATCGGGGCGTGACGGCGGCGCGGCCGCGACCGCGCTCGGAGGGGTGCGGGGCCTCCCGGGCGACCGGGAGTCTGGCGGGGGAGCGTCAGTCGTCGCGGCGGTTTTTCATGCCCTGTCTGGTGAACTGCGGCGTGGCGCGGAGGCCGCGCTTCTTCCGGAACGACCGGTATAAGGCGATCGCGAGCGGCGCGGCCAAGGCGAGGACGACAAGCGCGAGCCGCAAGTTCTCCGCGAACGAGTAGAGGATCGTCGCGGAGAGGACGCCGACCGCGAGCAGCACCGAGTAGGCGATCCGCATCGCCAGCTTCTCTAAGACCTTCGTGTCGTCTTCCAACACGACGTTGACGGTCAGGTCGTCGCGGTTGGCGCGGTCGAGGAACTCGTCGGCCTTCGGCGGGACCGTGAACAGCGCCTCGGTGGTCTGTTGCACCTGCCGGCCGGCGTCCTCCGCGAGGTCGCGGGCGGTCTGCTCGTAGTACCCCTCCTCGCGGAGGTAGTCGGTCGCGGTCGAGATGAAGTCGAACTCGGGGTCGAGCGTGACGCAGACCCCCTCGACGACGGTGGCGACCCGGAGGACCAAAGCGAGGTTCGGCGGGAGCCGCAGCGGGAACTCGTAGATGGTCGACTCCACCTGTTCGATGATCTGGTTCACCTGATACTGCTCGATGTCCTCGCCGCTGGCGTCCGCGATGGCCAGTTCCATCACGTTGCCCATCACTTCGCGGTCGGCCTCCGGCGAGAGCGTCCCCATCGAGACCAGCGTGTCGAGGATGGCGTCGATGTCCTGGCGCGCGACCGCGACGTAGAACTCGACTATCTTCTCCTGGACGAACGGGTCGACCCGGCCCGCCATCCCGAAGTCGTAGAAGATCACCGAGCCGTCGTCCGCGACCGCGAGGTTCCCCGGGTGGGGGTCGGCGTGGAACACGCCGTCCTCGATGATCATCTGGAGGTACACCTCCTGGAGCGTCTCCGCGATCTGGGTCCGGTCGTGGCCCGCCTCATCGAGCGCGTCGAGGTCGCTGATCTTCGCGCCCGGGACGTACTCCATCGTGAGCACGCGCGGTCCGGAGACCGACTCGTACGTCTCGGGGATCCGGATCTCGTCGTTGCCGGCGAAGTTGCCGCGGATCTCTTCGAGCATCGCCCGCTCGCGGGCGTAGTCCATCTCCTCGCGGATCGTCTTCGCGAACTCGTCCGCGAGGTTCTCTAGAGAGAACGCGCGGCCGGCGCCGGTGAAGCGCTTGACGAGCGGGATCGACCATCGGATCGTCCGGAGGTCCGCCTCGACGAGCGACTCGATGCCGGGGCGGCGCACCTTCACCGCGACGGACTCGCCCTCGTACTGCGCGGTGTACACCTGTCCGAGACTCGCGCCGCTTATCGGCTCGCGGTCGAAGTCGTCGAACGTCTCGTCCACCGGGCCGAACTCGTCTTCGAGGACGACCTTCGACTCCTCCCACGGCGCGGGGGGAACGTCGTCTTGGAGCCCCTCCAACACCTCGATGTACGCGGGCGGGAGGATGTCGGGCCGCGTGGAGAGGATCTGCCCGAGCTTGATGAACGTCGGCCCGAGCGTGAGCAGGATGTCGAGCAGCACCGCGGCGCGCTCGCGCTGGGTCTCGGCGTCGACCTCGCGGCTCCCGCCGAACAGGAAGTAGCGCCGGCTGTCGCGCCAGTAGGCGATGATGAGCGGCGAGAACTGCCGCAGAACGACGACGAACCGCCAGTACGCGCGAAGGTTGACCAGCGTGACCACCCGTCAGGCGCCGCCCTCGTCGTCCGCGTCGTCGACGGGGATGGCCCGGGAGACGTCGCGGTCCCGCTTCGGGAGGGAGATCTCGAGGACGCCGCGGTCGATCTCGGCGTCGGCCCCGCCGCCGTCGGCGTCGTTGGGGAGCGGGAGCTCCGCGTCGAGGAACAGCGGTCGGTCCTCGCGGACGTACTCGAACCCCTCCGGGACCGCCTTCTCGCGGCGGCCCTCGATCTCGATGCGCCCGTCCTCGACGAGCACCTCGGTGGTCTCGGCGGTCGCGCCCGGGAGGTCGACGACGAGGACGTACCCCTCGTCGGACTCGAGTAGGTCCGCAAACACCGCGTCCGGGAGGTCCCGGAGCGCGTCGCGTAGCGCTGACATAAGCGTCGGTAGGGTCGCCGCGGCGAAAAAGCTGTGGAAAAGGCGGATCGGACCCCGCCCCCCGAGTCGACCGATCGGCGGGGGTCGCCGCCTCCGGATCCCCCGATTCAGTCGTCGTCCCCGATGTCGAGGTCGAACTTCCCGAGGTCCTCGCCCTGCGACTCGCCGGGGAGGATGTCCCCGAGCCCGGCGCCGAAGGCGGCCGCGGCCCAGACGACCGCGATCCGGCCGAGCCGTTCGAGCGCGGTGGGGTCGCCCTCGTGGAGCCGGCCCCAGAACAGCAGCATGAGCGACGACGTGGTCAGGGAGACGAGGAGGACGCCCGCGTACCGGCGGGGGATGACGCCGAGGATCGGGTGTCTGATCGTGATCTGTCGGAAGTCCGCGAAGTAGAGCAGGCCGGCGGTCGCGAGGAGGACGAAGCCGACGTGACCGACCAGGAGGACCGGGACGCCGGCGACGGTGGTCGCGGCGAACCAGGCCGCGATCTCGAAGACCCCGCCCTCGACGAGCAGCGGGAGCGCGAACAGCACCGCCCCGACGAACGACTCGGCCAGGTCCCGGGAGGTGTACTTGGTGATCCGCTGGGCGAGCGCCCCGGTCCCGGGCATCCGCTCGACGAGCGATATCGTCTGTCTCACCTTCTCGCGCTCGTGGCCCTCGTCGACGGTATCGCTGAGGGCGTCGAGCGTCGCGAGCAGGTCGTTGATGTCCGGGTTCTCGGGACCGTGCGCGGGGTCGGCCGCCCCGCCCGCTCCGTCCGATCCGCCCGCCCGGCCCGTGGCCGCGTCGGGCTCGTCGCTGTCGACCATGTTCCCCCGGGACGCGCGAGCGAACTAAAAGGGTGCCTCCGCGGGCGCCGACCGCCGGGTCGCCGTGGTGTGGACGGTGACCGCCGGGCCTCGGGGTCGCCGTCGGGGTCCTACAACCGGTCGAGGAACTCGGAGAGCGCCTCGTTGAACGCGGCCGGCCGTTCGAGCATCGCGAGGTGGGCGGCGTCGGGGAGTTCGGTCCACTCTCCCGCCGGAATCTCCGCGGCCAGGTACTCGTGGTACGCCGGCGGGGTGAGTCCGTCGTGCGCGCCGACGAGCGCGAGCGCCGGCACGTCGACCGCGTCGAGGCGGTCGCGGACGTCGAACCGGTGGCACGTCAGGAAGTCGCGCTCGGTGACCGCTCGCCCGCACGCGCGCATGGACGCCTCCGAGAGCTCGACGTACTCCGCGGGCGCGTCGTGGAACAGCCGGTCCGGCTCGTGGAGCAGCGAGACCGCCCGGTCGAAGTCGTCCGCGAGCGCCTCGCGCAGGGAGTCGGCCACGGCGAGCTTCGCACCCGTGCCCGCGAGGGCGAGGCCGTCGAGCGCGAGGTCGCGCTCCGAGGCGATCCACAGCGCGACCGCGCCGCCCAGCGAGTTGCCGCAGACCACGGTCGCGTCCGTCGCCTCCACGACCGCGACGACGTCGTCCGCGTACGCGTCGAGCGTCTCGCGGCCCGCCGGCGTCGTCACGTCGCCGCTGTCGCCGTGCCCCGAGAGATCGACGGCGACGCCCGGGAACCGATCCGCGAGCCGCGCCTGCGACTTCCAGACGTCTTTCGTGCCGCCGCTGCCGTGGACGAAACAGACCGTCGGCCCGTCGCCGCCGCGGTCGAAGCGGCGGTACGCCGTCTCGCGCCCGTCGTGGGTGACCCGCTCCATGTCGAGGCGGTTCGACGTCGAGCGGCATAAACGCCCGAGTGGTCGGACGGCGGTCGCGGCCTGCGAGCCGAGCGAAAGAAGGGGCGCGGCCAGGGCGGGAGACGGGGGGCGGCTAGGGCGAAAGAAGGGGCGCGGCACCGACCGCCGGACGGCGGGCGGGCGGGCGAGATCGACCCCGAACCGCTACACTACCGATAGCACAGAGCGACACTCACGTCCTGCGATTTTTGGCGTCAAGTTTAAATATCTACGCGACTAACTCGTAGTTAGGATGAATCACATACAGACCCGATCGACCGGCGACGGCGCGCTGCTCCGTCGGTACGAGTACGACGACGGCTGGATCGTCGCTGCCGACCTCGGCGTCGACGACGAGACCGTCACCGTCGACACCGTCGGCGGGACCGCGATCGTCGTCGTGGAGGGACCGGACGGGCCGGTCGAATCGGAGTTCGAACTGCCCGGAACGGCCGCCGACGCGGTCGTGAACAACGGCGTGCTCACCGTGGAGGGCGAGCGATGAAGCTCACCGTCAAGCCGCTGAAACAGAAGGACGCCGGCCGCCGCCTCGCGGCGATCGACCGCGTCGCGGCCGACGAGCTGGGCCTCTCCGGCGGGGACATCGTCCGCGTCGAGGGCGCCGACGGGGCCGCGGTCGCCCGCGTCTGGCCCGGCTACCCCGAGGACGACGGCACCGGCGTGATCCGCATCGACGGCCGCCTCCGACAGGAGGCCGACGTGGGGATCGACGACCGCGTGACCGTCGAGGACGTCGACGTCTCGCGGGCGGACGCGGTGACGATCGCCTTCCCGAGCCAGCTGCGGGTGCGGGGCCAGATCGCCCCGTTCATCCGCGACAAGCTCTCCGGACAGCCGGTGACCGAGGGACAGACGATCCGGACCTCCCTCGGCTTCGGGCTGATGGGCGGCCAGTCGCAGGCGGTGCCGATGAAGATCGCGGAGACGAGCCCCGGCGGCACGGTCGTCATCACCGACGAGACGGAGATCAGCATCTCCGAGATCTCCGCCGAGGAGATCGCCGACCGCGACGACGCCGCGGGCGGGACCGGCGAGGGCCCCGACGTCACCTACGAGGACATCGGCGGGCTCGACGACGAGCTAGAGCAGGTCCGCGAGATGATCGAGCTGCCGATGCGGCACCCGGAGCTGTTCAAGCGCCTCGGTATCGACCCCCCGAAGGGCGTCCTGCTCCACGGGCCGCCGGGCACCGGGAAGACGCTGATCGCGAAGGCGGTCGCCAACGAGATCGACGCCAACTTCCACACGATCTCCGGCCCGGAGATCATGTCGAAGTACTACGGCGAGAGCGAAGAGCAGCTCCGCGAGGTGTTCGAGGAGGCGTCCGAGGAGTCGCCCTCGATCATCTTCATGGACGAGCTCGACTCCATCGCGCCCAAGCGCGAGGAGGCCGGCGGCGACGTAGAGCGCCGCGTCGTGGCCCAACTGCTCTCGCTGATGGACGGGCTCGAAGAGCGCGGCGAGGTCGTCGTCATCGGGGCGACGAACCGCGTCGACGCCATCGACCAGGCGCTCCGACGGGGCGGCCGCTTCGACCGCGAGATCGAGGTCGGCGTCCCCGACCGCGACGGCCGCAAGGAGATCCTTCAGGTCCACACGCGGAACATGCCGCTGACCGACGGGATCGACTTAGACGAGTACGCCGAGAACACCCACGGCTTCGTCGGGGCCGACTTAGAGTCGCTCGCGAAGGAGTCCGCGATGCACGCGCTGCGCCGGATCCGCCCGGAGATCGACCTCGAAAGCGACGAGATCGACGCCGACGTGCTGAACAGCATTCAGGTGACCGAGGCGGACTTCAAGGAGGCGATAAAGGGAATCGAGCCCTCCGCGTTACGGGAGGTGTTCGTGGAGGTCCCCGACACCACCTGGGAGGACGTGGGCGGCCTCGAGGACACCAAAGAGCGGCTCCGCGAGACGATCCAGTGGCCCCTGGAGTACCCCGAGGTGTTCGAGGAGCTGGACATGCAGGCCGCGAAGGGCGTCCTGATGTACGGCCCGCCGGGCACGGGGAAGACCCTGCTCGCGAAGGCCGTCGCCAACGAGAGCGAGTCGAACTTCATCTCGATCAAGGGGCCGGAGCTGCTGAACAAGTACGTGGGCGAGTCCGAGAAGGGCGTCCGCGAGGTGTTCAGCAAGGCCCGGGAGAACGCGCCGACGATCGTGTTCTTCGACGAGATCGACTCGATCGCCACCGAGCGCGGGAAGAACTCCGGCGACTCCGGCGTCGGTGAACGCGTCGTCTCCCAGCTCCTGACGGAGCTTGACGGCCTCGAATCGCTGGAGGACGTGGTTGTCATCGCGACGACGAACCGCCCGGACCTCATCGACTCGGCGCTGCTGCGCCCCGGACGCTTAGACCGGCACGTCCACGTGCCCGTCCCCGACGAGACGGCGCGCCGCCGGATCTTCGAGGTCCACACGCGGGACAAGCCGCTGGCGGACGACGTCGACCTCGACGCGCTGGCGCGCAAGACCGACGGGTACGTCGGCGCCGACATCGAAGCGGTCGCCCGCGAGGCGTCGATGAACGCCTCCCGAGAGTTCATCGGCAGCGTCACGCGCGAGGAGGTGGGCGAGTCCGTCGGCAACGTCCGCGTGACGATGGAGCACTTCGAGGACGCGCTGAGCGAGGTCAACCCCAGCGTCACCCCGGAGACGCGCGAGCGCTACGAGGAGATAGAAAAGCAGTTCAGGCGGTCCGAGGTGGACCGCACCGAGGCCGAACCGGGCGCCGCGTTCCAGTAGGTCGGCCGTCCGTTCCGGCGGGCGAGCGGTGCTCGCCCGCGGCGATTTTTATACGAGTCCGAGCGTCGACAGCAGGTAGAGCGCGGCGACCACGACGATACCGATCGTGACGAGCCGCCACGCGAGCTTCAACACGAACTTGCCGACGACGATGACGAGCGCGACGACGACCAGGGCGACGAGGAGCTGGCCGACCTGACTGCCGAGCAGCGCGGCCTGCGCCGGCGCGACGAGCCCCGCGAGCGCGAGTGACGATGCGGTCATGTCCGGGGCCACGGCGAGGCCGGGTATAAGCTTGTGGGACGAGACCGAGATCGATTGTCGGATTCTGATAGGTCTGCGGTGAGAACCGCGTCGAATCCGGACGCGCGGTCACCCGCACGGCGGCCGCGCGGCGACGAGACCACCGTTCTCCGGGAGGGACGGCCGCGACCGAACCCCCCTTCTGTTCCGGTGGGAAGTCGTCGCCGTACCGCGTTTCCTCCGAACGAGTACCAGTTTCACTCCGGTCTACCTATGCTTATGTATCCGGAGTCCGTCTCTTGGCGACGTACCGTATTTAGCGTCAGACTCGCCGCACAGACGTTACATACCGAATCGGACATGTAGGCCCGGTCGGATTCGGACATCCGAACGTACAAGGGCCCGCCTCACCAGTACACCAACACTACAGATGATCCATATCACACGCCGACCGAGCGGGGTGGCCGCCGAATGAGCGGCGTCACCGCCGACAACCTCGAACTGCCGATCAAACGCACCACCGGCGAGACGATGGAGGAGCGTCTCACCGCCAACGCCTACCACAACATCCTGCCCGCGCGTTACCTCCGGAAGAACGCGGACGGGGAGCCGATCGAGGACCCCGAGGAGCTGTTCGACCGCGTCGCGCGCAACGTCGCGCTCGCGGAGGCGGTCTTCGAGGCCGAAAAGCGGGACGTGGAGATCACGGTCACGCCGGACCAGATCAAGCCCGACCACCCGCGCCGCGACGAGCTCGCCGCGGAGGTCTTCGGAGCGGGGACCGGTGTCGACGACGACGTCGAGACGACGCTCACCGCCCACAACGTCAACAAGTTCGCGTACGACACCGTCGTCCCCGAACTGCCCGACGGGGTCCGCGACCACGTCGAGGCGACCGCCGGGACGTTCCGGGACGGGATGGAGTCGCTATCCTTCATGCCGAACTCCCCGACGCTGATGAACGCGGGCGACGAGCTCCAGCAGCTCTCCGCCTGCTTCGTCGACTCCCCCGACGACGACATCACCGACATCCACCAGACCGCCAAGGAGGCGGCCGAGGTGTTCCAGTCCGGCGGCGGCATGGGGTACGCGTTCTGGAAGCTCCGGCCGTACGGCGACTCTGTCGGCTCGACCGGGGGCATCGCCTCCGGGCCGATCACGTTCATGCGGACGTTCGACCAGATGTGTGAGACGATCGCGCAGGGCGGCGCGCGTCGCGGCGCCCAGATGGGCGTCATGCGCGTCTCGCACCCGGACGTCATCCAGTTTATCCACTCGAAGAACAAAGACGTCTCGCTGGCTCACTCGCTGCGCCTGAACGACCCCGACGACTTCACGCACAACTCCTTCAAGGAGGCGCTGGGGGAGGCCCGCGAGCTGATCGACGAGGACGGGAAGGTCCCGGAACACCTCCGGAACGCCGTCGAGGGCCACCTCTCGAACTTCAACATCAGCGTCGGCGTCACCGACGACTTCATGGAGGCGCTGTACAACGACGAGGAGTTCACCTTCACGAACCCGCGCACGGAGGAGCCCCACATCGCGACGCCGGAGACGAAGGAGATCTACGAGATGTTCGGCCTCGGGGAGCACGTCGAGGTCGGCGAGGAGCTGTCGATCCCGGCACAGGAGCTCTGGGACGACATGATCGAGGGCGCCCACGAGAACGGCGAGCCGGGCGTCATCTACCTCGAACGCGTCAACAAGGAGCACTCCTTCGACGTCGAGGAGAACCCGGACCACCGGATCCTCGCGACGAACCCCTGCGGCGAGCAGCCGTTAGAGGAGTACGAGGCCTGTAACCTCGGACACATCAACCTCTCGACGCTCGCGGCTCAGGACGCGCCGGACTGGCGGGTCTGGTCGGACGAGCACGCCGACGAGTACGACTCGCAGGCCGCGGCGATCGACGCCTTCCTCGAGGAGGCGATCGACTTCGAGGAGTTCGACGAGCGGATCGACTACGGCACCCGCTTCCTCGAGAACGTGGTCACGATGTCGGACTTCCCGGTCGAGAAGATAGAAGAGAAGGTCCGCGACATGCGGAAGATCGGGCTTGGCGTCATGGGGCTGGCGCAGCTGTACGTCCAGCTCGGGATCCAGTACGGCACCGAGCCGGGCAACGAAGTCGCCCGCCAGCTGATGACCCACATCAACCACGCGTCGAAGCAGACCTCCCACGAGCTCGCGACGGAGCGCGGGACGTTCAACGACTGGGAGGACTCGAAGTACGCGAACCCCACCGAGTACCGCGAGTGGTTCGAACACTACACCGGTCTCGACGCCGACGACTGGGAGGACGGCTTCCCGATCCGGAACCACAACACGACGACGATCGCCCCCACGGGCACGACGTCGATGATCGGCAACACGACGGGCGGCTGCGAGCCCATCTACAACGTCGCCTACTACAAGAACGTCTCCGACGACGTTCAGGGCGACGAGATGCTCGTCGAGTTCGACGACTACTTCCTCCGTACCCTAGAGGAGAACGACGTCGACGTCGACGCCGTCAAGGAGGAGGCCCAAGCGCAGATGGCGGCGAACGAGTTCGACGGCGTGGACGGGTTAGAGACGGTCCCGGACACGATCGGCGAGCTGTTCGTCGTCACCGGCGACCTCTCGGGCAAGCAGCACGCGGCGGTCCAGTGCGCCTGCCAGGAGGGGGTCGACTCCGCCATCTCGAAGACGTGTAACTTCCCGAACGACGCCACCGCCGAGGAGATGGAGGAGGTGTACCGCTACATCTACGACCACGGCGGGAAGGGCGTCACCGTCTACCGCGACGGGACCCGCTCGAAGCAGGTGCTCACCACCCGCGCGAAGAACACGGAGTTCGCCGACGAGAGCGAGGCGGCCGAGGCGATCGTCGAGCAGATCGGCGAGGTGTTCGGCGGCATCGAGGCGTTCCTCGACAACGAGGACGTGCAGGCCGCGATCGACGCGGAGATCTCGGACCTGCTCGAGGCCAGCGAGCAGCCCCGGATCGACTACAGCGAGCGCAGCCCGCGTCCCGACTCCCTGAACGGGGTCACCCAGCGAGTCGAGACGGGCTACGGCAAGCTGTACGTCACCATCAACGAGGACGAGAACGGCCTACCGTTCGAGCTGTTCGCGAACATCGGCCACTCCGGCGGCTACACCAACTCCTTCACGGAGGCGCTCGCGAAGGTCATCTCGACGGCGCTCCGCTCGGGCGTCGACCCCGAGGAGATCGTCGACGAGCTACAGGGCACCCGGAGTCCGAAGGTCGCCTGGGACAAAGGCGAGCAGATCCAGTCGATCCCGGACGCGATCGGCACCGCGCTGCGTCGCTACCTCGACGACGACGTCGACAAGGGGATTCCCCAACAGCAGAGCCTCGACGACGTCGAGGAGAGCGCGTCGAGCGCGAGCCGCCCGAGCCAGACCGACGGCGGCGCGGTCGACGCCGGCACAGTCGACGCCGGCACGGCGCCCGACGCCCCGAGCGCGGACGGCCCCGAGCCGACGGCGAGAGACGACGCCGCGGGCGCGGACGACTCGACCCAAGAGCTCATCGCGGCGGGCGAGTCGCCCGAGTGTCCCGACTGCGGGAGCATGAACCTCTACTACTCCGAGGGCTGTAAGACGTGCGAGTCGTGCGGCTGGTCGGAGTGTTAGACGGGTCGGCTCGGCGGCGATAACGAGCGGTCGACGACGCGATTTTTCAGATCGGTACGGACGCGGACGTGAGAGATAGCGGGAGTGAATGTTGTAGTTCGGTGATAGTGATGCGATATTTAAATCGGAATGAGCGGTTGCGACGATCATTTATAAATCGATGCGGTGGCGCGCCCCGGTGAGCGGCCCGAAGGGCGCGAACCGCCGGTGCGAGGGAGTCGCGAGCGAAGCGAGCGACGAGGCTGGGGAGGCGTGAGGTGCTGTGCGGCTGTGGTCGGGTGGGACTCAAAGGGGCAGCCGCGAGGACGAAGCCCGGCGCAGTAAGCACCGCAGGGAGCGAGTGGAACGAGCGACTGAGGAGCGTGGTTCGAGACGCTGGAGGCGTCTCGTCATCGCCGGAAATCTTCGATTTCCGGCTAGCAGTCAGAACGCTTCGCGTTCTGACGACATCACGAAAGGCGCGGAGCGCCTTTCGAACGACAGCAAGCCGCGCGAGTCCTCGCGGCTGGGGCTTTGCCGGTGTTGCCGCCGATCCGCCGGCACTCGTTTATAACCGAGCGACAGAGGCCTTGGGGGTGTTCGCGGGCTCTCAGCCCACCGACTTGTAGATAACCGCTCGGCACGACGCGGGCATCGCTTACGCCGCCACACCCGTCCTCTCAACAGCGTATCGACACATCCCAAATCAACACGAACGTCCACCCGAAACGGAGGGTCCGAAACGGTTTTGACCCGGCCTGCCGGACGGTCGATATGCCAGCAGATCCCGACACGGGGTACGACCCCTCGCTGGGTCGGAAGTTCGTGTTCGTCACGGGCGGTGTGATGTCCGGGCTGGGCAAGGGCATCACGGCCGCCAGCACCGGGCGCCTTCTCGCCAACGCGGGCTTCGACGTCACCGCCGTCAAGGTGGACCCCTACCTCAACGTCGACGCCGGGACGATGAACCCGTACGAGCACGGCGAGGTGTACGTCTTGAAGGACGGCGGCGAGGTCGACCTCGATTTAGGCAACTACGAGCGCTTCCTCGGCACCGACATGACGTTCGACCACAACGTCACCACGGGGAAGACGTACGAGCACGTCATCGAGCGCGAGCGCGCCGGCGACTACCTCGGCAAGACCGTCCAGATCATCCCCCACGTCACCGACGACATCAAGCGCCGCATCCGCGAGGCCGCCGAGGGCTCCGACGTCTGTCTCGTCGAGATCGGCGGCACGGTCGGGGACATCGAGTCGATGCCCTTCCTCGAAGCGCTCCGGCAGTTCGCCCACGAGGAGGACGACGAGGACATCCTCTTCACGCACGTCACCCTCGTCCCCTACTCGAAGAACGGCGAGCAGAAGACGAAGCCCACCCAGCACTCGGTGAAGGAGCTCCGGTCGATCGGGCTGCAGCCCGACATCCTCGTCGGGCGCTCCGAGGACCGGCTGGACCCGTCGACGAAAGAGAAGATCGCCTTATTCTGTGACGTGCCCACGGACGCCGTCTTCTCGAATCCGGACGTCGAGGACATCTACCACGTCCCGCTGATGGTCGAAGACGAGGGGTTAGACGAGCACGTGATGGAGCGGCTCGGCCTCGTCGACGAGGCGCTCCCGAAGGCGGAGCGCTCGACGGAGTGGCGCGATCTGGTCACGCGCGACCGCGACCGCGACCTCGACGTGGCCCTGGTCGGGAAGTACGCCCTCGAAGACGCGTACATGTCCATCCACGAGGCGCTGAAACACGCCGGGATCCAGACCGGCACCGAGGTGAACGTGCTGTGGGTCGACGCCGACGAGACGCGCGCGGAGCACGAACAGCGCCTCGCGGCGGCCGACGCGGTCGTCGTCCCCGGCGGCTTCGGCTCCCGCGGCACCGACGGCAAGATCGAGGCGGTCCGGTACGCCCGCAAGAACGGCGTCCCCTTCCTCGGGCTCTGCTTGGGCTTCCAGATGGCGGTCGTCGAGCACGCGCGCAACGTCCTCGGGCTGGAGGGCGCCCACTCCGCGGAGATCGACCCCGACACGCCCCACCCCGTCATCGACCTGCTCCCCGACCAGTACGAGACGGAGGACATGGGCGGGACGATGCGGCTCGGCGCCCACGAGACCGACATCGAACCGGAGACGCTCGCGGCCGAGGTGTACGGCGCCGACTCCTGCACCGAGCGCCACCGCCATCGCTACGAAGTGAACCCCGAGTACATCGACGCCTTAGAGTCGGACGGGCTCGTCTTCTCCGGGCGCGCGGACAACCGGATGGAGATCCTCGAACGCCCGGACCACCCGTTCTTCTTCGGGACGCAGGCGCACCCCGAGTTCCGGTCGCGGCCGGACCGCGCGAGTCCCCCCTTCGTCTCCCTCGTCGAGGCGGCGCTGGGATCGACGGACACAACCGAGCGGAACGCGGACGTGAGGCTATAGATGGTCGAGACGGACGAGTTCATCGCGGAGGCGAAAGCGGAGATCCGGGAGGCGATAGGCGACGCGAACGCCGTGATCGCCCTCTCGGGCGGCGTCGACTCCTCGGTCGCGGCGACGCTCGCGTACGAGGCGGTTGGCGACCAGCTCACCCCCGTCTACGTCGACACGGGGCTGATGCGGAAGGGGGAGACCGAGGAGATCCGCGACACCTTCGAGTTCATGGAGTCGCTGCGGGTGATCGAGGCCCAAGAGCGGTTCTTCGACCGCCTCGCCGGCGTCACCGACCCCGAGGAGAAGCGCCACGTCATCGGTGAGGGGTTCATCGACGAGTTCGAGACGGTCGCCCGCGACGTGGGCGCCGACTACCTCGTGCAGGGGACGATCTACCCCGACCGCATCGAGTCGGAGGGGAACATCAAGTCGCACCACAACGTCGGCGGGCTCCCCGAGGTCGTCGACTTCGAGGGGATAGTCGAGCCGGTGCGCGACCTCTACAAGGACGAGGTGCGCGAGGTCGCTCGCGCGCTCGGGCTCGAAGAGGTCATCTCCGAGCGCATGCCGTTCCCCGGTCCCGGGCTCGCCGTCCGGATCGTCGGGGAGGTCACCCCCGAGAAGGCCGCGGTCGCCCGCGAGGCGACCCACGTCGTCGAGGAGGAACTGGAGGAGTACGACCCGTGGCAGGCGTTCGCCGCGGTCCTCGGCAAGGCCACCGGCGTCAAGGGCGACAACCGCGTCCACGGCTGGGTCGTCGCGGTGCGCTCGGTCGAGAGCCGCGACGGGATGACCGCGCGCGCACAGGAGATCGACTGGGGCACGCTCCAGCGGATCCAGAGCCGGATCACCGGCGAGAACGAGAACGTGGCGCGGGTCGTCTACGACGTGACCCACAAGCCGCCCGCGACGATCGAGTACGAGTGATGGCGGGACCGACAGCCCGCCCCGACGGCGGTCGCAGCGACGACGGCGACGGTGCCGTCGCTATCGTCGCCGGTCCCGACGAGAACGGGCTCGGAGAGGAACTCGCCGCGCTCGGTGTCGAGGTCCGCCGGGTCGACGGGCTCGTCACGGCGACGAAGCTCGAGGAAGCGGGGACCGCCGAGGCCGCCTACTTCGTCCTCACCGACGTCGAAGAGGCGACCGGGATCCCGGTGGCGAAGGAGCTGAACCCGGACGTCCGGGTCGTCACCTACGCGAGCCGGTCGCTGCCGGAGTTCGTCGCGACGGTCGCCGACCTCGCGGTCGACCCCGAACTGCTGGACGCCGCGACGGTCGCCGAGGAGCTGCTGGCCGGCGACGGCGAGCCGTGAGCGCGGACGACGAGCCCGCGACCGTCCCGGTCACCCTCTACACCCGCGAGGACTGCTCGCTGTGCGTCGTCGCCCGCGAGACGATCGAGTCGGTCGCGGCCGACCTCGACGCCGTGACGGTCGACATCGACGAGGTCGACGTCGACACCGACCCCGAACTGGCCGCGGAGTACGGCGAGCGCGTCCCGTACGTGCTCGTCGACGGCCACCCGGCGTTCAAGTACGAGGTCGACGAGCGCGACCTGCGGCTGAAGCTCTTGGCGGCGACCTGAGTCGGAAAAGACGCGACCGACCGCGACGGCTCGGGCGAACCGCCCCGCGACGCCTACTTCTCGACCGCCTTCGCGCCGGGCGCGTTCGCCTTCACGCGCGTCACGGCCTCGACGGCGTTCGACCGGGAGGCGTACCCCTCGCCGCCGTCCGCGATGACGTTCCCGTTGCGGTGGCAGAGCCGCCAGCGGGGCCTCCCGCCGGCAGGGTTAGCGATCCTCACGCTAGCGTTCGTGGCTGCGGTTCTCCAGTCACGGAATCGCCTGCCGTTCTCGGTTCCGGAGGGCGTGTACGTCGGCGTCTCGATAGGCGCGGCGCTTCTAGTCGCGCAGTCCCTCACCGACTCGACGTGGGAGACCGTCGCAGTCTTCGCCGTCGGCGGCCTTTCGTGGGCCATCGGCCACGAAACTGGACAGATAGATCACGAGCGGTAACAAGGTACAGACACCTTCTAAACCCCCGCTTCGGGGGCCTCGGTTCCGTTCCACCGCCGGCTACCGCGACCCGAGCGTTTACCACGCCGACGCTCCCTCGTGTCCGTATGTACGTACTGCGAGGCGGTCGCGTGGCGGACGCCGCGGGGACTCGCGACGCCGACGTGGCGGTCGCGGACGGCGAGGTCGTCGCGGTCGGTGAGCCGGGGACGGTCGACGACGCGGTCGCGGAGCGCGACGCCGCGCCCACCGAGGTCGACGTCGGGGGACGGGTCGTCGCCCCCGGGCTGATCGACGCGCACGTCCACGCCATGATGGACGGGCGCCCGGACGTCTCGACCGCGGTCTCGGACAGCGATTACACCGCGAGCTACCGGGCCGCGAGCAACCTCGACGCCGCCGTCTCGGCCGGCGTCACGACGGTCCGCGACCTCGGCAGCCGCGGGACGCTCGCGCTCGACGCGGGCGAGGCGGTCGCGGCCGGCGACATTCCCGGTCCGCGCGTCCTCGCGTGCGGCCGCAACGTGATCATGACCGGCGGCCACGGCAACTGGTTCGGCCGCGAGGCCGACGGGCCCGCGGAGGTCCGGAAGGCGGCCCGCGAGCAGCTGAAGGCGGGCGCGGACGTGCTCAAGTGTATGGCCACCGGCGGCGTCCTCACCGAGGGCGCGGTGACCGGCGCCCCCGAACTGACGCTCGAGGAGCTGGAGGCGTTCACCGACGCGGCCGCGCCGACCGACACGCCGACCGCGGCCCACGCACACGGCGAGGTGGGGATCAAAAACGCCGTCGCGGCCGGCATCTCCAGTATCGAACACGGGACGTTCATGGACCGCGAGGCCGCCGAGATGATGGCCGAGCGCGGCACCTACTGGGTGCCGACCGCGAGCGCGCTCCGCGGCATCGTCGACAACGGCGTCGAGGCCGGCATCCCCGAGGACGCCGTCGCGAAGGCCGAGGACGCCGCGGATCGCTTCGACGACGCGTGGGACCACGCCTTGGAGGCCGACGTTCCCATCGCGATGGGGACCGACGCAGGCACGCCGTTCAACTTCTTCGAGGAGATCCCGCAGGAATTGGCGTACATGGTCGACTACGGGCTCTCGCCGGAGCGGGCGCTGAAGGCGGCAACCGTCAACGCCGCGGACCTGCTCGGGCTCGACGACGTGGGGCGCGTCGAGGAGGGGTATCAGGCGGACCTCGTCGTCCTCGACGCCGACCCGACCGAGGACGTGACGGCGTGGCAGGAGCCGGCGGCGGTGTTCGCGGCGGGCGAGCGGGCGGAGTAGCCGGCGGGACTCGGGCTGACGAGACACGCGCTCCCGTCGTTCGAGCAGGTTGGCGTTCCGAACGCACCTCCGGTGGGTGAAGCGGCGATCGACTCGGTTCCGATTCTCCGGTGATCATATCGTTTCAGAAACCATAATATAACCGAGACAACACGTTGGAGTATGGCCTCTCGACAGAATGAGATCGTGTTCGCGTGTGTCATTCTGGGAGTGCTCCTGGCCGTGTTCGTTGCCGACTCCGACGCACCGCCGCTCGTGTCGACGGGCGTCCTCGTTCTGATCGCTGCAGTGCTTCCGATGGTCATCAACAACTATCTCGAGAGTAAGGGGAACGGCTGAGAGCACGGAGTACTCGGTGGAAACCCGCGAGGCCGTTTCGAACCGGACTGTCAAGCCCGTGGTGGCTCGGTGAGGGCTCCGACGAACCGGGTTTCGACGAGGCCGGAACCTCGACCACCGGCCGAACACGGCCCGCCCCCGAACGGTCGCTTTTAACCCGAGCCGACGCAAGGATCGGGCGATGACGAGCGCGCAATCCGGGTCGTCGGCCCGGCACGCGGACCCGGACGAGAACCCCTACGTCGAGGACCCCCCGACCGACTTCGACCCGGTCGACGACCTCTCCGCGGACGAGGCCGCCGAGCAGGCCGAACTGCTCCGCGCGGCGGTCCGCGAGCACGACCACCGGTACTACGTCGAGGCCGACCCACTGGTCTCCGACGAGGCGTACGACGCGCTGTTCGCCCGGCTGGAGGAACTCGAAGCCGCGTTCGACCTCCCGACCGAGAACTCTCCGACCGGACAGATCGGCGGCGCACCGCTCGACGCGCTGGAGACGGTCGAGCACGTCGCACCGATGCGCTCCATCGACAACGACACCGACGCCGCGGCGGTCCGCGAGTTCGACGAGCGCGTCCGCGAGGGGCTGGCGGACGCGGCCGAGTCGGGTGACCTCTCCGGGTTCGACCCCGAGGACCTCGCGTACGTCTGCGAGCCGAAGTTCGACGGCCTCTCGATCGAGGTGATCTACGAGGACGGCGAGTACGCCCGCGCGGCCACCCGCGGCGACGGCCGCGAGGGCGACGACGTCACCGAGCAGGTCCGCACGATCCGGTCGGTGCCCGGCCGCCTGCGCGGCGACGACCACCCCGACCGGCTCGCGGTCCGGGGCGAGGCCTACATGCCTCGCGACGCCTTCGAGGCGTACAACGACGACCTGATCGAGCGCGGCGAGGAGCCGTTCGCGAACCCGCGCAACGCCGCGGCCGGGACGCTCCGCCAACTCGACCCGGCGGTCGTCGCGGAGCGCCCCCTCGACGTCTTCTTCTTCGACGTGCTCGCGTGGGAGGCGGGCGCGGACGGCCCGGAGCGCCCCGCGCGCCACCGCGACGCGCTCGGCGCCTTCGAGTCGCTCGGCCTCCGCCGGAACGACCGCGTGGAAGTCGTCGACGACGTCGAGGCCGCGATCGACTACCGCGACGAGATACTGGCCGCCCGGGACGACCTGAACTACGCGGTCGACGGGGTCGTGATCAAGGTCGACGCCCTCGCGCACCGCGAGGCGCTCGGGAGCACGTCTCGCGCGCCGCGCTGGGCGTTCGCGCACAAGTTCCCGCCGCGGACCGCGACGACGACCGTCGAGGGCGTCACGGTTCAGGTGGGCCGCACCGGGCGGCTCACGCCCGTCGCGGAGCTCGACCCCGTCGAGGTCGGCGGCGTCACCGTCTCGCGCGCGACGCTCCACAACCCGGCCGAGATCGAGGCGCTCTGCGTGAACGTCGGGGACCGCGTCCGGATCTACCGCGCGGGCGACGTGATCCCCTATGTCCCGGAGGTCGTCGAGAAGCGCTCCGAGGGGACCTACGCGTTCCCCGACGCGTGCCCCGTCTGCGGGGCCGCGATCGAGCGCGACGGCCCGCTCGCGTTCTGTACCGGCGGGCTGGGCTGCCCGGCGCAGCTCGATCGGGCGGTCGAACACTGGGCGCGCCGCGACGCGCTCGACGTCGAGGGGCTGGGCCCGGAGCGGGTCGAACAGCTCCGCGAGGCCGGCCTTGTCGAGTCGCTGCCGGACCTGTACGACCTGACCGTCGAGGAACTGGCCGAGTTAGAGGGGTGGGGAGAAACGAGCGCCGAGAACCTAATCCGCGAACTCGACGCCACCCGGAACCCGCCGCTCGACGACTTCCTCGCCGGGCTGGGGATCCCGGACGTGGGCGCGACGACGGCCCGGGCGCTGGCCGCGCGGTTCGGGACGCTCGACGCCCTCCTCGACGCGGACGAGGACGCCCTCCGCGAGGTGGACGACGTGGGTCCGGAGGTGGCCGAGTCGGTCCGGACGTTCCTCGACCGCGAGGAGAACCGCGCCGCGATAGAGGGGCTCCGCGAGCGCGGCGTCGACCCCGAGCCGTTCGAGACCGACGCGGGCGACGGCCCGATCGACGCGCTCGACGGGCTCACCTTCGTGTTCACCGGCTCGCTGTCCGTCCCGCGGAGCGAGGCGCAGGCGTACGTCGAGGCGCGCGGCGCGAGCGCCACGTCGAGCATCTCCGGGAACACCGACTACCTCGTCGCGGGCGAGAGCCCGGGCCGGTCGAAACGCGACGACGCGGCCGCCGAGGACGTGCCGGTCGTCGACGAGGACGAGTTCGCCGCCCTGCTCGCTGAACGCGGCGTCGACTGGCCGCCGACCGCCGACTGATCGCCGAGCCACAACCCTTTATCAACTCACGCCGGAACCGGAAGCCATGACCGCGATCGAACTACGTGGCGTGACCAAGGAGTTCGCGGAGGTCACGGCCGTTCGCGACCTCGACCTCACCGTCGAAGACGGCGAGGTGTACGGCTTCCTCGGGCCGAACGGCGCGGGCAAGTCGACGACGATCGACATGCTGCTCGACCTCGTCCGCCCGAGCGCGGGGACGGTCCGCGTACTCGGCGCCGACGTCGACACCGACGGCGTCGAGATCCGCCGCCGGACGGGCGTGCTCCCCGACGGCTTCTCCGTGTACGACCGGCTCTCCGGGCGGAAACACGTCGAGTTCGCCGTCGAGTCGAAGGACGCCGACGCCGACCCCGACGCCCTGCTCGACCGCGTCGGCCTCGCCGGCGACGCCGACCGCTCCGCCGGGGAGTACTCGAAAGGCATGCGCCAGCGGCTCGCCCTCGCGATGGCGCTCGTGGGCGACCCCGATCTGCTGATCCTCGACGAGCCCTCCTCGGGTCTCGACCCGGCCGGCGCCAAGGAGATGCGCGAGATCGTCCGCGCGGAGGCCGACCGCGGCGCCACCGTCTTCTTCTCCTCGCACATCCTCGAACAGGTCGACGCCGTCTGCGACCGCGTCGGCATCCTCCGCGACGGCGAACTGGTAGCCGAAGACTCCGTCGAGGGGCTCCGCGAGGCCGTGGGCGGCGAGGAGACGCTGGAGGTCGCGGCCGCGGGCGCCGACGACGACGCGGTCGCGGCGGTCCGCGCGCTCCCCGGCGTCTCCGGCGTCACCCGCGACGGCGACGAACTGGTGGTGAACTGCGCCAGCGACGCGAAGACCGACGTGATCGCCGCCTTGGAGGACGCCGGCGTGACGGTCGACGACTTCCACACGCGCGAGGCGTCGCTGGAGGACCTCTTCTTGACGTACACGGAGGGCGACGCGGCGGAGCGGGACGGCGCCGCCGACATCGACTCGACGGACCCGGACACGACGGACTCCGGCTCGACCGACGCGAACGCGACAGACCTCGATTCGACCGACGCCGACCCGCCGGCAGGCGACGAACCGGCGGCCGAGGAGGGGGACCGATGAGCCTCGCCGCCATCGCCCGGAAGGACTTCCGGGAGACGGTCCAGTCGCGCGGCATGATCGCCCTCGTGGCGCTGTTCTCGCTGCTCGTCGCGGCGTTCGCCTACGCCGTGCGGCCCACGGGCGGGAACGAGCAGTTCGCCACCGAAGTGCTGTTGAGCGCCTTCATCGGTCCCGTCCTCGTGACGACGCTCGTGCCGCTCGTCGGCGTCGTCGTCGGCTACAACGCGGTCAGCGGCGAGCGCGAGTCCGGCTCGCTGAAGCTCCTCCTGTCGCTGCCGCACTCGCGGGCCGACGTGGTCTTTGGCAAGGTGATCGGCCGCGGCGCGGCGCTCGCGCTCGCGGTGTTCGCCGGCTTCCTGCTCCCCGCGCTGGTGTTGATGGTCGCTCCCGTCGTGTTCAACGCCGGCGCGTTCCTCGGCTACACCGTGTTCGCGGCCGCGCTCGGCGTCGTGTTCGTCGCGATCGCGATCGGCTGTTCGGCCGCGTCGTCCACCCAGCGCCGGGCGCTCATCGGCGGCGTCGCGATCTACGTCCTCTTCGTCATCCTCTGGGGCACGCTCACCGGTCGCCTCGTCGGCGCCGCCGGCCCCCTCGTCGACGCGCTCCCGCTGTCGGCGGCACAGCTTCGGGTGTTCCTCCAGGTCTCGAACCCCACGACCGCGGTGGAGGCGCTGTCGAACGCCTTCCTCGGCCAACAGCTGTTCAGCGGCGAGACCGCGAGCCGGCAGCTCTCGGCGGCCGCAATGCTAGTCTTCTGGACGCTCGCGCCGCCGCTCGCCGGGCTCTTGAAGTTCGACGCCGACGACCTCTGAGGCCAGTCACCTCGTTCGGGAGACTGGCTCGGGCGGGTTCGAACCTCGGTCGCTCCCGTTCGCTCGCTCCGCGCGACTGATAGGGTTCGAACCGCGCCCTTCCGTACCTGCGGCTCGCGAGTTGCTCGCCGCAGGAAGTGGGCTCGGGCGGGTTCGAACCGGAGAAAGACGGTCGTCTCGCTCCGCTCGACGCTGCGTTTTTCAGGGTTCGACCGCCCTCGCATCCATTTCTGTGACTCACTTCGTTCGTCCCAGAAATGGGCTCGGGCGGGTTCGAACCGCCGATCTCAGCCTTGTAAAGGCCGCGTCATAACCAGCTAGACCACGAGCCCTCACCGAAACAACCCCCCGAGAGCGGAAAACGATTTCCTTCCGCGCCGCGAACCCCGACCGTGAACCGCCGCCTCATCCGGGTCGTGGCCGCGCTCGCGCTGGTCGCGCTCGCCGGCATCGCCGTCGCCGCGACGAACCCGGCCCTCCTGATCACCGGCTACGACACCGCGACCGTCGAGGCCGTCGACGGCGACACCGGCGAGTCGCTCGCGACCGTCGACGCCCGGGTCGCGGACGGCTTCGTGAAACAGTACGTCGGGCTCTCCGCCACCGAGGAACTCGGCGCGGGCGAGGGGATGCTGTTCGTCCACGGCGAGTCCGCCGAGCGCGCCTACGTGATGCGCGACATGGCGTTCGCCCTTGACATCGTCTTCGCCGACGAGAACGGGACGGTCACGCGGATCCACGAGGCGACGCCCGATTCGCGGCCGCTCACCCGCTACGAGGGGACCGGGCGGTACGTCCTCGAAGTGCCGCGCGGGTGGAGCGACCGCCACGGCGTCGACCCCGGCGACCGGCTGGCGATCGACCGGTCGTGAGGCCGGCGGCCGGCCCGCGTAGCCGACCGACGAAACCGCTTTCCGCGTCGCCGGCGTCACGTCGACTATGGCCGGACTCGCTCGCCGGATCGCGTGGAACCTCCGCCACCGCTGGCGGCGGGTGTTCGCGCTCTGCGTCCTCGGCGCCGGCGTCGCCGCCCCCCTCCTCACCAACCTCTGGTGGACCCTCCCGCTCGCGTGGTTCTTCGGTCTCTTCATCGCCCTCCCGGTGCTCCACACCCTGACGAAGCCGGTTCCGGAGGAGAACGTCGACGAACCCAAACGCGCCACCGGCGACCCCGCGCTCGACGCGCTCCGCGAGCGGTACGCCAACGGCGAGATCGACGAGCGGGAGTTTGAGCGCAAACTCGACCGCCTGCTGGAGACCGAAGACGTCGAGACCGTCTCCGACCCGGGCGACGACGACGTCGCTGACCGGGTTCGAGACGGGATTCGCCGCGAAGTAGAGCGGATACGGGAGTGACGCCCCACCCGCGGTCGTCTTCCGATACCGGACCGAGCCGCGTCGACGATTAGTCGTCGATCTCGCGGTTGTGTACCGCCTCGCCGGTGGCTCCGTCGAAGAGGTGGACCGTCCCCTCGGGGATCTCGATCGTGATCTCGTCGCCGGCGGAGACCCGCTGAAGGCCGCCGACGGTAGCGATGAACGTCTCGCCCTCCGGCGCGTCCGCGAACCGGAGGTAGACGGTGTTCTCGTCGCCCATCGGCTCGACGACCTCGACGACCGTCGAGAAGGTGTGGTCGCCGCCCGTGTCGCCGGCCAGCGAGATGTCCTCGGGGCGGACCCCGAGCGTGAGGTCGGTCACGTCTCCGACGTCGTCGAGCGTCGACTCCGAGAGCGGGTAGTCGAACACGGGGTTGACGAGGGTGTCGCCCTCCCGCCGAACGTCGAAGAAGTTCATCGACGGGTCCCCGATGAACCCGGCGACGAACTGGTTCGCCGGCTCGTGGTAACACTCGAGCGGGGTCGCGACCTGCTGGAGCTCCCCGGCGTCGAGGATGGCGATCCGGTCGCCCATCGTCATCGCCTCGGTCTGGTCGTGCGTGACGTACATCGTCGTCACGTCCAGCTCGTCTTGGAGCCGCTGGAGCTCCGTCCGCATCTCCGAGCGCAGCTTGGCGTCGAGGTTGCTGAGCGGCTCGTCCATCAGGAACACCTCCGGGTCGCGGACAATCGCTCGCCCGAGCGCGACCCGCTGTCGCTGCCCGCCGGAGAGGTCGGACGGCTTCCGGTCTAAGAGCTCTGCGATGCCCATCGTCTCCGCGGCGTCGGAGACGCGCTCCTCGATCTCGTCGTCGGAGAGGTCCGTCGACTCCTCTAAGCCGAACGCCATGTTCCCCCGCACCGTCATGTGGGGGTACAGCGCGTACGACTGGAACACCATCGCGATGTCCCGGTCCTGCGGTTTCACGTCGTTGATGGTCTTCCCGGTGAGTCGGATGTCGCCGCTGGAGATCGTCTCCAGCCCTGCGACCATCCGGAGCGTCGTCGACTTGCCACAGCCCGAGGGACCGACGACGACGAGGAACTCGCCGTCGCGCATCTCGATGTCGACGTCGTCGACGGCGACGATCTCGCCGTCGCCGTCGGGGAACACCTTGGTCACGCCGTCGAGTTCGAGCGTCCCCATCCTATCGCCTCCGTGAGACGGCGCGACGGTTCGAGAGCGATGCGTCCGGTCGGCTGCGTGGTTGCTGTCGAGTCATAGATTGCTGCTGGCGAGAGGCGGCGGTCACGTCGCCACCCCCTCCGCGAACTCCTCGCCGAACGCGATGTACACCGCGAGCGTCGGCAGGGCGGCGATGAACGCGCCCGCCATCCGGAGCGCGAAGTCTTGGCCTTCGAGCGACGTTCCCAGCCCGGCCAGAATCAACACGATCGGCGCGGCCGCGCTGGACTCCGTCTGGACCAACACGAGCGTGAACAGGAGGTCGTTCCAGATCTGTGTGAACTGGTAGATCAGGACCACCGCGAACATCGGTCCCGAGAGCGGGAGGACAATCCGACGGTAGATGCGGCGAATGGACGCGCCGTCCAGCCGCGCCGCCTCGATCATCTCCCCGCTCATATTCTTGTAGTATGACCTGAACAGGACGGTACAGATCGGCAGTCCGTAGGCCACGTGGGTGACGATCAGCTCGACTATCCCCACGTAGTCGTCGTTGATCCCGAGCGACCACAGGAACCCCAGCGACTCCTCGAGGGGAACCATCGACCAGAACTGCGAGAGCGGCACGAGCACGGCCTGGTACGGAATGAATATCCCGGCGACGAACAGCGCGAGGATCGGCGCCTTGTACTTCGGCTTCCAGTTCGACTGCGTGATCCCGTAGGCGGCGAAGCTGCCGAGCAGCGCCGAGATGACCGTCGCGGGGATCGCGTACAGCGCGCTGTTCACGAGCCCGCGTCCGAGCGCGTCGAACGCGGTCTGCCACTTCCCGAGGGTGAACGTGCTCCCGGTCGGCGGCGCGAAGGGGAGCGACCCGCTGACGCCGCTCGAAGTCTTAAACGAGGTGACGAGTCCGGACTCGATCGGGACCAGGAAGAACGCCAGCATCCCGAACAGCCCGAGGTACAGGAGGACCCGGTACCCGTCGACTCCCGCGAGCGCCCCCGCGGACGCCCCCGGGTCCGTTTCCGATACCGTTCCGCCGTCGGTTCGTGCGTCGTTGCTCATAGGTTCCCTCGGTTGTACTGGTAGTAGAGGTACGGACCGACGATGCCGAGCGTCATCAGGAACAGGGTGATGGCGATCGCCGACGAGTACGCCCAGTTCAGGTTCGCGTACGCCTCACGGACCATCTTCGTCGCGAGGATGTCAGCCCCGTTCGGCGGCCGGTAGCCGCCGACCAGCGAGTACAGGAAGTCGAACGCCTTCAGCGCGAACACCATCAGGACGACCGAGGCGCTGATCGTCGACCCTTTCAGCTGGGGGATGATCACGCGCCAGTACATCCGGACCGTCGAGGCCCCGTCGACCTTCGCCGCCTCGTAGTGTTCGCCCGGGATGGCCCGCAGGCCCGCGAGGTACACGACCATCGCGTACCCGGCGAACTGCCACATCAGCGCGAACATCACCGCCCAGAGGACGATGTCGGGGTTCCCGATCCAGTCGACCCGGCCGAGTCCGAGCGACGTGATCACGATGTTGATGACCCCGTTGTTGAAGTTGAACATCCACGCCCAGAACTGGGCCGTGACGACGAACGAGAGGCTCATCGGCAGCAGGTAGATCGTTCGGAAGGTGTTTTCGAACCGGATGTTCCGATCGACCAGAATCGCCAGCCCGAGCCCGAGTACGAGCGTCACGAGGGTGAACCCGACGAGCAGGATGAAGGTGTTGACCGCGGCGTCGATGAACCCGCTCTCCGACAGCGCGCGGCTGTACATCTCGAGGTCCAGGTCGCTGTAGTCGGGACCCGAGAAGCCGGTGAAGTCCGTCAGCGATATCAGGAAGTTCCAGATGATCGCCCCGTAGACGAACAGTCCGACCAGCAGGAACGGCGGCAGCCAGAACTGCGAGGACTCCACGAAGTCGCTGCCGAAGCGGTCGTTCAGCGCAGCGATCGGGCTGAAGCCGGACCGCTGCCGGTCCTCGGCGACGCCGCCGTCCGTCACTGCGTCGCCACTGTCGTCGCCGGTGTCTGTGTTCCGTGTCATATGGTTCGTCGTGTGCCGAAACCGCCGAAATCCGGTCGCATCGTGGACCGGGATCAGTTAGAGACCGCGTCGACGAAGCCTTCCGTCGCGGCGTCGACGTCGTACGGTCCGGAGAACTCGCTGGAAACCACGTCGTTCAGCGTCGTCATGGTCTCAGCGGGGACGCCCAGCCCGTGCTGGAGGTTCGGGGGTCGCTGGTCGGCCTCCGCGAAGTCCTCCTGCGTCTCCTGCAGGTACGGGCCGAACTCGCTCATGTCGACGTCCGTCCGCGTCGGGATCGAACCCTTGTACTGGTTGAAGGCGACCTGCGCCGCCTCGCTCCCGACGAACGCCATGAACTGCTCCGTCGCGTCCGGGCTCGGGTTGTCCGAGGGGTAGAGGAACGAGTCGAAGTGGAGCATGTACATGCCCTCCGAGCCGGGGTACGTCTTGAAGCCCCAGTCCTCGTCGTAGCTGAAGTCCTCGGCGTTCCGGTAGGCGCCGGCGGCCCAGTTGCCCTGGTGGATGAACGCCGCGTTCCCTTCGATGATGTTCTGGTTGGACTCGGTGAGTCCGATCGAGGACGCGTCCTCGTTGATGTAGTTCTCGAGAATCTCCGCGAGCGACTCGAAGGTCGCTCTGACGGCCTCCTCGTCCGGGCTCCCGTCGAGGAAGTTCATGTATGCGTCGTACCCCTCCTGACCGAGCATCGTCGAGGCGAACAGCTGGGTCGTCGTCCAGGTGCCGCTCGCGCCGTGGGTCATCGGAATCGCGTCGGTCTCGCTTTGAACCGTCTCCAGCGCGTCGATCAGGGCCGACACGCTCGTCAGCGAGTCGGGGTCGACGCCCGCGTCCTCGACGACCGAGGTGTTGTAGAACAGGCAGTTCAGCCGGTGCGACCCGAGGGGAACCCCGCGGTACCCGCCGTTGCGCTGGTGGAGGTCGACCGCCTCCTGGACCATCACGTCCTCGAAGCCCTCGTCCTCCCAGACGCCGTCGACCTCGCCCAGCACGCCGTCGTAGCGCTGGAGGTTCGGGCCGGGCCAGTTGGCGAACGAGCTCGGCGGGTTATCGTTGTTGAGCCGGTTCGCCACGACCGCGTCGAGGTTCTGGTTCCCGCCGCCGCCGATCGGGTTGAACTCCTGTTCGACGTCGGGATACTCCTCGTCGAAGGCCTCGACGAGCGCCTCCGCCGCGCGAGCGCCGTCGCCGCCGGTCCACGCGTGGAGGACCTCCAGCGTGTTTCCGCCGCCGTCGCCACCGTCACCGCCGCCGGAACAGCCGGCGAGCCCCGCGAGGGTCGCCGCCCCCGCCGCTCCGACGAAGTGCCGCCGCGATAATCGCTTGTTCTGATTTGTCATGGTAATTCACGCTGTACAATGGACGTTTGCCATATATACTTACTCATTACTCTAGAACAATTTCTGAAACCCGCTGAAACCCCACCACCGGGTTGTACTCTCGAATATTCCGTTCGGAGGCGAGGCCGGACCGACGGGCATACTACGGTCCGGCAGGTGGGCATACGCATGCGCCCCTCGATCGCCGCCGCCACGTACCCGATCGCCGGCGACGCCGCGGAGCGGCCCCTCCTCGCGGTCTGGCTGCTCCTCGCGCTGTCGGTCGCCCTGCCGGTCCTCCCGGCGGTGCCGGTCGTCGGCTACCTCGTCCGCGTGCTGGCCGCCAGCGAACGCGGCGACGCCATTCCGCCCTTCCTCTCCGACGCCCGGACGCTCCTCCGCCGGTCGCTCGGCGGGCTGGTCGTCTGTCTGGCTTTCCTCGGCGTCCCGTTCGCCGCGCTCCTCGTGACCCTCTACGGCGTCGTCACGCTGGAACCCGGCGCGAACGCGCCGGTCGGTCGCATCCTCGCCGGCTCGACGGTCGTCCTCTTCGTCGGGCTCCTCGGCGCCTACCTCGCCCCGATCTCGCTGACGGCGTACGGCCGAACGGGGTCGCTCCGACGGGCGTTCTCCTCGGACGCCCTCCGGCCGGTCGCCGGCCACCCGGCCTACTTCTTCGGCTGGACGCTCGGGTTCACCGCGCTCGTCGTCACCGTCGGCGTCGGCGGCGCGCTGTTTTCCCTCTCTCGGATCGGCCCCCTCGCCGGCACCCTCGTCCTCGCCTACGGGCTCCTCGTGACCGCGTACCTGTGGGGCCGCGCCGGCGAGCGCGCGCGGCGGCGATAGGCGCTCGGCGTCGTGACCGCTCACGCGGCGTCGTGACCGCTCACCCGGCGTCGTGACCGACCGATTCTTGACCGCGCGGCCCCGACGCAACGGTAATGCAGGGACCGCTGTGGACGGACACGCACGCGCCCGACCTCGACGAGATCCGGCAGGACGAGGCCCGCGACCGCCTGCGCCGGGCCGTCGACGAGCCGATGAACCTCGTCGTCCAGGGGCCGCCCGGGGTCGGGAAGACGGCGGCGGCGCGGGCGCTCGCGGACGCGTCGCACGCCGACCCGGACGCCGACCTGATCGAGATCAACGTGGCCGACTTCTTCGGCCGGACGAAAAAGGAGATCCGGACGGACCCGCGGTTCGAGGGGTTCCTCGAAGGGCGGAGCAGTATGGCGAAACGCGACATGATAAACCGCGTGCTGAAGGAGTCCGCGTCGTACGCGCCGATGTCCGGCGAGTACAAGACGGTCCTGTTGGACAACGCGGAGGCGATCCGCGAGGACTTCCAGCAGGCGCTGCGCCGCGTGATGGAGAAGCACCACCGGACCACCCAGTTCGTGATCGCGACCCGCCAGCCCTCGAAGCTCATCGCCCCGATCCGGTCGCGCTGCTTCCCGGTCCGCGTGCGCTCCCCGACCACCGACGAGACGATCGACGTCCTCGAAACGATCTGCGACCGCGAGGGCGTCGAGTACGACGGCGACGGGCTGGAGTTCGTCGCCAGCGCGGCCGGCGGCGACCTCCGCGAGGCGGTGCTCTCGGCGCAGGCGACCGCGGTCGAGGGCGACGAGGTCACCATGTCGACCGCCTACGAGACGCTGGGCGACGTGGGCGACGACGACGCGCTCCGCGAGGCGCTCGCCAGCGCCCGCGACGGCGACCTGAAGGGCGCGCGCTCGACGCTCGACGACCTCCTCGACGAGGGGTACGACGGGCAGGAACTGCTCCGCGAGACCCTCCGGGTCGCGCGCGCCGGCTCCGAGTACGGCGGCGACGACCTCGCGCGGCTCCACGCGCTCGCGGGCGAGGCCGACCTCGACCTCTCGGACGGGTTAGACGACACGACCCACCTCGTCCACCTGCTCGCGGCGTGGGCGGCCGGGCGAACCGAACTCTCGCCCGCGCTGCGGGACGCGGAGGTGGCGCCGTGAGTCGTGCGCCGCCGCTCTCCCGGCTCCTCCCGTTTCCGGTCGTCGACGCCGCGTGGGACCTCGCGCTCGTCCCGGCGCTCGCGGGCGCCGTCGCGCTGCCCCTCGTCCCGCCCCTCGGGGCCGCGCTCGTCGCGCTCGCCGTCGGCGTCCTCTGGTTCCACCGCGACCCCGAGCGCGACCCGCCGGCGGACGAGGAAACGGTGCTCTCCCCGGCCGACGGAACGGTCTCGGTGGTGCGCGAGGAGGGCTCCCGGCTCCGGGTCGGCGTGTTCATGAACGTCACCGACGTCCACGTCAACCGCGCGCCGCTCGCGGGCGAGGTCCGCGAGGTCCGCCACCGCCCCGGCGCGAACCGCCCGGCGTTCGACAAGGAGTCGGACCGCAACGAGCAGGTCGCGATCGACTTCGGTGACTACGAACTGCTCGTCATCGCGGGCTGGTTCGCCCGGCGGATCCACCCGTCTGTCGAGCGCGGCGACCGGGTCGAGCGCGGCGACCGCGTCGGCCACGTCTCGTTCGGCTCGCGCGCGGACGTGGTGCTGCCTGCGGACGTGGGTCGCGAGGACCTGCTCGTCACGGAGGGTGACAGCGTGCGCGCGGGCGAGACGATCGTCGCGGAGCGGCCGGACGCGACGTAGGGCCTCGGAGCGGCGCGGGGTCCCGGAGCGACGTCGCGTCCCGGACGCCGACCCGCGCTGGCGACGCCAGAGTTCGGGCATACGCTTTTGTTTCACGGCGGTGACCAGTCCCGTGTATGCCGGAAGAAACCATCCACGAGGCGAAGCGGCCCCGGACCCGACAGGGACTGGCCACGTACCTCCGCCGGATCGCCCGCGCGCTGGGACGGGGCGAGCCGGTCCCGGTCGACGAGGCCGGAACGGTGACGGTCGACGCCGCCGCGACCGGCGACGTCGAGGTCGAACTCGAACGCGGCGACGGTACGGTCCACTTCGAGATCGAGATGGAGTGGCCCGACGAGGAGGCCGCCGTCGACGCGGCGGCGGCCGCGAGCAAGGCGGCGTTCGAGCTGTACGCCGACAGCGCCGACGACTACCGCTGGCGGCTCCGCCACGACAACGGGAACATCATCGCGGACGGCGGCGAGGGGTACGCCGACAAGCGCGACGCGAAGTCGGGGATCGAGAGCGTCCAGCGGAACGCGCCGGGCGCACACGTGATCGACGTCTCCCGAGACGAGGAGGCGCCCGGCGAGGGCGGCAGCGACGCGACCTTCGAGCTGTTCCGCGACAGCGCGGAGCAGTACCGCTGGCGGCTCCGCCACGACAACGGCAACGTCATCGCCGACGGCGGACAGGGGTACGCCTCGAAGCAGAAGGCGAAACAGGGGCTCCGAAGCGTCAAGTCCAACGCGCCCGGCGCGGCCGTCGAGGAGACGGACGAGTAGCCGTCGGCAGCCGTCCCCCTCTCGCGGCGGCCGCCCCCCTCTCGCGGCGGCCGCCCCAACCGCGGACCGCACCGCTTATTCGCCGGCCCTCACTACCTCGGGCCGACATGGACGCGCTCGACGCCAAGTACCCGTTCTTCGCGAGCGCCCGCGAGGCGGTCGCGGGGGCCGCGGTGTCGCTGCCGGAGCTCGTCGCGGCCGACGCCCCGGCCGTTGAGCGCGCACGCGAGCGCGTCGAGCGCGCCCTCCTCGAAGGGACGGTCGCCTCCGAGAGCGGCGCGTTCCCCGGCGAGTCGGCGTACGACGCGCAGGCCGAACTGCTCTCGTACCCCATCGCACGGATCCTCATCTCGCTGCTCGACTCCGACCCCGCCATCGAGAAGTACGCCGCCGCGGAGGCGGCGACCGCCATGGAGCGGGTCCGCCGCGACCTCGACGCCGACGACGAGCTGCGGTCGGTGTCGTCCGCGACGGTCGCGCTCGACGACCTCCTCGCGGAGTTCGACCTCGCGGCCGCCGTGCGCCCCGACCCGACCTCCCCGGCCGGGGTCCGCGGCGGCGCGGCGGGCGGCGCGACCGCGGCAACCGGGAGCGGCGCCGGCCGAGATCCGGACCGCTACCGGATCGACGTCGGTCCCTACCTCCGGCTTACCTCGCCCGAGTGGGGCGACTCGTGGCGGCTCGTCAACCGCGCGCTCGCAGACGGCGCGGTCCGCGTCTCCCGCGACGAGCTGCTCGCGGCGCTGGAGGCCGCCGTGGAGGAGCGGGTCGCGGAGGGGTTACCCTTCGAGCTGGCGGCCGACGAGGGGATCGCGGAGGCGCTGGAGTCGCGCGTCGCTGACCTCCGGCGGCTGCTCTCCGAGCGCACGTACGCGGAGCCGCCGGACGTCGTCGCGCCCGCGCTGTTCCCACCGTGTATGACGAACCTGATCGAGAAGGCCGAGCGCGACGCCGCGCTCTCCGCGGCCGAGTCGTTCGCGCTGATGGCGTTCCTCGTCGGCATCGGGATGACCCCCGACGAGGTCGTCGCGTTCTGCGCGGACACGAGCCTCGACGCCGAGGGGATCCGCTACCAGACCGAGTACCTAACCGACGAGCGGGGCACCCAGTACCCGCCGCCGACCTGCGAGACGCTCGCGAACTACGGGATCTGTCACAACGAGGACGACCACATGCGGGTCGCGGCCGACCCGCTCTCGTACTACGAGAAGCGGGTAGCCGCCGCCGACGAGGTGACCGACTGGCGGAGCGGTCGGGAGACGGACGAGCCGAGCGAGGCGTGACCTCGGCGCGCCGGCTCGGAAAACGGTACAGAAGAGCGAACGACGGTTCCGCGGGTCTACGACTCGTCGCCCGCGCGCATCAGGTACGTTCCGACGCCGGCCATCAGGAGGACGAACCCGGACAGCAGCGCGATGAGCGCCATCGCTCCCGCCTCCGGGAGGACGGTCGATCCGCCGAACGTGACCCCGATGCCGACCAGCCCGACGATGAACACCGCGGCCGCCGCCAGCGAGACCGTGATCTGCCGACGGAACTCCGCGTCGATTTCCATGTTCGCGGCTTCCAGTCGCCGCTAAAAAAGGACTTCGATGGACGCCCCGGCGTCGCCACCCGGTCCGAGCGCTGCCCCGCGGGGCGGTCCGCAGGGCGACGCCCGCCCGCTCACTTCGCTAGGTGCGTGATGTCTCGCCGCAGGGTGTACCCGCGCGGGACGCCGACGATTTCGAGACAGTCGTCGCACAGCACCCGTTCGTAGTCGCGGTTGGTTTCCTTCTCCAACAGGGAGACGTCCGCGAGCGGGAACACCGACTCGCACCGGTCGCACTCCGCCTTGTCGCCGTCGACGATCTTCATCGATTCCCCGTTTTCGAGATCGATATATAAACTCGCGGACGGCGTTATCACTCCGGATAGCGGGTCGGATAAAAATCGGTGGTCGGGAGTCGCTCGACGCGGTCGGAAGGTCGGCGGTCGTCCGGCGTCAGCCGAAGAGCTCGCCGAGGCCCTCGCCGCCGTCGCCCTCGTCCTCGTCGTCGTCGTCCGCCTCGTCGGCGGCGTCGGCCTCGTCGGCCTCGTCGTCGTCGTCCGCCTCGTCGGCGGACGCGTCCGCGTCCGCGGAGCCGCCCGAGGCGGCGCCCGCGGCGGGGGCCGCGGCGGCCGTCTCGATGGCCTCCTCGATGTCGACGTCCTCCAGCGCGGCGACGAGCGCCTTGACGCGGGACTCCTCGACATCGACGCCGGCGGCTTCGAGTACGCCGGTGACGTTGTCTTCGTTGATCTCTTCGCCAGTCTCGTTCAGGATGAGCGCAGCGTAAACGTATTCCATTGGTGTGTACCTCGTGTTATCCGAACATCGCGCCGAGTCCGTCGCCGCCGTCGCCGCCGTCGTCGTCGTCGTCGGCGTCGTCAGCGTCGTCGGTCTCCTCGGCGTCTTCCGTGTCTTCGTCCGCCTGTTCCTCCTCGGCGTCGTCGTCGGCCGCCGGCTCAGTCGCCGGCGCGGCCTCGACGCCCTGAAGCTCCTCGGGGAGCGCCTCCTCGTCGTCGATCTGCGACGCGAGCGCGCGCAACTGGGCGTCGGCCTTCCCGATCAGGTCGGGCACGACGTCCGGGCTCTCGATCTCCGCGAACAGGCCGACGGACTTCGCCTCGCCGGACGCCTTCGCGAGAAGGGTGCCGGCGGTGGCGGCCGTCGGGTACGCGGCGTTGACGGAGAGGTTGCGCGCGGCGGCCGCGGCGGACTGGACGTCCGCGCGGTACTCGTCGACGTCGATTTCGAGCTCGTCCGGCTCGAAGAGGACGCCCTCGGAGTAGACGGCGCGCAGGTCGAGTCCGACCTCTTTCGGCTCGATGCCGAGCTCGACGAGGACGTTCGCGAGGTCGTCGTCGACGACCTCGCCCTCCTCCAGCACGGTCGAGTCCTCGGTCACCTTGATCGAGCCGTCCTGAATGCGGGCGGCCGCGCCCACGGTCTGGAGCTCACCGACGAACGGTCCCGGGTCGACGCCGGTGTCGCCCTCGGGGATCACGATGTCGTTGGGGGCCACCTCGCCCGCGTTGATCGGGGCGGGGGTCTTCGAGGCTTCGAGCTGCTTGAAGAGGCCGAACGGGTTGTCGTTGGTGCCGACGAGCGCCACCTGACCGCTGACGTACTCGGTCAGCGCCTCGACGCCGTCGTCGACCTCCTCGAGCGCCCGGTTCGTGAGCGTGTTGCGGCTCATGCGGACGGCCGCCGAGCCGTGAAGCTCCCGGCGCATGGCCTGGAGCTGCCGGCTGGGGATGCCGGCCACGCCGACGATCCCGACGGACTGGTAGGAGTCGATGAACTCGACGAGCTCAGCGACCTCCTCGCGTTTCCACTCGGGGATCGTCTCGGTCTTGCGGGCCGAGCTCATACGGGCACCTCCTTCGCGGGACCCATCGTGGTCTTCACGTAGATCCCGTCGATGTTGAGCGGGCCCTTCTCGAGGTCTGCTTCGAGTCGCCGGATGATGACGTCGATGTTGTCCGAAATCGCGTCGGCGCCCATGTCCTCGGCGCCGACGCGGGTGTGGAACGTGCGCCGGTCGCGCGACCGGAGCTGCACCGTGTTCTTCATCCGGTTGACTGTGTCGACGATGTCGTCGTCCGGCTGCAGTGGGGTAGGCATCTTCCCGCGCGGACCGAGGACGGTACCGAGGTACCGACCGATGTCCTGCATCAGGTTGGCCTCCGCGACGAAGAAGTCGGTATCGTCGGCCAGGTCCTTTGCGCGGTCGTCGTCGTCTCCTAAGTCTTCGAGGTCGTCGCTGTCGAGCACTTCGTCAGCGACCTCCTCTGCGCGGACGGCGGTTTCGCCCTCCGCGAAGACGACGATCTGTGTCTCCTGCCCCGTTCCAGCCGGCAGCACGACGGACTCGTCGATACGGTTCGACGGATCGTTGAGGTCGAGGTCTCGCAGATTGATCGCGATGTCCACGGTCTCGCGGAAGTTCCGCTCGGGCGCATCGTCGAGTGCGAGGGTTACGGCCTCTTGTATTGTGTCTGCCATTTTCACCTCCGTAGTACGCAGGTCGCTCCTACGGGTCAGTGAAACAGGCGAAGCCTGTCTCATCGGAAAGTGGTTCATCGGAGGTTTAAAAGCGTCGAACCGCCGGTCGGCGTGTGAACCGGAGCCAGGGCCGCTCCGCGGCGGTCGCGCGGTCGAGTTGATGCCATCGTTCGACGCAGTTCGACCCCGGCCGGATTCGACGGGCGTCGAACGCGGAAACGTCGGATAGGGGAACCCTTTTGACGGCGCTTGCCGACCCACGAGGTAATGACGCAGGGTGGTCCGCCGTGACGATGGACGACCGCATCGAAGACCTCCGGGAGCGCCGCGAGCGCGCGGCGAAGGGCGGCGGCGAAGACCGGATCCAGTCGCAACACGACAAGGGGAAGATGACCGCTCGCGAGCGGATCGACTACTTCCTCGACGACGGCACCTTCCACGAGTTCGACCGGTTCCGCACCCACCGCAACCACACCTTCGGGATGGAGGAGAAACAGATCCCGGGCGACGGCGTGGTGACCGGCTACGGCGAGGTGAACGGCCGGAAGACGTTCGTGTTCGCGCACGACTTCACCGTCTTCGGCGGGTCGCTGGGCGAGGTGTTCGCGGAGAAGGTGTGTAAGGTGATGGACAAGGCGATGGACGTGGGCGCGCCCGTCGTCGGCCTCAACGACTCCGCGGGCGCCCGCATTCAGGAGGGGGTCGCCTCGCTCGGCGGCTTCGCGGAGATATTCCGCCGCAACACGGAGGCCTCGGGCGTGATCCCCCAGATATCGGCCATCATGGGGCCGTGCGCCGGCGGCGCGGTGTACTCGCCCGCCATCACGGACTTCACGTTCATGGTGAAAGACACCTCGCATATGTTCATCACCGGACCGGACGTCATCGAGACGGTCACCGGCGAGGAGGTGAGCTTCGAGGAGCTGGGCGGCGCGGTCACCCACTCGTCGACCTCCGGCGTCGCGCACTTCGCGGAGGAGAGCGAGGAGGAGGCCCTCGACAACATCGCGCGGCTGCTCTCGTACCTCCCGGCGAACAACGTGGAGGACCCGCCCCGCGTCGAGCCGTGGGACGACCCGGAGCGCGCGGACGGCGAACTCGCGGAGATCGTCCCCGACGCCCCCCGGAAGCCGTACGACATGAAGGACGTGATCGGCAGCGTCACGGACGAGGGCTCCTTCTTCGAGGTTCACGAGAACTTCGCGAAGAACGTCGTCGTCGGCTTCGCCCGGCTCGACGGGCACTCGGTCGGCGTCGTCGCGAACAACCCCCGCGTGAACGCCGGCACGCTCGACATCGAGGCGAGCCAGAAGGGCGCGCGCTTCGTTCGCTTCTGTGACGCCTTTAACATCCCCATCGTCACCTTCGAGGACGTGCCCGGGTTCATGCCCGGCACCGACCAGGAGCACAACGGGATCATCCGCCACGGCGCGAAGCTGTTGTACGCCTTCTCGGAGGCGACCGTCCCCCTGCTCACCGTCATCACCCGGAAGGCGTACGGCGGGGCCTACTGCGTGATGTCGTCGAAGCACATCGGCGGCGACGTGAACTACGCGTGGCCGACCGCCGAGATCGCGGTGATGGGACCGAAGGGCGCCGTCAACGTCCTCTACCGCGAGGAGCTGGCGGACGCGGACGACCCCGACGCGCGCCGACAGGAGCTCATCGACGAGTACCGCGAGGAGTTCGCGAACCCCTACACCGCGGCCGACCGCGGCTTCGTCGACGACGTTATCGAGCCGACCGAGACGCGCGCGCGGCTCATCGAGGACCTGAAGATGCTGAAGGGGAAGCGTTCGGACCAGCCCGCGAAGAAGCACGGCAACATCCCGATCTGATGGCGGCCGACGACGAATCGGCCCACGGAGAACCCGCCGACGAAGCTCCCCCAGTCGCCGGCCTCTCGATCCCCGACGACGCCGGCGACGACGAGGCGGCCGCCATCGCCGCGGCGGTCGCGGCCCACCTCCGGGACGGCGAACTCGCCGCCGCGGCCGCCGCGAGCGGCGCGGACGACGGCCGCGACGAGGACCGCTGGGGGCTCGCCGCCCGGATCGACCGGCTTCACCGCCGTCGGGTCCGCGTGCCCGCCGACGCGCCGGCGGACCCGTGGGCCGCGGCCGGTCGAAGCGACCGGTTCTGAGCCGTCGTCCCGCAGCGCTGACTCTCTCGGCTCGGCTGACCCACCCGTGGCTGGCCGCGTAGTCGACACGTCGAACGGAGTCGCCGGACGTGGAGGCGTCCGGCCGCGTACATTCCCCCCGACGGCGCGGCGTCGGACCGTCGCGCCGTCGACCCGGCCCTGCCTCAGGGCGCGTTCGATGATACGCCCGCTGACATATATACCTGTGGTAACGTCTCTCTCGGTCGGTCGCTCAGCGCGCCTCCTCGTCGGCCGCGCCCTCATCCCCCGCCGCGGCGGTCGACTCGTCGCCGGGGCTCGCCGGTCCGCTTCGGCCGCCGAACAGGCGGTTGAGCACCGCCGGGACGACGACCACGAAAGCGAGGAGCGCCCCGATCCGGATCGGCAGCGATGCGTCGGTGACGACCGTCAGCCCGAGGTAGACGGCGGCGCCGGCCAGCACCGACGGCAGCACGTACGGGTTTCCCGCGTCGAGCATACCTCATCGTGGTGCCCGCGGTCCCCTTAACCTCCCGGCACGGACCGAGCGTCCTTTTCGACACGGACCGACAGAGTTTGGTAGCAGTTCGTGGAAGAACCGACAGGAATGTTCGATAAGGTTCTCGTGGCGAACCGCGGCGAGATCGCGGTCCGGGTGATGCGCGCCTGTGAGGAGCTCGGCGTCAACACCGTCGCCGTCTACAGCGACGCCGACAAGCACGGCGGCCACGTCCGGTACGCGGACGAGGCGTACAACGTCGGGCCCGCCCGCGCGGCCGACTCGTACCTCGACGGCGAGGCGGTCGTCGAGGCGGCGCGCTCGGCCGGCGCCGACGCGATCCACCCCGGCTACGGCTTCCTCGCGGAGAACGCCGACTTCGCGGCCCGCGTCGAGGCCGCCGACGGGATCACGTGGGTCGGTCCGGAAAGCGACGCGATGGAGCGCCTCGGCGAGAAGACCCACGCGCGCCGCGTGATGGACGACGCCGACGTGCCGATCGTCCCCGGGACGACCGAGCCGGTCACCGAGGTCGAGGCCGTCACGGACTTTGGCGACGAGCACGGCTACCCCGTCGCGATCAAGGCGGAGGGCGGCGGCGGCGGCCGCGGGATGAAGGTCGTCGAGAGCGCTGACGAGGCGGAGGAGGCGCTCGAATCCGCCAAACGCGAGGGCGAGGCGTACTTCTCGAACGACTCGGTGTACCTCGAACGCTACCTCCGGACCCCCCGCCACGTCGAGGTCCAGATCGTCGCGGACGACCCGGCGGCGTCCGACGACGCGGACGCCGACGCCCCGGTGACCGAGAGCGACGTCGTCCACCTCGGCGAGCGCGACTGCTCGCTCCAGCGCCGCCACCAGAAGGTGATCGAGGAGGGGCCCTCCCCCGCGCTCTCCGACGATCTGCGCGAGCAGATCGGCGAGGCCGCCCGCCGCGGCGTCGCCGCCGCCGACTACACCAACGCCGGCACGGTCGAGTTCCTCGTCGAGGAGGACCCCGACCGCGACCCGTCGGAGCCGCTCGGTCCCGACACCCCCTTCTACTTCCTCGAAGTCAACACCCGAATTCAGGTCGAACACACCGTCACCGAGGAGCTGACGGGGATCGACATCGTCAAAGAGCAGCTCCGGGTCGCGAGCGGCGAGGGCCTCTCCGTCTCGCAGGGGGACGTGGAACTGGAGGGCCACGCCATCGAGTTCCGGATCAACGCCGAGGACGCCGCGAACGACTTCCAGCCCGCAAACGAGGGGTCCCTGGAGACGTACGACCCGCCGGGCGGGATCGGCGTTCGCGTCGACGACGCGCTCCGGCAGGGCGACGAGTTGGTCACCGACTACGACTCGATGATCGCGAAGCTGATCGTCCGGGCCGGCGACCGCGAGGAGTGTCTCGCGCGGTCGAAGCGCGCGCTCGCGGAGTACGACCTGAAGGGCGTCGTCACCATCGTCCCCTTCCACCGACTCATGCTCGACGACGAGCGCTTCGTCGACGGGACGCACACGACGAAGTACCTCGACGAGGAGCTGGACCGGGAGCTGGTCGCCGAGGCGCAGGAGAAGTGGGGGACCGAATCCTCGTCGAGCGGCGACGACGACGAGGAGGTGACCGAACGCGAGTTCACCGTCGAGGTGAACGGCAAGCGCTTCGACGTCGAGTTAGAAGAGCGCGGGGCGCCCGCCATCCCGGTCCCGGAGGGCGGCGGGAGCGGTGGCGGGCAGCAGCGCCCGCCGCAGGCGACGTCCGACGATGACGGCGACGACGCGGTCGACGTGGCCGAGGGCGGCGAGGCCGTTGAGGCGGAGATGCAGGGGACGATTCTCTCGGTCGACGTCGACGAGGGCGACGAGGTCGCCGCCGGCGACGTGGTCTGCGTCCTCGAGGCGATGAAGATGGAAAACGACGTGGTCGCGGAGCGCGGCGGCACCGTCGCGAGCGTCCACGTCGACGAGGGCGACAGCGTCGACATGGGCGACGTGCTGATCGTACTGGAGTAAGATTACGCGTTTTTCGCGCGCGGTCGTTCATAAGTGAACGATACCACCGTGAGCGGTTCCGAAGTCTTAGCTACCTGTTTATAAATCGACGCTCCCGGACCGACGGTGAGAACCTCCAAAGCCCCAGCCGCGAGGCGGGCGCACGCTCGCTGCGCTCCTCGGTCGCTCACTTCGTTCGCTCCCTGCGGTGCTTGCGTCGTCATCAGAACGCTCCGCGTTCTGATTGGCTCACGAGAGCTCCGCTCTCGTGAACGCCTGTGCCCGCCTCGCGGCTGCCCCTTTGAGTCCCACCCCGCACAGCACCGCAACCGCGCCTCACGCCTCCCCAGCCTCGTCGGCCTCCCTCCGCTTCGCTCCGGTCGGCCGACTCCCTCGCGCGTGCGACTCGCGCCCTCCGGCCGCTCGCAGGCACGCGCCACCGCTCGTTTATTTATAAATAATCGGCGCTGTCGCTCGCTCCGTTTAAATACCGTACCGTTGCCGAGGTTCTCGATGCGCGCTCCCGTTACCGCCCGCGCAGGCCCAGCAGTTCCCGCGTCTGATCTGGGGTCGCTACGGGCCGCCCGAGTTCCTCCGCGATCCGCGCCGCCCGCTTCACGAGCTGCTCGTTCGTCGCCAGTTCCCCCCGCTCGTAGTACCGGTTGTCCTCCAAGCCGACCCGGACGTGCCCCCCGAGCAGCAGCGACTGGGTCGTCATGGGGAGCTGATGTGGGCCGAACCCGATCACGGTCAACTACCCCTCCCTACTTCGCTCACCCTGACGGGTTCGCTCGTTGAGGGAGGGGCTTGTCCGTGAACTCAGCCTCGAACCCGTCCGGGTGGGCGGTGAATCCGCCACTCGGCGTCACCGTTCCAGACTTTAGGGCGAGTTGACTGTCGCCCGTCCGCCGAGACGACTGTTGGCCTCGACGGACGTACCGCATCCCGATGTTCTTCGCCGCATTGTAATCCGCGTTCGCTTCCGACCCACACTTCACGCACCGGAACTTCGTGCGAGTTCGGCGATTCTCGTCTGCCGTGAATCCACACTCGGCGCACCGTTGCGACGTGTACGCCGAACCCACTTGCTTCACAGAGATGCCGACTGTTTCGGCTTTGTACGCCACTTGCTCGTACAGCGTTCGGAACGCCCACTTGTGCCCCCACGACGCACCCGTTCGGTCGCGGATGTCAGTCAAGTCCTCGAACGCGATAACGTCGCACTCGTATCGAAGTGCTTCATCCACGATCGCGTTCGACGCTTGGTGAACCACGTCACGAACGTATCGTCGTTCGCGTCCACTTGATTGTTCGAGCGTTCTATGGGCGCTTCGCGTACCTGTCTGTTGGAGTCCTGCACGGACTTTCTCGAACTCGCGGAGGTTGTGTGAGAGTTCGCGCCCATTAATGAATCGTGCTGTGCTGGTGACGGCGAGGTTTTCAATACCGAGGTCGACCCCGAGAACCGTTCCGTCCTCGGCGGTGTCTCGCTCAGTATCGGTATTGGGTCGACGGAAGCCGATGTGTAAAAAGTAGTCGCTGTCACGAGCGGTGAGTGTGCTTTCCGTGACGCTCCAGTGGTCGGCGTCGAGGTACTGCCGTTGGTAGCCATCCTCGGCTTCAGGGAGCGCAAGGTCACATCGAACGCGACTCTCCGTCGTGGAGAGTGACACTGTATCGTCATCGAACAGCGTCATCGTTCGAGTGTCGTACGTTACCGTGGGTGCGGTGAACGTGGGTTTGCTGGCCTGTTTGCCGTTCGAGCGGCGTTCGAGACAGCCGGTGATGGCTTGGGCGGCTTGGTGGGTGGCGAGGATCGCGTGCTGACTCCCGAGGTCGGTTTCTTCGCGCACGTCGTCGTAGGCGAGGGGTTGTACGTCGCTCTTGGCGTTACACTTCCCCCACGCCATGTCCGTGGCGAGTTGGCACCCACGCTTCCACTCGGAGATGGTTTCCTCAAGCAACTCGCGTTGCTCATCGTCTACCGAGAGGCGAGTGATTGCCGTCCGACGCACGTAGTCGTCTGCCACAGTTTCAATGTGTGTGAGTGGCTATTTATAAACTGGTGTTTGTGACAGATACGAACGCGCTCCTCCCCTCCCAACTCGCTCCCTTCGGTCGCTCCTTGAGGAAGGAGACTCCGCGCTACCGCTTCAGTTGAAACCACGCGTCCGGAGTTCCGACTCCGTTGGACGCGGCCCGCGCCGGTCCACCCCGATCCGACCGACGCTGTTTAACCGACCGCCCGAGAAGGGAACGGCATGGAGCCGGTCGACGACTGGCGCGAGGCGATCGCGGAGGCCGGAGAGCTGACCGGCCCGATCGCCGCGGCCATCGTCGGGGACCACGGCGACCGCGGGCAGCGCGCGATCGAGGCCGTCGGCGAGGGACGGGTGAAGGAGTACCGCGATTTCACCGTCGTCGTCGGCCACGAGGACGAGTACGTGATCGAGGACGGCGAGTGCACCTGCGCGGACGCGACGTACAACCTCGACCCCGACGACCCCGAGGAGCGCTGCTGGCACGCCATCGCGGCCGACGTGGCCGACGCGATCGGCGCCGTCGACCGCCACGACATGTGGTACTCCGAGGTCCGCGAGTTCCTGTGACGCTGGCGCGGTGCCCGGCCGCTCTCGGCGCCGCGCTCGCCGGCCCTCTCGGCGCCGCGACCGCCGACCGTTCTCGACGCCGCGTCTTCCCATCGAAGCTGCCGCCGCTCGGCCGCGTGAAGCGGTCGTTTTCGCGACGCTCGGTCTGAGAGTCGAAAACGTTTACAACGGCGGCCGGTCTCCCCTACGGTATGGCGGACTGTCCACTCGCCGACGACTGCCCCAGCTTCGACGAACGGATCCAGGGCATGGGGTGTCAACACTACGGCAACAAAGGCGGCGCGGAGTGGTGTAACCACTACGACATGCCGATATACGAGCTGAAACAGCAGCCGGTCCAGCCCGGCGAGGCGGTCGTCGTCGAGGTCGACGACATCCACGAGAGCGGCGCCGGCGTCGGGCGCACCGACGACGGCTTCATCGTCCTCGTCGACGGCGTCTTACCCCCGGCCCGCGCCGAGGTCAAGATCCACCGGGTGAAATCCAGCCACGCGACGGCGCAGGAAGTGATCGAGCGCCTCCCCGACGACCCGGACGAGGAGGAGACCGACGGCGACGTCGGAGACGCCGACGAGGGCGAGGACGCGGCCGACGAGCGGAGCCGCCGCGACCGCCCGGACCGCGAACGGCTCGGCAGCCGCGAGAACTTCTGGGGCAAGTGACGGCCTCCCGGGGCGGCCCCGCCCCACGGACAGTCCGGACGCCGTCGATTTCCGCGCGGCTCGACCGCGCGCGAAACCGCCGTTTTTTGACCGACCGGCCCGTCGGTGCCCACATGGTGGCAGACGACGAGCGGCCGGACCCGGCGGGCGTCGACGCCGACTCAATCTTAGAGCGAGGCGGCTTCGACGCCGACGAGAGCGTGCTCACTCGTCGGCAGGCCGAGGTGCTGGCGCTTCGCGAGCGCGGGCTCCGGCAGTCGGACATCGCGGACCGGCTCGGCACCTCCCGGGCGAACGTCTCAAGCGTCGAGGCGAGCGCCCGCGACAACGTCGAGCGCGCCCGCGAGACGGTCGCGTTCGCGGAGGCCCTGTCGGCGCCGGTCCGCGTCGAGATCGAGGCCGGGACCGACCTCTACGACGCGCCGAAGCGCGTGTACGACGCCTGCGACGAGGCCGGCGTGAAGGTGAACCAGACGGCGCCCGAACTGATGCGGGCGATAGGCGACCGCGCGGGCGACGCGGTCCGCGGCCGCGAGGTCCGCCACCGACTGTTCGTCACGGTCGCGGCGGACGGCCAGATCCGGGTCCGACGGCCGTAACCCCGACTTCCGGTCGCTTCTCTCCGCGCTTACTCCCCGTCGATCCGCTCAGCGACGCCGACGAGCGTCGCGCCTCCGGTGACGGTCGCCTCGCGCGCGACCGAGTACGCGATCCCGTCGCGGTCGGCGTGCGCGACTTGGAGGGTCTCGAACGTCGTCGGGTCGAACACCTCCCCGACCCGCGCCCCGTCCGCCACCCGGTCGCCGACGGCGAGGTCGGGTTCGGGAACGAACAGCCCCGAGTCCTCGGCTATCACCCGCCCGAGGTGGTTGCGCGCCACCGTCCCGTCCCACGGCTCGGGGTGGCCGTCGAGCAGCCCCTCGTGGCGAAGCACGCCGACCATTCCCCGGACGCCCGTCTCGACCGCCTCGGGGACGACCTCCTTGCTGTGGGCGAGTTCGGGCGTGACCGTCGGGATCCCCTCGCGCGTGGCGGCGACCCGGAGCTTCCCCGCGAATCCCCGCTCGTCCCACTCGGTGTCCGCGTCATCGCCGGCGGCCTCCGCGAGCAGGAGGTCGGTGCCGAACGCCTCCGCGAGCCCGCGGCAGGCGTCGTCGCCGCGCATGTACACCGTATGCGTCGCCATCGACGGCGACCCGGTGTGGAGGTCGACGATCGCGTCCGCCGCGCCCGCGAACCCCCAGAGCCGGGCCGCCATCCGCTCGTGGAGCGACCCCTCGTCGTCGCCGGGCCAACAGCGGTTCATGTTCGGCTGCCGCGAGTCGAGCGACTCCGGCGTCGTGTACGAGACGCGGTCGAAGGTGAGCGGGTCGGCCACGGGGACCGTCACGAGCGTCCCGGCGAGGTCGGCGGCCGACGGTCCGCTCGCGGCGTCCGATCCGTTGCCGACGAGCCGGTCGTGGAGCCGTCGGAGGACCGCGGCGCCGTTCACCTCGCGCCCGTGCTGGGCCGCCTGCGCGTACACCACGGGCGCGTCTCCCGGCGCGTCGAGTTCGGGACCGTCGTCGCCGTCGACGAGTTCGCCCTCGCCGTACGCGTGGACGGTCGTCCGGACCGGCACGCCCGAGGGGAGCCGCGCGAGGGTGAGGGTACGACTGGTGTGCATGCGTCCGGCTCGGGACGGCTCGGGGTTATACCTCCGGGGTGCGGTCGCGGCGACCCCGCGTCGCCGCCCGGTACCTTGTCCGCCGCGACCGCGGACGCTAAGGCCGTGGCCCGCGCACCGCGATCCATGCGGGTCACCCTCCTCGGGACGGGCGACACGACGGGGACGCCGACCGTCGGCTGCGACTGCGACACCTGCGAACGGGCCCGCGAGCGCGGGGTGTCGCGGTCGCGCTTCTCCGTCCACGTCGCCAACGAGCGCACCGGCGAGTCGCTCCTCGTCGACTTCAGCCCCGACTTCAGACAGCAGTTCCTCGCCGCCGACGTTCCCCTCCCGGACGCCGGGCTGGTGACGCACATCCACTTCGACCACCTCGACGGGCTGGGGAACGTCTACCGCCTCGTCGACGGGCTCCCCGTCCACGCTCCCTCGGAGACCGACCCGGCGACCGACGAGAGCGTCGCGGAGACGATCCGCGACAAGTACGACTACCTCGAAGACCGGATCGGCGTCCACGCCCGCGACCCCTTCGAGCCGTTCGAGACCTGCGGGTTCGAGGTCCGGTTCGTCCCGGTCGACCACCCGCCGCTCCGCTGTTACGGCGTCGTGATCGAACAGCCCGAGACCGGGGCGAAGCTCTCGCTCACCGGCGACACCAGCTACGACGTCCCCGAGGCCTCTCGCGAGGCGCTCGCGGACTCGGACCTCCTGCTCGCCGACGCAATCGTCCCCGCGTCGCTCTGCGAGCACCACCCGATCGGGGGACGCCACGAGGGCCCCGACGGCGTCCCGCGGACGTTCGGCACGAAGCACATGACCCGGGAAGGGGCGCTCGCGCTCGCGGACGACCTCGACGCCGACCGGACGCGGCTCGTCCACCTCGCGCACTTCTACCCCGCCGACGAGGCGTTCGAAGAGCCGCTGGCGGTCGACGGTGAGGTCTACGAGCTGTAGCGGGGCGGACTCCCCTCGCGAACTGTAGCCTTTTGTCTCGGTAGCACGTACCACGCGTGAATGGCCGCGACGGACCGACTCCGGACCGCGCTCGACCGGCTGGAGCCGCCGCCGCGCGCGGTGGACTGGTCGCTGTTCGCGTTCGTCGCCGCCGAGGCGGCCACCGGGCTGGTCTCCTTTACCGTCGGCGTCCCCGAGGGGTGGCCGCTGTTCTGGCTCCACCGCGCGCTCGGCGTCGGGGTCGTCGTGCTGCTCGCGTGGAAGCTCTCCCGGGTCCGCCGCCGGCTCACCGACCCGACCCTGTGGCGACGGTCGACCGCGCTCTCCGTCCTGACGCTGGTCGCCGCCGTCGGCGCGCTCGCGACCGGCGTCGCGTGGGTGTTCGGTCTCGACGTGCGGCTCTCGTACTGGACCCTGCTGTCCGTCCACGTCGGCTTCGGCCTCGCCCTCGTCCCGCTCGTCGCCGCGCACGCGGCGACCCGCTTCCGGCTCCCGCGCCGCGTCGACTTCGAGCGCCGGCGGACCGCCGTCCGCTACTTCGCGCTGCTGGCGGCCGGCGGCGCGACCTACCGGCTCCAGCAGGGGGTCAACGACGCGCTCGACACCGCCGGCGCCGACCGCCGGTTCACCGGCTCGCAGCCCCGCGAGGGCGCGGGCAACGGCGCCTTCCCGATAACCTCGTGGGTCGCGGACGACCCCGATCCGATCGACCGCGACGGCTACCGGTTGGCGGTCGAGGGGCTGGTGAGCGACCCCGTCGAACTGACCGCGGCGGACCTCGCGGCCGGCCACGAGACGGAGGCGCTGCTCGACTGTACGAGCGGCTGGTACACGGTTCAAGAGTGGAGCGGGGTCCGAGTCGGCGACCTGCTGGACGCGGCCGGCGGGCCGGAGGCGGCCGCCGGCGACGAGGAGGCGACCGACCGCGAGCCCGCCTACGTCCGGTTCACCTCCGTCACCGGCTACCGCTGGAGCCTCCCGCTGGCGGAGGCCGAGGACGCCCTGCTCGCCACGCACGTCGGCGGCGAGCGACTGAGCCACGGGCACGGTGCGCCGGCCCGGCTGGTGGCGCCCGACCGACGCGGGTTCCAGTGGGTGAAATGGGTGACGCGGGTGGAAGTCAGGTCGGAGTACGACCTCGGGCAGTGGGTGGTGACGCTGGTGAGCGGGTTCGACTGAACCCCCTCAGACGAAATCGACCTCGAGAGCGTCACGAATCCCATCGACGCTGAAGTCGGTGTCCGACACGGCGAGCCGTTCGTCCTGTGCGACGGCGGCCCCCGCGATGAAAGCGTCACGGGCCGCGAGGGGATCTCCCTGATCACGGAGCGCATCCTGAAGCACCGCCGCTTCGCGAGCGACCGCCGCCGAGGTGTCGATCACATCTATCCAGTCCAGCGCCTCGTCGACCGCGCCGAGGTCCGTCGATCCCGTCTTGAACACCTCTCCTTGATACACTTCGAACAGCACGAGCGGCGGAGCGACCGCACGCTCGTCGGCGTGAGACTCGACATATTCGACGGCGGGGGATCGTCCGGCGAGGTAATCGATGAGGACGCTACTGTCGTACAGTGTCACCGCGAGTCGACCCCGCGTTTCATCTCCCGGCGTTTCTCTCGGGCGCGCTCCGGCGCGTCGGTTCCCTCCCACAGACCGGCCCCGGACCGCATATCCTCGCGGCGCTCGCGAAGCAACCGCGTCAGCAGGTCGTCGAAGGTCTCGTCGTCGCCTTTCAGCGACGCGAGTGCGGCGTGTGTCTCCTCGTCGACGCGGATGCTCTTGCTCATATCTGCTCGTATACTACCTCGTATACAATATCCTTTCGCCGCCGTTGCCGTTCGTACCGTCGATCAAGGCTATTCGTACTCGCTCCCGACGACCTCGCGGATGCGCTCCGCGGTCACCGGGCCGACGCCGTCGACCTCCAGGAGGTCGTCCTCGGGCGCGGTCATCACGGCCTCGACGGTGCCGAAGTGTTCCAGCAGGGTGCGTGCCGTGACCGGGCCGATGTCCGCGATGGCGGAGACGACGTACTCCTGCTGTTCCGCGCGGGTCTTCGTCGTCTTCTCGCCGTGGACGCTCACCTCGCGGTCGCGCGTCTCCTGCTCCCGTTTCGCGACCGTCGCGAGCAGTTCGGTGGTGTCCTCCTCGCCCTCGGTCCGGAGCACGCTCACGTCGAAGTCGACCGCGAGCGACGCGAGCGCGCCGCGGATCGCGTTCGGGTCGATGTCGCGCTGGCCGTAGAGATTCGTCCCCTCGACGACCATCACGGGGCGGGCGTAGGCGCGCGAGAGCTCGCCCACCTGCTCGAACATCGAGCGGTCGGCGTCGAGCATCGAGTCGACGAAGTCGGCCGCGGACTTGCGCTCGACGGCCACGCGGTCGGAGAGCACGTAGTCGCCGACCGCGAGCGTCTCCAGCCGGGTGACGAGGCCGTCGCGCGTCGAGAGGTCCTTCGCGATGGAGGAGTCGAGCTCGCGCTGGTCGACGACGACCTCGACGCCCTCGTCGACGCCCGCGGTCGCGACGACGGCGTCGTCGCCGGCCGCCGCGTCCTCGTCGGTTTCGTCGGCCTCCGTCCCCTCGCTTTTCGCCTCGTCCCCGCCGGATCGGGCCTCCGCCGCGAAGTCGGTGAGTCCGGCGTCCCCGTCCTCGCTAGCCCCGTCGTCCTCTTCGTCGCTGTCCTCGTCGAGCGCCTCCGCGCCGGCGTCGACCTCGGCGTCCGCGTCACTCCCGTCTTCGGACCCCCCGCCGAACGCGTCGAGGCCGGCCTGTCCGTCGTCGCCGACGGTCTCCTCGATGTCGTCGGTGGCCTCCTTCAGCTCGGCCAGTTGGCTGGCCATCTTCTTCTCGCGGCGCCGCGAGATCCAGAAGAACGCCTCGTCGCGGGTGTCCTCGGCCATCAGGACGACGACCTTCCCCTCCGCCTGCCGGCCGGTCCGGCCCTTGCGCTGGATCGAGCGGATCGCGGTCGGGACCGGTTCGTAGAAGCAGACGAGGTCGACCTCGGGGACGTCGAGCCCCTCCTCGGCGACCGACGTGGAGACGAGCACCTCGAACTCGCCCGACTTGAACTCGTCGAGCGCCTCCTGCTGCTGCTTCTGCGTCATCCCGTCGGAGCCCTCCTTGTCGCCCTGTCCGACGAATTTCCGTACGTCGAAGCTGGCGGAGAGGAACTCCACGAGCGCCTCGGCGGTGTCGCGCGACTCCGTGAAGAGGATGGCGCGCTCGCCCTCGTTGATACCGAGGGTTTCGGCCAAGAGGATCCGGGCCTTCGAGAACTTCGGGTGGAGCCCGTCGAACGACTCCGCCTTCCGCATCGCCTCGCGAACCTTGGGGTCCGCGACCATGCGCTGGCTCGCCTTCGACGCGCCCGACGAGCGGGCGGCCTCGCGCTGGCGCTCGAAGTAGCGCCGGACGGACTCGACCGACTGGGTCTCGACCAGTTCGGTCGCGCGCCGGAGCTTCATCACCTCGGCGTGGGTGCTCATTCCCTTGTACCCGTCCGACTGGTCGTTGTCCATCATCTGCTTCAGCTGCCCCCGCATCTTGTTGAGGTCCTTCTGTGACAGGTCCGGGTTCGTCGTGTTCGTCACCCCCAGCCGTTTCAGCTTCTCTAACCGGTCGGTGATCACCTCGTTGAGCGCGTCGCGGATGTCTAAGACCTCGTCGGGGAGCGTCACCTGCTCCCACTGCACGTCGGTGTCGTGGGTGTACTCGTCGACGTCGGCGTCCTCCTCGGTCATCACCTCGACGTTCACGAGTCCGAGGTTCTCACAGACCGTCTCGATCTCCTCGGTGTCGCCGCCGGGCGAGGCGGACATGCCGGTGACGAGCGGGTCGGCCGCGTCGGCGTGGTAGCGCTCCGCGATGTAGACGTACGCGTAGTCGCCGGTAGCGCGGTGACACTCGTCGAAGGTGAGGTGGGTCACGTCGCGCAGCGAGATCCGGTTGCCGACGAGGTCGTTCTCGACGACCTGCGGGGTCGCGATCACGATCCGGGCGTCCTCGAACAGCGCGGCGCGGTCGTCGGGCTTCACGTCGCCGGTGAACACGACTATCTCGTCGTCCGGAACCGAGAGCGCCTCGCGGTAGAAGTCAGCGTGCTGCTGGACGAGGGGCTTGGTGGGGGCCAAAAACAGGGCCTTCCCGCCCGCCTCGTGGAGGCGCTCGGCGGTGACGAGCAGGCTGACCGTCGTCTTGCCGAGGCCGGTCGGCAGACAGACGAGGGTGTGTTCGTCGGCCGCGGCGTCGGCCAGCTGGAGCTGGTAGCGGCGTCGCTGGAGGAAGTCGTCGACGAGCAGGGGTCTGTCGATCCCGGCGGCCTCGGTCGCCATCGGCGGTGCTTCGCCGCCGTCGGCCTAAAGCCTTCGCGAAGCGGGGTGAAAGTTATCCGTCTGTTGAGCGCTCCTCTCGGAGCTCTTCGGGGACGTCCTCGTCGACCAGCTGCGCCCACTCCGCCAGCCGGTCGCCGGATCTGCTTTGCGTGCTCATCAAGCGACGGATCTCCGTGACGCGTATTAACATTTACCCTGATTCTGCACGATTTAACATCGGTCGGCCGGCTCCGGCGTCGCCCCGGCGTCGGAGCGCGCGCTGCGGCGACACGCAGCGCCCCCGTCCGGCCCGACTCGCACGCCTTTTACCGCTCACGCGCCTCTGGCCGGCATGAGCAAACTCGACGAGTTCCTCGCGGGCGAGCGGCTCGACGACGTGGTCTTCTACGTGAGCGACGCGTACCTCGACGACGACTCCCGGCTCCGGAGCGTGGGCACCGAGACCGACGGCGGCGTCCGGCTGATCCTCGACGGCGAGACCGGCCGCTCCGCGTTCCAGGCGGGCACGGGCATGGGCGCGATGGAGTTCGCTAAGACGGCGATGGGCGCCGACGGCGAGATCGCGCGCACCCTCGACGACGGGGTGTGCCCGTTCGCGAGCGACGGCGACGGGGGGGACGCGGGCGAGGGCCCCGACGGCGACCACGGGATCCGGTTCGTCTTCGCGTTCGCGGAGGCGCAAAACGAGGAGGTCGGCGGGCTCTACGCCGAGGGCGACGTGGTCCACGCGTACGCCCACTGTACCTGCGGCGAGAGCTACTCGCACAAGTGGGTCATCGGCGACCGCGACGGCGAATAAGATCGGCGGCGACCGCGACGGCGAAACGACGGCGGCGCTCTGTTCGGCGCTACTCCTCTTCGGGCGCGTCGTCTTCCGGCACCGCCCCATCGACGAGCGACTGGTCGCCGTACTGCTCGCGGAGGTCCTTCTTCGAGAACTTCCCGGTGGCGGTCTTGGGCACCTCGTCGATGAACTCCACCGCGTCCGGCACCCACCACTTGGGGTACTCGTCGCGGAGGCCGGTCTCGATCCGCTCGACGATCTCCTCGCGGTCGACGCCGTCGGCCACGACGACGAACGCGACGGGGCGCTCCTGCCAGCGCTCGTGGGGGACGCCGACGACGGCCGCCTCGCTGACGCCGTCGTAGGCCATGATCGCGTTCTCCAACTCGACGCTGGAGATCCACTCGCCGCCGGACTTGATCACGTCTTTCGTGCGGTCGACGAGCTGCATGTAGCCGTCCTCGTCGACGGTGACCACGTCGCCGGTCTTCAGCCAGCCGTCGACGAACTCCTCCTCGTTGGCCTCGGGGCGCTTGAAGTACTCCTTCGTGACCCACGGGCCGCGGATCCGGAGCTCTCCGAAGTCCTCGCCGTTCCACGGCACCTCCTCGCCGTCCTCGTCGATGACCTCGAACTCCAGGCCGGGGGCGACGAGCCCCTGCTTCGAGCGCTTGTTCACCTGCGTGTCGTAGTCAGCGTCGCGCAGGTCGTCTTTCAGGTGCGAGACGGTGCCGATGGGCGACAGCTCCGTCATCCCCCACGCGTGGAGCACCTCCACGTCGCGCTCGTCGTACCACTCGACCAGCGCCTTCGGCGCGGCCGCGCCGCCGATGATCACGGTGTCGAGCGTCGAGAGGTCGACGTCGTTGCCCTCCTCGATGTACTCGCGCACGCCGAGCCACACCGTCGGGACGCCCGCGGAGACGGTCACGCCCTCCTCCTCGATCAGCGCCGCGAGGTCCGCCGGGTCCGGCGAGGGACCGGGGTAGACGTGTTTCGCGCCCGCGGCGGCCGCGGTGAACGGCATCCCCCACGCGTTGACGTGGAACATGGGGACGACGGGCATCACCACGTCGGAGTCCTCCATCGGGATCCCCTGCGGCGTCTGGGAGGCCATCGTGTGGCTCCACAGCATCGACTGGGTGTACTCGACGCCCTTCGGCTTCCCCGTCGTGCCGGAGGTGTAACAGAGGCCGGCGGGCTGGTCGCCGTCGAGGTCGGGCCAGTCGTACTCCGTCGAATGGTCCGCGATGAACTCCTCGTAAGCGGGGGCGTCGAGCGCGTCGATCCCCTCGGAGCCCATGGCGACGAAGTCGACGCCGTCGAACTCCTCGGCGCCCTCCGCGGCGCCCGCGATCTTCTCGGCCAGCGACGGGTCGACGAAGATGATCTCGTCGTCGGCGTCGTCGACGATGTACCGGATGTGCTCGTCGGGCAGCAGCGGGTTGATCGTGTGGAGCTGCGCGCCCGTGTTCGGGACGCCGAAGTACGTCTCGAAGTGACGGGTGTTGTTCCAGCAGAACGTCGCGACGCGGTCGCCGCGCTCGATCCCGTGGTCGTCCAAGGCGTTCGCGAGCCGGGCCGTCCGGTCGGCGTACTCGGCGTAGGTGTGCCGCGTGCGCCCCTCGTGGGTGCGCGAGACGATCTCGGTGTCCGGGTACAGTCGCTCCGCGCGCCACATGAACGGTCGCAGGGTCTGAGCGTGTCCGCCTGGCATACCTCTCACACGACGAGGTCGGGAACTATGAACGTTATCATGATTGATCGTGATTATGTGATACGGGGATCCCGAGAACGCCCGTTCCGCCTCGACCGCTCAGTTATAACTGGCTGAGTGCGGATCGCCGGTAAGCGCCTCCGAAATCCCGGCTGCTCGCTTATAAATAGACGCTCGACGCGAACGCCGCCGAAGCCCCAGCCGCTCGGCCGTACGATGGTAGCTCTTATAAATAGACGCTCGACACGAACACCGCCGAAGCCCCAGCCGGGAGGCGGGCGCACGCTCGCCGCGCTCCTCGGTCGCTCACTTCGTTCGCTCCCTGCGGTGCTCGCGTCGCCTGCGCCCGCCTCCCGGCTGCCCCTTCGAGTCCCGCCCCGCACCGCACAGCACCTCACGCCTCCCCAGCCTCGTCGGCCGGTCTCCGCTTCGCTCCGACCGGCCGACTCCAGCGAGGGACCGAAGGTCCCTCTGGCAGCCGGCGCGTAGCGCCGGCGACCTCGCGCGGTGCCGTTCGCGGCCGCCGGAGGCGGTCGCTCACGGGCACGCGCCACCGCACAGAAACTATTTAAAAGAAACAGTTATCCCCGAAACAGGCTCGCGTGGACCGGTGCGTGGTCGGAATTCGGTCGGGGGTCGTCGCCGTCGTCGTCGCCCTCGTCGGAGACGGCGCGGCCGTCGACGCCGTCCGTGAGGAAGTCTCGGACCGGCGGACCGACGTGTTCCGGCTCGACGAGGAACGCGTCGTGGCCGTGGTCGGAGTCGACGACGTGGTGCGCGACCGGCACGTCGACCTCGCGGAAGGCGTCCGCGAGCGACGCGGACTGCTCGACGGTGAAGTGCCAGTCGGCGGTGAAGCTCACGAGGAGGGCCTCGCCCTCGAAGGCGGCGAGCGCGTCGGCGTCGGCGCCGTGTCCCGCGGCGAGGTCGTACTCGTCCATCGCGCGCGTCAGGTAGAGGTAGCTGTTCGCGTCGAAGCGGTCGCCAAAGCCCTCCGCCTGGTAGTCGAGGTACGACTCCACCTCGCGGTACGGGAAGAAGCCGGCCGTCGGCTCCGGCGGTAAGCCGAGGTCGCCGTCCTCGCGCGTGAGCGAGTCGCGGCCGGCCGACCGCCGCCCGAACTTGCGCTCCATCGACGCCTTCGAGAGGTACATGACGTGCCCGATCTGGCGGGCGATCGCGAGCCCCTCCGTCGGGTCCGGGCGGTCGTCGCCGTAGTAGTTCCCTTCGTTCCAGTCCGCGTCGGCGCGGATCGCGCGGCGGGCGACCGCGTCGAGCGCGAGACACTGCGCGTCGAGGCGCCCGGCGGTCGCGATGGCGACCACGCGGTCGACGTCGTCCGGGTAGCGCTTCGCCCACTCCAAGGCGTTCATCCCGCCGACGCTCCCGCCGACGACGGCGCGGAGCCGCCCCACGCCGAGGTGGTCGAGCAGGCGGCGCTGCGCGCGCGCCCAGTCCTCGACCTGGACCGGCGGGAACGCGGTCCCCCACCGGTCGTGGTCCGGCTCCTCGCGGAGGTCGAGGTCCGCGGGCCGCTCGCTGGCGGGACCGGTCGTCCCGTAACAGGAGCCGGGGACGTTCGCGCAGACGACGTAGTGCTCGGTCGTGTCGATGGCCTTCCCCGGGCCGACGACGTCGTCCCACCACGCGCGGGCCTGCCCGGCCTGTCCGGCTCCCGTCGTCTCCGCGTCGCGCTCCGGCTCCGGCGACCGCGCGACGTTCTGGCTCCCGGTGAGCGCGTGACAGATTAACACGACGTTGTCGCCGTCGAACTCGCCGTGGGTCTCGTAAGCCACCTCGAAGTCGGGGACGGACTGCCCGCACTCGAAGGTGAACTCCCCGAGCGAGGCGACGCCGTGGTCTGTCGGGACGGCGCTCATCGGTTCACGCCCCGTCCCCGCTCGCGACCCCCTCGTCTCCGGCCCGCTCCGTCGCGGCGCGCTCGCCCGCGGCCAGCCCCGCGTCGAGGTCGGCTATCACGTCTTCGGGGTCCTCGATGCCCACCGAGAGGCGGAGCATCTCCGGATGGACGCCCGCGAGCCGCTGTTGTGCCTCGTCCATCTGCGCGTGCGTCGTCGAGGCCGGGTGGATGACGAGCGTCTTCGCGTCGCCGATGTTCGCGAGGAAACTCGTCAGGTCGACCGACTCGCAGAACGTCTTGGCGGCCGCGTACCCGCCGTCGGCGCCGAAGGTAACCATCCCGCCGAAGCCGTCGAGGTACTCCGCGGCGTTCTCGTGGCTCCGGTGGTCCTCGAAGCCGGGGTAGCTCACCCAGTCGACGCGGTCGTCGTCCCGGAGGAACTCGGCCACCTCCCGCGCGTTCTCGCAGTGGCGCTCCATCCGCAGCGGGAGCGTGTTCAGCCCCTGTATCGTCTGCCACGCGTCGAAGGGCGACTGCTGGCCGCCGGTGGGGCGCACGCCGCGCTGGCGGGCGACGTTGGCGAACGCGGCGTCACCGAACTGCTCGACAAAGTCGATCGGGTAGGCGGGCGACTCGCCGTCGAGTTCCTCGTAGTCGGCGTCCGGGTGGCCCCACGGGAATCGTCCGCCGTCGACGACGACCCCGCCGACCGTCGTGCCGTTGCCCGTGATCCACTTCGTCGTCGACTCCCAGGTGATGTCGGCACCGTGTTCGATCGGCCGACAGCAGTACGGCGTCGCGAACGTGTTGTCGACGACGAGCGGCACCGCGTTCTCGTGGGCGACCGCCGCGAGGCGCTCGAAGTCGGGCGTGACGAGCGAGGGGTTCGCGATCGTCTCGACGTGGACGAACGCGGTGTCGCCGTCGATCGCCTCCTCGTAGGCCTCGTAGTCGAGCGTGTCGACGAGCCGGACCTCGATCCCGCGCCGGTCCGCGATGCTCGTGAGGTACGCGGCCGTCCCGCCGTACATCTCGGAGCTGGCGACGACGTTGTCGCCCGCGCTCGCGAGGACGGTCGTGATCGCGTCGAACGCGGCCATCCCCGACCCCGTCGCGACCGCGTCCGACCCGCCGGAGAGGTCCGCGAGCCGCTCCTCTAAGACGTTCACCGTCGGGTTCGAGAGCCGGGAGTAGATGTGGCCCTCCGCCCGGAGCGTGTACAGCTCCGCCGCCGTGTCCGCGTCGTCGAAGACGTACGAGGTCGTCTGGTGGATCGGCGTCGCGCGGGCGCCGGTGGCCGAATCGGGCTCGGCGCCGGCGTGGAGACTCCGGGTGTTGAACCCACGTGTCATGTTTGTAGCTCATACGTCTACGCACTTCTATAACCGTCAGTTACGGCAATTGATGCCCCTTCGGCTCGCCGTCCGCGTCGCCCGGACCGCTCGCGCCGCGGACGGCACGCGCCTCTCCCGCGTCCCGCCGAAGCGTGCGTTTATGACCGATCGGGCGCCAACCGGTGGTAATGGCAGTCGCCGCCCCCGTCCCCGACCTCGAAGCCCGCGCGACCGACTGCGCCGACCGCCTGCGCGAGGCCGGTCGGGTGCTGCTCGCCTCGCACATCGACGCCGACGGGATCACGAGCGCCGCGATAGCGTCCACCGCGCTCGCCCGGGCCGGAATCGACCACGAGGTCGTCTTCGAGAAACAGCTTGACGCCGACTCGATCGCCGGCATCGCCGCCCGCGAGTTCGACGTGGTGCTCTTCACCGACTTCGGCTCCGGCCAGCTCGACCTCATCGCGGACCACGAGGACCGCGGCGACTTCGTCCCCGTCATCGCTGACCACCACCGGCCCGCCGACCGCGACACGCGGTACCACCTCAATCCCCTGCTCGAAGGGATCGACGGCGCGAGCGAGCTGTCGGGCGCCGGCGCGAGCTACCTCCTCGCCCGCGCGCTGGAGGGGCCGGACGGCGACAACCGCGACCTCGCCGCGCTCGCGGTCGTCGGCGCGGTCGGTGACATGCAGGACTCCGACGGCGGGCTCGTCGGCGCCAACGAGTCGATCGTCGCGGACGGCGTCGACGCCGGCGTCCTCGAGGCGCGGACCGACCTCGACCTGTACGGCAGACAGACCCGCCCGCTCCCCAAGCTCTTGGAGTACGCCTCCGACGTGAAGATTCCGGGCGTCTCGAACGACGAGGCGGGGGCCATCTCCTTCCTCACCGACCTCGACGTCGACGTGAAACGCGACGGGGAGTGGCGGCGCTGGGTCGACCTCGACGGCGAGGAGCGGCGGACCCTCGCGTCGGCGCTGATGCGCCGCGCGGTCGCCTCGGGCGTCCCGTCAGACCGGATCGAGGCGCTCGTCGGCACCTCCTACACGCTGGTCGACGAGGAGCCCGGCACCGAACTCCGCGACGTCAGCGAGTTCTCCACCCTCCTCAACGCGACCGCCCGTTACGAGCGCGGCGACGTGGGCCTCGCGGTGTGTCTCGGTGACCGCGGCGACGCGCTCGCGGAGGCGCGCCGGCTCCTCCGCACCCACCGACAGAACCTCTCCGAGGGGCTTCAGTGGGTCAAAAACGAGGGCGTCACCCACGAGGACCACCTCCAGTGGTTCGACGCGGGGTCGCGCATCCGCGAGACCATCGTCGGCATCGTCGCCGGCATGGCGGTCGGCTCCCCCGCGGTCGACCGTTCGAAGCCGGTGATCGCCTTCGCGGAGGAGAGCGCCGAGGCGCTGAAGGTCTCCTCGCGCGGCTCGCACGCGCTCGTCCGGCAAGGCCTCGACCTCTCGGCGGTGATGCGCGAGGCGAGTCAGTCGGTCGGCGGCGACGGCGGCGGCCACGACGTGGCCGCGGGCGCGACTATCCCGACCGACGAGCGGGACGCGTTCCTCGCCGAGGCGGACCGGATCGTCGGCGAGCAGCTCTCCTGAGCGGTCGCGGAACCACGCTCGCCCGTCAGCCGACCGTCCGTCGAACCCACCCCGACGCGCCGCTCGGCACGGGGCCGGACGCCTCCCGCGTCTGGCGCGTCCCCTCGCCGTCGACCGCGCGGACAACGACCTCGTGTTCCCCGCCGGGCTCGAAGACGTGGCGCCACTGCCGCCAGACGTCCGCGTCGGGCAGGGGATCGGAGAGGTCGGCGTCGGTCCAGGAGTTGCCCCCGTCGGTCGAGACCTCGACGTGCTCGACGCCGGGACTCCCGGCGTATGCGTGGCCGGCCAGTTCGATCCGGCCGTCGTCGAGCTCCGTGATCCCCTCGTCCCAGAGCTTGGCGACGGTGGTCACCTCGCCGGTGCCCTCCCAGCCGCGCTCCTCCCAGTAGCCGTCGTCCTCGACGTTCAGGAGTTCGATCTCCGTGAGCCACTTCAGGTTCGTCTCGCCCCAATGGCCCGGGATCAGCACCCGGACCGGGTGGCCGTGGCTGGTCGGAAGCTCCCGCCCGTTCATTCCCCACGCGAGGAACCCCTCCGCGAGGACGTCGACCGGGAACTGGACGTAGTACCCGTCCTCGCCGCGCAGCATGGCGCAGTTACAGTCGCCCTGCGGGTCCACGGATTCGAGCAGCGGCCGGATCGGCGTCCCCGTCCAGACGGCGTTCCCGATGCGGCGGCCGTTCAGGTCCTCGCCCACGCACCGCAGCGTCACAGCGCGGTTCTCGACGGGGCGGTCGATCAGCTCGTCGAGGTCGACTGTCCGCTCGCTCCCGGTCTCGCCGGTGAACGTCACCGACCACTCGTCGGCGGTGACCTCCGGGTCGAACTCCGCGATGTCGACGTTGTAGAACTCGCCGATCGGCGTCACCATCCTCTGGTGACCGTCGCTCTCGAACGCCAGCGAGGCCGAGTCGAGTTCCTGGAGCCGCGCGCCCGCGCCCTCCGACCGCGGGGCGTCGGCGAGGGGGTCGTCCCCCGACGCGAGCGCCTGACGGCCCACCGCGGTCGCGGCGACGAACCCGAGCGCCCCGGCGACGACCGCAAGGGTCCGGCGGCGCACCGCGTCGACGACGGCCGGCGCGTCCCTCACAGTGCCGGTGTCGCCTCCGGACGGTGCCGCGGACGGAGGCAACCAGCCCGCCCCGACGACGGCTGCCGCGGAGAGCGCCGCGGCCACCGCTCCAGCCGAGGGTCCAGTCAGCCCGGCGGCGAGCAGCCACGAACCGCCGCCGGCGACGGCGATGCCAGCCGCTCGCCGGTCCGTGCGCGTGGCGAGCAGAAGTCCGGCGAACGCGACTGCTCCGAACAGCCCCACCACCGCCGCGAACGCCAGCGCGATGTGGATCAGGTGTCCCGCCTCACCGAGGGTCTCGATCGCGAGCGTCACCACCGGTCCCGGCGTCAGGTTGACAACGGCCTGGTCGACCGGTCTGACGACGAACGACGGCGTCCACCCCGCGAAGAGGTACGAGCTAGCGACCGCCGCCACGCCGGCAGCCGCGGCGAGGAGCACATCTCGACGCTCGGTAACGTTGATCACGATACAAGTTCGGTTCACAGCTACTTGAACCACCTCCTCGAACAAAGCGTGTCGACCGTCATCGACGAAGAATATCTCGCGGTGACCGCGGGCGTGCGCTATCGAGGCGGAAGACGAGAGAAATCGCGGCGAGGCGGTCGGCGTCGCGTCAGGCCTCGCCTAGGTCGCGGAACATCGCTCGGTAGTCGTCGGTCGACAGCGACTCGCCGAGCTCGTCGATGTCGGCGTCTAAGTCCTCCAGCCGCTCGACGAGTTCGGCGTACGCCTCGTTCCCCTCGCGCTGCGCGGCCGGCTTCTGCGAGCTGAGCACCGCGCGCTTGCTGGCGAGCGCGGCGGCTTCCTGGATGAGGTCGTCGTACTCGTTGCGCGTCAGGAGCGTGTCGATGGCCCCGAGCAGATTCGAGCGGCTCACCGGCTTGGTGAGGTACAGGTCGAACCCCATGTCGATGATGTCGAAGTCGGGCTCGACCGCGGTGACCATCGCCACCCGACAGTCGTACCCCTGCTCCCGAATGTGTTCCAAGACGTCGTCGCCGCTCCCGTCCGGGAGCCGGCGGTCGAGGAGCACCACGTCGACGGCGGCGTCGACCCGGTCGATCGCCTCGGCGGCGGTCTCGGCGACGTCGACGTCGTACCGCTCCTCTAAGAAGCCGGCGTACAGCGCCGCGATGTCGGGCTCGTCCTCCACGACGAGTATCGACGGGTCGCTCACCGTCGACCACCGCCGGGAGCGACGTGACACGCTTCACCGGACATACACGAACGAGCGGCATGTCGAGAGATAAAACTGTCGCCGTCCGTTCGTCCGATGTACCGAACCGTCTTTTATATACTCCGGCCGCCAATGGAGGGACGAATGTCAGAACTCGTCTCCACCGGGGTCGAGGGGCTCGACTCCATTCTCACCGGCGGTATCACCGAGCGGTCGACGGTCCTCGTCTCCGGGAACCCGGGCACCGGCAAGAGCATCTTCGGCATCCAGTACCTCCATCACGGCGTCTCCGAACACGACGAGCGCGGCGTGTACGTCTCCTTCGAGGAGGACGAGGCCGACATCCGCGGCGCGGCCGAGTCCGTCGGCTTCGAGGGGTTCGACGAGATGGTCGACGACGGCGACATCGTCATCTTAGACAAACGCGAGATGCTCCGAGAGACCGACTTCTCGACCGCGGTCGACCGCCTGCTCGACACCGTCGAGGACGGCGAGTTCGACCGCCTCGTCCTCGACTCGCTGTCGATGTTCCAGCTGTTCTTCGACGCCGAACAGGAGAAGCGCACGTACCTGCTGAAGTTCTCGGACATCCTCAAGGCGAACGGGCTCACCTCGCTGCTCATCAACGAGCAGGGCGCCGTCTTCCCCGACACCGAGGTCGGCTTGGAGAACTTCCTCACGGACGGGAACATCTACTTCATCCAGACGCCGACCGACTCCGGCGTCAACCGCTACGTCTGGGTGGCGAAGATGCGGAAACAGGACATCGATACCGACATCTTCCCGATGGAGATCGGGCAGGGGGGAATCACGGTCCACGAGCGCGCGGGCGGGTTCTCGATGATGGGCCGGTCCGACGACCAGCCGTCGTTCTGACGGTTGGGTCGCCGGCCGCCCGCCTCGTCACTCCCGCGACGAGAGGTCGCGCCAGACGTCGTCGAGGCGGTTCTTCACCGCCGACCGCTCCTCGACCTCGACGGTGAGCCCGTCGCGGAAGTCGACCTCGACCCCGTCCACCTTCCGGCGGTACACCTTCACGCGCCGGTGCTCGTCCGAGAGCGGGCGGTCGTGTAGCTCGAGGAGGTCCGCCTCCTCCAGCTCGTTGATCCGTCGGTAACACGTCGCGATCGGGACGTCCAACTGGTCGCTGAGGTCCTGCGCCGACTTCGCCTCGCCCGTCGCCGTCAGGATGTCTGTGTTGTATTTGTTACCGAGTACGGTGATCAGATCGTCCCCCACCATTCACGTTATCGAGATTGATTTTTATGACTTATAATGGTACCGGTGATTAGCCGAATCAGCGAACGCGTCCCGATTCGGCGTGCGGGGAGGGATCACGCCGTTTCACCGACGCGCTTCGGGGACGCCTTCCGACGAACCGTATTATCGGCGCTGATACGCGCTCCCGTGGGTTTATCACCGGCGTTCGAGCAGGGTGTGTATGGAGCTCATCGAGGGGTTGTACCTGATGACGACCACCGTGCTGGCCGGCGCGAGCGCGACGCTCGTCGCGTTCGCCGTCGCGGCGTATCGGTCGTCCGGTCGCACGGCGATGGCGTACCTCGCGGTCGGCTTCGGACTCGTCGTCGTCGCGGCGGTCGGAACGCCCGCGGCCGCCTTTCGGACGGGATTCGGGAACGCCGAGGCGCTGCTCTTGATCAACACCGGGCTGCTCGCGGCGTCGATGGCGCTCGTCGCCGGGAGCCTCGCCGTCTACGAACCGGGCACACAGGAGTTCGTGATCCCCGAGTCGGAGCTGTCGCGCCTGCGCGAGCGGTAGCGCCGATCACGGCCGGTCGACCGTCCCGAGCCGCCATCGAGTCGACTCTGCCGATCCCGATACCTAGGAGCGTACGTCCCCCCGACGCACTTTTGATCTCTCGACCCATATTGATCTCGATGACAGACGGCTGTCGAGACGAGGGCGTGAGTTCGGACGCACCGGCTACCCCGTGGCGGCGCCGACCAACCGACCCGCCGCGACGCTCGGAGCGCCGACGATGACGACCGCCGACGCTCGCGAAGGTCGTTCGACGGTCGCTCGCCTCTCCGACCTCGCCGCGCGCGCTGGCGTCGGCGCCGGGGTCACGGTACTCGTGAGCGTCCTGCCGGTCGTCGGCCTGCTCGCGCCCGCGGTCGGCGCCGGCGTGGCGAGTTGGACCGACGAGTCGGAGGCGCCCCGCGGCCCGCGGATCGGCGCTGCGACGGGCGCGCTGGTCGCGCTGCTCTCGCTGCCGGTGACCTTCTTCGCGGTCTGGGTCGCCGCCGCGGTGTCGCCCGCGGCGACCGTCGGGGTCCTCGCGCTCACGCTGTTCGGCGCGGCGTACGTCGTCGGCAGCGGCGCGCTCGGCGGGTACCTCGCTGACCGGATCGCCGCGGAGCGCGACGCGTCGAACGAACGCGCCGATCGCGAGGTGCCCCAGACACCGCTCCAGCGACTCAAACACCGCTACGTTGAGGGAGAACTCTCCGACGCGGAGTTCGAGCGCCGCCTCGATCGACTCCTTGCGGCCGACCGTCAGGGGGACCGCGCCGAATCGCGGTCTCGGCCAGAATCTACCGACTCGCTGGCGCGCGAACCCGAACGCGAGCGCTGAGACCGTTTCCCTCGCCCCGACTGTCCTCGTTTCGAAGTCACCCTCCGAGGCGTCGGTACCACTAACCGCTGGTCCTTCGGTTGGTCTCGACTGTCTGACCGCCACCTCGGTCGTCGGGCTCCCGACGCTCGGCCGCGTCAGGAACGCACGCCTCGTTACGCGCTAGATCCAGAACTGATATCGCCACGCCGGAATAGTTGATACATTCTGTAATTATATGTCTAAAACAAATCCGAAAACCGCACGACGTGAGATGTTTATCAACTCGGATAACCGGGAACGTGATCTTAAGTAGGAAATCCCCAACGCTATCGATAACGCCCGCCGGGCAGGCCGGGGGCCAACGCAACACAACCAATGTTCGAAGCAATCACGGACGAGGAACAACGCGGTCAAGTGGGGATCGGGACGCTCATCGTGTTCATCGCGATGGTGCTGGTGGCGGCGATCGCCGCCGGCGTCCTGATCAACACGGCCGGGTTCCTCCAGACGCAAGCGGAAGCAACGGGCGAAGAGAGTACACAGCAGGTCAGCGACCGGCTCCAAGTCGTGAGCCAGTCCGGGACGTTCGACGATAGTGTAGGTGATAACGGTCAGATCGTTGAACTGGACTTCGTGCTCGCTCAGTCGCCGGGTGCGTCCAATATCGACTTGAGTGAAACCTCGGTCGAACTCATCGGGGAAAGTGGACAGGAAACGTTCACGCTCAGTACAGACTCTGATGGAACTGGTATTGACATGTTCAAAGGAGACAACAATGTCGTCTTCACCGATACTAGTGATCGAGCGCAGGTAACGCTCGGGCTTGACGACACTAGTTCAGATGTCGATAACAACGCCGGTGACAGCGCCTACGTTCTCGAGGAAGGCGACTCGATGACGATAACGTTCACCACCGCGAGCGGTGCGACGACAACCACCGAGATCCGCGTGCCAAGCACCGTCGTTAGCGACTCAGTGAGGCTGTAACAATGTTCGAATTTATCACTAACCCCGAGGAGCGCGGTCAGGTGGGGATCGGGACGCTCATCGTGTTCATCGCGATGGTGCTGGTGGCGGCGATCGCCGCCGGCGTCCTGATCAACACGGCCGGGTTCCTCCAGACGCAAGCGGAGGCAACGGGCGAAGAGAGTACTGACCTCGTCTCCGAACGGATCGACGTGACGAGCGAGGTCGGTATCGTTGGTAGTGAGGCAAACGGCGAACTGAGCGAGATTCGTCTGAGTGTCTCGGGCGCACCCGGTGCCGATCAAATCGATCTGAGCGAAACGACGATCCAAGCTGTTGGTCCTGGTGGGCAAGAGAATCTCGTGTTCGTTTCCAGTACTGGAAGTGGAAACACGCAACTGAGTACTAGTGAATCCATTGAGGACGGTATTACTCCTTCTGTCACGGTTGATACGGTTGATGAAACTGAAATTGACGACATCAGTAGTGGTGACTCCGCAACCCTTCGATTTGAAACCGAAGGTGAGTCTGCGGAAGTTACTGATAGCGTCGAAAACCTCGGTGGGACGGTGTTCGGCCTCGATGGTACAGCTGGTGACGCCACCTTACAAGCCAGCAATGACCAGTTGACCGAAGGCGAGGAGGTCACGATCACTCTCGAGGATGGCTCGGGTAACACTCTCATTCAGGACACCGAGACAGTTGCGGCTTCTGGTAGTGGATCGAGTTTTGAGATAGTCAACGAGGTAGCCAGTATTGACGGACTCAGTGCCAACGAGTTCGCTGTTGGCTCTGATGGTAGTTTCGAGTCGACACCGGTGCTTGATGAAGAGAACGACTACACGATCCTGATCAACCCTGACGCTGGGGCGTTCGCAGACACGGGGCCCTTCGGGGAAGGACAGAGTGCCACGCTCGACATCGTCTCGCCCGCCGGTGCGACGACGAGCGTCGAACTCCGCGCACCTGACCTGTTCAACAAGGACGGCGAAGCGGTCCGGCTCTAACGAGCCTCGAATCACCCGCTAACCGCTTCGGCGGAACCGATCCGCCCGGAACACCTATCTTCTCGCGCGTTCACGGCGTTACCATGAGCGACCGCGACGCACCGGCCGCCGACCCCGACGCGCCGCCGGCCGACCCCGACGAACTCGACTTCACCGACGACGAGAACGTCGTCGAGATCGAGGAGGGCCGGTACGTCGTCGGGACGAACGGCCGGCCCAACGTCGGTCGATCGCGAGGCGGCGGACGGGAGCGGCCGCCGGACGACGCCTCCGGGTTCACCGCCGCGGAGCCAGCGAACGCGGACGAGCGCCGACCCGCGGGCGACGACCCCCGAGCGAGCGCAGCCGGTCCCGGCGTCGGCGAACGCGGCCAGCGGCAGGGCGACCAGCAAGGCGGCGCCGGCGGACGAGGACAGGCCCGCGGAGCCGGGCAGGACGGCGGCCAGGGACGCGCAGGGTCGAATTCGGGAGGACGCCAGCCGCCGACCGGCGCGGACGCGGTCGACCGGCAGGCGGTGAGCCGGTGGCTGGCGACCTCCTTCGACGGCGACGGCTTCGACTACGGCATCGACGCGACGCTCCACGCGAACGGCGACACCACCCGCCAGCGGATGGTGTCGAACGACGTGACGGCGACGTTCGACACGCTGATATCCTGGTTCGCGTCGAACGCCGGCCCAAGTTCGCCGACGCCGGAGGCGATCGGCCTGCTGCTCGCGGCCTCCGAGACGACGGTGGATATTCCGCCGGTGATGATAAAACGGTTCGCGGCGAGTCAGGGGCTCTCCGCGAGCGATAGCATTGGCGACTTGGTGCGCGCCGCCGAGGACGCGGGCGGCTTCCGGATCGACTGACCCGAGGAGAATTATAACAGGAACAGCAGCGCGACGCCGATCAGCGCGAATACCGCGTACAGCCCCACCATCACTTCACGTTTCAGCGAGTTCCCGAGCGGCTCGGCGGTGAGCCGCCGGATCGGCGGGAGGATCGCGATCCCGGCGAGGATCAGCGGGAAGGCGCCGACCGCCGGGACGAGGGTGAGCGCGACGACGACCGTTCCGTACCCGACGACGTAACAGCCGCGCCGCCAGAGCTGCTCGCGGTCGCTGAGGTCGGCCATGTCCGCGAACCCGTCGGGCCCGCCCCCGTCGCTGCCGCCGCCTCCACTGCCCGCGACCTGTTCCGCCTGTCGCTGGACGTACTCGTCTAACTCCTGGGCCGCGTCCTCCGTCTGCGGGGCGCCGCACTGCGCGCAGTATCGGGCCTCGTCGTCTATCGACGCCTCACAGCGGGGACACGATGGCATCCTGTTCGGAAGCGCGCTCGCGTCGGGCTTAATTCTTCGGGAGACGAGTCGGCGGCGACACCGCCTACGTCCCCCGATTTCTGTCTCCAAGGGGGTTCGGCGCGCGCTGCGGTTCTCCTCGTTGATAATCCGGGGAGTATGCTTTAGTCGTCGACCCGCGGAGCCGAGGACGAACGACGCGGGCCGCCGACCGGCGGCCCACGCGCTGACCATACGATGTCACGGACACTCTCGCGATCCCCGACGAACGCCCACTCGCCCTCCGCCGCGCAGTCGACCGAGACGGCGACCGCTCCCGGCCGGTCCGACCGACGCCGACGAGCTCGCCGACTCGCGCGCCGTGTCGCGTGGCTCCTCTGTGCCGCGCTCGTCGCGTCGCTGCTCGTTGCCGGCGCTCCCTCGGTCGGGGCCGTCCCGGCGGACGGCGCCCCCGCGAGCGACGCGCCGGGAATCGATCGCGGCGCGACTTCGGCGGCGATCGACGCGGACGCCCTCGGGGGTGCGCCGGCGCAGGCGAACGCCTCCTTCAGCCGGGAGATATACGAGACGACCGCCGGCGCCCCCGTCGAGTTCACCGTCCTCGTCGAGGAAGAAACGTACCTCCTCGTCGGTGGGAACCGCCTGAGCGACTCCGGCGCGTCGGTGGGATTCACCGACGTGATCAGACTGGACCCCGGTGGTGAGAGCCGGATGGACGTGACGCTCAACACCCGCGTCGCCGGCACGGGAGCGGAGTACGTCTCCGCGTCGGGCGATGGGGAGGCGACCAGCTGTTCGGTCAGCTCCTGCCCGGGTCTTAGTTTCAACGACGAGAACGGCGACAACTTCGGCGGCCTCTCGGACCTCTCTACCGCGACCGGTGCCGGGGGGCTGTCCCGACCGCTCGCCACGGAGCGGTACCGGCTCGCAGCCGTCGAGAACGCCACCTTCACGGTCACCGGCGACGGCGTCGTTTCCCCGGCAGCCTCTGCGGCGCGGTCGAACGTCCTCGTGGTCGAGTCGGAGCGGTACCTCGGTGAGGAGGTCGACCTGTTCACCACAATGCCAGCTGAGTCGGACGAGTCGATCGAGTCCCTCGGCGCGCTCCGGAGCGACGGCCTCGAACGGTCGGCCGTCACGAAGGGCGACCGCCTCGTGATCGGCTTCGAGGCGGCCGGGATCTGGGGAGCGCTGTCGCACGTCGCGAACGACGGCGGCGGACCCGTTACCGCGGGCGGGAACGCGAGCGGCGAGGTTCTGCGGGACCTCCTCGCAGAGGAAGAGGGAATCGACCTCCGGATCGAACACACTAACCCCGGTCGAAACCGCGAGCCGACCCGGATCGACCCGTCGGTGCTCGAAGACGCCACGGTGCTGTTCGAGTCGCCCGAGGAGATCGAGGCCGCGTCGGCCGACCCGAGCGCCGGCCGGTTCTACCTCGTGATCGACACGAGCGACGACAACGCGATCGGCGAGCGGCTCGACCCCGGCGAGGAGTACCGCGTCACGTTTGAACTGGCCGGCGAACGGGGCGAGCGGTACCGGTTCGCGGACGACCCCGATGGGCCGTTCGACGCCGCCTCGGTCGAGGACGACTCGACACCGGAGCAGTTCCCGTACTTCGCTACAGACGAGGCCGGCGTCTCGGTCGAGACGACGTTCTCGATCCAAGAGCGGTATATCGAGTACGATCACCACACCGATGACGGCGAACTATTCGCCGACGGCGGCGAGATCACCGGGACCACGACCCTGCTGCCGGCGACCGAACTGAACGCCGAGTTCACGTACGACGGGGGCGATAGACCGCAGCTGTCCGAATCGACGGTCTCAATCGACGACGACGGCAACTTCAGCGCCGACCTCGGTCTCTCCGGCGCACCGCCCGGGGACCGTGTCCTGTTCGAGCTCCGCGACGACTCCGGGCTGCGCGACAGCCGGACGGTCATCATCACCGCCGACGCCGCGGACCCGCACCACCTGCGCCTGACGAACACGACGACGAACTTCACGGTGACCCGCGAGGAGTCGTTGTCTTCCCTGTCGACGACGATCCGAAACGTCGGCGCGGTGGAGGATCGCCGAAAGCTGTCACTCGACGTCGCCGACGGCGAGATCGTCGAGGAGCGCTATGTGACGGTGGGGCCGGACGCGCCGCGCAACGAGACCTTCGACGGCGTCGACGCCGACCTCGAACCGGGGACGTATCCGTACACGCTCGCGATCGACGGGGACCGGATCAACGGGACCGTGATAGTCGAGGACGATCCGGCGGTGACGCGCATCGACTCGGACGGGAACGGCACGTCGGAAGCGAGCGAGCCCGACGGGAACGGTTCAGTCTCCGATTCGAACCCCGGAGGGGAAGAGTCGACGACCGACAACGGCTCCGATTCCGCGGAGAACTCCACGAGTTCCGCGACGAGCGACGGCCCGAACAACGGAACCGAACCGGCCGAAACGAACGCGACCGACGGGACGGAATCGGTTGACGACGCCGGGTCCGGAAACGGCTCCGAGAACAACCCGCCCTCGCAGACCCCACCCACCGACGAGCCGACGACCTTCCTCCCGTTCGGGATCGGCACCCGAGAGACGCTCGTCGGTACGGTTGTCGTCGGCGCGATCCACATCCTCGGACACTGGGTGTAAGGCTCGGTTTCCTCCGGCGTCCCGCTCTGTTCTCATCGCTGAGAACCGCGGGGGAGCGATTAAGTGATCGCTGTGCCCCAATCCAGACAACAATGGCTACGCGGGTACTCATCGCCGACGACTCGGAGTTCATGCGGAACCTCCTCCGGGAGATCCTCGAAGGCGAGTTCGAGATCGTCGGCGAGGCGGAGAACGGCGTGGAGGCGGTCAACATGTACGAGGAGCACGGGCCGGACCTCGTGATGATGGACATCGTGATGCCGATCCGCGACGGGATCGAGGCGACGACGGAGATCCTCGAAGACAACCCGGACGCGACGGTGATCATGTGTACCAGCGTCGGGCAGGAGGAGAAAATGAAGGCGGCGATCAAGGCGGGCGCGGAGGGGTACATCACGAAGCCGTTCCAGAAGCCGAACGTACTCGACGCGATCGGCTCGGCGGTATAATGCGGGTCGACGTCCGCGCGCTCGGCGCCTGTAACCGCCTCGCGGAGCAGGGGGCGAAACAGGCCGCCGGCGCGCTCTCGGATCTCACCGGGACCGACCTCGCGGTGGAGGTGACGGGCGCGAGCGTCGCCAGCGGCGAGGACCTCGCGGAGGCGTTCGCGGGCCGGGAGTCGATCGGCGTCAGCGTCGGGCTCCGCGGGGGTCTGGACGGCGAGGCGGTCCTCGCGTTCGACGCCGTCAACGCCGACGCCCTGCTCTCGCTGCTCCCCGGCGGGGCGTCGATGGAGCGGAGCGCGGTGACGGAGGTCGGCAACATCGCGCTCGGCGGCTTCCTCGACGGGTGGGCGAACTACCTCGGGAAGGGGATCGACATGTCGCCGCCGCGGTACTTCGAGGCGGACGGCGCGGCGGTACTGCCGGACGGGGCGCTCGCGGGCGACGGCGTGTTCCTCTTCGAGAGCCGCCTGGACGCGACGACGACGGACCTCGACTTCTCCATCTACATGCTGCCCGACTCGGGCCCGTTCCGCGACCTCATCGTCGGGAAGACGGCGCCCGCGGCGGCGGCCGGCGGCGAGGCCGACGGCGGCACGACTAGCACGGCGGTGCCCTACGAGTCGCTGTCGACGTTCTCGTCGCTGGCGAAGAAGGGGTCGGCCAACGCCGCCGACAACATCGCGATGATGACCGGGTTAGAGACGAGCGTCGACGTGAGTCGGCTCCGGTTCGTCCCGCTCGCGGACGTGCCCGCGGAGGTCGGTACCCAACCGCACGCGGGTACGGTGTTCGAGCTTCAGGGGCAGCCGAGCGGCTACCTCGCGATCCTGTTCGAGGAGTCCTCGGCGGCGGCCGTCGCGGACGCGATGCTCCCGATGGACCCCGACGAGCCGCTGGGCGACATGGCCGAGAACGCGCTCTGCGAGCTGGGTAACGTGATGACGAGCGGGTTCATCGACGGGTGGGCGAACGTGCTCGGCACGACGATCACCCACTCGCCGCCGGAGTTCGTCCACGACATCGGTGCGTCGACGATCAGCCCGCTCGTCGCGAAGCTGAGCGAGCGGCAGGACTACGGGTTCGTGATCGACACCGCGATCCGGACGGAGGGGATCCAAGCGCGCTGCGACGTGTACGCGCTCCCCGACGAGCGCGAACTAGCTCGGGCACTCGACCGCCTTTCCGAGTCGTGACCCGCTCGCTCTCCGACGATCGGCCGGACGACCCGGCGGACCGAACGGGGAGCGGTAGGGACGCCGTCTCGGACGCGGAGTCGGAGACGGTCACCGGCGGCCCGGCCGCGGACGGGAACGGACGGATCAAAGTCGGAGTGGGTGAACTCGCGGTCACGAGCGACGACGCGACCCTGACGACCAGCGGGCTCGGCTCCTGCGTCGCGGTCGCGCTCGTCGACGAGCGGGCGGGAGTTCGCGGGCTCCTCCACGCCATGCTGCCCGCGGCGGACGGGCGGACCACCGCCGCCTCGCGGCCCGCGAAGTACGTCGACACCGGTGTCGACTCGCTGATCGCGGCGCTCGACGACGCCGGGGCCGACCCCCGACGGCTGAAGGCGCGGGTCGCGGGCGGCGCCGAGATGCTCGACCTCACCGACGCGGTCGGCCCGCGGAACGTCGAGCGGGTCGGCGAGGTGCTCGACGCGGCCGGCGTTCCGATCGTTGCCAGCGACGTCGGTGACGCGGTCGGGCGGACGGTCCGGTTCGGACCGAACGGTCGGCTCGTTATCCGTGCCGCGGACGGGTTCGAACGGGCGATCTGACCGCGGATCGGTCCCCCGTTCGAATTCTCGAAATCAGCTAATTACCCCGATCTGAGCCTTCTATCGGGTTATTTCGCTTCGTGGCGTGCTTTCTCACGGTTGATATTTTGAGGGGTGAATTGAAGTAGCTTCTGCGGGTCGTACACGGTAATGGGCCTCGAACTACCGGTGTGGGGAGCTCCAACCGCCGCTTGGGCAGTCGCCACGCTGGGGCTCGTCGGTGCGAGCGTCCTCGACAGGTTCCTCGACGACGACGGATCCGACGACGACGGTTCCGGTGGTATGGGCGGCGACGACGATCCCTTCGGCGGTGACATGGGCGGCGGTGACATGGGCGGCGGTGACATGGGCGGCGGAGGGATGGGCGGCGGCATGGGCGGCGACGGTGGTGGAGGCGGCGACGACGGCTTCGACGACTTCGACGGGATGGACGAGTGGGACGACGAGTTCGACGACGGCGGCGGTGGCGGCGGGGGTGGCGGTGCCGCCACCGACGAGCTCGAGAACCGGCTCGACGAGCTGGAAAACGAGGTCGCCTCCCTCTCCTCGACCGTCTCGACGGTCCGCTCGGAGAACGAGGAGATCTCCGCCGCGGTCGACGACATCGAGGAGGACGTCCGCAACCTCCTCGACATCTACGAGATGGTCACCCGCGGCATCAACCCGTTCGTCGACGACGGCGGCGGCTTCGACAGCGTCGCCGGCGGCGGCGAGGGGTCGTTCGGCATCTTCGACGACGACGAGGGCACCGAAGAGGAGGACCTCGACGAGGACGTCGCGAACGCGGACGCGGACGGGTTCTTCGACGACGACCTCCTCGACGAGGGGGAAGAGGAGGCCGACGAGTTCGACGAGTTCGACGACGACGCCGAGGGCGACGGCTTCGACGACCTCGACGACGGCGGATTCGACGACCTCGACGACGGCGGATTCGACGACCTCGACGACGGCGGATTCGACGACCTCGACGACGCCGAGGAACTGGACGACGACAGCACGGACGACGCCGCGTCCGAGACCGAAACGGTGGACGACGGAGACGACATGAACGACGATGGAAAGAGCTTCAGCGAACTGAAAGAAGAGTACGACTCCGGGGAGGCCGACTGGGCCGAGGAGGGCGACGACGGCGCGGACGACGACCCGTTCGAGGACGGGGACGACTCCTTTGCCGACCCCGGCGACGAAACGGACTCGTTCGACGACGAGCCCGCCGACGACCTCGGCGGTGGCGACTTCGGGGGCGACGACTTCGGTGGTGACGACCTCGGTGGCGGCGCCGAGGACGACGGCTTCGACAACTTCGACGAACCGGCGGACCCGGAGCCCGCCGGCGGCGCGCCGGACCCCGAACCGTCGGGGGGCGCCGAGCCGGAGCCGGCGCCGGACCCCGAACCGTCGGGGGGCGCCGAGCCGGAGCCGGCGCCCGACCGCCGCCCCGGCGGCGACCCCGCGGAGGCCTCCGGCGGCTTCGAGTACGTCGGTGAGGACGACCTCTCCGCCGGGAACGGCCGCGGCAAGCCGTACCTCACGGAGCTGCCGGGCGACTACGTGGGCGACCTCCTCGTGATGGAGTGGCTGGAGTTCCTCGTCTCCGAGAGCGACGTCACCGACGCGGTGCGCGCGATCAACTACTACGAACGCATCGAGTGGATCGGGCCCGACGCCGCCGCGCGGCTCCGGGACTTCCTCTCCGGGTTCGGCACGATCGATCGCAACCTCGTCGACCGGCCGGGAACCGACCGGCTCGTCCGCGAACACCACACCCGCAGCCTCCGCTACGTGACCCAGCTCAACGGCACCAGCAGCCACACGGTGCTTCTGGACCGCTGGGACGACCTCGCCGGCGGCTCGCTCGTCGGCGGCGGCTCGCCCGTCGGCGGTCGCCGCGGCGGCCGTCGCGGCGGTCGCGCCGATTCCGGTCGCAACGGTCGCAACGGCCGCACCGAACCGAAGCGGAACGGCCACGACGAGCCCGGCCGGGGGGACGCGCCCGACGAGCGCGAGCGACGCACGAACGGTACCGATCACGGCGCCGACGCGGCGGACCGCCGCGACGGGCACCGCGACGACCGTCGCGATCGGAACGGTTCCACGCGACCGATGAACGACCCGAATCCCCGTTCCGACCGCGCCGATCCGGCCGACGGAGGGTGGGGAGATGGGCGTTAGCGTCTCCGCGTCCACGGCAATCATCGTCGCGGGGCTGTTCTTCGCGTTCACGACCTTCTACCCCGTGGCGGCCAACGGGCTCGACCGCGTCTCCGACGCCACGCACGGCGTCAACGAGCGCGCGCTCGAACGGCAGAACACCGACTTCTCGGTGACGAACGCGACGTTCGACACGAGCACCGACACCCTCACCCTCAACGCCACCAACGAGGGGTCGGTCGGGCTGGTCGCCGGCGACGCGACGCTCGTCGTCGGCAACGAGTACGTCGACGTGGGGGGAGCGAACGCGTCCACGACCGTCGACGGCGACGGCGACACCGCGCTCTGGCTCGGTGACGAGACGCTCTCGGTGACCGTCGAACAGACCGACACGGCGACGGAGATCGGGGACGGCACCCGGGTCGTCCTCGTCGTCGAGTCCGGCGTCCGCGACGCCGCTACCGTGACGGAGGTGGGGGCGTAGATGGCCAGCGTTCCCGTCTCCCACCTCATCCTGTTCATCGCGAGCCTGGTGATCGCCGCGGGCGTCGTCGGCACGGTCACCACCGGGGTCGATCGCGTGAGCGCGGCCGTCGACGACGCCGGGCTCGACGCCACCGAACAGCTCCGGACCGACGTGACGGTCATCTCGGACGCCGGCGCGGGGGTGTACAACGCGACTGAGGGGAACGTGACGCTGCTGATAAAGAACACCGGCACCTATCGGCTCGCGCCCGACGGATCGGACCTCAACGTCGTCTTCGACGGCTCCTACGTCCGGCCGAACGCGATCTCCGGGACGCTTGTCTCCGCCGACGGCGGGAACGCGTGGGGTCGCGGCGACGTGCTCCGGCTCACGATCAGCGTCAACGACATCGACGGCGTGAACGACGGACTCGCCGACGGCGACCACCGGGTGTTCCTCTCGGTGAACGGCGACGAGGAGCTGTTCCAGTTCCGCGTGGAGGGGGGGAACTGAGATGCCGCACGACAACCTGCTCTCCTTGGGCCTCGGCGAGCGCGACCGGCTCAACAAGGAGCTGGGCGGCGGCATCCCGCGCGGGAGCATCGTCCTCATGGAGGGCGACTACGGGGCCGGCAAGAGCGCCATCTCGCAGCGGTTCGCCTACGGGCTCGTTCAGGAGGGCGCGTCGGTGACGATGATGTCGACCGAGCTGACCGTCCGCGGGTTCATCGACCAGATGCACTCGCTGGAGTACGACATGGTGAAGCCGCTCCTCCAAGAGGAGCTGCTCTTCCTCCACGCCGACTTCGACTCCGGCGGGGCGTTCTCCGACGGCGACGGCGAGCGCAAGGAGCTGCTCAAGCGGCTGATGGACGCGGAGGCGATGTGGAACTCCGACGTCGTCTTCCTCGACACGTTCGACGCCATCTTCCGGAACGACCCCACCTTCGAGGCGCTCGTCCGGAAGAACGAGGAGCGGCAGGCCGCCCTAGAGATCATCTCCTTCTTCCGCGAGATCATCTCGCAGGGGAAGGTGGTGGTGCTCACCGTCGACCCCTCGGCCGTCGACGACGAGGCCATCGGCCCGTTCCGCTCCATCGCCGACGTGTTCCTCGAACTGGAGATGATCGAGGTCGGCAACGACATCCGCCGCCAGATCAACGTGAAGCGGTTCGCGGGCATGGGCGAACAGGTCGGTGACACGATCGGGTTCTCGGTCCGCTCCGGAACCGGCATCGTGATAGAGAGCCGTAGCGTCGCCTAACACATGACCAGCAGACGCACAGTCGGTCCGCGCGGCCGGACCGCGACCATCGCGACGCGGGGTGAGAGATGACCGAACACGGCACAGCCAAACCGTCCGACGAGCTCCGGAAGGCGGCCATGCGGCGGCCGCACCTCCGGGAGCACCTCCGCGAGTTCAAACAGATCACCGGGGAGTTCCCGCAGTTCATCGAGGAGCCGAAAGACGAGTACGAGTCCGACCGGCCGAACGTCATCTATCCCGTCGGCGGCCCCATCTACAGCCACATCTACGGCGACCTCGGGCAGGACACGAAGTACTACGCCATCGAGCCGGAGCTGTCCGGCCCGCAGGCGGAGATCCTCAACGAGGTGAAAAACCGACTCCTCACGGCCAGCGGGCAGCACACCGCCCCGGACAACGAGGCGGAGTACGACGATCTCATCGAGGAGTTGTTAGAGGAGGTGACCCACATCGACGAGCAGAACGGCGGCCTCCGCGGTAACCTCTCGAAGATTCTCAGCATGGGGAAGCTCTCCGTCACGGAGGAGACCTACGAGAATATCCGCTACCGGCTCAACCGCGACATCGTCGGACTCGGCCCCCTCGAACCGATCATGCGTGACCCGGCCAACGAGGACATTCACGTCATCGGTCCCAAGGAGTGTCACGTCGACCACGGCACCTACGGAATGTTAGAGACGACCGTCGACTTCGGCACGCCACAGGAGTTCGACAACTGGCTGCGCAACATGGGCGAGCGGATGGGCGACCCCCTCTCTGACTCCGACCCGATCGTCGACTCCACGCTCCCCGACGGCTCCCGTATCAACATCATCTACTCCGACGACGTCTCTCTGAAAGGGTCCTCGCTCACGATCCGGCAGGGCGACGAGGTGCCGCTATCGATCAACCAGATCACGCACTGGGGAACGCTCTCGCCGCAGCTTTCGGCGTACCTCTGGCTCTGTCTGGAGAACGAGCAGACGGTGTTCGTGGTCGGGGAGACGGCGTCCGGTAAGACGACGACGCTGAACGCGATCCTCTCGTATATCCCCGACGACTCGAAGATCTACACCGCGGAGGACACCGCCGAGGTCATCCCGCCGCACAACACCTGGCAGCAGCTGCTGACCCGCGAGGGGGGCGACGAGGGGTCCACCGACGTGGACATGTTCGACCTGGTCGCTGCCGCGCTGCGGTCGCGCCCCGACTACATCATCGTGGGCGAGGTGCGGGGCGCCGAGGGGCGCATGGCGTTCCAGGCGGCCCAGACGGGTCACCCGGTCATGCTGACGTTCCACGCGTCCGACATCGTCTCGATGATCCAGCGGTTCACCTCCGAGCCGATCAACGTCCCCGAGACGTTCATGGACAACGCCGACGTGGCGCTGTTCCAGAACCGGGTGAAACAGGGCGATGACGTGCTCCGTCGGGTGACGAGCGTCCAGGAGATCGAGGGGTACTCCAAGGAGATGGAGGGGGTCGTCACCCGCGAGGTGTTCAGCTGGGACCCCGTCGAAGACGACATCGTCTTCCAGGGGATGAACAACTCCTACGTGCTCGAAGAGCAGATCGCGACCCTGCTGGGGTACGCCGACACCCGCGACATCTACGACGACCTCGAGTTCCGCGCGGAGCTGATCGAGCGGATGATCCAGGAGGGTATCTTAGGCTACCACGAGGTGAACGACGCGATCAACTCCTTCCAGCGCGACGGCGTCGAGGGGCTCCCCTTCGACATGCACCGGAACACGAGGTAGCGACGATGGAGGCGAGTCACCGAGGAGTCACCGCGGCGGAGGGGCGCTGACGATGGCGGTCAAGGAGGTGGGCAACGGGCTCGCGACCGCCGCCGAGCTGACCTCCGAGGTCATGGAGTCGTACGACCAGCTCGACATCTCCAAGCGGAAGTACGTCGGGCTGGTGTTGATTCCGGCCGTGCTGATCTTCCTCGCGAGCGTCGTCGGCCTGGTCGCGCTCCCGCTCCCCTTCCCCGCCCTGGTCCCGATCCCGATGTTCGGCGGGCTCGTCCTGTTCTCGGCCGTCATCTACCCGAAGATCTACCTCTCCAGTCTGGAGACGAAGATCGACAACCAGCTACACCTCGTGATGACCCACATGACGGTGCTGTCGACGACGAACATCGACCGAATGGAGGTGTTCCGGACGCTGGCGAAAGAGGAGGAGTACGGCGTCGCCGCCGAGGAGATCGGTCGCGTCGTCCACCTCGTCGACACGTGGAACCAGAGCCTCGACGACGCCTGTCGTCGCCGGGCTCAGGAGGTCCCCTCCGACGCGATGGCCGACTTCTTCGACCGCCTCGGTTACACGATGGGCGCGGGGCAGTCCTTAGAGGAGTTCCTCGTCTCCGAGCAGGACGTGATGCTCGCGCAGTACGAGACCCGCTACGAGTCCGCGCTCTCGAACCTGGAGGTGATGAAGGACCTGTACATGTCGATGATCCTCTCGATGACGTTCGCCTTGGTGTTCGCCGTCGTCCTCCCGATCCTCACCGGCAACGACCCGACGGCGACGGTCGCGGCCGTCATCGTCCTCTTCGTCTTCGTCCAGCTCGGGTTCTACGCGATGATCCGCGCGACGTCGCCGTACGACCCCATCTGGTACCACCCGGACGAGCGGGCGCCCGGCGACCTGAAGCTGTGGGGCTCGCTGATCGGCGGCGGCGCCTGCTCGTTCCTGCTCATCGGGATCACGGCCGCCGGGATGTTCGGGTACGGTCCCGGGCTGCCCGGCCTCCTCTTCTTCGTCGACGACGTCCGGCTGCCGCTGTACCTTGCGGTCCCCATCTCGCCGCTCTTCATTACCGGAGTGGTCCTCCGGAACGAGGAGCAGGCGATCACCGCCCGGGACGGCGAGTTCCCCTCGTTCGTGCGCGCGCTGGGCGCGACCGAGAGCGCGAAGCAGTCGACGACGACCGACGTGCTGACGACGCTGCGCGACAAGAACTTCGGGGAGCTCTCCGAGTCGATCGAGCGGCTCTACCGTCGGCTCAACATGCGGATCAGCACCGAGGGCGCGTGGCGGGCGTTCACGCGAGACACGCGCTCGTACCTCATTCAGAAGTTCTCCGAGATGTACCTCGTCGGCAGACAGATGGGCGGCGACCCGAAGATGCTCGGCGAGCTGATCTCGAAGAACATGAACGCCGTCAACCAGCTCCGCGAGCAGCGCAGACAGGCGGCGATGACGTTCATCGGACTGCTGTACGGGATCACGGCGGCGGCGACGTTCGCCTTCTTCATCGGCTTAGAGGTCGTCGCCATCCTGGCCGACCTGACCGCCGACTTCGGGCTCGAAGAGATGGACATGGCCCAGATCGTCTACCCCAGCGCCTACGACATCCCGCTCATCGAGTACCTCCTCCTCACCGTCGTGCTGTTCAACGCGGCGCTCTCTTCGCAGATGATCCGCCGGATCGACGGCGGGAACCCCGCGAACGGCTACATCCACTTCGTCCTCCTGACGTGGCTCGGATCGGTTACCGCCATCGCGACCCGGACGCTCGTCAACGCCATCCTGTCGATCTGACGCGCGGTGTCGTTCCGCGCTCGTCCGGCCTACTCATCGAACAGCGTCGGCTCGGGGACCGCCTCGTCGGCCGCGTCGCGCCACGAGCGCGACGGCGCCCACCCGAACAGCCGTGCCGCCCGCCCGATCGCGTAGGCGCCGCGGTCGTCGCCCTCGTCGAGCGCGCTCCCGTCGACCGCGCAACCGTCGGGAACCTCGCCGTACGACTCTCGGAGCAGGTCGAGCAGCGGGCGACCGAGCGCGTTGTCGGCCGCGACGCAGTTGACCGCCTCGTGGGTGCCGGGGGCCACGATAGGGTCCTCACCGAGGAGGTCCGCGAGCGCGGCCGCGACGAGGTCGGCCACGTCGCGGACGTCGACGTACGACCAGAAGTTGCCGGCGCCCGCGTCGAGGCCGCTCACGTACTCGTCGGCGCGGCAGGCGTACGCACCGGGGTACTGGATCCACGACGGGCGGAGCGAGACGGCCGGCACGTCGTGGCGGCGCGCGACCGCGCCCGCCGCCGCCTCCGCGGTCACCTTCGAGAGCCCGTACGGGTCTTCCGGCTGGAGCGGGTGGGCCTCCGTGATCGGTAGCTCCTCCGGGAACGGCGTCGGGTCGGCGAAGAAGAAGCCGTAGGCGCCGTCGCTGGAGGCCTGAACGATCGGGGCGTCGGCTCGGCCGGCGGCGTCGAGGACGTTCTTGGCGGCGAGCGCGTTCGTCTCGAACACCCGGCCCTCGGGGTGGGTGCCGGCGACTGGGATCGCGGCCCAGTGGACGACCGCGTCGGGGTCGACGGCGGCGACGACGTCGAGCGCCTGATCGCGCTCCGCGAGGTCGGCCGCGCGGAACGAGACGTTCGGGGCGGGGTCGACGCCGAGCCCGGGGTGGTCGTAATCGACGACGACGACCTCGTAGTCGCCGGCGAGGCGGTCGACGACCCAGCGCCCGGAGGCGCCGCGGCCGCCGGTGACGAGGACTGTCTCCATGCGTCGGCGTCGGCGTCGGGGGGCAAAAGCGCACCGTTGCGGCGGAAACCGCACCGCCGCGGACGGGTCGGGGCGGGTCGGGCCGCCCCCGGCTCCGGCAGGCTTTAACGCGCCGAGCGGTAACTTACGGGTATGGATTGGAAGACAGACTGGGGGTTGCGTGGACGGATGGCGTTCACGATGTTCCTCCTGTTCGCCCTCTACGTCGTGTTCGTCGGAGCCCTGACGGTGTACTTCGGCGACTTTCTGTTCCCGCTGGTCATGCTCGGCGGGTTCTCGGTCGCCCAGTACTTCTTCAGCGACAAGCTGGCGCTGCGGAGCATGGGCGCCCGCGAGGTCGACCCCGACGAGTACCCGGACCTCCACCGCCGCGTCGAGCGGCTGAGCCAGCAGGCCGACCTGCCGAAGCCGACCGTCGCGGTCGCGAACACGCAGGTGCCGAACGCGTTCGCCACCGGCCGGAACAAGAAGAACGCCACCGTCGCGGTGACAACGGGACTTCTGGAGAGCCTCGACGAGGACGAGCTCGACGGCGTGCTCGCCCACGAGCTCGCCCACGTCAAGAACCGCGACGTGATGGTGATGACCATCGCCTCGTTCCTCTCGACTATCGCCTTCTTCATCGTGCGGTGGGGGTGGCTGCTGGGCGGCGATAACCGGCAGGGAGCGCCCGTCATCGTCGCGATTCTGGTGTCGCTCGTGGTGTGGGTGGTCTCGTTCCTCCTGATCCGCGCGCTCTCGCGCTACCGCGAGTACTCCGCGGACCGCGGCGCGGCGCTTATCACGGGCAAGCCCGGCGCGCTCGCCTCGGCGCTGATGACCATCGACGGCCGGATGGACAAGGTCCCCAAGGAGGACCTCCGCGAGGAGGCGGAGATGAACGCGTTCTTCATCATCCCGATCAAGGCCGGCTTCGTCGGGAAGGTCGCTTCGACGCACCCGTCGACGGAGCGTCGGATCGAGAAGCTCCGCGATCTGGAAAAGGAGATGGAAACGGCCTGATACGGATCTGGCTCGGAGTTTTCACTCGGTTGTTTATAAGTCGTTGAGTGCGGCTTGACGACGAACACCGTCGAATCCTCAGTCGCTCATTTATAAATCATCAAGAGCAGATCGGTGACGCACACCGCCGAAGCCCCAGCCGCCTACTTATAAATCGTTGACCGTGGCTTGACGACGCACACTTCCAAAGCCCCAGCTGCTTGTTTATAAACTGTTGAGGCCGGACCGGTGACGCACACCGCCGAAGCCCCAGTCGCGAGGCCGGCGCACGCTTGTTGCGCTCCTCGTCGCTCGCGTTGCTCGCTCCTGCGGTGCTTACGTCGCCTGCGCCGCCCTCGCGACTGCCCCTTCGAGTCCCGCCCCTCCGGAAGACGTTCCTGCTCGCTTCGCTGCGCGGGCTGCGACTTCCGTGCTCCCGCTCGCCACGCTCTCGGGAACGCACACCGACCGCACCTCACGCCTCCCCAACCTCGTCGACGGTCCTCCGCTTCGCTCCGGACCGTCGACTCCCTCGCGCGTGCTGTCGCCGGCGCTTCGCGCCGGCTTCCAGAGGGACCTTCGGTCCCTCGCGGCTCGGCCGCGGGGCGGCCTCTCAGGCACGCGCCACCGGCTCGTTCCTTTATAAGTAATCGCGGGAGAGTCGCGCCGCTGGTCGTTGCGAGCGGACTGAGGGGAGTAAGCCCCCTTCGGTTCGTCCCGACATTCGGCTGAGCGTCCGCGCCGCGGCCGGACTACCTTGTGGCGCGGACTTGCACCGGCGAGGATTCGCCGTTCCATCCGTTCCCGCCCGTCGATCCTCATCGGGTTAACTCCCTTCCCTTGTGGGTCGGTTCGCACGAATCACGGGTCGGGGCGGGGGGTGTCGTTGCTGTTCCAGAGCCAGCCGTCTCCGACTCCGGGCGTGTGCCCGGTCGCCTGTCCGGCCGGTGGGGGGACTTTCCTCATGCCAGAGGCACGGGAGTCGGGCTCCCTCTGTCCGGTCGAAGCTTTGCCGGCCGGCGAATTAAGCGGTTCGGTCGGGCGGCTCGTTCGGCAGACGCCGCGAACCCCGCGAGAACGGTGCCACAAGGGAAGCGTTCAAGTCGTCAGCAACGTAATAGACTCTCATGTCCGAGGCTCAGACCGTTCAGCTGTCGTACGACGACGGTGCACGAGCGGTCGAACTCGCGCGGGAGGCGGTCGAGTCGTTCGTCCAACACGGACAACGCGAACAACCCGGAAGCATGCGCGAGGCGTTCTACGCCCGCACCGGCGCCTTCGTTCGCCTCCAGTCGACCCGCGGACGCGGCCGCCTCCGCGGCTGCGCCGGCGCGTGGGAAACTTCGGACCAGCTCGGCCACGCCATCGTCGAGGCCGCCATCAAGGCGGCCTCGGACGACTCCTGCGGCTCCGAGGTGGAGCCGAAGGAGCTGGACAACATCACCGTCTCCGTCTTCGTCGTCTCGAACACCCTCCTCACGAACGACCCCCTCGCCGACCTCGACGTCGGCACCCACGGCGTCGCCGTCGACAGCGGCAACGCCCACGGCTGGCTCTACCCGACCGTCCCCGTCGAGAACGGCTGGTCCGGCGCCGAGTTCCTCTCGCGCGCCTGCCGGAAGGCGAAGCTCTCGCCCACCGCCTGGCAGGAGGAGGACACGATGGTGACGCTCATCGAGGGCCAGGTGTTCCGAGAGCGCGCCGACGGCGGCGCCGTCGAGGAGCTGTAGCGACCGCGCCGCAGTCGACCCGCACCGCTTCTCCGTTCCGCGCGCCGGTCCCGTAGCCGACCGCCGTTCCGGACCGCTACTCCGCCCCGTACCCTACCGCCTCCGCGTCCGCGAGCGCCCGCTCCGTCGCCGCCGACAGGTCGAAGGCGTCGCCGTCGACGACCTCGCCGTCCCGGACCACGGGTTCCATGAGCGGCTCCGCGCCATCGGGTCCCGAGCGGGCCGCCAGCCCGACCGCGTGGGCGCCGTCCGCGGTGCGGTACACCTCCTTCGCGCCCGAGAGCTTCCCCCGCTTGGCCGCCGGGTCGCCGTCGACGGCGACGAGGTCGAGCGCGAAGTCGACGGGGTCCGCGTTGGAGACGTGGCCGCCCACGCCGAACCCGTCGACGACGTCGCGGAGTTCGCGGAGGTCGGCGGGCCCGAGCCCGCCGGAGACGTACACGTCCACGTCCCCGCGACCGCGCGCGTCGAGCTCCCACTGCACCTCGCGGACGATGTGCCGGAAGTCGCCGCGCCGGGAGCCGGTCGTGTCGAGGCGGACGCCGTCGAGGTCGTCGCCCAGCGTCTCGACCGCGCGGAGCACCTCGTCGACCTCGTCGGAGTAGGTGTCACACAGCGCGATCCGCGGCGCGTCCGCCGGGACGCCCTCGTCGTAGGCGCGCCAAGCGGCCTCCTGTTCGCCGCGGCCGAAGCAGATGGCGAGCGCGTGCGGCATCGTCCCGGACGCCTCGCGACCGATCACCTCGCCGGCGGCGACGTGCGAGAAGCCGTCGAAGCCGCCCACGAGCGCCGAGCGCTCGACCGCCGCCGTCATCGCGGGGTGGACGTGGCGCGCGCCGAAGGAGAGCACCGACGCGTCCGGCGCGGCGACCCGGCAGTCGAGCGCCGCCGTCGCCATCCCGGACGCGTGCGAGAGGAAGCCGAGGAGGGAGGTCTCCAGCCGTGCGAACGCGAGGTACGGGCCCTCGATCCGCATCACGGGCCCGCCGTCGAACAGCCGCCCCTCCGGGACCGCGTCCACGTCGACGTCGCGGCCGGCGAGCAGTTCGACGGCGTTGCCGAGGCCGGCGAACAGCTCGAACTCCCTGTCCGGGAACTGGTCCGCGGTCACCTCCGCCACCACGCGGGGGTTCCGGCCCGCCGCCTCCAGCGCGGCCTCGGTCCGCTCGAAGTACGCGTCGGTCGCGCGCCCCTCTCGGACCGCGGCCGCGTCGACGATGTCGAACTCGCTCATGGTCGACCGTTCGGCCGCGGGGACGAAAAGCCACCCGTGTCGCGCCGCTCCCGCGCTGATCCCGCGTCGCGCCGCTCCTCCTGTCCGCTCTCTCCGCCGCCGCTCCGAACCGGGGAGCGCCGGACTACGCCGAGCGTCGCGCGAAGAGCGCGAGCGCGACGACGAGGGCGACGAGCGCCGCCGCGACGCCGAATCCGGGCGTGCTGGCATCGGTGTTACTGTCGTTGCCCTCGTCGTCGCTCCCGTTCTCACCGCTGGCGTCGTCCCCGTTCGTGCCGTTTCCGTCGCCGTCGTCTCCGTCCGTGTCGCTCCCGTCGCCGCCGCTCCCGTCGGTCCCGTCCGCGTCCGGCAGCGCGAGGTCAGCGTCCGGGCGGAGTTCGAGGACGCCCTCCGGCGAGGGCGCGTGGGTCACCGTCACGCTCGTCCCGTCGCGCTCGACGCCGTACGCGCCGGGGAAGTCGGCGTCGTCGCCGTCGTCGATCGCGTACACGCTCCCGTCATCGTACTCGCGGTCGCCGTGGGCCGTCAGCATCCGGACGTAGGCGTCGCGGAACGCCGCGGCGTCCGCCTCGGTCTGCCACTCGGTCGCCCAGACGTACCCGTCGCGGTCGCCGTTCCGGTAGGGGTACAGCTCGTCGCCCGCCCACCCGTCCGTCACGGGGTGCTCGTAGTTGTAGGCGCGTCGCGTCTGGAGTTCGGGCTCCGCGTCGAGGTGGATCTGGACGTTCTCCCGGACGCTCGCTCCCGGCTCCAAGACGGGGTACCGGTACTCGAAGCTCTGGTACCAGAACATCACGAACATCGACGCCTCGCCCGCGGTCTCCGCGCCCTCGACCCCCTGGTCCGCGTAGGTCTCCCACCCGCCGGTCGCGGCGTCCTCGAAGCTGACGGTGCCCTCCTCGTAGTCGGGGTTCCGGTGGATGACCTCCGCCGTCGACGCGGGCGGGTCGTTCATCGTCTCGTTGACGGCCGCCCACCCGCCCTCGTCGACGAGCTCGCGGACGTACAGCGCGCCGTCGCCGTACGGCTGGAGGACGGTCTGGAGGATGCCGAGGTTGATCCCGGCGGAGCCGCCGCCCCCACCCCCGCCGCCCTCGGACGCCTCGGCGCAGGTCCAGTTGTCCGCGCAGCGGGCGGCGTACCGCTCCTCGACGTGGACCGCCTCCCCCTCGACGATCCCGTCGACCGCGAGGTCGCCGTCCTGCGTGACGCCGAGGTAGCGCGGGTCGGTGAGGTCGTGGTACTGGTCTTGCATCGCGTGGAGCAGCTCGTGCGCGAGCGTCGAGGGATCGATGTCCGGGGACTCGCCGTCCGGCACGACGATGACGATCCGGTCTTCGGCCGGCGAGTAGAAGCCGGAGACCGCGCCGCCGAACACCGAGTCGATCTCGCCGTTGGCGTCCGTCCCCTCCCCGACGACGAACAGCGCCTCCCACACCTGGTCGTTCCAGCGCCGGAACGCCTCGGAGCCGTTGTCCCCGCTCGCGGTGTCGTTGGCGTACTCGCTCCGCGAGACGGTCTCGACCGGCACGTCCTCCTTGAACGGGCGCTGCCGGACATGCTCGACGCGCGCCATCGTCAGGTCGGTCAGCGCCGCCAACTGCGTCTCGTTGAGCCCGTCCGTCGACTCGAAGTCGACCGACTCCTCGTAGTGGGTCCCGTTCCAGCAGCCCACCAGGTCGGTACCGTCCCCGGGACCGCACTCGGCGGCGGACGCGGAGGGAACGCCCCCCGGCGGCGCCGGGCCGCCGCCGACCGCCTCGGCGGGAGCGGCGGCGTCCGACGCGGCGGGACCGACGCCGGCGGCCGGCGCGGCGGCCGGCGCGGCGGCGGCGCCGGCGGTGAACGCGACACACAGGACGGCGACCGCGGCGACGGCGGCGGCCGCGGTCGAGAGGGTGAGAGCCCGTCGCATACGGATCGCATCGGCCGCCCCGGTAAGTAGTCTGTCGGTTCCTTCGGCGCCGCGGCCGGCGGATTTTTCGGTACGGCCCGCCCCTCGCGGACCCGACCCGGTCGGCGTGGCCGAGGATCGGACGACGCTTTTTGAGGAGCGCGCTCCAACGCCTCGGCATGCCGTTCGATCCGGCCGAGACAGCGGTGGTCGTCGTCGACATGCAAAACGGCTTCTGTCACCCGGAGGGGAGCCTCTACGCCGGGCCGAGCGAGGCGGCGGTCGACCCGGTGACGGCGCTCGTCGACCGCGCCCGCGACGCCGGCGCGTCCGTCGTCTACACTCGCGACGTCCACCCGCCCGACCAGTTCGAGGACACCCACTACTACGATGAGTTCGACCGGTGGGGCGAGCACGTCGTCGAGGGGTCGTGGGACGCCGAACTCGTCGACGACCTCGACGTGCGCGACGGCGACCACGTCGTCGAGAAGCACACCTACGACGCCTTCTACAACACCGACTTGGAGGGGTACCTCGACGCGCACGGAATCTCTGACCTCCTGATCTGCGGGACGCTCGCGAACGTCTGCGTCCTCCACACCGCGGGGAGCGCGGGGCTCCGCGACTACCGCCCGGTCGTCGTCGAGGACGCGCTCGGCTACATCACCGAGGAGCACCGCGAGTACGCCGTCGACCACGCGGACTGGCTGTTCGGCGAGACGGCGACCCGCGACGGGGTCGCGTTCGGCTCCGAGTAGCCCCCGACAATCGATTATCACGCGCGACAACCGGCGTGTAACCCTTTTTACCGCTCGCCGGAACCGCGGGGTATGGACATCTCTCGGCGGGGCGTGCTCGGCGGTCTCGGCGCGGCCTGCGCGGTCGGCGCCGTCGGCTTCGCGGGCGCGGCGCAGGTGACGGACGGCGAGGCGCTCGAAGGCGTCGGCGGCGACGGTCCCGGACCGGCGGGGGACGCCGCCGCCGACGAGGACGACTCCCGCCCGTCGTCGGCCGCCGTCGACCCCGACGCGCCGTTCGTCGCCCGCGTGACCGGCGACGACGGAACCGAGTCGCGCCTGTTCGACGCGAGCGACCTCGACCGCGTCAAGGGCGTCTTCTCGCAGGACGGCGAGTACCTCGTTCAGGTCGTGCTCACCGACGCGGGCGTCGAGTCCTTCCGCGAGCGCCTCGACGAGGCCGGCGCGACCGACGACCCGACCGCGTTCGTCGTGTCGATGTCGCTCGACGGGACTGAGGTCCGGCGCGTCGAACTCGACCGGGAGACGGTCGACTCGCTCACCGGTTCCGACTGGGAGGGCGTGTTGACGCTCCCCTTCGGTGAGGAGTCGGTCGCCCGGTCCGTGTACGACCGACTGGCCGACGACGACTGAAGCGTCGCCCCCACACGGACGACTGAAGCGTCGCCCCCGCACAGACGACTGAAGCGTCGCCCCCACACGGACGACTGAAGCGTCGCCCCCACACGGACGACTGACTAGTTAGGGTCCGCGGCGCGAGCGGGAGACAGCGTTTTGATCCTCGAGTCCGTACCCCGGCCGTGAGCGACGGAACCGCGGAGGACGGCGGTCGGCCCTGTCCGGTCTGTGAGACGCCGATGTACCACCGGCACTGTAAGTACGTCTGCCCGGCTCACGGCGTCGTTTACGACTGTAGCGACACGTTCTACTGACCCGACGGGACCGCTCGCGGCCCGGGCCGGTCGCCGGAATTGCCCGACGCGGCCGCGGACCGAACTGTGTCGTGCGAACTGTTATGTTCTTGGAGACCGATTTTTCAGCTATGATGGGCGACCCGTACGTGACCCTCCTTGCCGACCCTCCGAGGTCAGCATGGTAGAGCAAAACCAGGTTGCCCGGAGCAAGCGGATCCAGCGCCGCACCGGGAAGACGTTCCACGTCGCCACCCGGCTGCTGCCGAAGCGGATCCGCCATCCGACGTACGTGTTGTACGGGTTCTTCCGGACCGCAGACGAGGTCGTCGACGCCGCGGACACCGCACCGCCGGCCGAGCAGCGGGCCGAACTCGACCGACTCCGGGCGGCCGCGCTGGGCGAGGAGCCGACCGACGACCCCGTGTTGGAGGCGTTCGCGGAGGTGGTCGAGCGAAACGGCATCCCCGACGAGGACGTCCACTCGTTCGTGGACGCGATGGCGAGCGACATCGACACCGACCGGTACGAGACGTACGCGGACCTCGAGACGTACATGGACGGCTCCGCGGCCGCCGTCGGGCGGATGATGACGGCGATCATGGACCTCGACCCCGAGGCGGAGGCAAGGGCCCTCCCGCACGCCACGAAGCTGGGCGAGGCGTTCCAGATGACGAACTTCCTCCGGGACGTCCGCGAGGACGTCGTCGAGCGCGACCGGATCTACCTCCCGCTGGAGACGCTCCGCCGCCACGGGGTGAGCGAGGAGCAGATCCTCGACTTGGAGTTCGACGAGGACGTCGCGGCCGCGGTCCGCGAGGAGATGACCCGCACCGAGCGTCTCTACGAGGAAGGCGTCGCGGGCATCAAGTACCTCCCCGAGGACTGCCAGCTCGCGGTGCTGCTCGCCGCGGTGCTGTACGTCGACCACCACCGCCTCATCCGCAACCGGGGCTACGACACCGTCTCGACCACCCCGGAACTGTCCTTCACCCGGAAAATATCGCTGCTCGTCCGCACCCGCTGGAAGTGGCAGTGGAACCGGGACCCGGAAGCGGTGTTCTACGACATGTGTACCGACTTCGACCCCGGTCGCGAGCGCCACGGGCACGACCCGCACAGCGCCGGCGTCCCGCAGACGGACTGAGCCCGGATGGACCGCTCCCGGTTCGTCGCCCTCGCCGTCGGCGCGTTCGGACTCGTGTTCGTCTCCTTCCTGATCCGCGGCACGACGCGACTGGTGGCGCCATACGGGGTCGCCGTCGCGGTGTCGGCCCCCGTCTTCTTCATGGCGGCGGCGCTGCTGGTCGCCCTCTTCGTCCTCGCGGTTCTCGACGCCACCGGGATCCGCCCGCTGGAGTGAGTCGGGCGCGGCCGGGGCCGCCCGGTCATCGCCGTCGTCGACCGAGCGGCGCGGTTCGGCCGAGTCCACCGACCGACGCGCGCCGGCCGAGTCGGAACGCCCTTGCCCCGCCGCCCCCGTGTACTCGTATGGACGTACGAACCGTCGCTGACCTCTCGCCGGCCGAGCGGCGCGCCCTCTTCGAGCGCGATGCCGGCGTCGAGGGGGTCCGCGAGGACGTGCGGGGCATCGTCGAGCGGGTCCGCGAGGAGGGCGACGTCGCGGTCCGCGAGTTCGCGGAGGAGTTCGATGGGGTCGCCGTCGGCAACGTCGACGTGACGGACGACGCGGCGCGGGCACACGACGAACTGGCCGACGCGGACGACCCGGTCCTCGACGCGGTGCGGGAGGCGGCCGCGAACGTGCGCGAGTTCCACGAGCGGCAGCGCCCCGAGGACTGGCGCGACGACTTCGGCGGCCGCGAGCTGGGCCGCCGCTTCCGCCCCATCGACCGCGTCGGGGTGTACGTGCCCGGCGGCGCGGCCGCGTACCCCTCCAGCGCGCTGATGGGGATCGTCCCCGCGGTCGTCGCCGGCGTCGACCACGTCGCGGTCGCGACCCCGCCGGCCGAGGAGCTGAACCCGGTCACCCTCGCGGCGATCCACGAGGCTGGCGCCGACGCGGTGTATCAGGTCGGCGGCGCGCAGGCCATCGCCGCGCTCGCGTACGGGACGGAGACGGTGACGCGGATCCAGAAGGTCGTCGGCCCGGGCAACAAGTGGGTCACCGCCGCCAAGTCGATCGTACAGGGCGACGTGGAGATCGACTTCCTCGCCGGCCCGAGCGAGGTGCTCGTCCTCGCGGACGGGACCGCGGACCCCGAGTTGGTCGCAGCGGATCTGGTCGCGCAGGCCGAACACGACCCGAACGCCTCCGTCGTCGCGGTCACCGACGACGCCGACCTCGCGGACGCCGTGGCCGAGGCGGTCGAGGCGCAGGCGGCCGAGCGCGAGCGCGAGGAGACGATCCGGGCCGCGCTCGACAACGAGGCGTCCGGCGTCCTCCACGCGCGCTCGATGCCGGAGGCCGTGCTGTTCGCGGAGGAGTACGCGGCCGAGCACCTCTCGATCGTGGCCGACGACGACGAGGCGCTCTTAGACCGGATCACGAACGCCGGCTCCGTCTTCCTCGGCCCGTACTCCCCAGTCGCGGCCGGTGACTACGCGGCCGGGACGAACCACGTGCTGCCGACGAACGGCGGCGCGAAGCGGTACGGCGGGCTCTCCGTGGACACCTTCCTCCGGTCGTCGACGGTCCAGCGGCTCGACCGCGACGCGCTTGCGAACCTCTCGGAGACGGTCACGTCGCTCGCGGAGGCCGAGGGGTTAGAGGCCCACGCCGAGAGCGTCCGAAAGCGGTTCGAGTAGGATCGGATCCCCCGACCCACCGGCGACGCCGCGGTTCCGCCCGGACTCGTCGGTGAATATATAACGGATCATACGGCTCACCGTCGTCCGTAGCGGTCAGAACCACACCGGTCCGCTCGGGTTCGGAACGTGTCGATACAATCGTCTATATTCGGCTCATAGCAGGCTTCTTTCCCTCGAAAAGGCGTTTTCAATTCGTAATGGTGAAAGAAAGCGGCCAACGGTGGGAGTCGAGTTCGCGGCGTAAGTTCATCCTGGCCGGCGGGGCGGTCGGGATAGCCGGTCTGGCGGGCTGTTCCGGCGGGAGCGGCGACGGCGAGGCCGGGGCGGGCCTCGATTCGGGTAGCGAGGACGGCGGCGACGGCGGCGACGGCGGATCGAGCGACCCGATGCTCACGAACGCCTCGGAGTTCGATCCCGCCGAGCCCAACTGGGAGGAGAACAACTACCTGATGACGGCGGTCTCGGAGAACGACTACTTCCAGGGGAGCCAGACGGACCTGGAGAACATGCGGAATCAGGACGTCGAGGAGATAGCTCACGGCAGCCCGCCACGGGAGCTGCCCGACGACGAGAGCGAGTGGGTCGACCCCGACCCACTCATTTTCGTGGACAAGCCCGGCGAGTCCGGCCAGACGCAGTACCAGGATACCATCCAGCCGCTGCTGGACCGGCTTGAGGAGACGACGGGCCGGACGGTCGAGTGGCAGCCCGTCGACTCCAACGCGGCGACGGTCGAGTCGTTCCGGGCGGGGCGCGGACATCTGGGCGACATCTCGACCGGAACGTCCGCCTTCGGGGTCAACCTCGGCGGCGTCGTTCCGTTCGCGGTCCCGATAAGTCCCTCCGGACAGTTCGGCTACCGGCTGCTGGCGATCACCCGCGACGACGAGGACGACATCCAGTCCGTCAACGACTTCGCGCGTGACGATATCACAGTCACGCACTCTGAGCCGGCGTCGAACTCCGGTAACCAGGCGCCGTCGGCGCTTTTCGACCAGTCCTTCGACGTGACGGCCGGAGAGGACTACGAGAGGGAGTTCTCGGGCGGCCACGACCAGACCGCCCGCGGCATCGCGGCCGGCGACTACGATGCCGGACCGATCTGTAGCACCTGCGTCGATGACCTCATCGGGTCGACAGAGGACATCGACTACGACGATTTCAAGGTGGTCTGGGCGAGCAACCCGTTCCCGCCGGGTCCGATGGTCCACCGATACGACCTCCACCCGGACATCGTCGAAGGGATCAAGGAGGCGACCATCGGGACCGACTGGACGGACACCGAGTACGCCGAAAACACCGGTGAGGCCGAGTACGTCGAAATCGACTACAAGAACGTCTTCAACGACATCCTGATCATCCAGCGGTACAACGGCGTCGAGTACGAGAGCGGGAACCTGTAACGATGCTCGAAACGGAGAACCTCGGAAAGACGTACCAGACCGGCGACGAAGCGCTCAGCGACATCTCCGTGCGGATCGACGGCCGCGAGGTCGTGGCGATGATCGGCCCGAGCGGGGCCGGAAAGAGCACGTTCGTCCGATGTATCAACCGCTTGGTCGAGCCGACGACGGGGAGCGTCCGCCTCGACGACACGGAGCTGACCGCGCTGGACGACGACGGGCTGCGGGACGCGCGCCGGAACATCGGCATGGTGTTCCAGGAGTACAACCTCGTCGAGCGGCTCACCGTGATGGAGAACGTGCTCTCCGGTCGGCTCGGCTACGTCTCGAACTGGGCCGCGCTCCGACGGAACTTCCCGCCGGAGGACGTCGAGCGGGCCTACGAGCTGCTGGAGCTCGTCGGGCTCGACGGCATGGAGGACAAGCGGGTCGACGAGCTCTCCGGCGGGCAGCGCCAGCGCGTCGGCATCGCGAGGGCGGTCGTCCAGGAGCCGAAGATCCTGCTGGCCGACGAGCCGACCTCGAGCCTCGACCCCGAGACCTCCCGCGACGTGATGGAGCTGCTCACCGACATCGCCGAGGACCGCGACGTGCCCGTACTGATCAACATCCACGAGGTCGACCTCGCGGAGGCGTACGCGGACCGAATCCTCGGGCTCCACGCCGGCGAGCTCGTCTTTGACGGGCCGGCGAGCGACCTCTCCGACGAGTCGAAGGGCGTCATCTACCGGGGGGAGGAGCCGCCGGAGTCGGCCGCGACGGACCCGGACTGGCTGTCGGGTCCGGACGACGAGTCGAGCGCGCGGAACGGGCAGGACGCCGGTTCCGACCGCCTGCCCGCGGAGGACTGACCTGTGGCGACCGAGTCGTCCTCGCCGGCGGGGTCGACGGGCGCGGCCGACCGGCGGACGTGGCGGCGCCCGACCGCGTTCCGGAACCGGTACACGAAGTGGGCGGTGTACGGGGCCGTCCTCGCGCTGATCGCGTGGTCGGTCGCGAGCCTGCGGATCACGCCCGGCCGCTTCCTCTCCGGAATCGGGTACGGCTACGAGCTGATCGACTCGATGCTGCCACCCGAGACCGGCAGCGAATACACGCTCAGGCTGTTTGACCGCATGATCGAGACGATCGCGATGGCGATGGTCGCGACCGTCGCCGGGATCGCGATCAGCCTCCCGGTGGCGTTCGGGGCGGCCGAGAACATCTCGCCGAAGCCGACCTACTACCTCAGTCGCGGTATCATCAGCGCCACGCGCGCCATCGACGGGCTGATCGTCGCGATCATCGCCGTCATCGCGCTCGGGTTCGGCCCGCTCGCGGGGATCGTCGCGATCAGCTTCAAAACGATAGGCTTCTTCTCGAAGCTGTTCGCCGAGGACTTAGAGGACATCGACATGGGAGGTGTCGAGGCAGTCCGGGCGACCGGCGCCTCTCGGTTCCAGAGCCTCGTCTACGGGGTCATCCCGCAGGTCGTTCCGCGGTTCGCCGGGCTCGCCGTGTACCGGTGGGACATCAACATCCGGTCGTCGACGATCGTCGGGATCGTCGGCGCCGGCGGGATCGGCGTCCTCCTCCAGCGAGCCTACCAACGGTACGAGTACGACTACGTGGCGGCGATCCTCGTTGCGATCATCGCCGTGGTCCTCGTCGCCGAGTTCGTGAGCGCCGTCGTCAGACGGAGGGTCCAGTGATGGCGGGCGCCACGCGCGAGTGGAGCCGGTTCGACGCGAGAGAGCGGCTCTTCCGGATCGGTGGTGCGCTCGTCGCCGTCGCCGTCGTTGTCGCTTCGTGGGAGTGGCTCGACATGAGCCTCCAGTACGTGACCTCCGCGCCGGCGCAGGTCGGCGACCTCTTCGGACGGATGGTCCCGCCGGACTGGGGGTACCTGCCGAACGCGGTCGGCCCGCTCGCCGAGACGATACAGATAGCCGTCGTCGGGACGATTGCGGCGGTGGCGATGGCGGCCCCGGTCGCGTACATCACCGCCGAGAACACGACGCCGAACCGGGCTACGTACGCGCTCGGGAAGCTTATCGTCACCGTCTCGCGGTCGGTCCACACGATCGTCTGGGCGCTGCTGTTCGTCGTGATGTTCGGGCCGGGCGCGCTCGCGGGGACCGTCGCGACCGCCGTCCGGTCGATCGGGTTCCTCGCGAAGCTCCTCGGCGAGGAGATCGAGGAGATCGACTTCGGACAGGTGGAAGGAGTGCGCGCGACCGGCGCGAGCCCCGCTCAGCTGCTGATCTACGGGATCGTCCCGCAGATCAAGCCGGCGCTGGTCGGGCTCAGCGTGTACCGCTGGGACATCAACGTGCGGGCGGCGACGATCCTCGGCTTCGTCGGGGCCGGCGGGATCGGCGTCCAGCTGTTCGAGGCGATCGACTCGTTCGCGTGGCGGACGGTGTCGGCGCTCCTCGTCGCCATCCTCGGCGTCGTGCTCGTCAGCGAAGGCGTGTCGGCGTACGCCCGACGGAAGGTGCGCTGATGGCGGCCGAGCGGCGGAGCGACCCGCGACCCGACGACGGAACGGAGCCACACATGACAACGATTCACGACGCAGACGACCGGACCGACCGACCGACTGACGGAGTCGTGCTCTTCGACATGGACGGCGTGGTCCTCGACGGCTGGGGGACCGACGACGCCGTTCACAGCCGCGCGCTCGACGACGTGCTCGAGGAACGGGACCTGCGGGTGACCGGAGACCTCCGGCGCCCGCTGGAGACGCACGCGTACGACGACGACTTCCGAGGCGCCTGCGAGGAGCTCGGCGTCGACCCCGCGGACCTGTTCCGGGCCCGCGAGGAGCGCAGCGCGAAGCGCTCCGTGGCCCGGCTCGCGGCCGGGACGAGACGGCTCTGCCCCGACGTCGACGCGGTCGGCGAGCTCGCGGAGCGCGTCCCCGTCGGGCTCGTGAGCAACAACTACCACCCGACCGTCGAGTTCGTCGTCGACCACTTCCGGCTCGACGCGTTCGCGTTCGTCCGCGGCCGTGACCTCGGTCCCGAGGGGTTCCGGCGCCGGAAGCCGGACCCGCACTACCTGAACGAGGCGCTCGACGCGCTGGACGCGACGGGCGGCGTCTACGTCGGGGACCGCGCGACGGACGTGCTCGCCGCCGAGCGCGCCGGACTCGACAGCGCGTTTCTCAGGCGCGAGCACAACGCGGCCCGCGACCTCGACGTGGACCCGACCCACGAGATCGAGAGCCTCCACGACCTGACCGATGTCATCGGCCCTCTCGGAACGACGCCCGACTAGGGCGACGAGACGCGTCCCGGCCGCGGCGGCGGAACCGTCGGCGGGACCGATCGGCCGAAGGGGACGACGAACGTAACCGTCGACGGCAACACCGGTCCGCCCTCCGCCGGCAGGGTTTTGAGTGTCCGTGTCGAACGCGTTCGCATGAGTACCGAACCGGCCGACACCGGGACCGAGGGGAGCGACCCGGCGATCGAGGTGACCCCGGACGCCGCGGAGGAGGCGCTCTCGCTCCTCGACGGCGAGGGGCTCGACACCGACATCGCCGGACTGCGGCTGTTCGTCCAGCAGGGCGGCTGCGCGGGACTGTCGTACGGGATGCGCTTCGACACCGAACCGGAGGACGACGACCTCGTCGTGGAACACCACGGGCTCCGCGTGTTCGTCGACCCCGCGAGCAAGAACTACATCGGCGGCAGCACGCTCGACTACGAGCACGGGCTGCAGGCGGCCGGCTTCGAGGTCGAGAACCCGAACGTCGTCTCCGAGTGCGGCTGCGGCGAGTCGTTCCGAACGTAGCGAGTCACCGTTCGAGTTCCTGTTTTCTCGCCGTCGCGCGAGTCCGCCGCTTAAGTCGCTCCGGAGGGTACGGGGTCCCATGAGTCTGGAAGCGTCGACGACGCCGAGCGGGGAGCAGGTGTACACCGACCGGTCGCGCACCGAGCGCGGCGCGGACGGCCCCTTCTACCTCGTGTTCGAGGACGAGGCGGGCGAGTCCCGCTGGGGGTTCCGCTGTGGCAACTGCGACTCGTTCGACACCGCGATGGACACGATGGGCCGGATCCAGTGTACCGGGTGCGGCAACCTCCGGAAGCCGGACGAGTGGGACGCGGCCCACGAGTAAGCCGCGTTCGCGGTTCTCCCGCCCGTTCCGGGCGGTGCGTCCGATTCTCCGCGGCCGGAATCGTGAGAAAGTTTATCACGGATGGTGCCGAACTCCGAGGTAGATGGCCACCGCGAGCATCCCCCCGACGACCGAGGCCAGAGACGTCTTCCGCGAACTGGGATACACCGTCTCCGACGGCGGACGAGAGTTCGTCGCGGAACGCAAGTGGCGGCGCGTGTTCGTGACGGTGCTGTGTCTGGACGACGACGACCTCGACTCGTATCTCGCGGACGGCGGCGACGCGCCGCGGCTCCGGTGTTTCGTCACGTGGCGCGACCGCGCGGCCGACCTCCAAGAGCGGCTCGTCGACGCGAAACCGCCCTACGACTGGGCGGTCATCGGCATCGACCGCGACGGCGAGGACTTCGCGGTGATGGAAGGCGCGCGCGGCAGTCCCTGACCTCCCCCGCGGTGACGGTTCTCTGCGCCCGCCTCGACTACCGGCGGGCTGGCGGCCGGGAGCGTTCTCCGCCGGCCCTCACGTCGAGTGGCTATCTTTCTTCGAGGAGAGAATCCCGCCGTTCACGGCGGGCGTGAATCCGACAACGCCTCCACAACCTACGTTCAGCAACAATACGGATATTTAACTAATAGTGTATCGTAGCATGACGTACACCGAGGCGGTCACACCGCCCACTCAAATGCACAATATCGGGACTCCGAGGCCCAGAACGTTCGAGACACACTCTCGAACCGCTGTGGTGTCTCGGTCAAGATAACTCCGAGTCCCCTGCCGGGATAGGAGTAACGGCGGTGTGGCCCCGCCATCGGCCTGTCATGCCGACAGGCCGTGAACCAGCAAATATCCCAACCCAGCGGTGTAGTGCCGTGGGAAGCCTCGCCGTTTACGGCGAGGAGGAGGTCACTTGCGGCCCCGCCGCGTACGGTCCCCATGGAGCACGTCGAGTACGTCTACACCAGCGGCATGTCCGAATCCGAGGTCGATAGCCGCCTCCGGGGCGGCGAACACGGCGTCTTGGGGTTAGCGAACGCCGACGACGCGTACGCCGTCCCGCTGAGCTACCACTACGACGGCGACCGCCTCCTGCTCCGCGTGAGCGGACACGACGGCGACGGCGAGAAGGGGCGGTTCCTCGAGACGACCGACACCGCCACGTTCGTGTGCTACGAGGCGTCGGCGGACGAGTCGTGGAGCGTCCACGTCCGCGGGCCGGTCCGGCGGTGGGAGCGGACCGTCGACGAGGCGACGCTCAACGAGTGGTTTCAGCCGTTCCGTCTCTTCGACGAGGCGGTCGAGAACGTCGCGTTCGCCCTCTACGAGCTGCGGATGGAGACGGTCATCGGTCGCACAACCGCGGACGCGTAGCCCGTGAGCCGGGGAACGGGCCCCGGAGATGCGGCGCGTTCGGGGCGATCGGGGTCGCGGTCCCCGCGACCCCGCTCCGCGAGGTCCCGTTCCCGCCCGCGCCCCCCGCGGACGCGTATTTTTATCCCCCCGTGTTCCCTACCAGCACGCGACATGGTGTTCAAGAAGATAACGCTGATCGGGACGAGCGAGGAGAGCTTCGACGCCGCGACCGACGACGCCCTCGACCGGGCGGAAGACACCCTCGACAACGTGTACTGGGCGGAGGTCGAGGAGTTCGGGGTCGAACTTCAGGGGGACGCCGAGCGCGAGTATCAGGCGGAAGTCGAGGTCGCGTTCGAACTCGAAGGCTGAGCGCGGTCCGCGTCTCGATCTTTTAGTTGGCGCCGATCCCCGCCACCCGGAGTCGGTCACGTCGCGATGAGGACGACCGCGACCGCTCCGAGCGCGACGCCGAGCCCCTTCCTCGCCGTGACGCCCTCGCCTAGCACGACGATGCCGAGCAGCGCCCCGCCGACGAGGAACATCCCGAAGATGGGGACGACGACGCTGACCGGGCCGGTCGCGAGCGCGCGGAAGTAACCGACGACGGCGCCGGCGAGACAGACCCCCGCCGCGAGCGCGAACCCGACGGGGCGGCTCGCCAGCGACGGCACCGACCACTTCCCGAACAGGACCGCGACGGTCGTCGCGATCAGGGCCAGCGTGCCGACCGCGATCGGCATCACGGTGAACGTCGGGAGATCTCGGAGCGCGACCTTCATGAACAGGAACGCGAACGAGTAACACCCCATCGCGAGCAGCGCCCAGAAGACGTGGTTCACGGAGTCTCGCCCTCCCAGTCGCGTGTCGGTTCCCCTCTTCGGTGTGGCATTCGTTCCCGCACACGCTTGGATATCATAAAAAAATGATCCGGTCGTAACTCTCAGCGAGCGAAACAGTCGGAGTGTGATCGATACGAGTGAGAGCGGTTTGCCGGCGATTATTTATAAATGAGAAACGACTCCACGAGGGACGCCACCGGAGCCCCAGCCGCTCGTTTATCAATCGTCGCAGACGGATCGTCGACGCATACTGCCGAAGCCCCAGCCGTGAGGCGGGCGCACGCTCGCCGCGCTCCTCGCTCGCGTTGCTCGCTGCGGTGCTCGCATCGCCTGCGCCCGCCTCACGGCTGCCCCTTCGAGTCCCGCCCCGCACAGCACCGCGCCTCACGCCTCCCCAGCCTCGTCAGTCGCCTCCGCTTCGCTCCGGCGACTGACTCCCTCGCACCGGCGGTTCGCGGCCCTCCGGGCCGCTCACCGGGGCGCGCCGACCGCATCGCCTCGTTCATTTATAAGCAGTTCCTCGGCGGCCATCTATTTACCCGACCGCGCCTACGACCCGGCAATGACCGCTTCACGCGCGCCGGCCGAGCCGACGGTCCGGGAGTTCGAAGCGACGGTCGACCGCGTCGACGGCCGCGAGGTCGTCCTCGACGAGACGTACTTCTACCCCGAGTCCGGCGGCCAACCGGCCGACAGGGGCACCCTCGACGGCCACCTCGTCGACGACGTGGTCGAACGAGACGGGGCGGTCGTCCACGTCCTCGACCCCGATGCGGCGGTCGACCTCGCGTCCGGCGACGAGGTCACGGGGCTCATCGACGACGCCTTCCGCACCTACTGCGCCCGGGCGCACACCGCCTCGCACGTGCTGTACGGGGCCGCGCGCCGGATCGCGGACGACCTCGGCTATGCCGGCTTCGACATCTCCGAAACGAAGGTCCGCGTCGACCTGACGACCGCCGAGCCGCTGGACGACGAGGACCTGATCGAGCTAGAGCGACTCGCCAACCGCGCCGTCTGGGACTCGCTGCCCGTCTCGTGGGCGACCCACTCGGCCGACGAGGCCCGCGATATCGACGGCATCGCGTTCAACACCAAGACCGAGGAGGGCGCGATGCGCGGCGGCGCGGTCCGCGTCGTGACGGTCGGCGGCGGCGCGGACGCCGGAGGCGACCCGGCGGCGGACCCGGACGCCGACCCGTGGGACGTCGCCGCCTGCGGCGGGACTCACGTCGAGAACACCGCGGAGATCGGCCCGATCGCGGTGCTGGACCGGTCGAACCCCGGCGAGGGCGAGACCCGCGTCGAGTTCGCGGTCGGCCCGACGGCGATAGACGAGTTCGGCGCGGTCCACGCGGCCGCGCTCGACGCCGCGACGACGCTCGACGCGCGCGTCGGTGACCTCCCGGACGCCGTCTCTCGGCTCCGCGAGGAGGCCGACCGGCTGGAGGCGGACCTGCGGGACGCCCGCGGGGAACTGCTCGCCGCCCGCCTGCGCGAGTTCCCGACCGCCGAGGTCGGCGGCGCGCGCTGGGCGATCGGCGCCGTCGACGACGCCGACCCGAACGACCTCCGAGAGCCGGCGACGGCGGCGATCGAGGCCGACGGCGACCTCGACGCCCTCGCCGCGGTCGGGACCGGCGACGCCCCGTTCGTCGTGGTCGCGGTCGGCGACGCGGCCAGCGGCGACGTAGGCGACACCGAAATCGGCGCGGGGGAGGTCGTGGGCGCGGTCACCGACGAGTTCGGCGGCGGGGGCGGCGGCGGCCCGACGTTCGCGCAGGGCGGCGGCCTCGACGCCGACCCCGAGGACGTCGCGGCGTGGCTCCGCGAGCGATGACCGGAAAACTGGGTCCCGACGCGCTCGCGGCGGCGCTCGCGGCGACCGGCGCGGCCGACGACGCCGTGACGCAGGGACCGGCCTACGGCGAGGACGCGGCCGCGATCGATCTCGCCGGCGCGGGGGAGACGCTCGTCGTCGCGGCCGACCCCCTGTCGCTGGCCGCGGAGTCGGTCGGAACGTTAGCGGTCCACGTCGCCTGCAACGACGTCGCCGCGAGCGGCGCCGACCCGCGGTGGCTCACGCACACGCTCTTTTTGCCCGACGACGACCCCGACCGCCTCCGGACCGTCGTCGAGCAGGTCGACGCGACCGCGCGCGACCTCGGCTGCGCGGTCGTCGGCGGGCACACCGAGGTGCTCGACGCCCTCGACCGCCCGCTCTGTGCGATGACCGCCATGGGAACGACGGACCGCTTCGCGTCGAGCGGCGGCGCCGAGCCGGGCGACCGGCTCCTGCTCACCAAGGGGGCGGCGATCGAGGCGACCGCGATCCTCGCGACCGACTTCCGCGAGGAGTGCCGGGAGGCGGGCGTCCCGGCCGCGACGCTCGACGCCGCCGCCGGGTTCCTCGACGAGGTGAGCGTCGTGCCCGACGCGGCCGCGGTCCGCGACGCCGCGACCGCGCTCCACGACCCGACCGAGGGCGGCGTGGCGACCGCGCTCGTCGAGACCGCGTCCGCGAGCGGGGCCGCCCTCGCCGTCGAGCGCGACGCGGTCCCGGTCCGGCCCGAGACCCGCGCCTGCTGTGACGCGCTCGGCGTCGACCCCCTCGCGGCGTTCGGCTCGGGCGCGCTGCTGGCGGCTGTCCCGCCGGACCGGGTCGACGACGCGCTCGGCGCGCTCGACGCGGCCGGGATCGAGGGGGCGGAGATCGGCGTCGTCGAGGCCGCCGAGGGGGGCGAGGCGGCGGGCACCGTTCGAATCGACGGAGAGCCCCTGACTGAGCCGCCCCGAGACGAGCTGTACCCCCTCTGGGAGGCGCGCGACGCGGGGGCGTAGGGCGCGTCGGCGCCGGTCGGGATCGGTCGGCCGAGGCGACCCCGGCGATCGCTCACCTTTTTCGGTGAGGGACCGAAGGCGGTGACATGACCGGAGCACGCGTCGGCTCGGCGCTCACCGACGAGCAGGTGGCGGTCCGCGACCTCGTCCGCGAGTTCGCGGCCGAGGAGGTCCGACCGACGGCCGCGGCGGCGGACGAGACGGAGACGTTCCCGGAGGGGGTGTGGGACGGGCTGGCGGAGCTGGGCCTGACCGGGCTGACCGTCCCCGAGGAGTACGGCGGGTTCGGCGCCGACGAGACGACCTACGCGGTCGTCAACGAGGCGCTGGCCCACGGGTCGCTCGCGGTCGCGACCGCGCTGTCGGTCCACTGCCTCGCGACCTCCTGTCTCGCGGAGTTCGGCAGTGAGGCCCAGCGCGAGGCGTGGCTCCCGGAGATGGCGGAGACCGGCCGGCCGGTCGGGATGTTCTGCCTCTCCGAGCCGCAGGCGGGGTCGAACCCCGCCCAGATGTCGACGACCGCGACGTACGACCCCGAAGCGGACGAGTACGTCCTGAACGGCGAAAAGCAGTGGATCACGAACGGGCAGCGGGGCGGGGTGGCTATCGTCTTCGCGAAGGCCGCGCGCGGGGACGACGCCGACTCTGACGACGCCGACGACGCGATCACCCAGTTCCTCGTCCCGGCCGACACGGACGGGTTCGAGGTCGGCAAGAAGGAGGAGAAGCTCGGGCTGCGCGCCTCGGACACGACCGGGATCACCTTCGACGGCTGTCGGGTCCCGGCGGAGAACCGGCTCACAGAGGAGGGGAAGGGGCTCTCCGCGGCCTTCCGGACGCTCACCGAGGGCCGGATCGGCATCGCGGCGCAGGCGGTCGGGGTCGCGCAGGCCGCGCTCGACGAGGCGGAGTCGTACGCCGAGGAGCGCGAGCAGTTCGACCGGCCGATCGCTGACATCCAGACGATCCGGCACAAGATCGCGGAGATGTCGACCGACGTGTCGGCCGCGCGGCTGCTCGTCCGCGAGGCGTGCCGGCAGGCGGAGGCGGGCGAGGACTACCGCGTCGCCGCCTCGAGGGCGAAGTACCGCGCCAGCGAGGCCGCCATGTCCGTGACGAACGAGGCGGTCCAGATCCACGGCGGCTACGGCTACACGACCGAGTTCGACGTCGAGCGGTTCTACCGCGACGCGAAGATCACGGAGATATACGAGGGGACGACCGAGGTCCAGAAGACGATCATCGCCCGGGGGGTGTTCGGCGAGTGAGCGACGGCGGCCCCCCTCGCCCCGTCGACTACGACGCGGTCGTCTACGACCTCGACGGCACGCTCGTCCGGCTCGCGGTCGACTGGGACGCCGTCGCGGACGCGGTCCTCGACGTGTACGCCGAGCGCGCGCTCATCCCGCCGACCGAGGAGCTGTGGGACCTGCTCGGCGCGGCCGACGAGTACGGGATCCGGCCGGAGGTCGAGGCGGCCATCGCGGACCACGAGCGGACCGGCGCCCGCGAGTCCACGCGGCTCCCGCTCGGGGACGGGCTCGCGGCCGGGAGCGGCGGCGACGCGGGGGGCGAGTCGGGCACGGCCGCCGACCCCGCTCGCTCCCACCCGCCCGCCGGCGTCTGCTCGCTCAACTGCGAGGAGGCGTGCCGGATCGCGGTCGAGACGCACAGGCTCGGCGAGGCGCTCGTCTCCGACGCCATCGTCGGCCGCGACACCGTCGAGACCCACAAGCCGGACCCCGAGTCGCTGCTCGCCGCGGTCGACCGGCTCGGGGCCGTCCCGGAAGACGCGCTGTTCGTGGGCGACTCGCGGAGCGACGCGGTCACCGCCGAGCGCGCCGGCGTCGAGTTCGCGTGGGTCTCGGACCTACTCAACGAGTAACACGCGCCGAGAAGGGAGCGCTGTCGACCGCCTTTAATCGCCTTTTTCCGCTTCGTCGTCCGTGTCGTCAGCGTCGACGCCGTCGTCTGCGTCAGCTCCATCGTCAGCGTCGACGCCGTCGTCACCGCCCGCGCCGTCGTCGCTCTCGTCAGGCTCTCCGCCGCCGTCACTGCCCGCGCCGCCGTCGCCGGCCTCGGCCCGCTTCGCGTACAGCGCGACGGCGACCGCGGTGATGAACCAGATGGGGGCGCCGACCCGGACCGCGAACGCGGCGCGCGCGCCCCACGAGTCCAGCGTCACGAGCGTCGACAGCAGGGCCGCGGCGGGGGCGCCGACGAGGATGGTGACGACGAACGTCGTCTGCATCACCCACGCGTAGTCGACCCCCTCGTACTCGGCCCGCTCGACTGGTTGCACGGGACGAGTTCCGCGTCGGAGCGGCAAATCGGTGGCGGTCGCCGCCGCGGCGGTCGGTCGCGCCGGCGCCGGACGCAGCGGTGACCGCGCCGCCGCGCTCGCTTTCCGGTTCCCGACGATTTTACGGCGTCGCGCGGGTGACTCCGAGGCATGACCACGACCCGGGGACTCCGAGACGACGACGAGCCGATCACGATGCTGACCGCCTACGACGCCCCGACAGCGGCGGTCGTCGACGAGGCCGGCATCGACGTCGTCCTCGTCGGGGACAGCATGGGCAACGCCGCCCTCGGCTACGACTCCACGCTCCCCGTGACGTTCGACGAGGTCGCGAGCCGGACCGCGGCGGTCGCGCGCGCGACCGAGGACGCCTTAGTCGTCGCGGACATGCCGTTCCTCTCGTTCGGCGTCGAGGAGGCCGAGTCCGTGCGGAACGCGGGCCGCCTGCTGAAGGAGGCGAACGCGGACGCGGTGAAAATCGAGAGCGGCCCGCACACCGTCTCGACCACGCGCCGCATGACGGAGGTCGGGATTCCGGTGATGGCGCACCTCGGCTTGACCCCCCAGCACGTGAACCGGCTCGGCGGTTACACCAGACAGGGGACCGAGCAGGACGCCGCCGAGGAGATAATCGAGCTGGCGGGCGAGCACGCCGACGCCGGGGCGTTCGCGCTCGTGTTGGAGCACGTCCCGGCGAACCTCGCGGGCGCGGTGACCGAGGCCCTCGAAATCCCGACGATCGGCATCGGCGCGGGCCCCGACTGCGACGGGCAGGTGCTGGTGATCAACGACGCGGTCGGTCTCGGGGAGTGGTCGCCGCCGTTCGCGGAGCAGTTCGGCGACGTCCGCGGGGAGATGGTCGACGCGGTCGAGGCGTACGGGGAGGCGGTGACGAGCGGCGAGTTCCCCGCCGAGGAGCACTCGCACGTCGAGGAGGAGCTAGAGGACCTGTACTGATCCGCGCCGACCGCGGCGTGCGCGACGGCCGACTCGGCCGCGGCTCAGACCGGGAGGAACCCGAGGACGGCCGGCAGTTCGCTCGGGTCCACCTGCGTCACCGTGACGTAGAGGGCGGTGAACAGCACGGCGTTGTGGAGGCCGTGGAGCAGCGCGGGGACGACGAGGTTCTCGGTGTACTCGTACACCGCGCCGAACACGAGGCTCGGGACGAAGAGGATGGAGACGGTCGTCAGCCGGGCGGAGAGCCCGCCGGTCAGGGCCATCACGTGGATGGTCGCGAAGATGGCGGCCGAGAGCAGGATCGAGGGGGCCGCCGGCAGCGACTCGCGGAGCCGCCCCTGGACGACACCGCGGTAGAGGATTTCCTCGCAGGGACCGATGACGAGGAACGACGCGGCGATGAAAAGCGGGATGATCGCCGGGTTCCCCATCGCCAGTTCCGCGCTCTGGTTCGACGCGGTCTCCGTGCCGAGCAGCTGGACGATACTCGAGACCACGAGGATCAGGATTAAGATTACGACCCAGCTGCCGAGCACGATCCCGACCTCCTTGAGGCTCGGCACCCGGACGCCGAGATACGAGACGATCCCCTCGCGGTCGAAGCCGCGCCACGCGAGGTAGCCGACCGCCAGCCCGCCGAAGGCGACGTACTGGCCGAAGATCAGCGTGAGGACGACGTTCGCGGTCAGGGAGAGGCCCCCCTCGACGACCGCGTCGATCGCGAAGACCGCGACCCCGCTCGCCAGCGCGATCACCGGTCCGAGCACGCCGAGGAGCAGCGCGGCCGCGACGGCCCGTCCCGGGGACCCGCCGGCCCGTTCCGACCCGCCCGCGTCGTCGGAGACGGGGTCCGGGTCGACCTCGTCGAACTCGTCGCGGACCCCGCCGTCCGGGGTCAGGTCGCCGCTGGAGGGATCTGTCATTGCTTCGCGTAGGGCCCGCCCAGCAAAATGGTTGTCCGTGTCGGAAGCCGGCGGGCGGCTACGGCGGGACCGCGCGGACCGGGATCACCGGTGGAGCAGTTCGTACCACAGCACCGCGGTGACGGCCCTCCCGTCGCGCAGTTCGTCGTCGACGACCGCGGCGAGCAGGTCGTCGTACGGCACCGTCTCGACCGCGATCGACTCGTTGTGGTCTAAGTCGCGGTCCGCGGTCGGCTCGCAGCCGGTCGCCAGCACGTGGTGGTGGACCGCGTTCGCCATCCCGTTCGTCGGCTCCACGGTCGTCAGCCGCTCGAACGAGTCGGCCTCGTAGCCCGTCTCCTCCGCGAGTTCGCGCGCCGCGGCGCGCTCTATCGCCTCCGTCGTCGGGTCCTCGGCGTCCGCCCCGTCGCCCGCCGCGCCGTCGTCCGGCTCCATCGTTCCGGCCGGGATCCCGCGGTTCACCCGACCGACGGCCTGTCGCCACTCGTCGATGACCACGACGTCGCCGTCGGGCGTCAGCGGGAGCACTACGACCGCCGGCGGCTCGTCGACGTAGTGGAACCCGTCGGTCTCGCCGCCCGGGAACCGAACCTCGTCCCGGCGCACGTCGAAGCCGGGGCAGCCGTAGTCGATGTCGCTGTCGAGCGTCTCCCACGCGAGGTCGGCGGCTGGGTCGTCCATGGATCGCGGTGGTCGCTCGCGCACCTAAACCCCCGCACTCGGCGGGGGCGTCGCTCGCCCGGAGGGCCGCCGGCGGGGACGCTACTCCGCGGACGCGTCTCGCTGGCGGTCGCGAACCTCGTCGACCGCGAGGCGCGCGAGCGCGCCGGCGACCCACGCGAGCGTCCCCAGCGCGAGGGCCTCGACGCCGACGAACACGAGCCCGTCGAGTCCGAGGAGCGCGGCGACGCGCTCGCCGAGGGGTCGCCCCGAGAGCCCGAGCAGGTAGTGGTCGGCGTTGCTCCCGAGCAGCGCGCCGTATACGGAGAGCCACGCGAGCGCGACCCCGGCGCCTCGGTAGGCGACGCCCGCGGTCACGAGGACGCCGAGGACCGCGGCGTCGAACGCGAGGAACACCACCCCGCCGGCGTGAGCGAAGACGCCCAGCGCGTAGGCGGCGAAGGAGGTCAAAAAGAGCAGCGGCGGCACAAGGAGTCGGTACCGACGCGGCGAGCCGTTCGGGGTCGAGCCGAGGAGGAGGCGGCGAGCGAGGGACACGCGCCCGAATCGTCTCGACTCCGTGATAAATCCACGCGTCGAGCGCGACTCACGACCAGTCGCCAAGCGACGCCTGTCCGTCGCCGGTCCGGCGCTCGGCGTCGCCCCCCGGCGCGTCGCCCTCCGCGGTCGGCTCCCCGTCGACCCAGTCGGTGAGCTTCCCGCCGTCGCCGTCGGTGGCAGTCCTCCGCCCCTCCGGCCCGGGGGGCCGATCGGCCGCGCCCTCGCGCTCGCTCCCGTTCCCCTCGCCCGGTTCGAAGCCGCCGAGCGTCGCCTGGTCGGTCTCCGCGAAGTCGAGCTTGGAGACGCGCACGCCGAGCTTCCGGACCCGGGCCTCGTCGAACTCCCCCAGCAGGTCGAGCGCCACCTCCTCGACGAGGTCCGGGTCGTCGACGGGACCGGGGAGGCTCCGGGCGCGAGTGTTGACGTCGAACGGCGGCTCGACCGCCTTGATCCCGATCGTGCGGTAGAGGCAGCCCCGCTCGCGGGCGCGGCGGGCCACGTCGGCGGCGAGCGCCGACACCGTCTCCCGCTTCGTCGCCTCGTCGGCGGTCGTCGGCAGCGCCGACTCGCGCGAGAGGCTCTTCGGGAGGCCGGTCGGCGTCACCTCGCGGTCGTCGTCGCCCGCGGCGCGTCTGGACAGCTCCGGGCCGCGCTCGCCAAGCTCCGCGGCGAGGCGGTCGCGGTCGGCGGCGGCCAGGTCGCCGGCCGTCTCGATCCCCAGCTCCGCCAGCGTGTCCTCGGTCACCGGGCCGACGCCGTGGACGTCGGCGGTCGGCAGCGGCGCGAGGAACTCCGCGACCGTCCCCGGCGGCACGACGACCAGCCCGTCGGGCTTGTCGGCGTCGCTGGCGACCTTCGCGGCCGACATGTTCGGCGCGACGCCGACGCTCGCCGGCACCCCGGCCTCGCGCTCGATGCGCTGTTTGACGTGGCGGGCGTACCCCTCCGCGAGCGTCCGCGCCGACGCGGGCCCGGCGGCGGTGCTGGGCGAGGGGTCGTCGCCGTCGCCCGCGGCCGTCCACGCGGTCCGGTCGGTGACGTCGAGGTACGCCTCGTCGATGCTCACCTCGCGGCGGGTGTCGGCGCAGTCGCGCAGCACCGCCTTCACCTCGCCGGCCACGTCCTCGTAGAAGTCGAGGTCGACCGGGACGTACCGCCCGGTCTCCCCCGGGTCCGGCGCGTCCGGGTCGTCGGGGTCGGCGTCGGCGCGGCGGGGGAGCAGCTCTAACGCCTTCGAGATGGGCATCGCGCTCTCGACGCCGAACGCGCGGGCCTCGTAGCTCGCCGTCGCGACCGCGCCGATCGACTCGCCCGGCTCGTACCCCATCCCGACCACGACGGGCTCGCCCGCGAGTTCGGGGCGGCGCAGCCGCTCGCAGGAGGCGTAAAAGCAGTCCATATCGACGTGACAGACGACGCGGTCGGGCGCGTCGTCGTCCCCGCCGCCGGCGCCGGGGAGCGTCTCCCCGGCACCGGGCGTCCCGCCGCTCATCGCGTTCGGCTCCGCGCTCCGCGGACTTAAGAATCCGCCACGCGCGCCGGAACCGAACGCGAACCGCCTTCGCCCCGATCTCGGCCGCTCTCGGCGCGGCTCGGGACGGTCGTCCCCCGCTCAGATCCAGATCCGATAGCCGGGGCGGTAGTCGTTTATTCCGCGCGCCCGTTAATCTCCGTATGCCCGCATCGATCGACGTGTTACACGTCGACGACGACCCGTCAGTCCTCGATCTCACGGAGGCGTACTTCGAGCAAGAGATCGACTCGGTGGCGGTGACGAGCGTCACCGATCCGGAGACGGCGCTGGACCGGCTCGACGAGGAGTCGTTCGACTGCGTCGTCAGCGACTACGACATGCCGCCGATGGACGGACTGGAGTTCTTCGACGCCCTGCGCGAGCGCGACCACCGGCTCCCCTTCGTGCTGTACACCGGGAAGGGGTCCGAGGAGATCGCGAGCCAGGCGCTCAACGCCGGCGTCACCGGCTACTTCCAGAAGGGCGGGCCCGAACAGCTCCGCCGCCTCGCGAACCGCGTCGACCAGGCCGTCGAGGAGTACCGGACCAAGGAGATCGCCGACCGCTACTCGACGGTCATCGAGGCGCTCGGCTACCCCGTCTACGTCGTCGACGAGACCGGCGTCTTCCGGTTCGTCAACGAGCCGTTCGCCGAGTTGACCGGCTACGACCGCGAGGAGATCATCGGAAGCAAACCCGAGATAATAAAATGCGAGGAGGCGGTCCACGAGTCGGAGGACCGCCTCGGGACGATCCTCTCGAGCTCCGGACCGGAGGTCCAGCGGTTCCGCGTCGACATCGACCCGAAAGCGGGCGACCCGATCCCCTGCCGGGACCACATGGCGGCCCTGCCGTATGAGGGCGAGTGCTTCGACGGGAGCGTCGGCATCCTGCGCGACATTTCCGACGAGGTGGAGCGGCGTCAAGAGCTGGGAACGAAGACTCGGGCGCTCGAGGAGGCCCCCGTCGGGATCACCATCACGGACCCCACGCAGCCGGACAACCCGATGGTGTACGTCAACGACCGGTTCGTCGAGATGACGGGCTACGACCGCGAGGAGTCGATCGGCGTCAACTGCCGGTTCCTTCAGGGGCCGGACACCGAGGAGGAGTCGGTCCGGGAGCTCCGCGAGGCGGTCGACGCCGACGAGCCGACGAGCGTCGAACTGCTGAACTACCGGAAGGACGGGACGGAGTTCTGGAGCCGGGTGAGCATCGCCCCGATAAGCGACGCCGACGGGACCGTCACGCACTGGGTCGGCTTCCAAGAGGACATCACGGAGTTCAAAGACCGGGAGGCCGCCCTCGAACGGCAGAACGACCGGCTCGACTCCTTCGCCAGCATCGTCTCGCACGACCTCCGGAACCCGCTGAACGTCGCGCAGGGGCGCGTCCAGCTGGCGCGCGAGGCGTCCGGCGACGCGGAGAACTTAGACGCCGCCCTCGTCGCGCTCGAACGGATGGAGTCGATAGTCGAGCGCACCCTCGCGCTCGCCCGGGAGGGGGAGACCGTCGGGGACCCGGAACACGTCGCGCTCGCGGCGGTGGTCGACGACAGCTGGTCGACCGTCGACACCGCGGACGCGACCCTCTCGGTCGAGACCGACCGGGAGGTGCTCGCGGACCCGGACCGCCTCCGGAACCTCTTCGAGAACCTGATTCGCAACGCGGTCGACCACGCGGGCGAGGCCGTCTCGATCCGCGTCGGCGACCTTCCGGACGGGTTCTTCGTCGAGGACGACGGGCCGGGGATCGACCCCGCGGTCGCGGACTCGCTCTTCCAGCCCGGCGAGAGCGGGGCCGCGGGCAACACCGGGTTCGGACTCGCGATCGTCCAGGAGATCGCCACCGCGCACGGCTGGACCGTCGAGGCGACGACGGGCGAGGGCGGCGGCGCGCGGTTCGAGGTTCGCGGCGTCGACAAGCGGACGCCGGCGGCGCCCTGAGACCGCCGCCCTCCTCTCCGACCCCTCTCTTGCCCCCGTAGTGGCCGACGGTGACGGCTCCCCCGCTCGGCGTCGGCTCCCGCCGAAAGCGGATCGACTCCCCCCGTTCACAAGCGCCTTTATGCTCCGTTCCGAATCCGGAGTAAATGGGACTGCTTTCCGGCGTCACCGACACCGACCGGCGCGTGATCGTGTTGGCGCTCGCGCGGATGGTCGGCGCCGCCGGGAACTCCTTTCTCATCGTCGTCCTCCCGCTGTACATCACCAGCGACCTCGTCGACATCGAGGGGCTGCTCGGGACCGAGGTCGGCGTCGGCGCGGCCGCGGTCACGCTGACCGAGCCGCTGCTCATCGGGGTCGTGCTCTCGCTTTTCGGCTTCCTCAACAGTCTCTCGCAGCCGTTCACGGGCAGGCTCTCCGACCGCGTCGGCGCGCGGCGCCCCTTCGTGCTCGCCGGAATCCTCCTCCTCGGGACCGCGAGCGGGCTGTACACGATCGCGACGAGCTACCCGGCGCTGGTCGCGCTGCGCGCGATACAGGGGCTCGGCGCGGCGCTCATCATCCCCGCGACGGTCGCCTTAGTGAACGAGTACGCCGCGAGCGACGCTGACCGCGGGGGCAACTTCGGGGTGTACAACACGTTCCGACTCATCGGGTTCGGCTTCGGACCGATCGTCGCGGGCGCGGTCGTCGAGGCGGGGCCGTACGACCTGTCGCCCGTCGGACTCCCGGTCCTCGACGGGTTCGACGCCGCCTTCGTCGCGGCCTGCGCGGGGGCGTACCTCAGCTTCGCCCTCGTCTTCCTGCTCGTCCGCGACGCCGACGTCGAGGCCGAGGCGGGCGACGACGTCTCGATCCGGGTCCGCGGCGAGGACCGCCTGCTTGACCCGGTGTTCACGCTGGGACTCGCCACCGTCGCCATGGGCGCGTGCATCGCGCTGTTCGCGACGCTTCAGACTCAGGTGAACGTCCGGCTCGACCAGGCCCCGATCTGGTTCGGCGCGCAGTTCGCGGCCGTGACGATCGCCAACGTGATATTTCAGGTCCCGGTGGGCCGCGCCAGCGACCGGATCGGTCGCCGGCCCTTCCTCCTCGCCGGCTTCGTCCTCCTCGTGCCGACGACCTTCCTTCAGGGGGTGGTGACGGAGCCGGCGCTGATGATGCTCGTCCGGCTGGGGCAGGGGGTCGCGGTCGCGTGCGTGTTCGCGCCGTCGCTCGCGCTCGCCGGCGACCTCGCGCGGGAGGGCGAGTCGGGGACCACCCTCTCCGTGCTCACGATGGGATTCGGCTTCGGCGTCGCCTTGGGGCCGCTGGCGTCCGGCTGGCTCTACGGCTTCGGCTTCGTCGTCCCCTTCGCGGTCGGGGCCGCGGCCGCCGCGGTCGCCCTCGTCGCGGTGTTCACGCAGGTCGAGGAGACGCTGAACGTCGACGACGAGCCGGCGGCTGCGGCGGGCGCGGACTGACGCCAGGCGGTCGCCGCCGGGCCGCCGGCGCCGACCCCTCCGCCGGGGAGACCCGGCCGTCCGCGCGCAAGAGGGCCGCAGCGCGGTCCGAGCCCCGCTCGCTCCGTAGGTGTCCCCGCACCGCCGCTCCCACTACTCCGTCGCCGCCACGGTCTCGACCACCTGCTCGACGGCCTCCGTCACGCTCCCCTCGTTCTCGACGAACTGGACCGGGGCGTTCCGCTCGCGGGCGTACTCGAGTGCCGCCGTCCGGTTGAGGTCCTGCTCGAACTCGATCTCTCGTTCCGTGGCCGACGTCGAGCTGCGGCCGCTCTCGCTCCGCCGCTCAATGACCGTGGACGGGTCGGCCTCGACGAGGACGAACGTGGACGGCGCGACGTCGCGGAGCACGCCCTCCGGGAGCCCGTGGATGTAGCCGGCGTCCGTCTTGACAGCCAGGTGCGTCGAGAGGATGATGTCGTTCGTCTCGGACCGGTCGGCGACGTACTCGGCAGCCCGCCGCTGTAACCGTAGCGTCTCCCTCTGGGACAGCGACGACAGCCCCTCCCGGTCCACGGCGATTTCGCGCGCCATCGCCTGTTCGAGCATCACGTCCCCGAAGTTGAGCAGCAGGTACTCCTCGTCGAGCTGCCGACGCACCCGCTGACAGATGCTCGTGAGCCCGACCCCGGTGACGCCGGAGATCAGCGTCACGGACATCAGAACTGCACCTCGCCCATGTCTTCGGGGTCCGACGACCCGCTCCGGTCGTCGTAGTACTTCCGGCCGATGAACCCGTCGCTGACGAAGGTCATCAGCGTGCCGTAAAGCCCGTCCGGCGACCGGAACTCCTCGGCGTCCGCCCGTTCGAGGATCTCCCCAATCGTCTCGTTTTCCCCTCCCGGCGCTTCGAGTTCCGTGTCACCGACCGCTTCGAGCACCGCATCGCGCGTCGCGGGGAACTTGAGCTCCCGCGCGAACAGGTCCCGCGTTTCTGGTAGCCGCATACGTGTGTGTTATTATTCAACACAAATGAGTCGTCCGGTCGGATCGCGGCGACGGTCGCGCGTCCCTCGAGCGTCACCGAAGCGGGATCGTCCGGAGCCGACGCGCGCTTTTATCCCGGCCGCGGCCGAACCGCCCCGTGTGCCGAGCGACCGCCTCCGCTGCGTCGAGTGCCGCGAGCCGATCCCCGCCGACGCGCGGATCTGTCCGCACTGCCGGACCATCCAACCCTCGCCGCTGCTGGACGTCGGCGTCGTCGTCGCCGGCGTGTTCGCGCTGCTCTTCGGCGTCGTCCTGGCGGTGATGACCGTCGGGACCAGCCGCCTCCTCGGGTTCCTCCTGCTCGTCGTCGGCTTCGGCCTCGCCGTCGGCGGCTACACGCGGTACATCGACCGGCAGGCGGCGAGCCGCTCGCGGTGAGGCCGCCCCCTCCCGGCGATCGCGACCGACCGCCCCCGACCTCCCGACCCGCGCTTTCCCGTCGTCTCGGTCGCGACAATTTAAGTATCAGCGACCGCCACGATACGGACATGCTCACCCCACTCAACGGCGGCTTGGTCCTCGCGGGGCTGCTGCTCGCGTTCGTCGGCGCGGCGGTCTCCGTCTACGCGGTGACGCTGACCGGGCTGCTCGTCGGCGCCGGCGCCGGCTACCTCTTCGCGCCGAACGTCGTCGGTCTGGTCGCGGTCGACGGGGCCGTCCTCACCGCCGGGGCGGTCGCGCTCGGCGGCCTCCTCGGCGGGTTCATCGCGTACGCCGGCCTCTCGTTCGCCGTGCTGGGAATCGGCGGCGTCGTCGGCGGATTTGCCGGTCGGTTCGCCGTTGGCCCGCTGTACGCGGCGGACGCGGCGGGAATCGAGGGGACGGCGCTGCTCGTCGGCGCGACGCTCGCGGGCGTCGCGGTCGGCGCGCTGTTCGGGTTCGTCCTCACGCGGACGACGCTCGTGGTCGCGTCCGCGCTCATCGGCGCGGCGTTCGCCTCCCGGTCGCTCACGCCGGCGAGCTTCGAGACCGCCGCCGCGGAGACGACGGTCGAGCCGCTCCTCTTCGACCTGTCCGCGCCCGCGTTCCTCGCCGTGTTCGCCCTCGGGACGCTCTCGCAGCTCGGCCTGTTCAAGTTCGGCTACGTGACGCGGCTGGTCGGGCTGCTGCCGGGCGCGCGTCGGTGGACGGCCGACGACGACCGCGACGGCGACGCGGACGCGGCCTAACCGCGCCGCGTTCCGCCTCGGCCGCCGACCGCGCGGCCCGGCGGCTCACTCGTACTCGTAGAAGCCGCGGCCGGTCTTCTTCCCGAGGTCGCCCGCCTCCACCTTGCGCTTGAGGAGGTACGCCGGCTTGTAGCGGTCGCCCAGCTCCTCGTGGAGCGTCTCGCTGGCGTCGAGCGCCACGTCGAGCCCGATGTGGTCGGCGAGTTCGAGCGGTCCCATCGGAACGTTCGTGCCGAGTTTCATCCCGCGGTCGACGTCGGCCTTCTCCGCGACGCCCTCGTCGTACGCGCGGATCCCCTCGTTTATCCACGGCATCAGGATGCGGTTGGTGACGAAGCCGGGCTTGTCGTCGGCCTCCCACGTCTCCTTGCCGAGGTCCGCGGCGAAGGCGTGCGCGAAGTCGACGACGGCGGGGTCGGTGCGCTCGCCCACCACGACCTCGACGCCGTCCATGATCGGGACGGGGTTCATGAAGTGGAGGCCGACCACGTCGCTCGCGCGGTCCGTCGCGCTGGCGACGCTCGTGATAGACAGCGTGGAGGTGTTCGTCGCGAGGACGGCGTCGTCGTCGGTGACGCGGTCCAGGTCGTCGAACACGTCGCGTTTCACGTCGAGGTCCTCTATCACGGCCTCGACGACGACGTCGGCGGCCGCGAGGTCGTCGAGGTCGGTCGTGCCCGCGATCCGGTCGCGGATCGCCGCCGGCTCCTCGTCGAGCGCGTCCTTGCCGGCCAGCCGGTCGAGGCTGTCCTCGACGCTGTCGAGGCCGCGCTCGACGTACTCGGGCTCGACGTCGCGCATCACCACGTCGTAGCCCGCCGTCGCCGCGACCTGCGCGATGCCGTTGCCCATCGTCCCGGCGCCGACGACGCCGACGACGTCGACCGCGGAGAGTTCTCGCATGCGGACCGCTGCCGCGCCGCGGGTGGTAAGTATTGCGGAAGTCGGTGCCGAGCGCGTTCTGCCAGAACAAATTAACAATCTGAGTAGTAATTAGTTTTCGTAATCAAACCCGCTATATTTGACTCAGAAGCTCCTCAAACGCTGTTTTAGTTTCTTTACGCCCAGTAGATCTACCACAGCCCTTTTTACGTATGTAACTGAACTACGAACCGATGCTTCCTCACGCCGCCGACGACATCTCGCGCGACGGTAAGTCGCTCATCCTCGCGTACGACCACGGGCTCGAACACGGGCCGGTCGACTTCGAGCCGAACCCGGCCACCGCCGACCCCGAGCGGGTGTTCGAGCTCGCCACCCACGACGCGGTCACCGCGCTGGCGGTCCAGAAGGGGGTAGCCGAGGCGCACTACCCCGACTACGAGGACGACGTGAACCTGCTGTTGAAGCTGAACGGCACCTCGAACCTCTGGATGGGCGAGCCGGACAGCCCCGTCAACTGCTCGGCCGAGTACGCCGCCGGGCTGGGTGCCGACGCGATCGGATTCACCCTCTACGGCGGGTCGAACCACGAGGTCGAGATGGCCGAGGAGTTCCGCGAGGCACAGGAGACGGCCCGCGAACACGGCATGGGCGTCGTCATGTGGTCGTACCCGCGCGGACAGGGAGTCAAAAACGACACCAGTCCGGACACCATCTCCTACGCGGCCCGGCTCGGGCTCGAACTCGGGGCCGACCTCGTGAAGGTGAAGTACCCCGGCTCCGCCGAGGCGATGGGCGAGGCCGTCCGCATGGCCGGCCCCACCGAGGTGGTGATGTCCGGCGGGACGATGCGCGACGACGTCGCCTTCCTCCGGAACGTCTCCGACGCCATCGACGCCGGCGCCCGCGGGCTCGCGGTCGGTCGCAACGTCTTCCAGCGGGACCACCCCGAGCGCATCCTCGACGCGCTGGAGGCGGTCGTCTTCGAGGAGGCGGACCCCGACGCGGCGCTCGCGGCCGCCGAGAGCGCGGACTGATGCCCGGACCCGACTCCGCGCCGGACGCCCGCGCGCTCCCCGACGGCGGCGCCGAGGGCAACCCGACCGTCGCGGCCGTCTTCGACGCGGTCGCGGCGACGGCCCCCGAGATCCGCGCCGCGCTCCCCGGCCGCCGCGTCGAGAGCGGGACGGAGAACGCCTCCGGCGAGCGCGTCATGGCCGGCGACCTCTACGCCGACGAACTGCTCGGGGAGGCGATCACCGCGGTCGACGGCGTCGGCTCGTTCGTCAGCGAGGAGCGCGAGGCGGCCGTCGACGCGGGCGGCGCGGTCGGAAGCGGTCCGGGCGACGCCTACGCGGTCGCGATCGACCCCCTCGACGGCTCCTCGAACCTCCGGTCGAACAACGCGATGGGGACCGTCGTCGGGGTGTACGACGCCCCGCTGCCCGCGAGCGGCCGCGACCTCGTCGCCGCCGGGTACGTCCTCTACGGCCCGATAACGACCATGGTCGTCGCGGACGACGGCGGCGTCCGGGAAGAGGTCGTCACGCGGGACGGCGACGGCGGCGTCGACAGGTCCGTCGTGGAGGCAGACCTGACGCTCCCGGACACGCCGACCGTCTACGGGTTCGGCGGACGCGTCCCCGACTGGCCGACGGAGTTCCGCGCGTACGCCCGGGCGGTCGAAGACGACCTGAAGCTCCGCTACGGCGGCGCGATGGTCGGTGACGTGAACCAGGTGCTCACCTACGGCGGGGTGTTCGCGTACCCCGCGCTCCGGAGCGCGCCGGCCGGGAAGCTCCGCCTCCAGTTCGAGGCGAACCCGATCGCGTACGTCGTCGAGCGCGCGGGCGGCGCCTCCTCGGACGGGTCCGGGTCGATCCTCGACGTCGACGCCGAGGCGGTCCACCAGCGCACGCCGCTGTACGTCGGCAACGAGGCGCTGATCGAGCGGCTGGAAGCGGCCGTCGACGCGGACTGAGGGCGGACCGGGACGGCGGGAGCCGCGCCGCGGTCCGGACCGGGGACCCCTCGCGCCGCGTCCCCCGCCCCGCCGATCCCGCATGGAAAACTGTTTAGGATCGACCGCAAATCTTGCGTCCATGAGAGTCCACGTCGGCGCGGCGGCGACCCCCGAGGAGGCCGAGGCGATCGCGAAGTCGCTGGCGGAACACCTCGGCGTCGACGTCGACGTCCACGTCGAGGGCGAGGAGGCCCCGGTCGCGAGCGCCGAGCCGCCCGAGCCGAGCTACTCGCTCGACGACGACCTCGGCCCCACGGAACGCGAGCGCGACCTCCGGGCGGAGATCGACGACATCCTTCAGGGCGGCCCGGAGAAGTACCGCGACCGGCTCTCGGAGCAGGGGAAGCTGTTCGTCCGCGACCGCCTCGACCTCTGGTTCGGCGGCGAAGGCGGGACCCGCGGCGCCGGCGACGCGAGCGCGGCCGACGGCGACCCCGCGGGCGTGAAGTTCGAGGACGGGAAGTTCGCCGCGTTCGACGACTGGCACCCGAACGCGCCCGGACGCGGCGGCGACGCGGACGAGGACGGAGAGAGCGACGAGGCAGGCGGCGACCGCCTCCCGGGCGACGGCCTGCTCACGGGCGCCGCCGAGTTCGAAGGGCGCGACGTCCACTTCATGGCCAACGACTTCACCGTGAAGGCGGGGTCGATGGCGTCGAAGGGCGTCGAGAAGTTCCTCCGGATGCAACAGCGGGCGCTGAAGACGGGGAACCCCGTCCTCTACCTGATGGACTCCTCCGGCGGCCGGATCGACCAGCAGACCGGCTTCTTCGCCAACCGTGAGGGGATCGGGAAGTACTACTACAACCACTCGATGCTGTCCGGCGCGGTGCCGCAGATCTGCGTGCTGTACGGGCCGTGCATCGCCGGCGCCGCCTACACGCCCGTCTTCGCGGACTTCACCGTGATGGTCGAGGGGATGTCCGCGATGGCGATCGCCTCCCCGCGGATGGTGGAGATGGTCACCGGCGAGGAGATAGCGATGGACGACCTCGGCGGGCCGCGGGTCCACGCCGAGGAGTCCGGCTCCGCCGACCTCGTCGCGCGCGACGAGGAGCACGCCCGCGAACTCGTCGCGGACCTGATCGGCTTCCTCCCGGACCAGGCCGGCGAGAAGCCGCCGAGACGCGAGACGGTGCCGCCGAAGTACTCGCCCGACGGGATCGACGAGCTGATCCCGGAGTCCCCGAACCGCCCGTACGACGTTTACGACCTGCTCGACCGGATCGCGGACGCCGACTCCGTGTTCGAGCTGAAGGAGGGGTACGGCCCGGAGATCGTCACGGCGTTCTGCCGTATCGACGGCCGGCCGGTCGGCGTCGTCGCCAACCAGCCGACGGAGCGGTCGGGCGCCATCTTCCCGGACGCGGCGGAGAAGGCCGCGGAGTTCATCTGGACCTGTGACGCCTACGATATCCCCCTGTTGTACCTCTGTGACACGCCCGGCTTCATGGCCGGGTCGGGGGTCGAGAAGGACGCGATCCTAGAGAAGGGGAAGAAGATGATCTACGCCACCTCCTCCGCGACGGTCCCGAAACAGACCGTCGTCGTCCGGAAGGCGTACGGCGCGGGCATCTACGCGATGGGCGGGCCCGCTTACGACCCCGAGAGCGTGATCGGGTTACCCTCCGGCGAGATAGGGATCATGGGACCGGAAGCGGCGATCAACGCCGTCTACGCGCGGAAGCTGGCCGAGATCGACGACCCAGAGGAGCGCGCGGCCGAGGAGGCGCGGCTGCGCGAGGAGTACCGCGAGGGGATCGACGTCCACCGGATGGCCAGCGAGGTCGTCATCGACGAGATAGTTCCCCCCTCCGACCTCCGCGCCGAACTGGCCGCCCGGTTCGACTTCTACGAGGACGTTCAGAAGGATCTGCCGGACAAAAAGCACGGGACGGTCCTCTAACCACGGGACTACAGCGCCGCGACCGCCTCGGCGCCGAGGAATCCGAGCGCGCCGCCGAACCCGAGCGCCACCGCGACGCCGATCGCGAGCAGCGCGCCGACGTACGCGGCGGAGCCGACCAGCGACGCGGCGGCGAACCGCGGCGCGGAGACGGACGAGGCGTTCGCGGTCGGGACCGCGAGCCACCCGCGCGTACCGGGGACCGCGTTCGAGGCCGCGACCGCGGGTAGGCCCCATCGGTCGAACCAGCGACCCGCGCCGTCGAGCCGTCCCTCCCCTATCGGGACCACCGCGAGCGACGTGGGGTCCGCGTCGAACCGGCGAACCGCCGCGAAGACGGCGGACTGGCCGACGGTCGCGCCGACGACCGCCGCGGCGAACACCGGGAGGACCGCGACCGCCTCGACGCCGACCGCGACGACCGCGGCGACGAACAGCGTTCGCGCCGGAAGCACCTTCCCGACGAGGGCGCCCTCCAGCGCGAACACGACGAAGACCGCGACGGCGCCGTAGCTGTCGACGAAGGCGAGCGCGGTCTCCGCGTGGGGTCCGATCACGGCTCACTTCCGCGGCCCACGGGTAAAACTCCCACCGAGGCGGCTGCTGACACGCGACAGGGAACCTGTTACCCCCGTTTCGTGTCCCTCCGGGATTCGCGACCCCGCAGCTCCGGGGGTGGAAACCCCGGGAGTGGATATTTACCGTCAACGCCCGCACCTGACCCCATGATAGACGTCGGCGCCACCGCTCCCGACTTCATCGCCCCGGCGGTCACCGGCGGGACGGCGAGCGAACTGGCGCTGTTCCGGCTCGTCGAGTCGCACGACGCCGTCGTCCTCTGCACCGCGCCCGCGGCGTTCGTGCCGACCTGTACCGCCGCGTTCGCCGCGGTCCGCGACGCGGGGTGGGGCGACCGCGACGACCTCGCCGTCGTCGCGCTCACCGGCGACTCGCTGTACGCCGGGTTCGCGTACGCCGACCGGTTCGACCTCCCCTTCCCGGTCGTCTCCGACTTCCGCGGGGGCGTCGCGGACTCGTACGACCTGCTCGTCGACTCGTGGGAGGGCCACTCGGACGCGCCGCGCCGCGCGACGGTCGTGATCGACGGCGACTGGACCGTCCGGTTCGCGGCGGCGACGGACGACGCGCTCGACCGCGCCGACCCCGCCCCCGTCCAGCGCGCGACCGAGGCGCTCCGAGCGGTCGGCGTCGACGCCGACCGCCCGCGGGTGGAGTACGACGGCGACTGGTGACGCCCGTCCCCGTCGCCGGGGTTATTTGACCGCCCCCGCAGAGGGTCCGACATGGAAGCCGCCCTCGCGGAGTACCTCGACAAGTTCGCGCGCCGGGACTGGGAGACGCTCGACCCGGACGCGGTCACCGACCCGGTCCGCGTCGCGGTCGTCGGCCTCGGCTGGTTCGCCCGCGAGTGGGCGCTGCCCGGGATCGACCGGTCCGCGTACACCGAGGCGACCGTCGTCACCGACGTCGACGCCGACGCGGTCGAGGCGGTCGCCGCCGAGCGCGGCCTCACCGGCGTCACGCCCGACGAGTTCCGCTCCGGCGCCGTCGCTGACGAGTACGACGCCGTCTACGTCGCGACGCCCAACGCGACCCACCTGGAGTACGTCGAGGCCGCCGCGGCGCAGGGGAAGGCCGTCCTCTGTGAGAAGCCCCTCGAATCGACCGTCGACCGCGCCCGCCGGCTCGCGGCCGCGTGCGACGAGGCGGGCGTCCCCCTGATGGTCGGCTACCGGATGCAGACCGACCCCGCCGTCCGGCGGCTCCGCGACCTCGTCGACGCGGGCGTCGCCGGCGACGTGGTCGGCGTCCACGCGACGATGACCCAGACGATGCTCGGGGAGCTTGGAAGCGACACGGACCAGTGGCGGCTCGACCCGGCGCTGTCGGGCGGCTGCGCCGTCATGGATCTGGGGGTCTACCCGCTCAACACGACGCGGTTCGCGCTCGGGGAGGACCCCGTCCGGGTCTCCGGGCGGACCCGGTCGGAGCACGAGGCGTTCGCCGCCGTCGACGAGCACGCCACGTTCCGGCTGGAGTTCCCGGGCGACGTCGACGCGCTGTGTACGGTGAGCCAGAACGCACAGCACGCGAGCCGGCTGGAGGTCACCGGGACCGACGCCCGGCTGATTCTCGACCCCGCCTTCTACGAGCGCGAGGACCGCGGGTTCGCGGTCGTCCGCGACGGCACCCGGGTCGACGTCGAGTTCGAGCAGGTCCACCAGACCGAAGCGGAGTTCGCCTACTTCGGCCACCAGCTGCTGGCGGGCGAGCCGTTCCACCCGGACGGCGAACACGCCCTCACCGACATGCGCGCGCTCGCCGGAATCTACGAGTCGGCCGAGAGCGGGCGCCCCGTCGCGCTCGACGACGACTGAGGTGCCCTCGGTGGCGCGAGACCGCTACTGTTCGATCCCGTACACGTCGCTCGTCCAGTCGCGTGCGGGAGTGTCGTACACCGGCGCGTCGCGGTCGCGCCCGTCGAGCCGCCGCCGGTCGTCGTCGTCGAGTTCCCAGTCGAGGTCGGCGTTGGCCCGGACGTGCTCCGGGGTCGACGAGCGCGGCAGGGGGACGACGCCGCGGTCGACCGCCCACCGGATCACGACCTGTGCGGGGTGTCTGTCGTACTTCTCGGCCAGTTCGGCCACGACCTCGTCGTCGAACACGTCGGTCCGCGCGAGCGGCGCCGCGGCCTCGACGACGGTGTCGGTCCCGCGACAGTAGTCGACGAGGTCCGGGCGCTGGAACCACGGGTGGAACTCGATCTGGTTCACCGCGATCGGCACGTCGGAGACGTGATGCGCACAGCTCAGCTGGTAGGCGCTGAAGTTCGAGACGCCGACGTCGCGGACGAGTCCCCGGTCGCGGAGCTCCGCCATCGCCCGCAGCGTCTCGCGCAGCGAGATGGCGGGGTTCGGCCAGTGGATCAGGTATAAATCGAGGTAGTCGGTACCGAGCCGGTCGAGCGACGCCTCGCACGATTCGATCACCGACTCGTAGTTGAGGTTCTTCGCGAGCACCTTCGAGGTGAGGAAGACGTCGTCGCGGTCGACGTCGCTCGTCGCGACGGCCTCTCCGACCGCCGCCTCGTTGTGGTACCCCTCCGCGGTGTCGACGTGCGCGTAGCCGGCGTCGAGCGCCGCCCGCACGCTGTCGACCGTCTCCCCGTCGTCGAGGTCGTACGTCCCCAGTCCGAGCCCCGGTAGCTCCGCGCCGCTCGGGAGCGTCTTCGTTGGTACGGTCACACCGGCGTGGTTCGCCGGATCACCGATTGAAAGTACCGGTCGGGGAACCCGCCACCGTCGCGGTTCGCCGCGGCCGAGTACGGTATTTAAACAGCAGGCGCAGTTTTCCGACCGCTTATAAATGAACTGCGGCGGCGCGTGCCTGCGAGGCCGCTCTGCGGTCGAGCCGCGAGGGACCGAAGGTCCCTCTGGAAGCCGGCGCTTCGCGCCGGCGACAGCACGCGCGAGGGAGTCAGTCGCCGGAGCGAAGCGGAGGCGACTGACGAGGCTGGGGAGGCGTGAGGTGCGGGGCGGTGCTGTGCGGGGCGGGACTCAAAGGGGCAGTCGCGAGGACGAAGCACGGCGCAGTAAGCACCGCAGGAACGAGCGAAGCGAGTGACGAGGAGCGCAACAAGCCGCGCGAGTCCTCGCGGCTGGGGCTTTGGAGGTGTTGCCCGCCGATCTGCCGCCAGTTTATAAACTACTGATCACGTACAAATTTCTCGGAGATTTTGCTCACTTCGTTCGCAAAATGCACCGGCCGAGACTCCCGTGAGAAGCGAGGGACCTTCGGTCCCTCTGGCAGCCGGCGCGTAGCGCCGGCGACGCAGCGAACGGGAGTCAGGCCGGGGAACGACTGAAAGGAGTGCACCGGCCGAGATTTGAACTCAGAATCAGACGTGCTCGCTCACGGCTCGCTTCGCTCGCCGTTCGCTGCGCGCGACTGATAGCGTTCAAATCTCTCTCGGTGATTTTGCTCACTTCGTTCGCAAAATGCACCGGCCGAGATTTGAACTCGGGTTGCAACCATGGCAAGGTTGCGTGATACCACTACACTACCGGTGCGTGCTTCGCATCCGATCGTAGCCCGGGTCAGAGATATAAGGGTTCCGAACGACGGTCGGCGGAAGGGTCATCGGTGCCGCGTCCACACCTGTGAACGATGACCGATCTCCCCGACCGCATCGACAGGCGCACCGCCCTCCGCGCGACGGGCGGCCTCGTCGGGATCACCTCCCTTTCCGCGTTCTCGGGCTGCCTCGGCGGTAGCGATGATGACGACACAGGCGGCGACGACGGATCCAGCGGATCCGGCGACGACGCCCCGCCGGATGACGGCGCCGACGTCGCGTACGACGTCGAGACCGTCGCCGAGGGGTTCGCGAATCCGTGGGGGCTCGCGTTCCTGCCCGACGACGGCCGCCTGCTCGCCACCGAACGCCCGGGGCGGCTCTCGCTCGTCGAGCCCGGCGACGGGACCGTCGAGGAGGTCGCGGGCGCGCCCGAGGTGTTCGCGGAGGGGCAGGGCGGGCTGCTCGACGTGGCAGTCCACCCCGACTACCCGGACGACCCGCGGGTTTACCTCACCTACGCGGCGGCGAACGGGGCTGGCGAGGCGGCGACGCACGTCGGGACCGGGCGGCTCTCGCTCGACGGCGACGGCGCGCCCGCGCTCGATGAATTCGAGCCGGTCCGCGTCGCGGAGCCGTTCCGCGACTCCGCGAACCACTTCGGGTCGCGGGCGGCGTTCGGTCCCGAGGGGTCGCTGTTCGTCACGGTCGGAGACCGGCGTGATACCGACTTCGGCCCCGACCACGTCTCGCAGGACCGCTCGAACGAACTGGGCGCGACGCTGCGGCTGACGCCCGACGGCGACGCCCACCCGGACAACCCCTTCGTCGACGACCCTGACGCGGCCGACGCGATCTACAGCTACGGCCACCGCAACCCGCAGGCGATGGCGGTGCGCCCGGAGACGGGGGCGATCTGGCAATGCGAGCACGGAGAGGAGGACGGCGACGAGGTCAACGTCGTCGAGCGCGGGGGTAACTACGGGTGGCCGGTCGCCAGCGAGGCGTGCCGCTACGGCACCGACGACCCCGTCGCGCCCGGCCACGACGAGCGGGACGACGCCGTCGCGCCGGTCCACTACTGGCCGTGCGGCTCCGGCGGCTTCCCGCCGAGCGGCGCGGTCTTCTACGACGGCGACGCGTTCCCGGAGTGGCGGGGGGACCTCCTCGCGGGCACACTCGCGGCGCAGTACCTCGGTCGGTTCACCGTCGACGGCGCGGGCGCCGCGGACGCGACCGCGACCGAGCGCGACCCGCTGCTCGACGGTCGGGGGTGGCGCGTCCGGGCGCTCGCGGTCGAACCGTCCACGGGACACCTCTACGTCGCCGTCGACGCGGGCGACGCGCCGGTCGTGCGGATCGTCCCGGCCTGAACCGATCGCGACCCGATCTGATCGCGCCGTCTACCCGTGTGATCGACTCTCTCGATCTCCGGGGGCCGAAACGCCCGCCAGTCCCCGTGTGAACGCGGCACAGCCGGGAATCCGGACCGCTATCCTTTTACGGTGGCGTCCGAAATCGAGGTGTACAGTCTCGCCACGATGCGTACCGAAGACGGGCTCACGATCTGTGTTCCGTCTTCGCTCGTCCGGGAGGCCGAGGACGACCGCGAGGCGACTCGCAAACTCGGCTACGTCGCCCGTGCGGCGGCGGTGTTCCGGGCGGATCGGCTCGTCGTCTTCCCAGACCGGGAGGGCGACGGGCGACGGGGCGGGGAGTACGTCCGCACCGTGCTGGGGTACGCCGCGACGCCGCCGGAGCTCCGGAAGGACCTCTGGGGGCAGCGCGACGAACTCCGGTACGTCGGTGTGCTCCCCCCGCTCCGCGTGCCGTGGCGGACCGGCTCGACCCCTAGCGGGGAAGAGTCGAAAACACAGGGACTCGTGACCGAGGTCGGACCTGAAGGCCGCGTCCGGGTCAATTCCCCGCTGCGGGAACACCCGATCTCCCTGCTCGTTCCCTCCGGAATGGAGGTCGAGCAGGGGGAGCGCGTCACCATCAGGGTCTCTTCGAGAGAACCGGTCCGCGCCCGCATCGCCGGGAAGCCCGAGGAGGGCTTCCAGGTCGTGGCCGCGGACCTGTCGGAAGCGCTCGCCGGCGACGGACTGGCCGTCGCGACGTCGCGACACGGAGAACCGCTCTCCGTCTCGCGGCTCGGCGACCTCGTCTCGGACGCCCGCGAGGCCGGCGGTTACACCGTCGCCTTCGGGGCGCCCGAGCGGGGGCTTCCGGAGATGCTCGGGCTTTCGCCCGACCGCATTCGGGCGGCCGTCGCCGACGGCCGCTCGGTCGAACCCGATCCGGGGTTCGACCTCTGGCTGAACACGATCCCGGCACAGGCGAGCGAGGTGGTCCGGACGGAGGAGGCTCTGTTCACGACTCTCGGCTCGCTCACACTCACGGAGTAAACACATGCCACAACCAAGCCGACCACGAAAAGGCTCGCTGGGCTACGGCCCGCGGACCCGCGCTGACAGCGAGGTGCCGCGCATCCGTTCGTGGCCAGAAGACGACGGGGCCCCTGCGCTGCAGGGATTCGCCGGCTACAAGG